>CAZXAQ010000028.1:0-42246 GCA_964638635.1 uncultured Flavobacteriaceae bacterium
CCTCACCGACGAGGCGCTGGCCGCCCACATCGACAAGCTCCGCGACGACCCGCGCGCCGGCGTCCCCCTCACCCCCAACCCGCAAACCGTGATCATCGACTTCGGCGGCCCGAACATCGCCAAGACCATGCACGCGGGCCACCTGCGCTCGCTCGTCATCGGCGACGCGCTGCAGCGCCTGCACCGCTTTATCGGGGACAGAGTGATCAGCGACGTCCACTTCGGCGATTGGGGCCTGCAGATGGGCCAGCTGATCACCGAACTGAAACACGAACGCGGCAACGACCCGAAGGTCGCCATCTACTTCGACGAAGCCAACAAGGGCCCACACCCGAACACCGAACCCCCAGTCACGATGGAAGACCTGGAGCGCCTCTACCCCAAGGCCAGCGCCGCCTGCAAAGCCGATCCCGAGCGCCTCGACGAAGCGCGCAAAGCGACGGCCGAGCTTCAGGCCGGCCGCCCCGGCTACCGCGCGCTCTGGGAACAGTTCCGCGCCGTCTCGTTCGCCGGCGTGCGTCGCGAGTTCGACGCGCTCGGCATCCACTTCGACTGGTGGAAGGGCGAGAGCGACGTCGACAAACGCGTCGCCCCGATGGTGGACGACCTGAAAGCCCGCGGCCTCGCCGAACCATCCGAAGGCGCACTCGTCATCCACATCGCCGAACCCGGCGACAAACGCGAACTCCCCCCGCTGATCGTGCAAAAGAGCGACGGCGCCGCGCTCTACGAGACGACCGACCTCGCCACCATCGTGGACCGCGTGAAGACGGCCGACCCCGACCTCATCCTCTACGTCGTCGGCCAACCCCAACACGACCACTTCGAAAAAGTCTTTCGCGGCGCGCGCAAAGCGGGCCTCAGCGGCAAAGCAACCCTCGAACACATCGGCTTCGGCACCGTCAACGGCCCCGACGGCAAACCCTTCCGCACAAGAGTCGGCGGCACCGTCAAACTCTTCGACCTCATCGAACAAGCCAAACAAGAAGCCCTAAACCGCCTGAACGAAGCCGGCCTAGCGACCGACTACCCGCCAGCCGAACGCGAAGAAATCGCGCGCCAAGTCGGCCTAGCCGCGATAAAATTCGCCGACCTCCAAAACCACCGCCTGACGAACTACGTCTTCGACCTCGCCCGCTTCACCAAATTCGAAGGCGAAACCGGCCCCTACGTCCAATACGCCGCCGTAAGAATAAAGAGCCTACTCAAGAAGGCCGAAGACCTCAGCCTCAAAGGAGGCCCACTAGTCCTGGGAGCGCGGGCGTCCCGCCCGCTCTTTTCCGCCCCCGCTTCAGCGGGGGAGGGGGACCATCGCGAAGCGATGGTGGAGGGGGCAACCGCTGACTCTGTAGGAACGCTCTCGACGGCAGAGCGCAATCTGATGCTAGCCCTCGACGCCCTCCCTTCCGCAATCGCCACCGCCACCGCCAAACGCAGCCCCAACATCCTCTGCGCCTTCGCCTTCGACCTTGCCCAACGCTTCTCAAGTTTCTACGCCGCCCACCACATCCTAAGCGAACAAACCGCCCCCCTCCGAGCCACCCGCCTAACCCTCTGCCACCTCACGCTCACCCAACTCCAATCCACCCTCACCCTCCTCGGCATCGAGGTGCCGGAGCGGATGTAGCTCCATGGAATTGAGCGTGGCTCGTCGCGAGCGCAGCGCGCTCCGGCAGCAATGAACTTTCTTCTGGCCCCCGTCATATACGCGCGCTGATCAAAACGCTGTAAGTCCGCTTCACTTTCAGCGAATTGGAGCACCTAGATTCGCCTAGTTGGTGTGCGTGCGTAGCGAGTGCGCTCCAGCGAGATTATTGCTATGCATGAACTAGGGTGCTCACTAACGTCTGTTCGAGCCGGTTCATTTGAGTGCCCAAACAAAGACTAGTTGGTTAGGTCGTTTGGCGCGCTGAAGCCGCTCGTCGTTGTCCGAAGTGGGGGAGAAGAGCCATGTCATCGAGTAGCGATGAACAAGAAAAATCGACTGACGATAACTTCGAAAACGAAGCACATGGAAAACTGGAGAGAGAAGAGAGATTCGAGGCGAGCGAATCAGATGCAAAATCAAGAACAAAGCAAAAGGAATATTTTAAGATACTAGGAAAATCGAACGTATCCTATGATAGCGTTCTAGGTTGCTATATGCTTCAGTTTTACACTGGAGATAAACCACAACTTTCGACATTCATTCCGCTTCAGAAAATTAAGACTCAGCACTCAGAAGACGACAATGTGCTAAAGTATCAGTTCGTAGGTTTTTGCTATGCGTTGATCATTTTGTCCATTTCGAGTCTGTTCGCAGGCGAGATCTCTCTATTTTTTTGGGGCGACAAAATGTTGTCCAAAAATTGCAGCATTTCGGACCTCAGCAATCACTGCGATTTTGATATTCTTGGGCCGACATTTGCTGCACCAGCAATTTTCCTGTTCATATTTGGTGCAGTGAGTTTTGTATATTTTTTCATGCTCAAGAACTCAATCGAAAAAAACTTCGTTGACATCAATGCTGAGTGGACAAACTCCATTGAGAGGATGTTCGCAGCAGACGTAAAGAGTAAAATTTCAGCTTTTCGGATATGCATGCTTACCTTTCGACAGTTCATCAAGTGGCGAAGGTTTGCGAATTTTTTCCTAAGGCTTTTTTTTGTAACGGCACCGTTCGTTTTGTTTGTTGGCGTATTCTTTGCTGCGATCGTTGGGTCGATACAGTTCGCGGAGTTCCTCACGAGCGTCATGTTTCTGTACGGACTGTCTGGCCTTATTGGTTGGTTTCGACAGCAGCGGTTGGAGCAGACGGAATGGCGAGATCCGACAGTGCAGGTGGCAGTGATGTTGGCTCAAATGCACAATCGACTTGTTGATCGCACTATCGTTGGCAAGTGATTGGCGGCGCAGCGCTTCTGGTTCCCTCCGAATACCGAATAGGGGTCGGGTAGACACGGGGACGGCTTACAGGTACTTCGCCACTCCCGCCATCACCTCCCACACCTCCTCTCGCCCCACCGCACCGCGACCGCGCTGGAGGCGTCCCCTCAGAAACGGCCGCTTGGCGAGCGGCGGGTCCATTCACAAACCGGCCAATCGATTCAAGGGACACGTCACAAACTCGAAAGCGGATAGAAATAGAGCAGGCGGCGTCGCTTATTTCAATGCGAACCGCCGGCGAAGGGTGATCAGGAACGCCCCTAACAGGCTAATTGTGACAAGTGCAGCGGCGGTGCTGAAGAGCCCGAATTCTAATGGATACCCTTCACGAATTTTGTAGAGCCAAGTTGGTATTTTTCCCTCGCCGGTGATGGCCTGCCATGCGGATGGGAGCGGCACGAACTGCCCAATCACCGTGGCGAGAAGGCTTCCAAACGCGGGGCGCTCATCGCCAAGCGCGCAAGTAACGAGCACTGCAGCGATCAGGGTGAACGTGCTCACGGCGGCAATCCACCATATCCAAGGAAGCAAAGCATCTCGACCGTATGAGGAGGTCAGCGCAAAGAGCCGTGCGATTAGTTTCTCGAACGTTGGGATGTCACTGCGTTGGACACGGGCGTCAAGCTCCAAGGCGTAGAAATCTCCCTCGTTCTCGTGGTTGCTGTTTGAAACGGCGTGTTCACGCAAAACTCTGAAGGCAGACTCAAATTCAGCGGCGCGGCTGTCGTGATCAACCCGTTCTTGCGCACTATGCGAGGCTCTGCGCCGACGGACGTTTGCGAATTTCGTCCGCACGAAGCTCGTGTTCTTGTGCATCCCGCAGCCATAGAACATCGCAAGATCAAGGAATTCTGCTCCTTTAAACGATGTTGCTCGAGAAAAGCTACGGCCACTGAAATTCGCTGGACCGCAAAATCGAGCGCTATCGAATTTCATGCCGGGAACTGGATTGTCGCCTGAGAAATTCGCGTCGGCTCCGAACACCGCACGGCTAAAGTCGAGGGGGCCATACAGCAGAATTCCTCCAAGGTTGGCGCGACCTGCGAGCTTGAGATTGGCAAACGAGACGGCGCCGTTAATCTGGGTTGCGAAATGCAAGTCGCCCAAGACCGTCGCATCGCTCATATTTGCAGGCGGCTGGCCGGTATGATCAAATCTCACACCCTTTGCGAAGAGCGCGCGCTTGAATAGAAGCGGGGAACCAAACGCGAGGGCCGCAAACGGCTTGTCGCTCAGGAAGATTGCATCCGAGAAGTTTGCGACGATTTGAGAGTTCGGCACACCATGCAATTGATCTCGAAATATGACGCCCTGAAGTTGGGCCATGGGGCGGCGCACAAAATCAGGCTCACTGCTGGCGTTGTACGCGGCCGCGCCCCCTTCGTAGTACGCAGTGAGCTGGGTGTTGAATCGCGTCCGAATGCGCTCCCAAATGGAATTGGTAGTGCCATCAGGTGCATGCGGCGGTAAGTGAAATGCCGCCCAGCGACGGCCAGCAAATTCCACAAGGTGAGGTTCCTCGTTGCGCCAGTAGAGCTGGAGCGACTGCGGGTTACCGTCACCACCAACGGCCGTCTTTCGCGCAAGCCCGTCCCAAGAGTAGTCTTCGTCCCACCAGCGCTTGAAGGCTTCATCGTACCAACGCTTTCGAGTGGCTTCGTCGATTGTCATTTCGGTTCTTCCCAAAACAATCCCAGCATCGCTCTCCACGGGCACTCGGCAAGGGCGGTCAAAGGTCGGTCCACAGTTCGCGCGATAAACTGCCCGGCGCTTCGCCGGCCGCGCGCCGTGGCCGCGTCTTCAAAATAGAAAATAGGGGGACACGTAACAGATTCCCCAGCCGCGCATCGGTGCCAGCAGCGTTCGCGGAGATGTCGCTTACCCGCGAACCCGCACCACCGCCGACCGCCGCGCCGTCATCGGCCGCGGCGTGACCCGCCGCCACGCACCGCCCCGACCACCGCCGTGCGCCAGCGCCATGATCGCGATCCCCGTCTGCACGCTCGCGAAGGTGAGCCCGGTGAAGAACCACAGCAGAATCGCGAACGGCCAAGTCTCGCCGCCGCTCAGCAACCGCCCCATGTGGCCGAGGTCCAGCGCCGCGATCGCGCCCACGAACAGTGCCGAAAGCCCAAACCCGATCGCCGTGTTGACGGCGAGCAACCGCACCAGCGGGTTCCCCCCGCCAGAACACCCTCAACCGCCGCCGCATGTGAGAAAGCGCCATAGCGCCACGCACTCTACGCCCGCCGCAGCGCGATGTCGCCCAAGTCTTGGCGGCGAGTCTTTGGTCTTGTGGCTCGGTCTTGGAACCCGGTCTTGGCTGTAAGTCTTGGCGCACGGCCTTGGGCCCACGCGGGGGCGAGACGCGCGAAATTCGCCTCGCGCGAACCGCCACCGCCCTGCGACAGCTTAGTTCACATTTTGTTCGATTATTTTCCGGCGTTTTCAGCTATATTCGGCGCTTATTCTCCCTATCGGTCGCAATGTGTCAGGCGGGTCGGCAAATGACAAAAGCCTCGCTACAAAGGTTTGTGCTGGTGCTCGCGGCGCTGGCGTTGTCCGGCCTCGCGCAGGCCGCGCCACCGCCGCCTCCACCGCCGCCGCACCCCAGCAAAATCTCCCCGCCGGTCGACATCTGCGCTGAGCGCTCCTCCATCCTGGCCGAGTTCAACTACCTCTTCCAACTCCGCCCCTGCACGATCGTTTTGAAAGACGGGCGGCGCAGGCTCGAGGTTGCGTCGACCACCGGCCCGGGCCCGTTTCGGCACGCGAACGGCAAGCAGCACCGGCCCACCAAACTCGTCTTCCGCGCCTTCGTGCCCGTCGCGCGCGAACCGGGCGGCACCGTCCTCATCTTGAGCACCGGGCGCGTGCTTCGCGTGGCGCTGCCGAACCGCCTGCCGTCCGTGGTGGACCCCTACATCATCACGCTGCCGCGCAGCATCTGCCGCGAAGACGGCTGGCTGGTCAGCGCCGCGGTGTCCGACGGCACGGAAACGAAACCCTTCGGCGTGATCAACAGCATGTGCGGGCCAAGGGCCAGGCGTTGAGGCAGCGCCACCTGTGCCACATGCCCGCGCAAAACCGGGGGCAGGGCTTACCGCCGCAACCGCTTGTGCAACCGCGCATCCATCGTCTGGAAATGCCCGACGAACCAGTCGCGCACGGTCGCCGCCAACACGCCGCGATAATCGGCAAGCGACCCGTCGCTCACCGCGTCCATGATGTCGCGGATCTCGTCCAAGAGCCGTTCGTGCTCGGCCTTGTGCGCCGCGTACGCGTCGTAGTTCTGCCCGCGCATGATCGATTCCTCGAGCGCGAAATGCGCCGCGATCTTCGCGAACACCTCGCCCAGGAACGCTTGGATCTGCGCCGCGTCGCCGGCCCCGGCGACCTGCAGGGCGAGCGCATTGATCAGCTCCACCAGCTGGCGGTGTTCGTGGTCCACATCCGCGATGCCGGTTTCGAACGCCGCGCGCCAGGCGATCAGCGGTTCCATGGGGTCGCTCATCTGAGAAGAAAGCCGCCCTGGTCGGCCTTGAAATCGATGGCCAGATTCTGAAACGGCGCCAACTCCACGTCCACCACCTTTTCATAATCGAACCCGCCGTCGGTCCGTTTGCTGTCGCGCATACGGGCCTCCAGCCGATGCCGCCCCGCCGGCACCAGGAATTTCTGATAAGCCTCGGCCGGCCCGTCGTCGGACAAGCCGGTTGGCTGCAGCACGGCGTCAAACACCGTCCGCCCGTCGACGGCGATCCGCACCACGATCGCCGCCCGCTCGCGCGAGCAGGTGCTCGGCCGCCGCTCGCGCGGGGGAAGCGCCGCGATCTCCTTCGACGTCAGCCGCCGGCAACTGACGACCCGCGCCGCGCCGTGCCGGAACGACAGCTTGATCTGCGCCATGCCGTCCGGCACCTGGCGATAGGCCGGCGCCGCCGAAAAATAGCCGATGAAAGCGGCCGCCAACGCATAGACGGCCGCCTGCCCGGCGTAGCGAAAAAGCTCACGCATCATGCGCCTCCTTCGCCTTGGCGAGCGTGCGCTTCGGCAACGGCGCAGCCGTCTTCAAACGCTGTGCCAGCGAAGCGACGCCCTCGCGAACCTCGGAAAGCCCCAGCCGCCCCGCCCAAACGACGGCGAGCCGCTCCCGCGGCACCCGCGCACGCAGATGCGGGTCGCGCACGCCGGCCAAACGCTCGCCGGTCCAGGTCCCGCCGAACCGGTTGCGGCACGCGTTCTCGCTGCAGCCGGCAACGACGACGCCGTCGGCAAGATTGCGGCTGATCACATAGTCGATGAACGACGGCGGCAGATGACCGGTGCAATTCACGGCCACGACGCCGACGCTCTCCGACCGCAGCACCTCGACCTGGGCCGCATTGATACAGCCGAAAACGATGACGCGTCCGCTGCCCGTCAGCCGCGCACCCTCCGCATCGACATCGGCACGGATCGAAGCGATGGACCGGTCCGGCAAATCGATCCCGGGGATCATCTCCGACATGCGGCGGAACGGCGTCGATGTGGGGCAGGACCCCGCGCAGATCCCGCACGACACGCACAACGACGCATCGACCTTCGCTTCGCCTTCGAACGGCAGACCGTCGCTGCGCATCTGCATGGAAATCGCCGCATAAGGGCAGTCGGCGGCGCACCGGCCGCAGCCGTTGCAATTGTCCAGACTGACGGCCGCCACCGCCGCCCGCTTCAACGGCGGCAACCACGGGATCGCAACCATGATCAGCAGACAGGCGAGCGAGGCCGACCACGTCACCGGGCCGGGCAGGGTCTCGATCAAGGGATAGGCCCAAAGATAGAACCAATCGAGCCCGACAACGCCTGGCACACGGGCCAAATCCGCGGGCGCTTGGCTCATCGCCGGCGCGACCGCCGAAAGCGCGATGAGCGAGAGCCCGGTGCCGATCATCAAGCCGCGCGGCGGATTGATCCGCGGCTTGGTCACCCGCATCAAATGCAGCCAGAGCACGAACAACGCGATCAGCGGCACTGCGATGTGCAGAAACGTCATCAACGTGAAGAAGCGGCTCTCCAGCGTGTCGGGCGACAGGAAATTCCGCGCGATCGGCTGCCCGAAAAACGGCAGCCGGTCCAGCCATTCCGTCGACACGATGGCGACATACTGCGACAGGCGATCCCACACCAACCAATAGCCCGTGATTCCCGCCACATAGACCATGACGAGAACCGGAATCCCCGTAATCCAACTGAACCACCGCACACCGCGCGCCCGGTCGAGCGCAAACTCGCGCACCATATGCAACAGCATCGCCACGACCAAACCTTCGGATGCATAGCGGTGCAGACTGCGCATGAGGCCGGCCGCATACCACTGGTCGCGCGTCATGTACTCGATGGAGGCGTAGGCCTGCGTGATCCCGGTGTCGAAGAAGATGAAGATGTAGACGCCGCTGACCGTGACGATCCAATAGAAGAAGAAACCGAGCGCGCCCAGATTCAACAGCGGGTTCCACGCCGCCGGGAAAGCGGCTCCCAAGGCCGTTTCGGCCGCGTCGAAGGCGAAGCGCAGCACCGCTTTGAACCGCTCCATGCCGGTCAGGCCTGACGCGACTTCATCGCCTTTCGTGTCTCTCTGACGAGCGCGATGAGCACCAGCATCAGGCACACGGCGCCGATCAGGATCGACGCGAACAGCGAGTAGTTGAAGTAATAGCGACCGGTATTCGGGTCGTAGACCGTACAGAACAGCTTGACCCGCGCGCTGATCCCTTCCAACGAAAAGAACGGTTTCTCGCGTCCGAACACGAGTTCCTTCAGCGGCTCGACGATCTGCGGCGTGTCGAACGTGCTGCCGTAGATTTGCCGGTAGATTTTGCCGTGCTTATCGATAACGGTGACCTGCGCCATGTGATCGAACCCGCCAGCCAGCGGAAAGAAGTTGAAGCCGACAGCGTCCGCCAAGAGGTCGCGGGTCTTCGCATCGCGTGCCGCCAGGAAATGCCAGTTTTTGCCCCCAGCTTTGTGCTCGCGCGCGAACGAACGCATCCGCGCCGGCGTATCGTTGCGTGCGTCGAACCCGATCGTCAGCACCGTAAAGCTCCCGGCGCCCAGCGCTTGCTCGGCTGCGGCGGCCGCCGGCGCCAAGTTTTCGATCACCAGCGGACAGACATCCGCGCAGCCCGTGTAGATGAGAGTGAGAACCATCGGTCGCCCCCGAAACGCGCCCAGCGAAACCGGCCGCGCGTCGGTATCGAGCATGGGCAGATCGGGAACCTCGCGGCCCACGGCCGCTTGCGATGCGGCCAACGCGGCGTCCGAACGTTCATCCGCCGTTGCCGCAGCGGCAAACGGCAATGCCGCCAACCACACCAGCACCAGCCACCGGCCCATCAGACGCCTCCCAGCGCTCGGTCTAGAACCGTCCCCAAGAGGAGCAGCATCAGCTGCGCGAGCGAAGCGAAGAAATTCTGCAGCGCACGGGCACGACCCGGCGCCAGCACCAAACGCACGCTGGTCCACACGAACAGCAAGCCGCCCGAGAGCGCGCCGGCCAAATAGATCGGTCCCATCGAAAGAGCGGCCGGCACGAGCGACAGGCCGACCAGCACCGTGGTGTGGGCCAAGATGATCTTTGCCGTCAACGCGTCGCCCGCCACAACGGGCAACATGGGAACGTTGGCGACGGCATAGGCTTCGCGTTGCGCGATGGCCAGGCTCCAAAAATGCGGCGGCGTCCACAAGAAGATCACCGTGGCCAGCAACAACGGCTCCGGCCCCAAAGATGGATCGACCGCAGTCGCGCCCGCAAGAACCGCGAAGCTTCCGGCCAGGCCGCCCACCACGATGTTCGCCCAGCTCCGCCGCTTGAGCCACAGCGTGTAGACGATGCCGTACACGAACGCGCCCATGAACGTGTGAAACGCAGCCGACGCATTGGTGACCGCGGCGGCGAGCGTCACCGCAAAAACGAGCAAGCCGATGATTCCTGCAAGCCACCATCCGTCGGGCACCAAACGCCCTGCGGCAAACGGCCTGTTCGCCGTCCGCGGCATCAGCCGGTCGAGATCGGCTTCAGCCCACTGATTGAAGGCCCCGGCACTGGCCGAGGCCAGCGTAACCGCGAGTGCGAGCACTGCCAGTCGCCAGACGTCGGGCAGGGGACCCGGCGAGATCGCCATGCCGCCGACGGCGCTCAGCATGATCGCGACGCCGATCCGAATCTTGAAGATCGACACGACGTCTTTGATCAGCGAAGCAGCCGCCATGGCAGCAGGCCCCTATTTCATCAGCCAAAGTTCGGACAGATATTTCCAGTTGATGAAGTAGTAGAGCACGAAAGACGTGAAGAACACGCCGACCAGAATGTAGGTACCCGGCAGGTGCCACGTCCCCGCATCCCCGTACTTCGCAACCGCGTCGCGGACGACCTTTTGTGGCATCGGGCCCAGCGCGGCGACGGCGTTGCTGGCATCCACTTTCTTTCCGTACAGAATGCTCGCGACCGTGATGACGATGAACAGCACGCCGCCGGTCGCCGCAATGATCGCTGCGATCCCGTTAAGACCCATCATCAAGAAGGCCGTGTCGGGGTAGCTGAAGCTGATCGGGCTGTCCGAGAACGTGATGTCCCAGTGCCGCCGCGACACGCCGAGCGTACCGGCGCCCATCATGAAGAGCGAGATGCCCGCGACCCCGATGGCGAAGAGATAAATCTGCCACTTCGCTAGCGTCGGCCAGATGACCTCGCGCTGGAAGATCAGCGGGATCAAGAGGTAGGTCGCCCCCATGAACGCGAGCGTCGTCCCGGCGACGACCGTTCCGTGGAAGTGGCCCGGCACATAAAGCGTGTTGTGCAGCATGATGTTCAGCTGCTCGGTGCCCAGCATCACGCCGGATATGCCGCCCAGGAAGCCGAAAAGAACGAGCGAGAGGAACATGCCCGCAAAGGCGGGGTTGCCCCACGGCGCGTTGCGCAGCCAGCCGAACACGCCTTTGGTGAAACCGTTCTTGCGTTGTGCGGCCTCGATCGCGCCCGGAACCGTCATGCCGTGGATCAACGAGCCCAGAACGGCCAGATACATCATGTAAGAGGTGTTGACGATCTTCCATTCGGAACTGAGGCCAGGTTCGACCAGCAAATGGTGCGCCGATGCCAATTGGAGAAACAGGATGTACATGAAGAAGGCCATGCGGCTGACCTTCTCCGACAGCGGCTTCGCGCCGACCGTCACCGCCGCGATCATGTACCAGAGGGCGACTTGCGCCGAGACGTTGATCTGCTGCGAAGAGTGCCCCATCGCCCACCACACGAGCTTGTACATCAACGTATCGAGGTGTGTGATATAGCCGAGCGACCACAGCCACGTCGGAATCAGAATGATTGCGCCCGAGGCAAGGGTGAAGACGGCGATGATGCACGCCGTAAGCGCGCCGAAGGTGACGAGAGGAATTGACCCTTCATAAGTCTTCTCGTCCTTCGCGATGACCAGCGTGCCCAAAAACACGCAGCAGCCGATCAGCGCGCCTACCGCGAAGATGATCAGCCCCAAATAGAAATTCGGGTGTGCTTTCATGGGCACGTACGAGGTGAACATCACGCTCGAGTCGCCTTGCAGCACGGCGATGTTGGTGAGAACCCCGCCGGCGACCATCAGGCCGAACCCGAGCCACGCCCATCGCGGCGCGGCCAACCGGCTGGAGAGTATGACCGCGGACGCGAAATAGAGTACCGCGATCTCGAAGAAGATGATCCAGAGAAGGAGGACGTCCAAACCGTGCGCGGTGAGCGCGAGGTAGAACCAGTCGGCGTCGAGCAGATGCACCGCCGGCCACCGCGTGAGCGCGACCATCAGGCCGAATAGTCCGCCGACTGCCAGAAAGATGACGGCGGCAACCGCGTTCGCCTTGATCAAGCGTTCGGCGGCGAGATCGACTTTGAGACCGGTCGCGGGACAAGTACGAAACTTCGTCGCTAGGGTTCCGATCCATCCGGATTGTGCTGCAGCGGTAGCCATTTGGCGCTCCCCACTATTCGACGACGTGAATGCGGCCGACCATCGTGTGATGACCCAGTCCGCAAAATTCGTTGCACACCACACTGAACTCGCCGGCCTGCGTCGGCGTGACTGTCACGACATGCTCGAGACCAGGATGAACCTGGATGTTGATCCCGGTCGGCTGCAGTGAGAACCCGTGCTGATAATCGACCGAAGAAAGGTGTAGGCGGTAACTCTGCCCCTTCTGCAACTCCAGGACCGGCCACCATTGCCAAAGCCGCGCCAGCATGTAGGCCTCACCGCCAGGCGGCGGCTTGGCGACCGGGAAGCCGGTATCGCCCTCCTCGCGCACCTTGTACTTCTCGGCGAAATCGTTCGTACGCTGCTCGAAAGTCGCCGGTTCGATGCGATAGACCTCAGGCGACAGGTTTTGCCCGCCCTCAAGGTGCCAGTAGATCATCATGAAAAACATGATGAGGCCCCAGACGAAGGCCACGGCGATCCAAACGAGTTCGCCTCTGGCGACGGGTTCGTTCCACCAAATGCGATTTTCCGGCGGGTGGATTGCCATGCGAATCTCCTATTTCGCGATTGGAATCTGCAAAATCTCCATGAGCCCCCAGATGAGGTAGATCACGGCGGGCATGGTGATGCCGAGGAACAGAAGCAAGAATGGATTGTCGAGCAGTCGCTGCATCGCCGGGATGCGCTCCGGCAAGGCCGCTGGTGAAGTTGTTTTCTCTTCGCTCATTGGCGTCTCCCTGCGATCGGATTGAGCCGTCAGCTCTTCGCTACTTCGTTGCCGTCTTGAGATAGGCGATCAAATTCTCGATCTCATCCTGCTTCTTCAGGCCCACAAACGTCATCTTGGTGCCCGGGACGAGCGTCTTCGGGTTCGCCACAAATGCCTTCAGCTTGTCCTCGTTCCATACGATGCCGGACGACTTCATCGCGTTCGAATAGGTGTATCCGGCGACCGTGCCCGCCTTGCGTCCGAAGACGCCCTTCAGAAAAGGCCCGATCTTGTTCTGCGTGCTGGCCGCGTCGTGGCAAATCTTGCACTTGGCAAAGACCTTTTCGCCTTTCGTGACGTCTCCGGTGGCACCGGCGCTGCTGGCAAAGAGGATCGAAATGGCGGCTGCCGCGAGCGCCTGCCGGAGTGTTGCGGTCCGAAGCTGGCGCGGAAAGGCGTGGCGTAAGTTCATGACATCCCTTCGTGAGGATGAATTGGCCCTCTTCCAACACTGCCGGGCGGTGCTGGCCGTCGCCTTGATCTGAATCAACGATGAGACTGTGTTGCCGATCGGCTTGGGGACCGATTGTTGACTGCCGCTCCGATGGCAAGGCCCGTTGGACCCAATCGGTCTTGATTTGAGTCAACGCGTACCAGCGGTGCACGGTTCAAATGGTCCTGCTCGCAGCTTCAACGTCACGATGCAAGGGAGACATCATGCGCACTCGTCCACGGCTTCGCTCCACGCCGCTGCTTTTCTGCGCGGCGCTTCTTACTCTGTCGCCGTTCATTCTCTCCGGCTGCGGCCGAAGTGGCGACAAGTCGGAAGCGACGTCGGCCTCCGACGGCACTGGAGGTTCGGCCAAAGGTGACTTCGGGCCGCCCGAGGGTGAGCCGATCAAAGCCGTGCTCACCTCGCCGCCGCAGGTGCCGCCGGCGACCAATCGCACGAAACCCGCGAAGGTGATCGTCGAGCTGGAAGTGCGCGAAGTCGAGAAGGAAATCTCAGAAGGCGCCAAGTACACGTTTTGGACGTTCGGAGGCACCGTCCCCGGGAGCTTCATCCGCGTTCGCCAAGGCGACACGGTGGAGTTTCATCTGAGAAACCACCCCGATAGCAAGATGCCGCATAACATCGACTTGCACGGCGTCACGGGACCGGGCGGCGGAGCCGCCTCCTCATTCACCGCGCCGGGGCACGAATCGCAATTCACGTTCAAGGCGCTGAACGAAGGTCTGTACATCTATCACTGCGCCACCGCGCCAGTGGGCATGCACGTGGCGAACGGCATGTACGGATTGATCCTTGTGGAGCCGCCTGGTGGGTTCAAGCCGGTGGACCATGAATATTATGTCGTGCAAGGGGACTTCTACACGGTCGGCAAATACCGGCAAAAAGGCCGCCAAGCGTTCGACATGCAAAAGGCGATCGATGAGAACCCGACCTATGTCGTGTTCAACGGTTCGGAAGGCTCGCTCGTCGGCCCGAACGCCTTGACGGCCAAGACCGGTGAGACCGTGCGCTTGTTCATCGGCAACGGCGGTCCCAACCTGGTGTCGAGTTTCCACGTCATCGGTGAAATCTTCGACAAGGTGTGGTTTGAAGGCGGCACGCGCTTCCAGGAAAACGTCCAGACGACCTTGATTCCGGCGGGCGGCAGCGCGATTGCCGAGTTCCGCGTGGAAGTGCCGGGCAAGTACGTCTTGGTCGATCACTCGATCTTCCGCGCCTTCAACAAGGGCGCGCTGGCGATCATGCAGGCAGAGGGCCCGGAGCGCAAAGACATCTACTCCGGCAAAGAGCTCGATGCCACCTATCTCGGCGACAAGGCGGACAACCTAGCCGCGGTCGGCGTGGCGGCGACCGCGCACGAGCAAGGCACGCTCACTGTGGCGCAGCAAGTCGATGCGGGCAAAGCTCTGTTCAATGGCACATGCTCGGTTTGCCACCAGACCAGCGGCGCCGGACTGCCGGATGTCTTTCCGCCGCTTGCGGGCTCCGACTTCTTGCTCAAGGACAAGAGGCGCGCGATCGACATCGTCCTGAACGGCCTCAGCGGTCCCGTGACGGTGAACGGCAAGAACTACAACTCGGTCATGCCGCCGATGAGCCAGCTCAACGACGACGAAGTCGCCAACATTCTCACCTATGTGACGAACAGTTGGGGCAACAAAGGCTCGACCGTGACCAAGGACGAAGTTGCGAGGGTCCGTGCCTCGACGGCACGGCCTGCGGGCGCGGCGAAGTGATCGCACGCCTGGCGCCTTGAGAAAAGCTCAAGGCGCCAGATGTGCAAACGATGATGGAGTGCGATGAGATTCGCCTACACCTCGTGTCTCATCCTTCTCGCGCCGTTCGCCGGTGCGGGCAGCGCGGCGGATCCGGTCACGTTGGGTCCGGCGCGCTTTGTCTCCGTTCTGCCGCCGGCACCCGATCAGCCGGAGGCGGTCATCAAGCGCTTTCGACTCGACCGCACACCGGTCACGAACGCGCAGTTCCTCGCGTTCGTCAAGAAACAGCCGAAGTGGCGCCGCGATCGCGTCGCGCGGCTGTTTGCCGACGCGCAGTATCTGTCGCACTGGCATAGCCCGGTCGAATTGGGACACACAGTGCAGCCGTCGCAGCCCGTCACGCACATCAGCTGGTTCGCAGCCAAAGCCTATTGCGAGGCGCGCAATGCCCGTCTGCCGACGTGGTACGAATGGGAATACGCCGCAGCCGCGGATGAAAAGTCCCCGGATGCGCGGCGCGATTCCATTTGGCGCCAGCGCATTCTCAGTTGGTACGCGGAAACATCTTCCCATGCGCTGGCCACGGTCGCGCAGTCGCCCGCGAACTATTACGGCGTCCATGACCTGCACGGCCTGGTGTGGGAGTGGGTGCTGGATTTCAATGCACTGCTCGTCAGCAACGACAGCCGCGAACAGGGCGGCGGCGATCGCTCGCGCTTCTGCGGCGAGGGTGCGCTGAACATGGCGGATCGCGAAAATTACGCGGTGCTGATGCGCATTGCATTCCTGTCGTCGCTACAGGCAAGCGACACCACGAAGAACCTCGGATTTCGCTGCGTAACGGAGATGCCACGATGATGATGCGGCTGATGTCGACCATCGCGCTTCTGTTGATCGCGACCGCCGCCGCAGGTGTGCCGCAGGATCATCATCACGATGTCATGCCGTCCGCCGAAACCGTGCCGGGAGAATCGATCTATCAATTGCAGGCCGACCTGACCGATCAGGCGGGCAAACACACCACGCTTGCCGCTGCGCGCGGCCACCCGACACTGATCACGATGTTCTATGCCTCCTGTCAGGGCATCTGCCCGGTTCTTGCGATGACGCTGCAGCGCATGGAAGGGGAACTAACACCGGCCGAGCGCGCGCGGCTTCGCGTGACGATGATCAGCTTCGACCCCGAGCGCGACACGGTGCAGGCCTTGGCAAAGTTCGCGACATCGCACGCGATCGACAGTGACCGTTGGCGTCTCGCACGCGCATCCGGCGACACCGTGCGCGATATCGCCGCAGCGCTCGGCATCCGCTACCGCCCGCTCCCCGACGGCAGTTTCTCTCATTCCGCGACCATCATCCTCCTCGACGCCGACGGAGTCATTCGCGGCCGAACCGAGAATTTGCAGCAGCTGGACAAGCCGTTCATGCAGACGCTGCACAAGCTACTGGCCGCCCCATGACCCATTCACGCCTCGCGCGCGATGCGGCGCAGCTTTGCCCCAGCGCCACATATGCCGGTTCAACGATCCGGACAGTCGAAAGCGGACAGCGGTCCTTGTCCGGCTTGTCCGGCTTCGCGAGCCGCCAAAATCGGCCAATTTCCCCATGCCCGGCCATCTTGGCGCGTTGACTTGGGGAGGGTAGGCGGGTCACATCGCCCCAACGCACAAAGCCCGCCGCGACGGCGCGCTTTGGGCGGCCAATCATTCGACCCTTTGCGGAAGAGAGCGGGCTCATCGCCCGCCGCCGAAGGAGCAACCGCCCTGGAATCTCTCAGGCACCCGGGACCGCAAAGGCGATGACAGTCTGGAAAGCGAGCGCAGCGGCAAGCGGCGTTCCACCGACGGGGTAGGCGGGTCTTCCTTCTTGCGAGAGGGGGCGCGCGAAATCTCTCAGGTCCTCATGACAGACAGGGGCTCTTAAACCGCGGCGGTGCTGCGGCCGTGAGAGCATCGCGAAACCTGTTTGGAAAGAGACCCCATGGCCGATCCGGCCCCAAGCGACCTGAAACGAACCCCGCTCTACGCGCTGAACGCCGAACTCGGCGGCAAAATGGTGCCGTTCGCCGGCTACGATATGCCGGTGCAATTCCCCGCCGGCATTTTGAAGGAGCACCTGCACACGCGCGCCGCCGCCGGCCTCTTCGACGTCTCGCATATGGGTCAGGCCTGGCTCCGGCTCGAGGGCGCGGGCGGCCACGACGAGATCGCGGCGCTTCTCGAAACACTCACGCCTGGCGAGATCAAAGCGCTAAAGCCCGGCCAGATCCGCTACACGCTGCTGCTCAACGACGAAGGCGGCATCCGCGACGACTTCATGGTGAGCCGCCCTCATCAACCGGAGAAAGCTGGGACACTGTTCCTCGTCGTCAACGCCGCGACGAAGGACGCCGACTTCGCCCACATCGCGGCTTCGCTGAAAGGCCGCGCGAAACTCGAACGCCTCGAAGACCGCGCCCTCATCGCCCTGCAAGGCCCGAAGGCCGCTTCCGTCCTGGAGCGCATCGTCCCCGGCGTAGCCGCCATGAACTTCATGACCATCGCCACGTCCCTCTGGGAACGCGCCGAACTCTTCGTCTCCCGCTCCGGCTACACCGGCGAGGACGGCTACGAAATCTCCGTGCCGGCAGCGCTCGCGACGCCGTTCGCCCGCGTGCTGCTTAGCGACAGCGACGTCGCCCCCATCGGCCTCGGCGCGCGCGACAGCCTGCGCCTCGAAGCCGGCCTCTGCCTCTACGGCCACGACATCGACGAGCAAACGACGCCCGTCGAAGCGAACCTCACCTGGGCCATCGGCAAGCGCCGCAAGCTGGAAAAAGGCTTCCCCGGCGCCGACAAAATCATGGACCAGCTCTTCAACGGCGCAAAGCGCGTCCGCGTCGGTATCAAACCCGAAGGCCGCGCCCCCGCCCGCGAAGGCACCGAAATCGTCGACGCCACCGGCGCCCCCGCCGGCCGTATCACCTCCGGCGGCTTCGGCCCCTCGGTCAACGGCCCGATCGCGATGGGCTACGTGAGAGCTGACCTCGCCAACGACGGCACGCCGCTCACCCTCATCGTCCGCGGCCAAAAACTCCCGGCCCGCGTCGCGCCAATGCCCTTCGTCCAAAAACGCTTCCACAAACTCTGAGATCCACCATGACCACGAAATACACCAAAGACCACGAATGGGTTCGCCTCGACGGCAACGTCGCAACCGTCGGCATCACGGCCTACGCGGCCGAGCAGCTGGGCGACGTCGTCTTCGTCGAACTCCCGGCCGTCGGCAAAGCGGTCGAGAAGGGCGGCGAGGCCGCCGTCGTCGAAAGCGTGAAAGCGGCGAGCGAAGTCTACGCCCCGATCTCCGGCGAAGTCGTCGAAGTCAACAGCGCCCTCGAAGCCGAACCCGCCAAAGTCAATGCCGACGCCACCGGCGCCGGCTGGTTCATGAAGCTCAAGGTCAAGAACACGGCCGACCTCAACGGCCTCATGAGCGAGGCCGAATACAACGACTACGTAAAGGGGCTCTGATGCGTTACCTGCCGCTCACCACCGCCGACCGCAGCGCGATGCTGGCGAAGATCGGCGCGAAGTCGATCGACGACCTCTTCCGCGACGTGCCCCGCGAGGCGTATCTCACGACACTCGTCGATCTCCCGATGCACGCCGGCGAACTCGAAGTCGAACGCCAAATGGCCAAGCTCGCCGCGCGCAACGTGTCGGCCGGCAGCGTCCCGTTCTTCTGCGGCGCCGGCGCCTACCGCCACCACGTTCCGGCAACCGTGGATCACCTGATCCAACGCTCCGAATTCCTGACCAGCTACACGCCCTACCAGCCCGAAATCGCGCAAGGCACGCTGCAATATCTGTTCGAGTTCCAAACCCAGGTCGCGATGCTGACCGGCATGGATGTCGCGAACGCCAGCATGTACGACGGTTCCACCGCGACGGCTGAGGCCGTCCTGATGGCCGCCCGCGTGACGAACAGGAAGCGCATCGTCCTCTCGCCAAACCTGCACCCGCACTACACCGAAACGGTCCGCACGACCGCCGAAGCCTCCGGCCTCGAAATCGTCGAAGCGAGCGAAGCCGCGCTCGACGACAAGACCGCCTGCTTCGTCGTCCAAAACCCGGACTTCACCGGCGCGATCCGCCACATCACCCCGCTCTCCGACGCCGCCCACGCCAAAGGCGCACTGCTCGTCGCCGTGGTGACCGAAATTGTTTCGCTCGGCGCCATCACGCCGCCCGGCGAAATGGGCGCCGACATCGTGGCCGCGGAAGGCCAATCGATCGGCAACGCGCTGAACTTCGGCGGCCCCTATGTCGGCCTCTTCGCCACGCGCCAAAAATTCGTCCGCCAAATGCCCGGCCGCCTCTGCGGCGAAACGGTCGACGCGCAAGGCAACCGCGGCTTCGTGCTCACGCTCTCGACGCGCGAACAACACATCCGCCGCGAGAAGGCGACGAGCAACATCTGCACGAACTCCGGCCTCTGCTGCCTCGCCTTCACGATCCACATGGCGCTCCTCGGCGAAGACGGCTTCCGCAAACTCGCGGCATTGAACCACGACCGCGCCGTCCAAGCCGCCGACAAACTCGCGAAGGTGAAAGGCGTCGAACTGATGACGCCGACGTTCTTCAACGAGTTCACCCTAAAGCTCGCCAAGCCGGCCGCGCCCATCGTCGACCAATTGGCGAAGGACAACATCATCGCCGGCGTTCCCGTCTCGCGCCTGAAGCCGCACGATCGAAACGCTGCAAACCTGCTCCTCGTCGCCGTCACCGAAACGACCACTCCCGCCGACATCGACGCGCTCGTCGCTGGCCTCTCGAAGGTGCTCTCATGATGAACAAGCAAGGCCGCCCGACGACAGGCAGCGCGACCGGCAACGGCGAACTCGCCACAATCTCCGGCCACCGCGGGCTCGACCGCGAAGTGAAGCTGATCTTCGAAACCGGCCGCCCCGGCGCCTGCGGCGTCGACCTGCCGGAACCCGAACTGAAGCACGACCGCTTAGGCGGTCTGCGCCGCCGCGGCGCGATCGGTTTGCCGGGCCTCAGCGAACCGGAAGTCGTCCGCCACTTCGTGCGCTTGTCGCGCAAGAACTACGCGATCGACTACGGCCTCTATCCGCTGGGCTCGTGCACGATGAAGCACAACCCGCGCCTCAACGAAAAGATGGCGCGGCTCCCGGGCTTCGCCGACATCCACCCGCTGCAACCGGCGTCCACGATCCAAGGCGCGCTCAGCCTGATCGACCATCTCGCGCATTGGCTGAAATTGCTCACCAACATGCCCGCCGTCGCGATGAGCCCGAAGGCCGGCGCCCACGGCGAACTCTGCGGCCTCATGGCGATCCGCGCCGCGCACCACGCAAAGGGTGAGGCCCACCGCACCGTCGTACTCGTCCCTGAATCCGCGCACGGCACAAACCCCGCAACCGCAGCCCTCGTGGGCTACACGGTCGAAGCGATCCCAGCGAACGAACGCGGCCGCGTCGACGTCGCCGCACTGAAAGCCAAGCTCGGCCCGAACGTCGCCGCAATCATGCTCACGAACCCGAACACCTGCGGCCTGTTCGAAAACGACATGATCGAGATCGCCGACGCCGTGCACAAAGCGGGCGCCTACTTCTACTGCGACGGCGCGAACTTCAACGCCATCGTCGGCCGCGTGCGCCCCGGCGACCTCGGCATCGACGCGATGCACATCAACCTGCACAAGACGTTCTCGACCCCGCACGGCGGCGGCGGCCCGGGCGCCGGCCCCGTGGTGCTCTCGGCAGCGCTCGCGCCGTTCGCGCCCGTGCCGCTGATCATCCACGGCGATCGCGGCTTCGAACTGATCGAAGACGACGCCGCGGCGAAAACGCACGACGCGAAACCCTTCGGCCGCATGTGCGCCTTCCACGGCCAGATGGGCATGTTTACGCGTGCGATGGCTTACATGCTGAGCCACGGCGCCGATGGCCTCGCGCAAGTCGCGGCCGACGCCGTACTGAACGCGAACTACGTTCTGGCGTCGCTGAAAGACACGATCTCCGCCCCGTTCGCGGCAAGCGGCCCGTGCATGCACGAGGCGCTGTTCGACGACAGCTTCCTGAAAGACACCGGCGTCACCACGCTCGACATCGCGAAGGCGTTGATCGACGAAGGTTACCACCCGATGACGATGTACTTCCCGCTCGTCGTCCACGGCGCGATGCTGATCGAACCGACCGAGACGGAATCGAAACACGCACTCGACGAGTTCATCCACGTGCTGGGAACGCTCGCGAAGGAAGCGCAGGGCAACGACAAGCGCCGCTTCGAAGGCGCCCCGCACTTCGCCCCGCGCCGCCGCCTCGACGAAACCGCCGCCGCCCGCAAACCGGTGCTACGTTGGACCCCGCCGCCAAAAGCGCAAGCAGCGGAGTAGGGCGCATGACGACACTGGACGCACAAGCCGGCAAGAGCCGCTTCCAATCGGAATCGCGCTTCTTTCTGATCATGTCGATCATCTCGGTCGCGATCCTGTTCCTAGGCTTCGCCCCGTCGTTCTACCTGAAGCCCGTCATCCAAGCCCCAGTGCCGCCGCTGTCGATCCTAACCGTCGCGCACGGGATCGTCGGAACGCTCTGGATGACCCTGTTCGTCGCGCAAGCCGCTTTCATTTCGACCGGGCGCCCGGCCCTGCACCGCCAACTGGGCATGATGGGTGCGTTGTTGTTCGGCCTCATGGCGATGCTCGGCTTCTGGACGGCAATCACTGCCGGCCAACTCGGCCACGCCCCGCCGGAATCGCCGCCGCCCCTCGCGTTCATGGCGCTGCCTCTGATGGGGATGGTGGCGTCGCTGTCGTTGGTGGGACTCGCACTTTGGAACCGCAGCCGCAGCGATTGGCACAAGCGCCTCATGCTCGCCGCGATGTTCTCGGTCACAGGGCCCGGTACGGGCCGCATCCTTGTACCTCTAGGATTCGCATCCTGGGGCGCGCAGGGATCGCTGATCGTGACCGACCTGCTGCTCGCCGTGGCGATGGCGTACGACTACGCGCAGAACAAACGCATTCACCCGGCCTATTGGTACGCAGCAGCCATCCTCGGGGTGACCCACGTAGCCATCACCTGGGCCTTCACAAGCCCAACCTGGCTCGCATTCGCGCAGGTGCTGACGCAAAGCGAGTAGCTGAGGATGGACTCTCAACCGGCGGGCGGCGTCGGCAGCACGCCGACCTGGCGCAATCCGGTGACATTGTCGATCACGCCGGTCTGGTGCACGACTTTGCCTTGATGCACCGTCATGATCACGATCTCGTCGAACGCAACGGCGCGGCCCGTCGGAGGAAGCGGTCCCCAATGACCGGTATGTCGGCCCATTATGGTGAAGTGCACGACGACACGGTCGTTGTCGGCCACGATCGTCTTGATCTCTTCGCGAAAGCCCTCGAATGCCTGATGTGAGCGCTCGACGGCTGCCCGCAGTTCCTCGCGCCCCCGGCGCGCGAAGTGCGGCGCGTAGTCCATGACAAAGTCGTCGGCAAAGTAGTCCGCAAGCCTGTCGAAGCGGCGCTCGTTCCAAATGTCGCGATTGATTCTTCGCGCAAGCTCGCGATTGAAGTCGGCAGCGTTCGTCATCTATACCCCTCCGCAGGTCGCAGTCGGTAAGCGATGAAACACGAAACAGAGTTCCGCCGCATCATCGAAAGCGACCTGAATATCGGCGCACTCCTCGCGGCAATGCGCTCGTTCGAGGCGCCCGATCTGTGGCTTGTCAGCGGCGTACTGTTCCAGACCGTCTGGAACATGCTCGAAGGCAAGCCGCGCGGCCACGGCATCCTAGACTATGACCTCTTCACCTTCGACCCCGACACGTCGGAGGAAGCCGAACACCGCTGGATCAAGCGCGCGAGCCAGCACTTCGCTTTCGCCGATCGCGAGGTGCAGCTGCGCAACCAAGCCCGCGTGCACCTCTGGTACCCGAACAAGTTCGACGTCGCGTACCCGCAGCTCCATTGCTCCTGCGACGGCGTCAAGCAGTTCCTGATGCCCGCCTGCATGGTCGGCATCCGGCCCCGCGACGCCGGCATCGAAATCTTCGCCCCGCTCGGCCTCGACGACATTTTCAACCGCCTCATCCGCCCGAACCCGCTCTGGCAGGGCCCGCCGCGGGAGCGCTATCTGGAAAAGGCCGCGCGCTACATGCGAGATTGGCCGACAGTCCGTTTCGCTTCTGAGGAACCCGCATGATCACCCGTTGGCTGAGCATCGTATTGATCGCGTTGACGTCCGCAGCCCATGCGGCTGAACAGCCTGCACCCACGCGCCTCGCCCCCGTCGACGAAGCGGCGAGGGACCCATCCTTCGTCCAATTCCGCAACGAGCTGAAAGCCGTCATCGCGCGCAAGGACGCGGCGAAGCTGTTCCACCACCTCGCCTCGGACATCCACCTGAACTTCGGCGGCGGCTACGGCGGACTTGAGTTCCACAAAATGTGGAAGCCGTTCGACAAAGACACGCAAGTCTGGAACGTGCTTTCGCTGATCGTCGACGGCGGCGGCAAGTTCATCGCCCCCGGCGGCTTCGCGGCACCCTATGCCTACGCCGCGTTCCCCGAAGATCTCGACAGCTTCGAGTACGTCGTCGTCACGAATCCGTCCGCCGTGCTGCGCGAGAAGCCGGACGCAAGCGCGCGCGTGATCCGCAGGCTGGACTACGACATCCTCGAAGTCGTCAAATCTTCCGGCAAGATGCAGCACGAAGCCGGCCCGAACGACTGGGACGAAGTCAAAACGGCCACCGGCCAGCGCGGCTTCGTGCCGTCGGCCGACGTCCGCAGCCCCGTCGAATACCGCGCCATCTTCGAAGTGCGGAAAGGCAAGTGGGTGATACAAGCCCTGATCGCGGGGGACTGAAGCCCGCGCTTGCGCCTTCCAGTCTCGCAGGCGAACCGCGAGGGGCATGGAGCCTAGTCATGAAGATCTGCATTGTCGGCGCTTCCGGAAAACTGGGCCACTACATGATCCAGCATGCGCTCGCGCGCGGCTACGATGTCGTCGGTGTTTGCCGCCCGGAGAGCGCGACGAAGTTGGACAAGTTCAAAGACCGCATGACGATCATGCCCGGCAGAACGAACGACCGGACCGTGATCGAGCGCGCTGTGGCGGGATGCGACGGCGTTTTGACCGTGCTCGTGCCTTGGGGTGTGCAGCAATATTCGACCGGGACCGCGCAAGCGGTCCTGGATTATGCCAAACCCGGCGCCCGGCTCATCTTCTCCTGCGGTTGGCATATCTCGCGCGATGGCAAGGACGTTTACTCCGCCCGGCTAAAGGCGATCGTCGCGGTCTTCGGACCGGTCGCCCGCTTTTTCAGGTTCGCCGACTTGGACGATCAGGTCGAGGCTTGCCGCCGGATATTCGCCAGCACCACGAAGTGGACCGTCGTGCGCGGTAGCGATCTCGAGGAGGGAGAAAGCGAAGGCTTGCCCGTTTGGAGCCGCCACGTCGGCGATCCCATACTCGCCAGCAACCGCACGCGGCGGATCGACTTCGCACTGTTCATGGTCGACGCGCTGACGAACGATGCGCTCATCCAAGAGGCCCCCGCCATCGTCAGCTGCAAGTCGCCATCGGCGCTTCAGCATGCGGGCCGTCAAACGTGATCCTGCGCTATCACGCCCCCTACGATTGGCCGACGCTGCTCAAGTTCTTCGCGGCACGCGCCATCCCCGGCGTCGATGAAGTGGACGGCGAAACCTATCGCCGGACCTTCGTACTTGGGCGGGCTCAGGGCCGCATCTCGGTTCTACCGACAAAGAACGTGCTGACCGCTGAGGTAACGGGCAAGGCCGACACGAACGACATCGCCAAGAAACTCCGTCGCCTGTTCGATCTCGACGCGCCGGGTAAAGCGATCGCAACACACCTTCGCGCCGACGACGCACTAAACCCCTCGCTCAAAAAACGCCCCGGCCTGCGCGTCCCCGGAGTCTGGGACCCGTTCGAACTCGGCGTGCGCGCCATCCTGGGTCAACAGGTCAGCGTCGCCGCCGCGTCCACGCTCGCGGGCCGCATTGCGACGAGATTCGGGAAGACCGCAGCGAAAGGCCACGCCACACTGACCCGTCTGTTCCCAACCCCAAACGAACTCGCGGACGCAAACTTGGACGGCATCGGCCTCACCACCCGCCGCGCGGCGACGGTCACGAACTTCGCCCGCGCGGTCAGAGACGACGCGACGCTGCTCGCGAGCGGCCAGCCGCTCGACACGTTCGTCGAGCGCATCGCCGATCTGCCGGGCTTGGGCCCCTGGACCGCTCACTACATGGCGATGCGTATGGGGCACTCCGACGCGTTCCCCGCCTCCGACCTCGGTGTGCGCAAAGCGCTGAACACGACGAGCGACAAAGAAGTGCTCCGCCGCGCCGAACGCTGGCGCCCGTATCGCGCGTACGCCACGATGCACCTTTGGGCATCCCTGAGCGACTGACATGCACCTCTTCGTCGAACGCATCAAAACGCCGATCGGACCGCTTTTGATCACACATGACGGCAAGGCGCTCGCCAACATCGCCTTCGCCGACCGCAAAGATCGGCGCGCAAGGGAGCTCGCCCGCGACTTCCCGGACGCCGACGTCAAGCGCGCGCCCAAACCGACGCGTTTCGCCGCCGCCCTCGCGCGCTACTTCGACGGGGACATCCGCGTCATCGACGAGCTCCCCGTCGTCGTCTTCGGCACGGACTTCCAAACCCGGTGCTGGAAAGCGCTCCGCCGCGTGGCCCCGGGCACGACACGCAGTTACGGCGACCACGCGCGCGCGATTGGCCGCCCTAGCGCCGCGCGCGCCGTCGGCGCTGCGAACGGCTTCAACCCGATCTCGATCGTCGTCCCCTGCCACCGCTTGGTCGGCGCGAACGGCAACCTCATCCACTACGGTGGCGGGCTTGAGCGAAAGCGGTGGTTGATCGATCATGAAGCCCGCCACGCGAGCACGCGCCGATGACTGAACCCGTCAAGATCCTGAAGCCCTCGACCGGCATGTTGCCGGCCTACATCGACGCGCTCGAACGCGGCTGGAACCCGGACAACGTGCGCGGCCGCGCCGGCGCCGCCGATCACTTGAGCCGCATCAGCGAGGACGCTGCTGCGTTTCTCGCGACCCTCGACGACGAGGAAGCGAAAGGCCCCGACTACAAGATGCCGGACGGCACGCTGTCGAAGCGGCTGCCGGGCTTCGTCCGCTGGGTCTGGGACGGCACGTTCTGCGGCCTGATCGGCTTTCGCTGGCAGAAGGGAACGTCTGAGCTGCCGCCGCACGTGCTCGGCCACATCGGCTATACGGTGGTGGAGTGGAAGCGCGGCAGGGGCTACGCCGCCGAAGCATTGCGCCAGCTCCTGCCCGAAGCCCGCGCGAGAGGTTTGGCTTACGTCGAACTCACGACCGACCCCGACAACATCCCCTCGCACAAGGTGATCACCTCAAACGGCGGCAAGCTGCTCGGCCGCGAGCAAAAGCCCGCAGCCTACGGCGGCGGCGACTCACTCCGCTGGCGAATCGATTTGTAATCGTCGAGCCCCAACAAATTCGTCATAGCCGGGCTTGACCCGGCCACCCAGGGTCACTGCATGAGCGTGCGCGCTGCGCGCCCGGCGGCCCCACCCGAGACCCCCGGAGTGTGGGGGGCCCCCCCCCGGGGGGGCGGGGACACGCCCGGCCATGACGAAGTATGGGAGGAGTTTATTAGTGCAGCCTCGCGCGCAGATCGCGGATCGCGCCGTCGATCAGCGTATCGCCCTTGGCTTCCGTCATCTGCTTGCCGATCACGGTGCCGGCCGCAGCCGTTGCCACAGCCGTTGCGGCGGCGCGCACCTCAGCGATCGCCTCAGCCTCGGCTTGCGCGATCTTCTGCTCGGCCATCTTCGCCCGGCGTTCGATCTGCACGGCAAGCTGTGCCCGCGCGTCTGCCGCCATGCGCTCGGCCGACACCTTCGCGCTGTCGAGGATCGCCTGCGCTTCCTGCGCCACGTTCGCGGTCTTGGCCTTGTAGTCTTTGAGCAGCGCTTCCGCTTCGGTACGCAGCCGCATCGCTTCGTCGAGTTCGGTCCGGATCGCGTCCGCCCGGTCATCGAGCATCTTGCCGACCATCTGCGGCACGCGCTGCCACACGACGAGGCCTATGAACAATGCCGTGCCGACGGCAACCCAGAAGGTCGGATCTGCGAAAATCCCGGTCATCGTCCCGTTTCCTTAAGTACGCTTCAAGGCGGCCGAAACCGCCGCCGCAAGGTCGTTCGCGTTGGCCGCTTCGCCCGACAGCTTCTGCACGATGTCCGCCGCCGTTTCGCGCGCCACGTCGCCGACACGCGCCATCGCCGCCGTGCGCATCTCGCCGATGCGCGCTTCGGCCTTCGCCGTGTCCGCCGCGAGCTGCTTCGCAGCCGTGTCGTTCTTGGCGTTGATCTCGGCCTGCACGGCGTTGCGCATCTCGTCGCTCGCCTTCAGCGCCTTCGCGCGGGCGTCGCCAAGCGCCTTGTCGTAGCCCGCCATCGCCGTTTCGCTGTCGCGCTTGGCCTGCGCCGCCGCATCGAGGTCGCCCTTGATGCGGTTGGCACGATCCTGAATCACGCCGCCGATCTTCGGCGCCGCGATCCGCGCGATCACGAAGTAGAGAACGGCGAACGAAATCAGCAGCCAGAACAACTGGCTCGCAAACGTCGTCGTGTCGAGCTGCGGCAAGCCGGGCTTGGCGGCGTGCGCGTCACCCGTATGCTCGGTCGAGGTGTGCAGCTCTTCCGTGACCAACGGTTCGGCAGCCGGATCCCCGTGCTCGGGCTCCGGCGCCACGTCGGCCACTTGAAACGAGTTTGCGGCTTTGCCCGCCATCGTTCGAAGTCCTTGAGAGTGGCTGATTAGAAGCCGAACATCAGAATGAACGCGACGACGAGACCGAACAGGCCCGTCGCTTCGCAAAGCGCGAAGCCCAGAAGCAGGTTCGTCTGCTGGCCGGCCGCGGCCGACGGATTGCGCAGCGCGCCCTGCAGGTAGCTGCCGAACACGTTGCCGACGCCGATACCGGCGCCGATGAGGGCCATGGCCGCGAGACCCGCGCCGATGAGCTTAGCTGCTGCGACTTCCATGAGTAGAACTCCTCGTTGAGTGCGTTAGAACGTTGGAACCAGTGAACTCGTTAGTGCTCGTGCAGGTGAACGGCTTCGTTCAGATAGATGCAGGTCAGAAGCGCAAACACCCAGGCCTGAATGGCCGCAACCAAAACCTCAAGCGCGGTGACCAGAACGCCTGCGATCAACGGCGCGATCGACAGCACCGAAAGAATGCCGCCCGCGCCAAGCATTGTGACCACGAAACCTGCGAACACTTTCAGCATCGTATGGCCGGCGAGCATGTTCGCCGCAAGACGGACCGAGAGGCTGATCGGCCGCGACAGGAACGAGATGATCTCGATCGGCACCAGCAGCGGCATGATCCACGCTGGCGCGCCCGACGGCACGAACAGGCTGAAGAAGTGCAACCCGTGCGTCCAGAAGCCGACGGCCAGCACCGTCGCGAAGACCATCAGCGCCATCGCGAACGTCACGATGATGTGGCTCGTCACCGTGAACGAGTAGGGGATCAGCCCCAAGAAATTCGTGAAGAAGATGAAGATGAAGAGCGAGAAGATGAACGGGAAGAACTTCTTCCCCGATTCGCCCATCACGTTGCCGACGGTCTGACGCTCGATGAAGTCGTACATCAGCTCGACGATCGACTGCGTACGCCCAGGCACGATGCCGTCCCGCTTGACGCCGAGCGTCAGCAGCGCGCATCCGGCGCCAACGGCCAGCAGCATCCAAAGGCTCGCGTTCGTGAAGGAAAGGTCGAGCCCGCCGATCTCGATCGGGATCAACGGCTTGATCGCGAACTGCTCCATCGGGCTGTGGCCGGCGGCCATGCGCTAATCCTTTTTGTCTTGCTCGGCCGAAAGCTGCCGGGCGGCGCGAAACACGTTGTAGAAAGCCGCCGCGATGCCGAGGATCGAGAACACGAGTATCCCGACGGGCTTCCACCCGGTCAGCGCGTCGAACCCCCAGCCGAGTGCCAGGCCGACGAAGACGGCGGCGACGAACTCGGTGGAAAGCCGGTAAACGACGTTGAGACGACCGGATGAGGCAGGCTTGGGCTTCGGCTGCAGCTCGCGTACGGCCTCGATCTTCCGGCCCAGTTCGTCGAGACGCTTCTGGCCGGGATCGTCATCTGGACCTGATTGGGTGGTTGCCAAAGGCCCTTGGGGCCGCACAAAACCCCCTCCGAAATCCGCGCGGAACATATGAGCCGCACCCCAAGGGGTCAAGCCGATTGCTGCGCCGCAACGAGGGGAAAAGTGGCAGAAATCAGGGGCGTTGCGGTTACGTGGCACTCAGTCGCGCAAGCCTCGTTCGTTGAATGTCTACCATTTTGAGGCTACCTTTCTACCATGAGCCTGAACATCAAGAACCCGGAAGCCCACAAGCTCGCCACCGAACTGGCCCAGCTGATCGGTGTTTCTTTGACCGAAGCCGTGACCCAAGCGCTGCGCGAAAAGCTTGAGCGCGTGAAGAAGCGCGAGCCCGATCCGAAACTTCTCGAAGACATGACGCGCATCGCGCACGACGTTGCCTCTCGCTTGTCGCCCGAAGTCAAAGCGCTCGATGTCGATGAGCTTCTCTACGACGAATTGGGAATGCCGAAGTGATCATAGATTCATCGGCGCTTTTCGCGATCTTTCGCGAAGAACCGGATGCTGACCGCTACAAGCTCGCAATTGCAAGTGCCAGCGAGCGGCGCATATCTGCCGCGAACTACGTAGAGGCTGCCATCGTCGTCGACCGCCAACGGGATCCGCTCGCAAGCTCGGGGTTCGATAGTTTCCTTTTGCGTACGCAGATTCAGATCGAGCCCGTGACTGAAGCGCAGGCACGCATCGCACGAGAGGCCTACCGCAATTTCGGGAAAGGGTCGGGCCACCCGGCGCAACTGAACTACGGCGACTGCTTCGCCTATGCCTTGTCAAAGGAGCGCGGCGAGCCATTGCTGTTTAAGGGCAATGACTTTGCAAAGGCCGGCGTCGATGCGGCTTGAGCTACTCCGCAGCCGCCGCCGATAGCACCCGCTCCGCACCCGCAAGATCGACCGCCACGAGCTGACTGACGCCGCGCTCTTGCATAGTGACACCGACGAGCCGGTCCATGCGCGACATGGTGAGCGCGTGGTGGGTGATCACCAGGAACCGCGTCTCCGTCATACGCGTCATCTCGTCGAGCAGATTACAGAAACGTTCCACGTTCGCGTCGTCGAGCGGCGCGTCGACTTCGTCCAGTACGCAGACCGGCGCCGGGTTGCAGAGGAACACTGCGAAAATCATCGCCATGGCGGTCAGCGCCTGCTCGCCGCCCGAAAGCAGCGACATCGTCTGCAGCTTCTTCCCCGGCGGCCGCGCCAGAATCTCAAGGCCAGCTTCCAGCGGGTCGTCGGACTCGGTGAGGGTCAGCCGCGCCTCGCCGCCGCCGAACAGCGACGTGAACAGCTTTTGGAAGTTCGCATTCACGCGGTCGAACGCCTCGAGCAACCGTTCGCGCCCTTCTTTGTTCAAGGACCCGATCCCCTGACGCAGGCGATTGATCGCCTCCTCAAGGTCGTTCTTCTCCGTCTGCAAATTGGTGAGGCGCGTCTCGCATTCTTCCGCCTCTTCGTCGGCGCGCAAGTTCACGCCGCCGAGCTGTTCGCGCTCGCGCTTTAGCTTCTCGACCCGCTGCTCCGCCGCATCGAGCGCGGGCAGGGCGTCGCCGGACGCATGCTCCGCCTTCGCCGCCAACTCCTCCGGCGCGCAGTCGAGCGTGTCGCGCGCCCGCGTCACGGACTCCGCCAAGCGCTCCTGCTGCGCGGCCAAGATCGCCTCGCACCGCGCACGCTCTTCGCGCGCATGCGACAGCGCATGATCGGCCATTCGCGACTCGGACTGCGCTCCCTTCAATCCACTCTCCGCCGCAGCCAATGTGTCCGTTGCCACCTTGCGTGCCGTTTCGGCTTCGCTCAGAAGCTCGAACAGTTTCGTCCGCTTTTCGGCGATCTGCGCCGGGATGTGTTCCAGGTCGGCGAGTTCCTTGCGCGCTTCGGTCTCGCGCGCGGTCAGCGCCTCGATCTGCCCGCTCGCGGCCGCGATACGCTGCTCCCAGGCCTCAAGATCGGCCGCGATCGCCTGCAGCCGCTGCTGCCGCGCCCGCGTCTCGCGCTCGACGCCGTCATGCCGCGCCTTTGCGATCGAAAAGCCGCTCCGCGCTTCGTTCAGCTCTTCGCGCACCGCGCCAAGCCGCGTTTCGACGTCGACCAGCGGCGCCAACGCCAAGAGCTCCGCGGCAATCTGCTCGGCCGTGTCGTGCGCCTCGCGCTCGTCCACCGTCAGGCTCTGATGCCGCTCGTTCAGCGACTGGGTCCGCGCGGCTGTCTGCGCGTGCATCTTCTCGGCTTCGGCCAAGGCCGCGCGCGCCGCACCCGCTTCCGTCTCCGCCTGGCGCCAGCCGTTGCGCACCGTGCGTTCGGTAACCTCAGCCGCCTCGCGAGCCTCGCGCGCATCCTCAAACACCGCGCGAAGTTCGCGCACATGCTCCACCGCCGAGGCGATCGTGCCTTCAAGGTCGGCCAACCGATTGCGTTGGCGCAAACGCACCGCCGCCGGCGTCGGCGCTTCCGCCGTTGCAGTAAAGCCGTCCCAGCGCCAGAGGTCACCTTCACGGCTCACCAAACATTGTCCTGGCTGCAATTGCGCTTGCAGCGCAGCACCCTGATCGCGCTCGACCACGCCGATCTGCGACAGTCGCCGCGCCAGCGCTTCCGGCGCCTGCACGAGATGCGCGAGCGCCTGAACGCCCGCAGGCAACGCGGGCATCGTGCGCGGCGCGCCGAGCGAACGCCAATGGATCGGCGCCTTCTGATCGAGCGGCACGTTCAAATCGTCGCCGAGCGCTGCACCCAGCGCACCCTCGAACCCCGGCGTCACATGCACGAGGTCAATGACGGGCGTGAAGCCTTCGGTGACCAGCTCGGAAAGCATCTCGGTCAGCGCCCGCGCTTCCGCCTTCAGCCGGTCGAGATCGCGCTCGGCCGTCTCCGCCGCATGCTTCTTCGCGCTTTCTGCGTCGCGCGCCGCGCGTAGCGCGTCTTCCGAATGCGCATGCGTCGACTTGGATGACTCGGCCGCCGTCACCGCAGCCGCGACTTTCAGCGCCGCGTCTTCGACGAGCGGCGCCGTCGCCGCTTCGCGGCCCAAACGCTCGATCTCGGTCGCGATATTTTCAAGCTCAGTGCGCAACCGCGCCGCCGAACGCTTGCCGTCTTCGGACCGGCGCTCCAAGGCCGCGCGCTTCGCCTTCGCTTCCGCGAGTTCGGCCGTCGCCTTGTCGCTCGCGCGCTCGGCGTCCCGCATCGCCTCTTCGGCAAGACGCAGAGCTTCCGCCGCCTGCGCCGTCGCTTCGCCTTCGCCGGCCGCGGCCGCTTCCAGCTGCGCGCGCTCGTCGGCGAGTTTCGTCGTCATCGCCTTCGCGTCATCGACACGCGCCGCCTCGCGGCCCTGATCCTGCCCGATCTGCGCGATCCGCGCTGTCAGCCGTTCGGCGGCTTCTTTCGCGCGCGCCTCTTCGCCATCCAGCGCCATCCGCTCGGCGGTCAGCCGCTGCAATGCCGCGCTACGTTCCGCCGCCGCCGTGCGCAGCGGTGGCAGCTTCTCGTCCGCCTCCAGCACGGCGTTCGACGCCTGCGCCGCCTTCAGCGTCATCTCCTCGACCTGCCCGCGCACGCGCCCGAGCTCTTCCTCCGCCGCGGCCGCCGCCATCGACGCCATTTGCCAGCGCACATAAAGCGCCAACGCTTCCGCGCGCTGGATATGCCCCGACAAATTGCGATAACGCGACGCTTGCCGCGCCTGCCGCTTCAAGTTCGCAAGTTGCGTCTCGATCTCTTGGATAACGTCGGCGACCCGCGAGAGATTCGTCGTCGCGGCGTTCAGCTTCAGCTCCGCCTCGTGCCGGCGGGCATGCAACCCGGAAATCCCGGCCGCCTCTTCGAGAATCGCCCGCCGCGCGATGGGCTTCGCATTGATCAGCTGCCCGATCTGGCCTTGTTTCACGAGTGCCGGCGAATGCGCGCCCGACGACACGTCGGCGAAGAAAAGCTGCACGTCGCGCGCGCGCACGTCGCGCCCGTTGATCTTGTAGATCGAGCCCATCTCGCGCTCGATCCGGCGGCTGATCTCGATCGCCTCGCCGTCATTGTAGGCGGCAGGCGCCGCGCGCGTCATGTTGTCGATGACGAGCGCCACTTCCGCCGTGTTGCGCGAGGGCCGGTTGTTCGTGCCGGCAAAGATGACGTCGTCCATGCCCGAGCCGCGCATGGATTTGGCGGAGTTTTCGCCCATCACCCAGCGAAGCGCTTCGAGCAGGTTCGACTTGCCGCAACCGTTCGGCCCGACGATGCCGGTCAAGCCTTGCTCGATCGGCAGTTCGGTGGTTTCGACGAACGATTTGAATCCGGATAGACGAAGTCTTGAGAACTTCACGGGGGTATTCCTAACAGTGACAAGGCCGGGGGCTGGCGCTTCGAACGAACGCCGCTATTGCGCTGGGGGCGCTTTCGCGGGTTCGGCGGGCGTTGCCGGTGCCGGCGTTTCCGCCGGTGTCGCCGTACCTTCAGGCGTTGAAGCCGCACCATCGGCAGCCGGAGCTGCCGTACCCTCGGCAGGTGCTGTTGCCGCACCTTCAGCCGGTGCCGCGGCGTCGGTCGCCGCAGCCGGAATCGTCACACCTTTTTCTTTCGCTGCTTCGCGCAACCTTGTGTCTAGCATTTCCCAGGCGATCTCGCCGCTCGCCAAGAACTTGCCGTTCACGAGGAAAGTCGGCGTGCCGCCGACGCAGTAATCCTTCATCGCTTTTTCTTGGACGGCGATTACGCGCTTCGCGTCGGTGTCCGTCGACAGGCACTTCTCGAACTCGTCGCCCGACATGCCGGCCCGGCGCGCCATTTCCTTGAGCGCATTGCGCGGATCTTCCGAACGGGCCCAGTTCATCAATTCGCTGTACATCAGCTCGACATAGGGAATGTACGCATCCTTCTGCAGGCAGCGCCCGACGACCGACGCCGTCAACGCGACGCGGTCGAGCGGAAACTCGCGGAACACGTACCGCACATAACCTTTGTCGACGTAGTTCTCCTTCAGCCTCGGCAAAATCTGGGTGCTGAACTGTGCGCAATGCGGGCAGGTCATCGACGCGTATTCGATAAACGTAATCGGGGCATCGGCCTTGCCGAGCGTGTAGTCGGCGTCCGTCACCTCGAACGTCTCGATCGCCTTGCAGTCGCCCGCAACCTGGGTCGGCTTGTCGTCGCCTTTGCCGCCAAACGCCCAATAGCCGAGGCCGCCCAGAAGCACGGCCGCCGCAACGCCACCGGCAATCATCGTATTACGGTCGAGTTTCACTCAAAGCCCCCGCGAAGCATCCATCATGGGACCGAACTATAGGGCGGAGCCGTCCGCAACCTCAACGCTTGTAAACAACTGGTTTACGGCTTTCGGAAAGGGCGTGGCGCCCGAGACGCGCCAGTGCGGCCCGTAATTCCGGGTCTTCCACGGCCTTAAGCCGTTGGGCGAGGGCGGTTTCCTCCTCCGCCGACAAGGGACGTTTTGCCGCGCGATTCGCAACCGGCCTCGGAATGTCCCCGGCTACGACCTTGATTTTGCTGACCGCCGCCTTGCCGAAATATGTGTTGATCTTGTCGATCAGTTTAGGCGCCTGATGCTGCAGCTCCAGCGCCGCGCGATCGTCGGCGATGAGAGTGAGGGTCGCCCCGGTGGCGCCACCCTGTGACAGACGGTAGGGAAAGCAATGCTCCGCAAGTTTCGCCCCGGCAATTTCGGCCCACCGCGTCACGATCTCGACCTGCTGGAATCCGCGCGCCGACAGGTGATGTTTGAGCAAGCCGGTCGCGTCCCGCGCCAGCTGCTGTGGTCCGCGCCGGCCGGAGCGTTTGATCGATTCGCCGTTGTCGCTTGTTGACATGCCCGTCTCGAAAACCGTGAAGGACCATAGCGCCCGCGAGCTCACGCCGCAAAAGCGAACCGCGCTCGTGGCGCGCCTGCTCGATTGGTACGACCGCCACCGCCGCCGTCTGCCGTGGCGCGCGCTGCCGGGTGAAACGGCGGATCCCTACCGCGTGTGGCTCTCCGAAATCATGCTGCAGCAGACGACCGTGGCAGCCGTCGGTCCTTATTTCCACAAGTTCCTGAAGAAGTGGCCGACGATGAAAGCGCTCGCCGCCGCGCCGGTGGAAGAGGTGATGTCGGCTTGGGCGGGTCTCGGCTACTACAGCCGCGCGCGCAATCTCCACGCCTGCGCGCGCGAGGTGGCCGAACACCACCGCGGCAAGCTCCCTGACACCGAGGGCGAACTGCGCAAACTCCCCGGCATCGGCCCTTACACCGCCGCCGCCATCGCCGCCATCGCCTTCGACCGCAAGGCGGCCCCCGTCGACGGCAACATCGAGCGCGTCCTCGCCCGCTTGTTTGCAATCAAGACGCCGCTGCCCACGTCAAAGCCGGAACTTCGCGCCATCGCCGAAGCGCTGGCGCCTGCGAAACGCGCCGGCGACTTCGCCCAAGCGATGATGGACCTGGGCGCCACAATCTGCACGCCGAAAGCGCCGGCGTGCAAAAATTGTCCGTGGTCGGACGATTGTTTGGCCCACGCGATGGACATCGCAGCCGCGCTCCCGGCGCGCGAAGCCAAACCCGACCGCCCGCTGAAACGCGGCGCGGCCTTCGTCCTGCTCTCAACGAAGGACGAAGTCCTGCTCCGCCGCCGCCCGCCCAAAGGCCTGCTCGGCGGTATGCACGAACCCCCAATGAGCCCATGGGACAGAGACTTCCCGGCGACCCCGCTCGATCACGCGCCACTGAAAGCGAAGTACCGGAAACTTCCGGGCCTCGTCCGCCACGGCTTCACGCACTTTGAGTTGGAGCTGCAGGTCTATCGCGCCGAGGGTGTCGCCCGCGCGAACGGGGCAGGGGAGTGGGCGCCGATCACGGATCTCGCTGACTTCGCCCTGCCCAGCGTCATGCGCAAAGTGATCGACCACGCGCTTGCCGACCGCGACGCGGGACCGCTGTTCAACGCGCGGCCAGAAACGCCTCCAGCTCGCGCCCGAACGCCTCGGGCTGGTCGATCTGGATGAAGTGGTACGACCCGTCGATGCGCACGAGCTTCTTCGCCGGCATCGCCGCATAGGCCGATTGATACAAACCGTCGACCGCCTGTTGCGGAAAGCCCATTGTCGCGTCGAACGCGTAGAGCACCAGCGTCGGTGTCGCGATTCCGGCAAGCTGCGGTCGCACGTCGGTGGTGAAGTCCTCATACATCGCTTGCGCGACGACGGCGGGGTCGGAGGTTTGCGACGCCTTCGTGGCCGCGTCCGTGGCGGGCCCTTTCGACTTCGCGAGCGTCGTCATGGACTTTGCCTGACCGGCAGCGAAGTCGGCGCTGTTCATGCCTTTGATGCGATCGCGCATCTGCGCCGCGACGGGTGTCACGCTGTCGACGGTCGCAGTCGGCCCCATCAACATCGCGTAGAAGGGCAGAGCATCGACGATGACGAGTTTCCCGGCGGCATCCTTGGCAACGTCCGCGATCATGAGCGCCAGCAACCCGCCCAGCGAATGCCCGACGATGACCGGCCGGTTCAGCTGGTTCGCGCGGATGTAGGCCACGATCTCGTCGCGCAATGGCAGCAACACGGGACCCGACGCGTTCGCGCGCGCCGGCGTGCCGGCAAATCCGGACACCTGGATGAGGTGCACGCGATAGCGCGCCTTCAACGCGTCGGCCGCGGGCCGCCAAACTTCTGCGGAAGAGGCAAGGCCCGGGATCATGATCACGTCGCCGCCTTGCCCCTCGACCGTGACGGTGAAGCGCGTCGGCTGAAACGCGTCGGCGCGCGCGGAGATCGCCGAGAAGAGCAGCATCGGCAGCAGGGCGGCGAGCGCGAGCGCGCTGCGCCAGACAAACGTCTGGTTCAACATGTCAAAGACTCCTTTGGGTTTAGACTTCTGAGAAAACTTGCTCGATGGGCAGTTCGAACAGCCGCGAGATCTTGAAGGCGAGCGGCAGAGACGGGTCGTACTTACCGGTCTCGATGGCGTTCACGCTCTGGCGGGACACTTGCAGCCGGTCCGCAAGGTCCGCCTGGCTCCAGCCGCGTTCGGCGCGGAGCACGCGCAGGCGGTTCTTCACCGGTACCACCATGCGGTAATGGCGTTGCCGAGTCCCATGGCGCCGAAGAAGATCCAAACCACGTTGAACACGCCGACGGTTGGCACGCCCGCGTAGATCTCGAGAAAGCCCCATGTCGCGCAGAACGACAGCGTAAGCGCGATCGCGATCAGAAGCCCCGTGACCTGACGCATACGAACGAATTCGTCGCTCTCCTCGGCGAGATAGCGCCCGAGGATGGCGATCACGCCCAACACCGGCAACGCGGGGAGGAGAGCGAGCACATACGACAGCGGCGCCGCCGGCGGCTGATGGTTGAAGAGCCACGTCACCCCGAGAACGGCGATGACGTAGAGGACCATCGTTGGAACGAACCAGGCGATGTAGCGCTTCTTGGCGGCATTCATGACAAGCGACCTTGCTGTTATGACAAGCATCATTTACATCGCGGCTCATCTAAGTCAAGGGTACTTGACAAAAATCTCTATGATGACTTTTTGATGATATGATGATTGAACGTTGCTGAGACCGTTCTTACATCGATGGCCAGCAATCGAAGGAGACAGCGATGAGCAAACTCAACATCGGCGTCGGCGAAGACTTCCCGCTCGACGACGCGCCAAAGGGCGAAGGTGCCGAACATCCCTGCGCTGCCTATCGGCGCGCGCGCTACATGCATCGACGCCGCCACGGTCATCCGGGACCCCTCGCCGCATTGTTCGTGCTTCCGGCGGCGGCCGCCTCGGTAACCGCCGCGATCCTCTATCCGCTGGCAACACTCGGCGTGATCGGCACCTTAGGCGCCGCCGGCGCGATCTACCGTCACAGCCGTCGCAGCGCGACGCCGGAGCAAAAATAATGCGCCATCACCACGGATTTCACCGCCGCGCCGGCGCCGAAAACGGCGATCGCTCAACAACGCGCGTGCAACTTGAGTTGCCGCCGCAAGCCATGGAGCGCCTTCAACGCCTGAAAGAGAAGACGGAAGCCGCGTCCTACGCCGAAGTTATCCGCAACGCGCTACGCCTCTTGGAGGCCCTCGTCGACGAACACGAAAAGGGCGCCGAATTCACGCTGCGAAAGCAAGACGGCGAGACGATCGCGTATAAGATATTCGTCTGAGCAATCAGGGATCAGGAATCAGGAATCAGAAAGAGCTTACTGATCCCTGATCCCTGTCTTCTGATCCCTGCTCAGTGCATCTCCGCCCGCACCTGCTGGCGTAGCACGTCGATCGGCTTCAACACGCCCTGCGCGTCGAAATGCCAATAGGTCCAACCGTTGCACGCTGGCAGGTTCTGCACCCGCGCTGCGATCTGGTGGATCGAGCCCGTCGCGTCGCGACAGGAGAGCGAACCGTCCGCGCGCACTTTCGCCGAATACTTCCGCGCCGGGTCGTAGAGTTTCGTGCCCGGTTCCAACAGTCCACGTTCGACGATCGCTCCAAACGGCACGCGAGGCTCCTCTTTTTTTGAACGGGTGATTTCGAGATCTTCCGGCGAACTCGCCGAGACCTGCGCCAAGCGCTTCTTGGCGGCGGCGATGTAGGACGGATCGCGCTCAATCCCGATGAAGCGCCGGCCAAGCTTCTTCGCGACCGCGCCCGTCGTGCCGGTCCCGAAGAACGGGTCAAGCACAACGTCGCCGGGCTTCGAAGAAGCCAACAAAACGCGGTGCAGCAACGCTTCCGGCTTCTGCGTGGGATGCACCTTCTGCCCCTTGTCGTCCTTCAACCGCTCGCCGCCCGTGCACAGCGGAATGAACCAGTCGGAGCGCATCTGCAGGTCGTCGTTCAACGCCTTCATGGCCTCGTAGTTGAACGTGTAATTCTTCTGCCCGCGCGATTTCGCGCACCACAGCATCGTTTCGTGCGCATTCGTAAAGCGCCGCCCGCGAAAATTCGGCATCGGGTTCGCCTTGCGCCACACGATGTCGTTCAAGAACCAATAGCCCAGGTCCTGCATCACCGTACCGACGCGGAAGATGTTGTGGTATGAGCCGATCACCCAGATCGAGCCGTTGTCCTTCAGCACCCGCCGCGCGGCGCCAAGCCATTCGCGCGAGAACTTGTCGTAGGCCGCGAAGCTGTCGAATTGATCCCACTGATCGTCGCACGCATCGACCTTGCTTTGGTCGGGGCGGTGCAGTTCACCTTCGAGCTGCAGATTGTACGGCGGGTCGGCGAAGATGACGTCGACGCTCTTCGCCGGCAGTTCGTTCACGCGGGCGATCGTATCGCCCTGCAGAATTTGGTCGTGGTAGTGCGTGATCGTCCGCGTGACGACGCCCATGAAGGCCCCCAACATTTACCGTCCTGATGCGTCATGCAGACGAGCGCGAATGGCCGCCGGCGATGCCGTCAGAACGTGGTTTGACTCTTGGAATCCGCGGCGGCCCCGAAATGTGCCCTAACAAAACCACCGCAAGACTTCGTGACGTTGAATCACACCTGAGTCCGCGTCAATAAGTGTTTTGAATCAGATCGTTAATGCGGGAATCGATTTTGAATCCTGAGGACTCCGACCCACTACATGTAGCTCGTGCTTAACGATGATGTTGTGAATAACTTCCGCGTGTCAGCGAAACGCGAGCGCGTACATCAGCAACGTGTTGATCGCGAGCATCGTAAGCGCCGTCGGTATCTGCGCAAGGATCACACCGTTCCGATTTTTGAGCTCAAGCAATGCGGCGGGGACGATGTTGAAGTTGGCAGCCAGCGGCGTCATCAGCGTCCCGCAAAACCCGGCCAGCATCCCGATCGCCGCAATCGCCGCCGGCTCGCCGTGAAAGTGCTGAATGAGAAACGGAATCCCGACCCCCGCGGTTAACACTGGAAACGCCGCGAACGCGTTCCCCATGATCATCGTGAACGCGGCCATGCCGACGCAGTAAACCGCGACCGCGATCAGAAGATTGTCGGCAGGCACCCACTGCGCCGCGATGTCGCCGACAACCTTGCCGACACCGGCGACAGCAAACACGGCACCGAGCGACGCCAACATCTGCGGCAGCAAAGCCGCCCAGCCGATGACGTCGACAAGCCGCCGCCCTTCCTGGAACGGACTGGCGAGCGGTTGCCGGAACATCGCCAGCGCAATGGCTGTGGCCGCAATCGCACCGGCCGCCAGCGACATCAGCGTCGCCTGCTTGGTCTCGAAATAAGGCGCGATCAAGCTCCAGGGCCCGAGCGCAAACCCCGGCAGCTCGATCCCCTTGATCAGAATCGTCCCAACGACGGTGACCAGCGGAATGATGAGCGCCGGTACGAACAGCGCATTGCCGCGCAACGCCGCGCCCGCCTTACGCTCCTCGCCCGTCGTGGTCGCGACCTTGCCTGTGCTCAAGCCTCCGAATCCCGCGATCAAGGCCATGCTGAGCACGAGCACGCCGTTGCCCAGATCGCCCAAGAAATCGCCCGCCAAGAAGCTCACCGCGAACAGCGCCCAGAACAGGCCGGTCGTCCGTCGCCGCGGATTGGCCGCATCGCGCACGCTCAGATAAGCGAACACGACGAACAGCAAACCGACGACCACATAGACGGCTTGGATCGTAATCATTTCGCCGCCGCCTTCCGCTTTGCCGCGATGTCGCGAAGAATAAGCCGCGTGCCGTGCACCAAGAACGCGGCGATCGCCGTCGGGACCGCCCACATCGAAAGCGCGAACGGCTGCACCTCGATGCCGCTCTGTTCCATGAACCCGACCATCAAAAGAATGGACCCGATCGCGAGAAACACATCCTCGCCGAAGAAGAGCGCCACATTGTCGGTCGCGGCCGAAAGCGCGCGCACCTTCTCGCGTTCGTCGTCGGTGATGGCGGGGTTCGTGAGTTCGGCGGCAGCTTCCGCCATCGGTGCGACCAGCGGCTTCACGGTCTGCGCATGTCCCGCGATCGAGATGAGCCCGATCCCCGCCGTGACTTGCCGCAGAAACATATAGACAAGCAGCAGCCGCCCAACCGTGACGGCTTTGATGCCGCCGATCAGCGTGCGCGCCCGTTCCTGCAACCCCGCGCGCTCCAGCACGCCAATCGCGGGCAGCACGAGCCAAGCCACACTCACAAACCTGTTCTCGTTGAACGCCTTCCCGAACGCGGCCAACACGGCGTCCGGCTGCATCCCCGCCGCAAGCCCCGTGACAAGCGCGGACGTCACCACGACCAGCAGCGCATTGAACCGCGCCGCAAACCCGACGATGACGACGGCGACGCCAAGCAGCGGTCCATAGGGACCGACGAAGTCATGAAAAGCGGCAACAAGATCGGTCGGCATCACGTCCATCCTCGCGCGGGCGAACGCGAGGATACGGGCTTAACTCGCGAACGGCAGTTTCAGTTGCGCCACAGGGGCGAAACTCTTGCGGTGGTGCACCGTGGGCCCAAGCCGGTCGAGCGCCGCCAAATGATCGGGCGTGCCGTATCCCTTATTGCTCGCCCAGTTGTAGCCGGGATGCTCTTGATCGAGCGCGCACATGACCCGGTCCCGCGTCACCTTCGCGATGATCGACGCCGCCGCAATCGACATCGACTTCGCGTCGCCCTCGACGATCGTCTCGACCGGACAGGCGAGGGCGGGCGCCCGGTTCCCGTCCACGAAGGCCTTCACCGGCTGAAGCGACAACTGCTCCGTCGCCCGCCGCATCGCCAGCATCGTGGCTTGCAGGATGTTAATCTCGTCGATCTCGACCACACTCGCGACCCCAACCCCAACCGCCAGCGCCCGTTCCATAATCTTCTCGAACGCCTTTTCGCGCGCGTCCGCTGTCATCGCCTTGGAGTCATCCAACCCGCGCGGCAACCGCGCCGGATCGAGGATCACCGCCGCCGCATAAACTGGCCCGGCCAGCGGCCCACGCCCCGCCTCATCGATCCCCGCAACGGGTCCTTCGATTTTCCGTTCGCGGGTGAAACTCGGCAAGGACAACGCTCCATATCAAAGGAGCCGCAACTGATCCCCCGCCGTCGGTGGCGGCGCAAACAAATCAGTCGCGAGCGGCGTCCACCATTGATTGAGTCCGAGGCGATCGCAAGCGAGCTTGAAGCGTTTCGCGATCAGCTCAGCGTAAACCCCGCTCCCCTTCATGCGTTTTCCCCATTCCGCGTCATAGTCCTTGCCGCCCCGCATGGAG
>CAZXAQ010000029.1:0-40486 GCA_964638635.1 uncultured Flavobacteriaceae bacterium
CCTTGGGCCTTTCCATGGGTGCGGACGACTACATCAAAAAGCCATTTTCGCAGCGTCTGCTGTTGCAGCGGGTGCGGGCGGTGTTGCGCCGCGCGGAAGCGCGCGGGACGCCTGCGGCAGCTGCGGGCGCGAAAGAGGTGCTGACGCGCGGCAAGCTCACGCTCGACTCGCAGCGCCACTCGTGCAGTTGGGACGGCAAGGACGTGCAGTTGACGGTGACCGAGTTTTTGATCCTTCACGCGCTCGCGCAACGGCCGGGCTTTGTGAAGAGCCGCGACAATCTCATGGACGCGGCCTATGACGATCAGGTCTATGTCGACGACCGCACGATCGACAGCCACATCAAGAGGCTGCGGAAGAAGTTCAAAGTCGTCGACGACGAATTCGATTCGATCCAGACGCTTTACGGCGTCGGTTACAAGTACGTAGAAGTTTGAGTGCAGCCGAACCGATAACGACCGAGGAACAGAAACAGAGGGGGCTTCTTGCCCGCTGGTTCGGCGGCCTGTTTGCGAGAAGGGCGCGGCCGAAGGGGCTGGCTGCGCGGCCCCGGCGGTGGCTGTCGCGGCTGACGCTTGAGGTGTTGCTGTTCAACCTCGCGGCGCTCGCGTTTTTCATCTTCGGCGTCTACTGGGTTCAGGCGGTGCGCGTGAGCCTTGTCGAGGAGCGCGTCAAGTCGCTGATGGCGCAGGCGGAGATCGTGTCGGCAGCGCTGGCGCGGTTCGCCGCGAAAGGTGCCGAGCCCGAAGACCAAGATGCGGCGACTGACGTCGACGCGGACAAGGCCGCCGACGTGCTGAAGCTGCTCGTGGGGCCGACGGGCATGCGCGCGCGTGTGTTCTCGCGCTCGGGCGCGCCGCTGCAGGACACGCGGTTCATCCTCACGCGCAATCAGGTGACAGTAACGGACCTGCCGCCGCCCGGACAGATCGACGTTCTGGCGGAGATCGAGAAGGGCGTGAAGCAGAACGTCTATGCGCTGCGGCCGGGCAAGGATCTGCCGCCGGTCGTGAACGACGATCCGCAGCAGAGCGGGCAGAGTTATGAGGAAGTCCGCAAGGTTTTGGAGAAGGGTGAGGCAGGCTCGGCCGAACGCATCAACGCGGAAGGGAATTTGATCGTCTCCGTCGCGGTTCCGATCCGGCGGCTTCAGTTCATCATGGGCGTGCTCATGATTTCGACGGAGGCGGGCGACATCGACGATGCGCTCCGGCAGGAGTGGTTGCAGCTGCTGCTTGCCGCGTTCATTGCGTTCCTTGTGCTCGCCGCGGCGTCCGGGTTCCTGCTCTATCATGTGACGGGTCCGTTGCGCGCGCTTTCCGACGGTGCGGATGCGGTTCGCCGGGGCGAGCGGCAGGTGAGCGTGATCCCGAACTACGGGCGGCGGGCGGACGAGATCGGCGACCTTTCCGTGTCGCTTCGTTCGATGACGTCGTCGCTCTATGCGCGCATGGATGCGATCGAGCAGTTCGCGGCCGACGTCGCGCACGAGATCAAGAATCCGCTAACGTCCGTCGGGAGCGCGATCGAGACGCTGCAGCGGACGACGGATGACGAGAAACGCGCGAAGCTCATGACCGTCATCCGCCATGACGTCAGGCGCCTCGACAAGCTGATCACCGACATCGCGGATGCCTCGCGGCTCGACGCCGAATTGTCGCGCGAACGGGCGAACGACGTGGACCTTGCGGGGTTGATCTCGGCGATGACGCAGATGTTCGACGATCCGGACAAGCCCGGCGGGCCGAAGTTCAAGCTCGATCTGCCGGTCGATACGTTCGTCGTGCGCGGGCTCGACGGGCCGCTCGCGCAAGTGTTCCGCAACGTGCTTGAGAACGCGGTGTCGTTCTCGCCGAAGGGCGGCGAGATCAAGATAATCGCGACGCCCATCGACGGGCGCGCGGTGATTACGATCGACGATCAGGGACCCGGGATTCCTGAGGAGAATCTGGAGACGATCTTCCGGCGCTTCTATACCGAGCGCCCGCCGTCGCACGGATTTGGGAAGAACTCGGGGCTCGGGCTTTCGATCTCGCGCCAGATCGTCGAGGTGCATGGCGGGCGGATTTTTGCGTCGAACTTGCGCGACGACGCGGGCAAAGTGATTGGGGCACGCTTTACGATCGAACTCCCGCTCGCGCCGGTGGCGTAACCGATGTTGGTGCATGCGACGACCGTCGATATCGCTGGGCTTGGGGTTTTGATCCTCGGCGCACCGGGGGCGGGTAAGAGCGATCTCGCGCTTCGCTTGATGGCGGACGGTGCGTTTCTGGTCGCAGACGATCAGACCTCTGTCGATGTGCGTGGCGACGAACTTTGGGCGACGGCACCGGATAAGATCGTGGGGTTAGTCGAGGCGCGTGGCGTCGGGATCGTGTCCGCCGCGATCAAGCGGGGGACGCGGCTTGCGCTTGCGGTTCAATTGACCGCCGCGCCGGAGCGAATGCCGGAGTCTCGGACTTGGTCATTGCCGGGGTCGGCCGCCAAGATTCCGTTGATCGAACTCAACCCTTTTGAGGCGTCGGCGCCCGCAAAACTGCGGTTCGCGCTGGCGGCGCGGCCGGGTTAGCTCGCAATCCCCGGTCCTGGCGGAGGCGGCGCGTTGAGGTGGGGCACGAAGCAGACTATGTAGGTCGCCCCTGAGCGCCTGCGGGGCGGGCTGGAGTGCATTTGCAATCGATGATCGGCGTTCTTCTGGTTACGCACGGCCGTCTGGCCGAAGAGCTCAAAGCCGCGACTGAGCACGTCGTCGGACCGCAGCAAGCTTTCCGCACCGTCTGCATCGGACCGCAGGACGATATGGAAGCGCGGCGCGAAGAGATATTGGCGGCGATCACGGCCGTCGATTCCGGCGAGGGGGTGATCCTGCTCACCGACATGTTCGGCGGCACGCCGTCGAACCTTGCGATCTCGGCCATGGGGTCGGGCAAGGTCGAGGTGATCGCGGGCGTGAACTTGCCGATGCTGATCAAGCTTGCGTCGGTGCGCGGCAAGTCGAGTTTGAGCGAAGCCGTCGACAAGGCGCAGGAAGCGGGCCGCAAGTATATTCGCGTCGCTTCCAAGGAACTGGCGAGTGGTTGAAGGCGAAGGCTCGTTCTCGCGCGTGCTGACGATCGTCAACACGAAGGGTTTGCACGCGCGCGCGTCGGCGAAGTTCGTGCAATGTGCGGCGAAGTTCGATGCACAGGTCACGGTCGCCAAGGACGGCAGCGCGGTTGCCGGCACGTCGATCATGGGGTTGATGATGCTGGGCGCGGGCATCGGCAGCGAGATTGCGGTGTCCGCGACGGGCCGCGAGGCGCAAGCGGCGCTCGATGCGCTGACGGCGTTGGTTGCGTCAAGGTTCGGTGAGGATTCATGAAGTTCGTTTGGGTTGTTCTCGTCGCCCTTCTGCTTTCGGTCGGTGCGCGCGCCGAAGGTCTTGAGGCGCCCGATACCGCGACGCCGCCGCTCTGGGTGGTCGAGCGGAACGGCGCCAAGCTTTATCTCTTCGGGTCGCTGCATTTGTTGCCGCCGCATACGAAGTGGACGTCGGAGGCGCTCGACAAGGCGCGGGCAGAGTCGCAGGTCTTCGTCTTCGAGGCGCCGTTGGACGAGGGCGGCACCGCGATGATGCGGTTCGTCGAGAAGGCGGGGAAACTTCCCTTGGGGCGCACGCTTTCGACGGTGCTGCCGGCGAAACTGCACGCGGATCTGCAGGAGGCCGCGTGGAGCGTGCAGTATCCGCCGAAGATGCTCGAGCCGCTGAGGCCTTGGCTCGCGGGCGTCTATCTTGAGCTCTACGCGTACATCAAAGTCGGGTTCTCGTCTTACTACGGCGTCGATCATGTGATCGAAGAGGAAGCGAAAGCGCGCGGCGCGGAGCTTGCCTATCTTGAGACGGTCGAGGAACAGCTTTCGAATTTCTCCGCGCTGAGCCGGCAGGGTGAGGTCGCGTACCTGAAGGCAACGGTGCGTGGCGTGCTTGAGGAGCCCGACATGCCGCTCCAGCTGTTGAACGGCTGGGCGGCCGGGGACACGGCGAATCTGGCCAAGGTTTTGGAGGAAGGCTTTGCCGAGGTGCCGCAACTGCGGGCGCAGCTGTTGGTCGGGCGTAATCGCAAATGGGTGCCGAAACTCAGGGCGATGCTTGGCTCCGGCAAGACGCATTTCGTGACGGTCGGTGCCGGGCATTTGGTCGGCCGCGACAGCGTTGTCGCGATGCTGCGGCGGCGCGGCTACAAGGTTACGGGCCCGTAAACTGCGCCGTCTTGACACTTGTAACAGGGCCGGTTCGACCTTATTTTTTGCCCCGTGACGGCTGCACAAAGTGAAGTGCGGGCAAGATTGACGGCGGCCTCAAGCCTTCGTGCAGGACGGTTCCCATTCATCGCATAGCCTTCTCACGACGCGCGGGCATGTCGCACGCGTGGAACCAGACTGCATAGCATAAGGACTTGAATCGCATGTCGCAGAAGACCGGAACGGTCAAATTCTTCAACGCCACGAAGGGCTTTGGTTTCATTCAGCCGGAAGGCGGCGGGAAGGACGTTTTCGTCCACATCTCCGCGGTCGAGAAGGCTGGCTGGCGCTCGCTCAACGAAGGCCAACGCGTGAGCTTCGACACCGAAGCCGACGCTCGTGGTCCCAAGGCGGTCAATCTGCGCGCGGCGTAAAGCTTGCGAAGACTTGATTGAAGTTGGGGGCGGTCCTTTAAGGACCGTCCCTTTTTTCTTGCCTTTTCGCGCTCGCTTTCGCATCAGGACCAGAGCTTTCCAAAGCGCGGAGGGGCCGTTGTTCGAACAACTGACGACGCTGGCGGCGACGAATTTGAGTTCGCCGGTCGTGCTGTTTTTCGCGGTCGGGGTTCTGGCCGCGCTCGCGCGCTCCGATCTGACCGTGCCCGACGCGTTCGCGAAGGGCCTCACGATCTATCTGATGCTCGCGATCGGATTCAAAGGCGGCGTCGCCGTCGCGCAGAACGGGTTGACGTGGGACTTCATCGCGGTTGCCGTCGCGGGGATTGCGATCGGTCTTTTGATCCCCGTGATTGCGTTCGGGTTGATCCGGGCGACGTCGAGCCTCGACCGGATATCGGCGGCTGCGGTCGCGGCGCATTACGGCTCCGTCAGCATCGTGACGTTCGTCGCGGCGTCGACGCTGCTCAATAGCCTCGAGATCGAGTATGCGGGCTTCATGGTCGCGGTCACCGCGCTTATGGAAACACCCGCGATCATCGCGGGCCTGTGGCTTGCCAACGCCGGAGGCAGCCGGAGCGAGGCAGACCGCTCGTTTGTTTCGCGCGAACTCATACGAGAGGTTTTTTTGAACGGCAGCGTCGTCTTGTTGATGGGCGCGTTCGCCGCGGGCGTGATATCGGGTAAACCCGGGATGGACGCCATCGGCCCGGTCGTCGATACGGCGTTCAAGGGCATCTTGTGTCTCTTCATGCTCGACATGGGTCTGCTGGCCGGGCGCAGACTCTTGAGCAAGACGCAGTTGTCGCCCGCGCTCGTCGCGTTTGCGCTCTATATGCCGCTGATCGGCGCGGCGCTTGGGCTTGCCGCATCGTTTGCGATCGGACTTCCGGCGGGCACTGCGATGCTGCTGATGACGCTGTGCGCGAGCTCGTCGTACATCGCCGTTCCGGCCGCGATGCGCATCGCGCTGCCCGAAGCGAATCCGGCGGTCTACCTGACGCTGTCGCTTGCGATCACGTTTCCGTTCAACTTGACGATCGGTTTGCCGCTCTACTTCTTCGTCGCCAATAGCTTGCTTTCGTGAGGGCTAAAGCCATGGTGCAGACATTTCCGCGCAAGAGGCTCGAGATCATCGTCGAGACGGCGATCCTGCCCCGGGTCGAGGCGTTGCTCGTGAAGGCGGGTGCCAAGGGCTATACCGTGCTCGAAGGCGCCAAGGGCTTTGGCGCACAAGGCGCTTGGCAGGAAGATTCGCTGACGCACGCCGACGGGATGATGATCGTCGCGGTGATTCTCACCAACGAGGCGGCGGACGCGGTGCTCAAGGATTTGATGCCGTTGCTCGCATCGTGGCGCGGAGTGGCGAGCATTGGCGATGTACAGGTGTTGCGGCCCGACCGGTTCTAGGCCAGCGCCGATAAAGGTTTTGTCATCCGTTTCGATCTTGCTTTCGGACCCGAGTTGCATTTGGCTGCGTTCGGGAGGCCCGTGTTAACGCAAGGATCAGGATCATGAAAACTCGGGTGCGTATGTGTACGGTCGTGGCCGCGGTTGCCGTAGGGCTTGGCGGCTGTGCCGAGATGTCGGAGATGTTCTCCACCGGCGATGCCGAAGAACATGCCGAGGCGCGGGTGCAAGCCGATGCCGCGCATCTTTGGGAGATGACGATCATGGCTGGGCGCTACGGCGTGATGCTGGGCCAGGTGCGCGAGATCCTGAAACTGCCGGAACCGAAGAACAGCATGAGCTTTCCGACGGACGCGCAGGAGGAAGCAAAACAGCGCGAGGACTTGGCGCGCTATCAAGCCAGCGTGACGGCGGAGTTTTTGGGCGACCTCGGAACGGCTTGCAAACGCAAGCGCGTGCCGCGCGATTTGCGCAAGATGGCGTGCGAGCAGCAGACGAAGGTGCCGGCCGAGCTGCAAGCGCCGGTGAAGCCGGAGATTCAAGCGCTCGCCATGCGCAACGACCGCGTCGGCGAATTCATCATGCCGTGGTGGGACGCGGTGTGCGCCACCGCCCCGAAGCCGCGCGAGGGTGATGTGCCGGCGTGCGCGATGGAGTAGCGAGCCCCGCCTCCCCCTTGCGGGGAGGCCAGCGACAGGAGCGCGATACGCGCGACTGAGCGGGTGGGGGTATGGGCATCGCCAACGCAAATCACCGCTGCCCATACCCCCACCCACTCGACGTCGCTTCGCTCGTCTCGCTGGCCTCCCCGCAAGGGGCAGGCGGAATAACAATCGGCAACCTCTGACACACTTAAAGACATAAACATCTCTTTATATGTGGCTTGCCGGGCCGGTTTTTGGGTGGTATAGAGGCCCGAAATGGCGCGCTTGGGGCGCGGCCTTCACGGATTTCACGGGAGCTTTTCATGGCACACGATTACGTCGTCGCGGACATCAAACTGGCGGATTGGGGGCGGCGCGAGATCGCGATTGCCGAGACCGAGATGCCGGGCTTGATGGCGACGCGCGAGGAATATGGCGCGTCGAAGCCGCTGAAGGGCGCGCGCGTTGCGGGTTGTCTGCACATGACGATCCAGACCGCTGTGTTGATCGAGACGTTGAAGCATCTGGGCGCCGACGTGCGTTGGGCGTCGTGCAATATTTTCTCGACGCAGGATCATGCGGCGGCGGCGATTGCGGCGTCGGGCGTGCCGGTGTTCGCGAAGAAGGGCGAAACGCTGGTCGAGTATTGGGAATACGTGCACCGCATTTTCGAGTGGGCGGACGGCGGCGTGCCGAACATGATTTTGGACGACGGCGGCGACGCGACGTTGCTCTGCGTGCTGGGGCCGAAGGCGGAGAAGGATATCGGCCTGCTTTCGAAGCCGCAGAACGAAGAGGAAGAGGCGCTCTTTGCCGTCATGAAGGCGACGATCGCGAAGAAGCCGGGTTGGTATTCGAAGATTTCTGCCGCGATCAAGGGCGTGACCGAAGAGACGACGACGGGCGTGCACCGGCTTTATCAAATGGCCGAGCGCAAAGAGCTTCCGTTCCCGGCGATCAATGTCAACGACAGCGTCACGAAGTCGAAGTTCGACAATCTCTACGGCTGCCGCGAAAGCCTCGTCGACGGCATCAAGCGCGGTACGGACGTGATGATGGCCGGCAAGGTCGCGATGGTTGCGGGCTTCGGCGACGTGGGCAAGGGTTCGGCTGCGTCTTTGCGCAATGCCGGCTGCCGCGTGGTCGTCTCCGAAATCGATCCGATCTGCGCGCTGCAGGCGTCGATGGAAGGCTATGAAGTGATGACGATGGACGAGGCGGCGCCGAAGGCCGACATCTTCGTCACCGCGACGGGCAACGTGGACGTCATCACGGTCGATCACATGCGGGCCATGAAGGACCGCGCGATCGTTTGCAACATCGGCCACTTCGACAGCGAGATTCAGGTCGCCGCCTTGAAGAACTTCAAGTGGCACAATGTGAAGCCGCAGGTGGACGAGGTCGAGTTCCCGGGCGGCAAGCGCATTATCCTTCTGTCGGAAGGGCGCCTTGTGAATCTCGGCAACGCGACGGGGCATCCTTCGTTCGTGATGTCGTCGTCGTTCACGAACCAGACGCTGGCGCAGGTTGAGCTGTGGGCGAACCACGCGAAGTACGAGCGCAAGGTTTATACGTTGCCGAAGAAGCTTGACGAGAAGGTGGCGCGTCTGCACCTCGCGAAGCTCGGCGTGAAGCTGACGCAGCTTTCGCCGAAGCAGGCGGAGTATCTGGGCATCGACCGCGAAGGTCCGTTCAAGTCGGATCACTATCGCTACTAAGGGAGAGGTGGAGCGATGACGATGCGTGTTCACTCGCTCCACATCTATCCGATCAAAGGCACGCGCGCGGTCGACGTCGACCGCGCGCAGGTCGAGCTGCGCGGGCTTGCGGGCGACCGGCGGTGGCTTGTCGTCGACGCCAATGGGCGGTTCGCGACGCAGCGCTCGCATCCGAAGTTGGCGACGATCGTAGCGGTGCCGACGCGGACGGGCTTGCATTTGTCGGCGCCGGGTGCCGGCGAGATTGTGGTCGAACGGCCGCCCGCGTCCAACCGCATCGAGGCCGTCGTTTGGCGGCATCAGGTCAACGCGGCGGTGGCCGACCAAGCGGCTGCTCGGTGGTTGTCGGACACCTTCGGCCAGCCGCTCCAACTCGTCTATATGGACGCCGCCGCGGAGCGGCTGCAACAGGGCGAGTGGGTTGCGGACGCGGTACCGGTTAGCTTTGCCGATGCCTATCCCGTCCTGATCGTGACGACGGCATCGCTGGCTGCGGTCAATGCTGAGATCGAGCGGGCTGGCGAGGCTGCTGTTTCGATGCGGCGCTTCCGGCCGAACATCGTCGTCGATTGCGACGATGCTTGGGGCGAGGATTTTTGGCGCGTCGTGCGCATCGGTGGCGTCGAATTCGAGCTGGTGAAGCCGTGTGATCGCTGCGTCGTGACGACGAAGGATCAGGAGACCGGCCAGGCGATGGGCAAGGAGCCGCTGGCGAGCCTTGCGCGGTTGCGCCGGTCCGCCGATCCGCGGATCAACGGCGTGCTGTTCGGTTGGAACTCGGTGCCGCGTACGCTCGGCTCTGTCGCTGTTGGCGACACCGTCGAGGTGCTCGAACGGCGGCCGGAGGGGTTTGCGCTCAGGGCGGGGTTGCCGCATGGGTTCGAGGTCGAGCAATTCTTGCCTTGAGTGTGCCTTCATTCGGCCCAGCTTGCGGCTCAAGCTGGCCATTCATTTCAACGAGGTTTTCATGCGTTTTGGTTTGATCGTGGCGGCCGTGCTGTTGGCCGCGAGTGGTGCTGCGCCGGCGTCGGCGGCCGGGTGCAATCTCGGCGCCGCCAAGTCGTGGGCGCCGTTCAAGGGCCGTCCGTTCTCGAGCGAGGCCTATTCGAACGGCGCTTCGTGTGCCGGTGCCGTCGTCACGATCGTGGTGCGCGCGCCCGACCGGATGGTGCTGTGGGTCGAGGCGATGCCGGCGGCGCAGCTGATGACGTTCGCCGGCGTGAACACGGTGCGGAAGATGAAGGCGGCGCTCGCCGATTGGCTGTCGCAGCCGCACACGTTCAAATCGACGGGCGATCTGCCGGAGTGGAAGAAGGGCGCGGATTCGCCCGTGGCCGTCGGCGAGTTTCCGTTCTATCCGGACGAGGGTATCGATCAGGAGACGTACGCCAAGATCCGCGCCGAGAAGCAGGGCATCTTCTGCTACGTGCAGGGCATGGAGAGCATGGGCTGCGTCGCGATCGCGAAAGACGGCACGGCGACGAAGGTCGGTCTGCAGACGTTTCCGGGCTGACCTCACTCCTTGAAGGCGATCTCCGCGAGAACCGCGCGGTGATCGCTGCCCGAGACGGTGAAGAGCTTGCGCGATCGCAGCGCGAGTTCCGGTGTCGCTAGGATGTGGTCTATCGGGATGCCCATTGCGCGCGGCAGGAACGTCGGCCAGCTGCCGTCGCCGCCGGTGAGCAGTGTCATGTTCAGCTGTCTTTGTGGGAGCGCCATCGTGGTGGCCCAGGGTGAGGCGTTGAAGTCGCCGGCGACGAGACGTGGGCCGGCGACTCCGGCGATGGTGTCGACAACTTCTTTGATCTCGCCGGTTTGGGCGTCGCGTCCGTTCAGCGGATAGGGCAGCGAGAGGTGCGTCGGGAAGAGCGTCAGCTTGCGCCCTTCGATGGTCACTTCTACCGCGCCCATCGGGCGGCGGAACTTTGCTTCAGGAAGCGAAGCGTGGATGTCGGTTAGTGGGAAGCGGGAGAGCACGAGCGCGTCGCCCCACTGTTGCTGCCAGCATTCGACGCGATAGGGGTATTGAGCCGCGACGGCGTCGAGGCTTGGGCGGATGCGCGGGACGACTTCCAACAACACCACGATATCGGGCTTCGTTTCGCGCACGAGGTCGGCGACGCGTTCGAGCCGCGGGTTGTTGTAGTAGACGTTAAACGTCGTCAGCGTGAAGCGCGGTCCGGTTGCCGGCACCTTCGCCGGTTGCTGAACCCATGGCCAAACGAGCGCCGCGAGCGCGAGCGTGAAGCCGACGAAGATCAGCATCGTCGTGGTGCGTCCCGCGAACGCCGCCAGTAGCGCCATGACGAGCGCGCCCACGATCGCCGGCAGCAGGAAGTGCGCGAAGAGGTCGATGAGCGGGTGGAACTTGCCGAAGAGAGCGCCCAGGATCACGGCGGCGAGGCCTAGAATCCCGGCGTTGAAGAAGGCGCCGATGAAGAGGTTCATGTGAGCTTTGGGTGCGGGTGGGGCGGAACGGGTCGGAGCGTTATTCCTTCGCGCTCGTTTTTGGCCTTTCGATGGCACAATTGGGCCACAGGGCACCGGTGCGTGCGGAAGCTCACACATCACTTTAACTGGCGGCACCAAATCGTTAGCAAAGCGTAAAAATCGTCACCCGCTTGCTAAGGTGTGTGCTCCTGCCCGCAAGCCTCTGACTCCATTCGCTTTTTCCGGCCCCCCATAATCGGTTCGGGGACAAGCCTTGGGGGCGTTCCTAAGATCGTTCCCTGAGAAGTGATTCTGAGGTTCCAACAGGGGTTTTTGCGCGGCTTGGGTTGAAACGAGGCTGGCCGGCCGGATGAGCGCGATTGTGGGCCCCGCAAGGGGTGCGTTCTCCCAGGTCTCCCCTCGCGCCCTAAGCGCCGGACTCCAACGAGGCGTGGGGTTAGTTTGGAAGCGTCCAGCCAACTTGTTTATCTGCTGCCGTTCGGCGTGACGCTGGGCGCGATCGCGCTTGCCGGGTCGCTTGCGTTCGTCATGGTGGCGATGCGCAACCAGTCGGACGAGATGCTGCGCCGCGCGGCGAAGCGCACGGCGCGCGCGGAGGCGAAGTTTCAGAAGGAAGCCGCGATCGTTTCGGGCGATCCGGGCGCGCTCTTCGTGTGGCGGAACATCGACGGCGAGCCTGAGGCGCGCGCGGGGGCGGCGAACGTGCTTGCCGGCTGTCTGGCTGCCGACGAGCACGGCGATCTCAAAGAGGCGCTCGATACGCTGGGCGATGAAGGCTCGTTGTTCTCGATGACGGTGCCCGGTGCGGACGGGCGCGTGTTTCAGGCCTACGGCAAGCCGGCGGCGGGGCAGGCTGCCGTGTGGCTGCGCGACGTCACGCCGGATGCGGAGTCGAACTACAACCTCACCGTTCGCTTGACGGCGAGCGAGGTGGAGCGCGGGCGGCTGGGCGATCTGCTCGACGTGTCGCCGATGCCGGTGTGGCGGCGCGGGTCCAATCTCGATCTCGTGTGGGTCAACAAGGCCTATTCGACCGCGGTCGATCCGCCGGTCGGCCAAGACGTGATCGCCGATCAGATCGAGCTTGATCGCGACAGCCGTGGCTTGGCCGAGCGGGCACTGGAATCGAAGCAGACGCAGGTCGAGTTGCGGCACGTCGTCGTCGGCGGGCAGCGGCGCGCCTTCGATATCTACGCCGTGCCGATGGGCGACGGCGTCGCTTCGTTTGCGGTCGACGTGACCGACGTCGACGAGACGAAGCGGCTTCTGCAGAAGCACATCGACACGCACGAGGAAACGCTGCACCGGCTTCCCGTCGCGGTCGCCATTTTCGGGCCGGATCAGCGGCTCAAGTTCTCGAACAAGGCTTACGCGAAGCTGTGGGATCTTGAGGAGCGCTGGCTCGCGACGCATCCGTCTGACGGCGAAATCCTGGAGCGGTTGCGCGAGACGCGCCGCTTGCCCGAGCAGCGCGATTTCGCGCCGTGGAAGAAGGAGCGGCTTGCGCTCTACACCAGCGTCATCGACGAGCGCGAAGAGCACTGGCACTTGCCGCGCGGGTCGACGCTGCGGGTGACGTGCCAGCCGCATCCGTTCGGTGGGCTCATCTTCATCTACGACGACGTCACCAATCAGATGGCGCTGGAGCGCAGCCTCAATCAGCTCTCGAGCGTGCAGCGGACGACGATCGATCACCTGACCGAGGCGCTTGCCGTGTTCGGCACGGACGGGCGGCTCAAGCTCTTCAACAAGGCGTTCGCGGAATACTGGAAGATCGATCCGAAAACGCTCAACGAACAGCCGCGCTTTGCCGACGTGTTTCAGCTTTGCCGCCGCGTGCTGCCCGACGAGGGGCATTGGAGCATGCTGACCACGCTGGTCACGGGCGCCGCATCCGAACGTCGGGTCAGCGTCGAGCGGCTGAAGCGCACGGACGACACGCTGCTCAATTTTGCTGCCGCGCCGTTGCCGGACGGATCGCTGCTTCTCTCCTATCGCGACGTGACCGACACGGCGATGCGCGAGCAGGCGCTCGAGGAGCGCAACAAGCTGAAATCGGACTTCATCTCGAACGTCTCCTATCAGTTCAGGACGCCGCTCAACTCGATCATGGGCTTTGCCGACCTCTTGAAGCAGGGGATCGCGGGCAATCTCACCGACAAGCAGTCGGCTTACCTCACCGACATTTTGAACGCGTCGAAGACGCTGGAGACGCTGGTCAACGACATCCTCGATCTCGCGCTGATCGAAGCGGGTACGATCGAGCTCGACCGCAAGGACATCGACGCCGCCGAGGTGCTGACCGGCATCATGCCGCTGATCGAGGAGAAGGCCCGCAAGGCGCGCGTCGAGGTGGTCTGCGAGAACGGCAAGGACGTGGGCACGCTGTTCGTCGATCAGAAGCGGTTGCTGCAAGTCGTCTACAATCTCGTCATCAACGCGATCGAGCACACGCCGCCGAACGGGCGCATCGTGTTCGGTGCGGAAGGGGCGGCCGGCGAAGTGCGCGTCTTCGTCAACGACACCGGCGTCGGCATTCCCGCGGCCTACCAGCCGGTCGCGTTCCAGCGCTTCGAGAGCACGACGCGCACGAAGGACGCGCGGCGCGCGGGGCTCGGCCTCGCGCTCGTGCGCTCGTTCGTGGAGTTGCACGGCGGTTGGGTCGAACTCGACAGCGCGGTCGGCAAGGGCACGCGCGTGACGTGCCACTTCCCGCGTCATGCGGTGGAGAAGGGCGGCGACGCCGCCCAGACGGCGCCGAAAGGCGATGCGCAAGCGAAGGGTGCGAAGACCGGCTAAGCCGCGCGGTCTCGCGGCGATGTTGCCCAAGGCAAGACGCGTTTGCGGTCAACGTGTTGAGGCGGTTTCGCCAAAATACGCTGCGAATTCTGCCGCTACGCCGCTACATCGGCTGAGATCAGCCAAAAAAGCCGCTACTCGCATGCTACTTCGCCGCTACTTGTAGCGGGGTAACGGTCGCGCGTGTTGCACCCGTAAGGCGTTGGCGCGGCTTGGTCAAAATACAATGCGATTTCTGCCGTTACGGCGTTACATCTGCGGAGCTGAGCCGAAAATGGCGTTACGCCGGCGTTACAAGGGGCGTTACTTGTAACGGGGGTGCGCCCGAGCGCGTAACGCCCCACTCGCCGCGGCGCGCCGGGCTTGCGATCGCAAAATCCTATTCGGTTTTCAAGTTGCAGCCGCCGGTCCGCGGGAGGCCGGGGGAAGACAGCAATTATAAGTCTTGATATGTCGAATATCATCGCGCAAATCGTCGCCCACAACCTGTCGCAGGGGCGGTGGAGTGCGGAGCCCGGAAATCGGCCGTCTTGGCCGGTAAAGGCCTTCGGTCTATTGTTGCGATCATGAACGTCAGCCATCGCACGCCCAGCACCTTCACCAACGCGGAGTTCGCGCGACTCGTGCGCTCCGGCGGTTTCGGGTCTCAGCGCGTCGAGTTGCGCCGGGGATGGATTGTTAGAATGAACGCGCAACACCTCGCTCACGCGAAAGCAAAGACCTTGCTTGCGAAGGCGCTTGAGGCCGGTCTTCAGGCCGCGGGCTTGTCGTGGGCCGTCTATCAGGAAGTCTCGGTGGCGTACGGCGTCGACTTCACGCCGGTGTCCGACATCGTCGTCTGGGATACTAAGGATGCGAATATCGATCCCGACGGCCCGCTCCCGGCGAGCGCGGTCAAGCTGATCGTCGAAGTCGCGGATACGACGCTTGCCGACGATCTCGGCGAGAAGGCGGAAGACTACGCGCGTGGCGGTTTGCCGGAGTACTGGGTGCTCGATGTGAAGGGCCGACAGATTTTGCAGCACACGGGCGCAGCGAACGGCGTCTATGGGCAGCGCGTTGCGCTGCCCTTCGGGGCAAAGATTGTTTCGCACGCTTTTCCGGCGTTGATCGTCGATACGGCTGAGTTGGCCCGTTCTTAGTGGAGTGCGGCGTGTCGCCGTACGCGGAAGCTGCCTATGCGGCGGCGATAGTTTCACTCACCAGGACTGAAATTCCACTCTGACCCCATTACCTCAGATGTGTGCGGATCTGTCCATCGACTGGTTTCAGCGGCTTCGGTTGGGCTGCGAGTTTGCACGCATATGCAATAGCGGCCTCGACCTGCGCCTGTGTGAGGTGAGGGTATTCCTGCGCAATGTCCGATACTGATTGTCCCTCGCCGAGGCGTGTGAGGATCAACTCGATGGTGATGCGTGTTCCCTCGATGACAGGTTTGCCTGCCATGATTTTGGGGTCGGAAATGATGCGCGGCGCGGACATGTGGTGACGATATCCCGTCGGTCGGGCGGAGAGAACCGTCCGCTGTCTTGCTGAAGTTGGGCCGCAACAAGGGCCGGCCGGAGGCCGGCGGTCCCGGGCTTAGTGCTGGCTTTTCGGCATTTTCACGGTGAAGCCGTCGAGGGCGTCGGTCACTTTGATTTGGCAGGAGAGGCGGCTGTTGCCTTCGACGCCTTCGGCGAAGTCGAGCATCGTTTTTTCCATTTCCTGCATCGGCTCGATTTTCGAGAGCCACTCTTGGTTCACGTACACGTGGCAGGTGGCGCAGGCGCAGGCGCCGCCGCAGTCGGCGTCGATGCCGGGGATCAGGTTCTTGACCGCGCCTTCCATGACGGACATGCCGGGCTTCACGTCGACGACGTGCTCTTTGCCGTTGTGCTCGATGTACTTGATCTTCGCCATGTGCCGATCCGGTTTCTCGTTCCAAATTCTAAACGTTGTCATCCCGGCCAAGCGAAGCGCGAGCCGGGACCCAGGGGTCACAAGCGCTGTGCCCGCTCTCCTGGGTCCCGGATGCTAAGGCTCGCGGACCGAGCGCTTGCGCGCTCGGGCTCGCCTAAGCTCCGGGATGACAGCGCAATGTGTCAGGCCATGTCTTTCATAGGTATGGTCTTGTCTGCAAGGCGGTCGGGCGCGACGCGGGCGCGCGCGGCGATCAGGCGCCGGCCCATCATGTATTCGGGGGCGGCGTTGACGGCCTCCACTGCCGCTACGACACCGCCGCGCAGGCGGAAGGCGGCGAATGAACGGCTGACCGGGTCGCCGCGCAGGACGATCTGGTCGGCGGGGTCGCCCAGACCCGCGATCTGGAGTTTTAGGTCGTATTGGTCGGACCAGAACCAGGGGACCTCGTTGTAGGGCTTCGGCTTGCCCAGGATCGCGGCCGCCGCGTGCTTGGCCTGGTCGATTGCGTTCTGGACGGATTCGAGGCGGATGCGGCCTGTCGTCGAATAGGTGCAGGGCAGGTTCGCGCAGTCGCCGATCGCGTAGATTGTGGGGTCGTCGGTCTGCGCATGCTGATCGACGACGATGCCGCTGTCGATTTTCAACCCCGCTTCGGCGGCGAGTTCGACATTCGGGACGATACCGATGCCGATGAGCACAAAGTCGGCCTCGACCGGGCCGCCCGAGGTCTTGATGGTGAGCGCGTTGCCGCTCTTTTCGATCGCCTCAAGCTTTGTGTTGCAGCGGATGTCGACGCCGGCCTTGCGGTGGACGTCTTCGTAGAAGGCGGAGAGTTCGGGACAGGCGGCGCGCGCCATCACGCGGGGCAGCGCTTCGAGCACCGTCACCTTGAGCTTGTGTTTGGCGGCGACGGCGGCGACTTCCAAACCGATGTAGCCGGCGCCGATGATTGCGAGGCGGTTGCCGGGTTTCAGTTTGTCTTGCAGCTGCTCCACGTCCGCGATGCCGCGCAGGTAGTAGCAGCCGGGGAGATCGGCGCCCGGCAGTGGCAGCTTGCGCACGCGCGAGCCGGTCGTGATCGCGAGCGTGGTGTAGGGGAGGTCTTTGCCGTTCGCGAGCTTCACGGTCTTGCGCGCGCGGTCGATGGCGGTGGCGCGCACGCTCAGGTGCAGCTCGACTTTCGCTTCGGCGTAGAATTCCTCCGGCTTGATGAACAGGCGTTCGCGCGCGAGTTCGCCGGCCAGGAACGCTTTCGACAGCGGCGGACGCTGATAGGGAATGTAGGGTTCGTCGCCGACCAGTGTGATGCCGCCCGCGAACCCGTCTTGGCGCAGGCTTGCGATCAGCTGGCTGGCGGCTTGTCCGGCGCCGACGATGAGGACCGATTCGGTCATGAGAACAGCGTCCCTGGCGCCCGTTGCGACCGCTGTCGGTTAGCACGGGCTAGGGTGCGCATCAACCGCGCAAATCGGGCGTTTTCGATTGGGCGCGGGCGGCATTGAGTTGGCCCATGGCCACGGGTAGAAGGGCCCTTATGCGCGTTAGTCCAGCCTCCTCCGGCGTCGACAGTTTCTACCGTTCGTTCGATCTCAAAACTGAGGCCGACACGGTTGCGCTCGGGCGCGAAATCGCGCGGCATCTGGCGGCCGGCGATACGGTGACGCTCTCCGGGCCGCTTGGCGCTGGCAAATCGGTGCTGGCGCGCGCGATCGTGCGCACGTTCAGCCCGCGCGAAGAGGTGCCGAGCCCGACGTTCACGCTGGTGCAGACCTACGAGACGCAGAACTTTACGATTTCGCATGTCGACCTCTATCGGGTGAAAGCCGAGAGCGAGTTGCGCGAGCTTGGCCTGGACGAGGCGTTGGAGCGGGGCGTGCTTGTTATCGAATGGCCGGATCGGATGGGTTTGCAACTTCCGGCTGACCGGCTCGACATCGTGTTCGAAGCCGTGGACGGGGAGTCGCGGTTGATCAAGCTGGTGGGCCGCGGGGCGTGGGTCGCGCGGTTGAAGACATTGCGCTTGCCGGGGGTTGAGTGATGTCGCGTCCGGAACAGATGCAGGCTTTCATCAAGGCCGCCGGGTGGAGCGGGGCGGAGTTGCATCCGCTGGCGGGCGACGCGTCGACGCGGCGCTATGTGCGGCTGGCGCGGCGCGGTCACACGGCGATGCTGATGGATCAGCCGCGCGGGGCGGAGACGGCTGCGTGTCCGCCGGATGCGAGCGACGCGGAGCGGCGGAAGCTCGGCTACAACGCGATGGCGCGGTTGGCGGGGCCCGATTGCCGGCCGTTCGCGGCGTTGAGTTCGTTCTTGCGGGCGCAGGGTTTGAGCGCGCCGGAGATTTTGGCGCACGATTACGATGCCGGATTCTTGCTGATCGAGGATTTTGGCGACGGGCGGTTTGCCGATCTGATGGCCGGCGGCAAGCCGGAGCGGCCGTACTATGAGACGGCGATCGATATCCTCGCCGACTTTCACCGCGTGGCGGCGCCGAAGACGCTGCCGGTGCCGGGGGCGGGGGCGTATCACCTGCTCGGCTACGATCCGGTCGCGATGGAGGCGGAGGTTTTGTTGTTGCCGGAGTGGTTCTATCCGGCGGCCTCGGGCAAGCCGATCTCCGATGCGGCGCGCGACGAGTTCGTTGCGGCCTGGCGGAAGGCGCTTGGGGCCTTGCGCACGGCGATGCCGGTCGTGGTGTTGCGCGACTATCATGCCGAGAATTTGATGTGGCTCGAAGACCGGCAGGGTGTCGCGCGGGCCGGGTTGCTCGACTTTCAGGACGCGCTCGCGGGGTCGCCGGCGTACGATTTGATTTCGCTGACCGAAGACGCGCGGCGTGAGGTGAGCGTCGATCTCGCGACCGCGATGACAAAGCGCTACGTCGATTTGCGGCGGCGCTTGGATGCGTCGTTCGACGAGGATGCGTTCCGCTTTGCGGCGGCTCTGCTGGCGGCGCAACGCAATACGAAGATCGTGGGCATCTTCTCGCGGCTTTGGAAGCGGGACGGCAAGCCGCGTTACACGCAGTATCTGCCGCGGATGTGGGGATACCTCGATCGCGATCTCAGTCATCCGGCGTTGGCCGAGTTGAAGGCTTGGTTCGACCGGCACATTCCGCGCGACTGGCGCGGCGCGTTGGGGAGCTGAGATGGCGTTTTCTCCCACGCGCGGGATGGTGTTGGCGGCGGGCCTCGGCACGCGGATGCGGCCGCTCACGAACGACCGGCCGAAGTCGCTGATCGAGGTGGCGGGGCGCACGCTGCTCGATCATGCGATCGATCGGTTCGTTGCGGCGGGCGTGAAGATGGTCGTCGTCAACGTGCACTACAAGGCCGAGATGATCATCGCGCATCTGAAGCAGCGCAAAGACGTCGAGATCCGCATTCAGGACGAGCGCGACCTGTTGCTCGATACGGGTGGCGCGTTGAAGCGGGCGCTGTCGCATTTCGGCACTGAGCCGTTCTTCACTTACAACAGCGATTCGATCTGGCTCGAGAGTTTGGCGTCGAATTTGGACCGGATGGCGGCGGCGTGGGACGACGCGGCGATGGATTGCCTGATGCTGCTGGCCGCCACGTTCAACGCGATCGGCTTCGACAGCAAGGGCGATTTCACGATGGACGCGAACGGCCGGCTGAAGCGCCGCGAGCCGCAGCGCGTGGCGCCGTTCGGCTGGCCCGGCGTACAGATCATTCATCCGCGTCTTGTCGCGAAGGGGCCGGACGGCCCGTTTTCGACGAACAGACTGTGGGATATCGCGATCGAGCAAGGACGGTTGTTCGGTATCCGCCTCGACGGCAAGTGGATGCATGTCGGTACGCCTGAAGCCCGCGACGAAGCCGACGCCTTCATGGCCGCGCGCCATCACGCGCCTTAAGCCACGGGCCATGCGCCGGATCAACCTCTTCACGATCCCGCCGGGCGCCGCCTTTGCCGATGAGCTTGCGCGCGGCGTGCTCAAGCGCTTTTCGAGCGACGATCCGTTTCAGCTGTCGCGGGCGCTGATCCTGCTGCCGACGCGACGCGCGATCCGGACACTCGGCGAAGCGTTTGCGCGCGTGGCGCCGGGGCGCGTCGCGGTGCTGCCGCGGATGCGGGCGCTCGGCGATTTCGACGATGCGCCGTCGCTGCTGGAAGACGATGCGGATGATGCGGTGCGCGAACTTGGCGCCGACTTGCCGCCACCGCTGTCGCCGTTCCGGCGCGAGTTGTTGCTGACGCGGCTCATTCAGCAGTGGTCGCGCGGGCTTGCCGCCGAGGAGGAGGCGCGCACGGTGGGCGCCGCGACGCCTGCGCATGCGCTGAAGCTTGCGCGGGAGTTGGCACAGTTGCTCGATCAGGCGACGGCCGAGGGGCTTGCGTGGGAGCGATTGCAGACGCTGGTGCCGCACGAGTTGTCACGGCATTGGGAGAAGACGCTCGCGTTCCTCGGTATTTTGACTAAGGAGTGGCCGGGGATTCTGGCGGCGGAGAAGGCGTCCGATCCGGCCGCGCATCGCGACGCGGCGTTGCGGCAGGCGGCGGCGCGTTGGCGCGAGGTGCCGCCCGGCTTTCCCGTCATCGCCGCCGGTTCGACGGGCAGCGTGCCGGCGACCGCGGATCTGCTGCGCACGATCGCCTATATGCCGAACGGCGCTGTTGTGTTGCCGGGCATCGATCTTGAGCTCGACCGCGAAGCTTGGGAGGCGACGGAGGCGGGGCATCCGCAGCACGGCATGCGGCAGTTGCTCGCCAAGATGGACGCGACGCGCGGCGACGTGGAGGCGTGGACGGATCGTGCGCCACATCGCGCGCGGGTGCGGTTGCTCGCCGAGGCGCTGAGGCCTGCGGAGACGACGCCTGCGTGGCAGGGTCTCGTGCAGGAGCGGCGCGGCGAGGTTGAGGAGGGTTTGCGCGGGCTTTCGATTGCGGTCGCGCGGACGCCATCCGAAGAGGCGCTTGTCATTGCGCTTGCGCTGCGCGAGGCGATCGAGACGCCGGATAAGACTGCCGCGCTGGTCACGCCGGATCGGACGCTCGCGCGGCGTGTTGCGGGCGAGCTCAAGCGGTGGGGAATTGCGATCGACGATTCTGCCGGTGTGCCGTTGTCGCAGACGATCCCGGGGCGGTTCTTGTCGCTGATTGCCGATGCGGCGGCGCAGGAGTTTGCACCGGTGCCGCTGCTCGCATTGCTCAAGCATCCGCTGACCGTTCTCGGGTTCGAGACGGCGGCGGAGGCGCGTGCGCTGGCGGGCGAGCTTGAGGCGCGGGCGCTGCGGGGTCCGCGTCCTGGCCCGGGGCTCGCCGGTTTGCGTGCGACCGTCGATCCGACGTCGGAAGTCGCGAAGCTGGTGGAGCGGCTTGATACGGCGTGCGGTGCGTTTGCGGCTGCGATGAGTGGCGAGGCGCTCGACGTCACGCGCCTTGCGCAACTCCATCGTGAGGCGGCGGAGTTGTTGAGCGCGTTTTCGACCTCCACCGCGCAACCGCTTTGGGAGCGCGAGGCCGGCGAGGCTGCGTTCAACATGTTCGAACAGCTCGCGACCGCTGCGGCCGATATCGGGCTCGGCATGCGGGGCGGCGCGTATGCGGCGTTCATCCGCACCGTGATGGACGTGATCCCGGTTCGGCCGCATCTCGGGCAGCATCCGCGGCTTGCGATTTTGGGGCCGCTTGAGGTGCGGTTGCAGCATGCGGATTTGATGATTTTGGGCGGCCTGAACGAAGGCGTGTGGCCGCCGGCGACCGATCCGGGGCCGTGGCTGAACCGGCCGATGCGGCGCGAGCTCGATGTCAGTCAGCCGGAGCGGCGCGTGGGTCTCTCGGCGCACGATTTCACGCAAGCGGCGGCGGGCGACGAAGTGCTGCTCACGCGCGCGGAGAAGGACGGCGGCGCGCCGACGACGCCGTCGCGCTGGCTGACGCGGCTTTCGATGCTGGTCGAAGGTGCGGGGTTCGGCGAGCGGTTGGCGAACACGCGGTTGGTCGAGATCGCGCGGCGGATCGACCGGCCTCTGTCGCCGCCGAAACCGGTTGAGCCGCCCGCGCCGACGCCGCCGGTTGCGGCGCGGCCGCGGGCACTGCCGGTGACGCAGGTCGAGCTTTGGCTGCGCGATCCGTATGCGCTTTATGCGAAGAAGATCTTGAACTTGCGGAAGCTCGATCCGATCGACATGACGCCGGCGGCGGCCGAGCGCGGGTCGGTCATTCACGATGCGCTCGACAAGTTCGTGAAGCTCTATCCCGTCGATGTGCCGCCGGAGCAGGAGGCGCTCGGTGCGCTGATGCGCTGCGGGCAAGAGGCGTTCGGCGAACTGCTCGCGCAGCCCGGCGTGCGCGGGTTCTGGTGGCCGCGCTTCGAGCGCATCGCGCGGTGGTTTCTGACGTTCGAACGCGAGCGGCGCGCGCGCGCGGGAACCGTGCTGGCCGAGCAAGTGGGGACGCTCGCGATCCCGGCGCCGGCCGGCGTGTTCACGCTGAGCGCCAAGGCGGACCGGATTGAGGTGCTCTCGAATGGCGCGATTGCGATCGCCGACTACAAGACCGGATCGCCGCCGTCGGCGGCGCAGGTGATGACGGGGTTGAGTCCGCAGCTAACGCTGGAGGCTGCGATTGCGCTTGAGGGCGGGTTTCCGGGTGTGTCGGCGCGCACGGTGGCCGAGCTTGTCTATGTGGCGTTGAAGGGGGCGGCGGTCGCGGGCGAAGAGCAGGTGCTCGACCTTGACGATTCCGATCCTGATGCGGAGGCGGCGAAGGCAAAGGCGGGGTTGCAAAAATTCGTCAGTGCGTTCGACGCGCAGGCGACGCCGTACTTGTCGAAGCCGCGCGTGTTGCTGGAGCGGTTTGCGGGCGACTACGATCACTTGGCGCGGGTCAAGGAGTGGTCGTCGGGAGACGACGAATGAGCGTCAACCCGTTCTCCGAACAGCAGCTGGCCACCGATCCCTGGACCTCGGCGTGGGTGTCGGCGAATGCGGGGTCGGGGAAGACGCACGTGCTCGTCGACCGGATCGCGCGGTTGTTGCTCGACGGGAGCGCGCCGGACCGGCTGCTCTGTCTGACGTTCACGCGGGCGGCGGCGGCGGAGATGTCGACGCGGCTGTTCAAGCGGCTTGGGATGTGGACGCTGATGCCGGACGACGAACTGGCCGTGGAGCTTGGGCGTCTGACGGGTTCGGATGTGGGCGAGCTGCTGCTTGCCCAAGCGCGTCGCTTGTTTGCGGAGGCGCTGGAGTCGCCGGGCGGCTTGCGAATTCAGACGATTCACGCGTTTTGCGAGCGGCTGCTGAAGCGGTTTCCGCTGGAGGCGGGCGTCGTGCCGCAGTTCTCGGTGCTCGACGACCGGGCGACCGAGGAGCTGATCGACGAGGCGAAGGACGTCGTGTTGCGCGAGGCAGCGTCACGCGACGCGGGCCTGGCGGATGCGATTGCGGCGCTGACCGCTTACGCGGGCGAAGAGCGGTTCGACGTGCTGATGCGTGGGATCGCCGGCGATCGCGGGTGGGTGGAGCCGTTTCTGGCGCGCGCGGTGCCGCTCGAAGGCGCATTGCGACGGTCGGTGGGGCTTCAGGCCACGGCCGACGAGCGGTCGATCCTCGATGACGCGATGGCGGCGCTCGATCCCGGCGATCTCAAGCGCGTGGCGGCGGCGCTGGCCGGTGGGTCGAAGGCGGACAAAGCGCGGGCGGAGGTGATCCGGCGCTTCGCGGCGGAGCGCGACCGGGCGCGGTTCGAGCGGTTCTTGGACGTGTTCTTGACGCAAGACGGCGACCGGCGGGCGCGGCTGGCGACGAAGGGGGTGTTGGAGGCGGAGCCGGCGGCGGGCGCTTTGCTGGAGCGGTTCGGCGACGTGGCGGAGGCGGCGCGCGGTCAGCTGAACGCGTTGTTCGTGGCCGAGACGTCGGGGCATTTGCTGACGGTTGCGCGCGCGATGCTGAAGGCTTACGCGCGGCTTAAGGGCGAGCGGGCAGTGCTCGACTACGACGATTTGATCTCGCACGCGGTTGGGTTGTTCTCGAGCCCAGGCGCCGGTTGGATTCTCTACAAGCTCGACGGCGGCGTCGATCACATTCTGGTCGACGAAGCGCAGGACACGAGCCCGCGGCAATGGGAGATCATCAAGGCGATTGCCGAGGAGTTCTTTGCGGGCAAGGGGGCCGAGCGGCAGCAGCGCGTCGTGCAGCGGACCGTGTTTTCGGTCGGTGATACGAAGCAGTCGATCATGTCGTTTCAAGGCGCTCGGCCGGCTTCGTTCGCCGAGACGCGCTTCATCATCGAGCAACAGGCGTTCGGGGCTAAGGTCGACTTCGCGCGCGTGCCCCTCGTCAGTTCGTTCCGCACCGCGCCGCGCATTCTGCAGTTCGTGGACGACGTGTTCGGCGATGCCGCTGCAAGGGACGGCGTGCTGTTCGACGAGGATGACGTGCGCCATGTGGCGGTCAGGCGCGACATTCCCGGCGTCGTCGAGCTCTGGCCCGCCGTCAAGCCGCCGGACTTGCCCGAGCCCGAGATCTGGGATGCGCCTAAGGATCGGGTTGCGGCGGATCATCCGGCGGTGACGCTGGCGCAAACGATCGCGAAGCGTATCGCGCAGTGGATCGAGAGCGGCGAGGCGGTGCTCGACAAGCAGACGCAAGCGCTGCGGCCGATGAACGCGGGCGACGTGATGGTGCTGGTGCGGCGGCGCAACTTGCTGGCCGAAGAAATCATCCGGCAATTGAAGCGGCGCTCGATTCCGGTGGCGGGCGCGGACCGGTTGAAACTCGCCGAACATATCGCGGTCATGGACCTGATCGCGCTCGGCCGCTTCGCGCTCATGCCGCGGGATGACCTGACGCTTGCGACGGTGCTGAAGAGCCCGTTGTGCGGGATCGGGGAAGACGCGTTGTTCGAACTTGCGCATGGGCGGACACGGCCCTTGTGGTCGGTGTTGCGCGATAAGGCGCACGATCCGCGTTTTGCTGACGCGCTCTTGTTCCTCGACCGGGTTTGGGATCAGGCGGACCGGCTGGCGCCGTACGAGTTCTACGCCAGTGTGCTCAGCGAGATGGGCGGTTGGACGAAGATGCTGGGGCGGCTCGGCTTCGACGCGGCCGATCCGATTGAGGAGTTCTTGAACGCGGCCTTGGAGTTCGAGCAGGCGCACACGCCTTCGCTCGAGGCGTTCTTGCACGCGATCGAGAACACGCAGACCGAGATCAAGCGCGATCAAGACCGCGGCGAGGGCGCCGTGCGCGTGATGACGGTGCACGCCGCGAAGGGGCTTGAGGCGCCGGTCGTGATCCTGCCCGACACATGCACGACACCGCGGCACGGGCGGCACGACAAGGATCTGCTCGACGCCGACACAGTGCCGCTCTGGAAGATCGAGACCAAGCGCGACGATCCTGTGCGCGCGAAGGCGCGCGCCGACGGGCGCGAAGAACGGATGAAGGAGTACCGGCGGCTGCTTTATGTGGCGCTGACGCGCGCGCGCGACCGGCTCTATGTCTGCGGCTATGAGGGTCGCGACGGGCGCGAGCAGGGGTGCTGGTACAATCTTGTCGCCGGCGCGATGGCGCGGCTTGAGGCGGATCAGGTGATCGACGGGGCGGGCGACGTTGTCTGTCGCTTCGGTGAAGTGCCGTTGGCTGTACCGGCGCGCGTGGCCGCGGCGGCCGCAACGGCGCGCGAGCTTCCTGCGTGGGTGCGTGCTGCCGCACCTCGGGAGCGCGCGATCGAGCATGTCGAACCGTCGATCGTGCTGCCGGCGGCGCGGCGGCGCGGCGACGGAACGGGCGGCGGCTTGGAGCGCGGGCGGGCGATCCATAAGGCGCTGGAGCGACTTGGCGCGGCGCCGCCGGAGCGCTGGAGCGACATCGCCCGCGAGGCGGCGCTTGGGTTCATCGCCGACCCGATGCTGGCGCAAGCGGCAGCAAACGAGGCGCTGGCGGTGCGGCGCGACTTGTTGCTCAGCCACCTGTTTGCGCCGGGGTCTTATGGCGAGGTGCCGCTGCGCGGATTTGTCGATTGGCGGGGCAAGACCGTCGACGTCGCGGCGCGGCTCGATCGCGTGGTGGTGCGTGAGCGGGACGTGCTGATCGTCGAGTACAAGACCGACCGCGTCGTGCCGAAAGCGTTGACGGCGATCCCACCCAACTACGTGGCGCAGCTGGCGCTTTACCGGATGGCGGTGGAGCGTCTATTCCCCGGGCGGGTGGTGAATTGCGGGATTCTTTGGACGATTGAGCCGCGGCTTGGGTTACTGCCCTCAACTCTGCTTCAGGAGGCCGTGAGCGCGCTTGACCCCCCGGTGGGGGCTACCTAAGTTTTGTACCCAAGCTATTGAAAAGGACAATTGCTATGTCTTCAAAAGTTACAGACGCGAGCTTCGACAAGGACGTTCTGAATTCGTCCAAGCCGGTGCTGGTCGATTTCTGGGCCGAGTGGTGCACGCCCTGTAAGCAGATCGCACCGGCGCTCGAGGAATTGCAGACCGAGTTGGGTGGCAAGATTTCCATCGCCAAGATGAACATCGACGAGAACCCGACCGTTCCCACGCGATTCGGGGTCAAGAGCATCCCGACGCTGATGATCTTCAAGGGCGGCCAAGTGGCGGCGACGAAAGTCGGTGCGCTTTCGAAGCAACGCTTGAAAGAATGGATCGATTCGGCGCTCTAAATTTTCTCGCGGAAAAGCGAAAGCCGCCCGGTTTTCCGGGCGGCTTTTTTGCAGCCCAGAGTGACTCGACGGGTAGCTCGGGTTCCGCCTACGGTCGCGACCCTTCACCAATTCACGATTCGAGGTTCCGATGAGCGTGACCGTTACCGACGCGACATTTCAGCGTGACGTGCTTGGTTCGCCAAAGCCCGTGCTGGTGGACTTCTTCACCGACTGGTGCGCGCCGTGTAAGCCGCTTGCCGTGTCGCTCGACGAGCTGTCGGCCGAGATTGGCGACAAGATCACGATCGCGAAGGTGAACGCGGAAGATAGCCCCACGATCACCAACAAGTACGGCGTGCGCGGGTTCCCGACGATGCTGATCTTCAAGGGCGGCGAGGTGCTGGCTTCGCGCAGCGGCGCGATGCCGAAGGGCAAGATCAAAGAGTGGATCGAGCAGAGCATCTAACGCCTTCGTGAACCGCCAAACCTGACGCTCGGTGTCAGGTTTTGGCGGCTATCTCTTGCCCCGATCACCGCAGGGGGCAACGATGTCAAGAAATACCGCATTTACACGCCGCTTGGCGCTGACGCTGCTCGGCGGCGTGGCCGCACTACCCTTTGGGCTCAAGGCCATCGGTGCGGAGGGCGAAAGCGCGCGGCTCGCGAAGGTGTTTCAAGACAGCGACGAGGAGCAGTTGCGGCTCGTTCCGCAATCGGCGACCGCGCGCGGCGATTATCGCTATGCCGATCAGTTCGGCGATCTGATCACAGACGACTATCAACGCGCGTTCGAGGCGTATGCGCGGCGCGATCTGACGCGGATCAAGGGGATCGACCGGTCGAAGCTCAACCCCATCGAGCAGCTGGAGTACGACGTTTTCAGGTATCAGACCGAGTTTGCGATCTATGCCTACCAGACGGGGGCGGCGCAGACGAATACCCAGGACTTCGCACTCGATGACTTGAGCGGCCCGCACATCGCGTTCCCGCAATTCATGTCGTCGCAAGGCAGCTATCCGTACCGCACGACGGGCGACTACGAGAGCGCGCTGAAGGTGCATGACGGGTTCGTCCTGTTTCTCGATCGGGCGCGCGAGTACATGGCGCGCGGCATGCAACGGGGAAACGTTCATCCGCGGATCGTGGCGGAACGCATTATCAGTCAATTGCGGGACGCCCTGACGGCCGGCGTCGATGGCAGCCCGCTTTTGACGCCGACCGCCAGTTTTCCGGCCGCCGTCGGGCCGCAGGATCGCGTGCGGTTGACGGCTGCGTTTCGGCAGTCGATCGAGACGCGCGTGTTGCCGGCGTACCGTACCCTGCTTGCGTTTTTTGAGCGGGACTATTTGCCGGCGGCGCGGACCGGCGTTCCGGGGCTTGCGGCGCTGCCGAAGGGGCCGGCGCTCTATGCCTATTTCCTGGAACTCTTCACGACGACGCGGCTTCGCGCCGAAGAGATTCATGCCATGGGGTTGCGCGAGGTGGCGCGGATCACGGCGGAGATGGAGCGGGTCAAGGCGAAGGTCGGTTTCGACGGCCCACTGCCCGCGTTCTTCGCGTATCTCAAGGCCGATCCCAAGTTCAAGTTTGCCACGCGCGAAGCCTATCTGGCGCGCTTTCAGCAGATATGGGATCGCGTGCGTCCGTTGTTGCGCAAGTATTTTGCCAAGGTGCCGACGCTTCCGTTCGAGATTAGGCCTGTTCCGCCGGAGATCGAGAGTTCGGCCGGCGGTGCCTACTATATCGGCGGTACGCCGGACGGATCGCGGCCGGGCGTTTTCTACGCAAATACGTCGAACTTGCCCACGCGGACGTCGCCGATCATGACGGCGTTGTTTCTGCACGAGGCCCAACCCGGACACCACTTCCAAGGCGCGCGCGCGATGCAGGACGAGACGCTGCCCGCGTTTCTGCGGTTCCTATGGAACTCGGGATATGTCGAAGGGTGGGCGCTCTATTGTGAGCGGCTTGGGATCGAGATGGGGCTCTATGACGATCCCTTTCAATACTTCGGCATGCTGGACATGGAGATGTTCCGTGCCACGCGGCTTGTCGTCGACACGGGGCTGCACGCAAAAGGGTGGAGCCGCGATCAGGCGATCGACTATATGGCCCAGCACACGTCGCTCGACCGCGAGACGATCGTGCTCGAAGTCGATCGCTATATCGTTACGCCGGGACAAGCGACGAGCTACAAGGTGGGTGAACTCGTGATCGCGAAATTGCGGGCGCGCGCGGCGACGACGCTGGGCGGCCGGTTCGACTTGCGTGCGTTTCACGAACAAGTTCTCAACACGGGGTCGATTCCGTTACACGTGTTGGAGGATAAGATCGCGCGCTGGATCGCGCACGGAGGCGGCTGATGGGGAATGTTCTCTATGTCGGCAACAAGAACTACTCGTCGTGGTCGCTTCGGCCGTGGCTCTGTTTGCGCTGGGCGAAGATTCCGTTCGAGGAGCGGCTGATCCGGCTGGATCAACCTGGATACGGCAAACAAGCCATTGCCGAGGTGGTTGCGGTGGCGCCGAACGGGCGCGTGCCCGCGTTGGATGCCGATGGGTTGGTGATTTGGGATTCGCTTGCGATCGCGGAGTGGGCGGCGGAGGAGGCACCTCAGGCGGGGCTGTGGCCGCAAGACCGTCGGCTGCGAGCGGAGGCGCGCGCGGTCGTCGCCGAGATGCATTCGGGCTTCGCTGCGGTGCGGCGGGACCTTTCGATGAACATTCGCAGGCGTGTTCAAGTGGCGGCTTGGCCGGCCGAAACGGCGGCGGAGTTGGCGCGGATCGATGCGCTGCTTGGCGGGTTGCGCACACGGTTTGGTGAGGGCGGGCCGTGGCTTTTCGGGGCGCGTACGATTGCCGATGCTTTTTATGCGCCCGTGGCGACGCGGATGCGTACTTATGGCGTCAAGCTCTCGACAGCGGCGCAGTCCTATTGCGATGCTGTGTTCGCCGATGCGGACTTTCGCGCGTGGGAGGCGGCTTGCATTCCCAACAGTTGGGACGCGTCGGGGTATTCGGTCATCGACGGCATGTATGCGTGAGGGCGATTTGTTTCACTTGAATCGGCGGGCATTTGTTGCGGGCGCGGGCTCGCTTGGATTGGCGGCTTCGGGGCTTGCCCGGGCGGAAGGCGCCCCAGGTTGGAAGCCGCTTGTCACGGAACCTTACAAAGGCAAGCAGGACGACATCTCGTTCGTCTCGCGCGATGTCGGTTGGTACGGCAACGGTGCGGGGAAGCTCTATCGCACGACGAATGGCGGGGAGAGTTTCGAGAAGATTTGGGAGCAGCCGGGCACGTTCATTCGGGCGCTTGGGTTTGTCGATGAGAAGAACGGGTTCTTGGGCAATGTCGGCACGGACTACTATCCCGGCGTGACCGACACGAAGCCGCTCTATCGCACGCGCGATGGCGGGGCGACGTGGCAACCTGTCGAGGCGCCCGGCATCGAGATCGTGAAGGGCATTTGCGGGATCGATATCCTGACCCAGAAGCGCATCTTTCAAGGCACGCTGCAGCCGGCGACGATCGTGCATGCCGCGGGGCGTGTCGGTGGCCCGGCGACGATGCTGCGGTCGACGGACGGCGGCGAGACGTGGCGGGTGATCGATCTCAAGCCGCATGCGGGGATGATCCTCGACGTGAAGTTTTTCGATGCCGAGAACGGGCTCGTCTGTGCGGCGACATCGGACGATATCGAGAAGGCGAATGCGCTGATCCTGCGGACGAGCGACGGCGGGCAGACGTGGACGCGCGCCTATCAATCGGCGCGGCCGTTCGAGAATTGCTGGAAGATGAGTTTCCCGTCGCGCGAGGTCGGCTATGCGACGGTGCAGAACTACCAGGAAGGTACGACGAAGCGTGTGGTCGTGAAGACGACCGACGGCGGCAAGACCTGGAGCGAGCTGCCGCTCACCGACGACGCACGCGTGCGGGAGTTCGGCGTCGGGTTTGTCGACGAGCGCTGGGGCTGGGTCGGAACCACGATTTCCGGTTTCGAGACGCGCGACGGCGGGGCAACGTGGGCGCCGGTTCAGATGGGCCAGGCGGTCAACAAAATCCGGATTGTGCGCGACGGTTCGCGCTTCCGCGCGTTCGCGATTGGGGTGCAAGTGCACCGGCTGGACGCTTAAGCGTTCTCGCGCAGGACGACGCCGGCGAGGCGGAGTGTGCCGCAGATGACGATGCGGGGCGGCGTTTTCGATTTGGAGAGTTGGTGGCGGGCTTCGATTTGAAGCATCGCGTCTTCGATCGAGGGCGCGGGGTGGGCGTCGAGGCCCTCGGCGCGGGCGGCGTCGTAGAGTTGGCCGGCGCCAAAGCTTGCGGCTTCGCCGGGGACGTCGACCGTGGTCACGTGTTTGGCGAGGTCGCGGAAGGCAGCGAAGAACCCGCGCGGGTCCTTCGTCTGCAGCATCCCGCAGACGAGGTAGAGCGGGCGCGGGTGTGTCTCTTCGAGATCGGCGATCGCGTGGGCGAGCGCGCGGCCGCCGTGCGGATTGTGCGCGCCGTCCAGCCAGATTTCCGCGTCCTTGGGGGCTGCGCTCACCAGGGGGCCGCGGGTGAGGCGTTGCATGCGGGCGGGCCATTCGACCGACATGAGGCCGTCTTCGAACGCGCGATCTTCGATGGCGAAACCGGTCGCCTTGCGAAGGGCGGCGATGGCGACGGCGGCGTTGACGATTTGGTGCGCGCCGGGCAGGCGCGGCATCGGTAGATCGATCAGGCCGTTTTCGTCCTGGAAGATCATGCGGCGGTGTTCTTCGTGCGCCATGAAGTCCTGGCCCCAGATCGATAGCGGGCTGCCCAGCGCGTTCGCACGCTCTTCGATGACTTCGCGCGCTTCGTCCGTCTGCGGACCGATGATGCTGGGGACGCGACGTTTGATGATGCCGGCTTTCTCGCCGGCGATCGTCTTGATGTCGTCGCCCAGGTAGTGCTGATGGTCGAGATCGACCGGCGTGATCACGGTCGCCGCCGGGCGTTCGATGACGTTCGTGGCGTCGAGGCGGCCGCCCAAGCCGACTTCGAGGATTAGCGCGTCGGCCTTGCGGCGCGAGAAGGCAAGGAACGCGGCCGCGGTCGTGATTTCAAAGAACGTGATTGGCTCGCCGCCGTTCGCCTGTTCGCATTCTTCGAGCAGGGCCTGGAGCTCGTCCTCGTCGATCAGCTTGCCGCTCAAGCGAATGCGTTCGTGGAAGCGGACGAGGTGGGGCGAGGTGTAGACGTGGACGCGTTTGCCTGCGGCTTCGAGCATCGCGCGCAGGAAGGCGCAGGTGGAGCCCTTTCCGTTCGTGCCCGCGACGTGGATCACCGGCGGCATGCGGCGCTCGGGGTTGCCGAGCTTGCCTAGCAGGCGCTCGATCCGGCCCAGCGACAGGTCGATGACCTTGGGGTGGAGAGCGGTGAGGCGGGCGAGGATTTCGTCGCTGGCCAGCGCGTCCGGAGACGGGCCGCTCATAGCGGCGGCTGTTTGGGTCCCGCGTAGGACGGCATTGCGTAGGGGCCGACGGTGGCCACCGCACGCGACGCCTTGCGCGAGAGCAGCTTCAAGATGCGGCCGAGCGCGTCGCGCATTTTGTGACGGTGAACGACCATGTCGACCATGCCGTGGTCGAGCAAATATTCCGCGCGCTGGAAGCCTTCGGGCAGCTTCTCGCGGATCGTGTTCTCGATGACGCGGGGGCCGGCAAAGCCGATCAGCGCGCCGGGTTCGGAGACGTGGATGTCGCCCAGCATCGCGTAGGACGCCGTCACGCCGCCCGTGGTCGGGTCGGTGTGGCAGACGATGTAGGGCAGGCCCGCTTCGCGCAGCATCTGTACTGCGATCGTCACGCGCGGCATTTGCATCAGCGAGAGGATGCCTTCCTGCATGCGAGCGCCGCCCGAGGCGGTGAACAGGATGAACGGGGTACGGTGGTCGATCGCGGCGCGCATCGCGGCGATGATGCCTTCGCCGACCGCCATGCCGAGCGAGCCGCCCATGAAATCGAACGATTGAATTGCGATCGTCGTGCGCACGCCGGAGATGGTGCCGCGCGCGGCTTTCAGCGCGTCGAGTTCGCCGGTTTTCGCGCGGGCTTCGCGCAGTCGGTCGGCGTAACGCTTTTCGTCTTTGAACTTCAGCGGGTCGAGCGGCACTTCGGGGAGCGCGATGTCTTCCCACACGCCTTCGTCGAACAGGTTCTTCATGCGCGACACCGCGCCGACGCGCATGTGGTTGTCGCAATGCATGCAGACGAACTGCGCCGCCTCGAGGTCGCGGTGGAAGATCATGCCGTCGCACTGTCCGCACTTGCGCCAGAGGTTATCGGGCGTGTCGGACTTCGCGCTCCACAACGATTTGATTTTCGGGCGTACGAAGTTGCTGATCCAGTTCATGCCTGACCGCTACACTTGACGAATAAACTGTTTACCATATCCCCAGCGAGCCGCTGCCTGTCAGTTCCGGGCGTTGTGCGCCGAAGCAGCGAGCCTGCGAACCAAGCTTAGCACAGCTTCCGGGGCGCCTGGCGAGAGAGTGCCGTCTTTGCCTACGAAGCGGCTAATTTCCGCGACCAAAGCCGAGCCCACAACCGCTGCGTCCGCCGTTTGGGCCACGGCTTTTGCGTCAGCCTCAGACTTAATGCCGAAGCCGACGGCGATGGGGAGAGATGTGGCCGCCTTCAGCGGTTTCAAGGCCTTAGCGACGGATATTGGGTCGATATCTTTGGTGCCCGTGACCCCGGTTATGGCGACGTAATAGAGGAAGCCGCTGGCGCCATCGAGGACCGCCGGCAGGCGTTTGGCGTCGGTGGTTGGGGTCGACAGGCGGATGATGTCGAGGCCCGCTGCTTTGGCGTGTGGGCGGAGTTCGTGGTCCTCCTCGGGCGGCAGGTCAACGACGATCAAGCCGTCTACGCCGGCGGTGCGCGCGTCTTTGCAGAATTTCTCGCCACCGTAGGAATAGATCGGGTTGTAGTAGCCCATCAGTACGATCGGGGTCGTCTGATCGTGCGTGCGGAAGCGGCGGACGAGATCGAGCGTCTTGGCCATGGTCTGGCCAGACTTGAGCGCACGAAGCGAGCCCAACTGAATCGCGGGGCCGTCGGCCATCGGGTCGGTGAACGGCATGCCGAGCTCGATGACGTCGGCGCCGGCGGCGGGCAGGCCTTTCAGAATCTCGAACGAGGTTTCGAGGTTCGGGTCGCCCGCGGTGATGAAGGCGACGAAGCCGGCGCGGTTTTGCTTTTTCAGTTCGGCGAAGCGGGTGGCGATGCGGCTCATAGCTTCACCCCCAGACGCTCGGCGACGGCGAAGATGTCTTTGTCGCCGCGGCCGCACATGTTCATCAGGATGATTTTGTCCTTCGCCATTTGCTTGGCGAGTTTGCCGGTGAACGCGAGTGCGTGGGCCGGTTCGAGGGCCGGGATGATGCCTTCTTGCTGCGCGCAAAGTTGGAACGCGTCGAGCGCTTCCATGTCCGTCGCGTGGACGTAGTTCACGCGCTTCATGTCGTGCAGCCAGGCGTGTTCGGGGCCGATGCCGGGATAGTCGAGGCCGGCGGAGATCGAGTGGGCTTCGATGATTTGGCCATCGTCGTCTTGCAGGAGGTATGTGCGGTTGCCGTGGAGGACGCCGGGGCGGCCGCCCGCGAGGGAGGCCGCGTGTTGGCCGGTTTCGATGCCGTGGCCGGCGGCTTCGACGCCGTAGAGCGCGACGTCGGGGTCGTCGAGGAAGGGATAGAACAGGCCCATCGCGTTCGAGCCGCCGCCAATGCAGGCAACCGCGGCGTCAGGCAGACGGCCTTCCCGGGCGAGCATTTGCGCGCGGGCTTCCTTGCCGATGACCGATTGGAAGTCGCGCACGAGCGCGGGGTAGGGATGGGGGCCGGCCACCGTGCCGATGATGTAGAACGTGTCTTCGACGTTGGCGACCCAATCGCGGAGCGCTTCGTTCATCGCGTCTTTCAGCGTGCGCGAGCCGCTGCTCACGGGTCGCACTTCGGCGCCGAGCAGGCGCATGCGGAAGACGTTCGGCGATTGGCGTTTGATGTCGTCCTCGCCCATGTAGACGACGCAAGGCAGGCCGAAGCGCGCTGCGACGGTCGCCGTCGCGACGCCGTGCTGGCCCGCGCCCGTCTCGGCGATGATGCGCGTCTTACCCATGCGGCGGGCGAGCAAGATCTGGCCCATGCAGTTGTTGATCTTGTGCGCGCCCGTGTGATTGAGCTCGTCGCGTTTGAAGTAGATTTTCGGACCGCCGAAGTGCGCTGTCATGCGCTCGGCGAAATAGAGCGGCGAAGGGCGGCCGACATAGTGCTCCAAGAAGTGGTCAAGTTCGGCTTGGAAGCTCGGGTCGGCTTTCGCTTCGTTGTAAGCGCGCTCGAGGTCGAGGATCAGCGGCATCAACGTCTCGGCGACGTAGCGCCCGCCGTAGAGGCCGAAATGGCCGTGCGCGTCCGGGCCGATCTTGTAGGAATTCGGTTTCAACTGACTCATGATTTCAGACTTTCGGCGAACGCGGCGCGCGCGCGCAAAACAAATTGTTCGATCAAGGTGGGGTCTTTGTGGCCGCGCGGCTGCTCGACGCCGGAGGCGACATCGACGCCGCGCGCATGTGCGGTGCGGATGGCCTCGGCAACGTTGCCGGGGGTGAGGCCGCCGGAGAGGAGCCAGGGCTTCGTCCAGGTTTCTTCGGCGATCAGGTGCCAATCGAACGCAAGGCCATTGCCGCCGGGCAGCGCGCCCGGTTTCGCATCGAACAGAAGCCAGTCTGCGCATTGTTCGTACATGTAGGCGCGGGCCAGGTCGACTTTGGATTCGATCGCGACCGCCTTCATCACCGGCACGCGGAACATATGGCGGATCGCGCTCACGCGTTCCGGGGTCTCGTCGCCGTGGAGTTGCCACATCTGTGGGTGCAGTCCCGCCGAGATCGCGTGCAACGTTTCGTCGTCGGCATCGACGGTGAGCGCGACTGTGCGCAAGCCGGGCGCGCGCGCGGCGAGGCGGCCCGCTTCGTCCGGCGTGATGTAGCGCGGGCTCTTGGCGAAAAAGTTGAAGCCCACATGCGTCGCGCCGGCGCGCGCGGCCGCGTCGATCGCTTCGGCCGTCTTGATGCCGCAGATTTTGATCCAGCCGCTCATGCCGCCTGCGGGAGCAGGTCGTCGCGGATCGCGCGCGCGGCGGCGGCGGGGTCGGCCGCTTCCGTGATCGGACGGCCGATGACGAGGATGTCGGCGCCGAGTTTCACGGCTTCGCGCGGGGTCATCACGCGCTTCTGATCGCCGACGGCGGTGCCGGCCGGGCGGATGCCGGGGACGATCAGCATGAAGGCGGGTCCGAGTTCGCGGCGTAGCTGCTCGATCTCGTGCGCGCTGCAAACGACGCCGTCGAGGCCCGCGGCCTTCGCAAGTTTCGCGAGGCGGATGACGTGCTCGGACGGCGTGCCAGTGACGCCGGTCGCCGCGAGGTCGGATTGGTCGAGGCTTGTCAGCATCGTGACGCCGATGATCTTCGGGCGCTTTGTGCCGGAGGTTGCAGCGGCGTCGGCAGCGGCGCGCATCATCGCGGCGCCACCGGCGGCGTGCACATTGACGATCGCGACGCCGAGCGGCAGCACGGCGCGGATGCCGCCCGCGACGGTGTTCGGAATGTCGTGCAGCTTCAGGTCGGCGAAGACGGGCAGGCCGACCTCGACGATCTTCGCGACACCTTGCGGGCCGTTCGCGTTGAAGAACTCGAGCCCGATTTTCAGGCCGCCCACGTAGGGTTTGACGGCCTTCGCCCAGGCCACGGCTTTGCCCACGTCGGTCGTGTCGAGGGCGCAGAAGACGGGGTTTCGTGTGCTCATGTTGCGCCGCTTATAGGGACAGGGATTGTTGGTGGCAACCGGCTGGTGTTGGTTACTCCGCGGCGCTTAACAGCCGAATTCGGCCGGGTTTGCGCGCCCTCTGCGGGCGGACGACGATGTCGATGTCTTGGCCGAACGACGTCAGCATCCGCATAAGACGCTCGACCGAGAAACCGCGGAACCTGCCACGAAGGATGTTCGACAGATCGGGCTGCGCGATGCCGATTAGTTTCGCCGCCGCCGTCTGTGTGAGCTTTCGCTGTTTCATGGCGCGATGAAGCTCCACCACAATCTGCGACTTCAGCAGCATCTCTTCCGCGTCAGGCAGGCCCAGGTCGGCGAAAACGTTGCCGCTGCTTTCGTGAACTTCGATCTTTGACTTTGCCATCGTTCAATTCTCCGATCGTTCGCGGTGATGCTCTTCGGCGCGCTTCAACCGCTTCTTGATGAGGTCGATGTCAGGTGCGGGCGTCGCTCGCCCCTTCTTCGACTTTTTCTGGAACGCGTGAAGCACGTAGACTGCGCCCTCAAACGTGACCGTGTAGACGGCGCCGTAAGTGTCGCCGTCGTGGTCCTCGACGATTTCCAGTACGCCGCGGCCGCCGAAGCCCTTTAGGGCCTTTGCCGACAACGGCTCGTCACCGCATTGCGCGACGTAAAGGGCGTGACCAATTTCGCCTCGAACGTCCTCTGGGAACTCCGCCAGATCGCGCTGGCTCGAAGCGATGAAGACGCAAGGTTTGATTTTCGATCGCACACTAACACTATAGTTATATCACTATATTTGTCAAGCGAGCTTCGGAGTTACGCTTCAAGCGCCGCGTCCAGATGGATATCGACGGCGGCCAAGGCTTTGGAGACCGGGCAACCTTCCTTTGCGGCTTTTGCGAGTTCCGCGAATTTTGCGGCGTCGAGGCCCGGCGCCTTCACGCGGGTGATGAGGTCGATGCGATTGATGCTGAGGCCCGACGGCGCCGCCGCGAGATGCACGGCGGCTTCGGTGCGGATGTAGGTGGGCGGCGTTTTGTTCGTGGTCAATTGGGCGGAGAGCGCCATGGAGAAGCAGCCGGCATGGGCCGCGCCGATCAACTCCTCGGGTGTCGTTTCGCCGGCGCCGCCTTCGCTCCGCACCTTGAAGCTGTAGGGGCCTTCGAAGACACCGCTTGCGAATTTGATGCGGCCTGCGCCTTCGCGCAGCGTTCCCTTCCATTCGGCATTGGCTTTGGCGACGGGCATTGGCGTGGCTCCTGTGTTGTGGCGTGCAACATAGGTGTGCCTCGGTGCTTCGGACAGGGTGCTCTCGTCGGCCGACCCGGTCGGGCTCAGTGCGCCTGCAGCGCGCGGCCGGTCGGCTTCACGATCAGCTTCTGCGCCACTTCGTTTTCGCGTTCGAGGCGGCGGATTTTTTCTTCCGCTTCGCGGAGCGCTTGGCGGACGTGGGCTTGGGCGAGCCAGGTGGACCAGCCGCCAAGCACAATGCCGATGAGGGCTGTGCCCATGATGATCCAGAACAGGGGCAGGCCGAAGGCGATCGCCGGGGCTTTCGCGTTGAAGGGGTCGAGGCTGAACGAAACTTGATGGCGGTTGGCGACTGCCACGATCATCGTCGCGAGCGCGAGCGTCCAGAAGAAGAGGGTGCGGAAGAGGCTGGTCATGGGGTAGTTGCGCCGGTTGCTTCGTCGAAATTGCCATAGGCGGACTGCGGGCGCGAGGCGCGAAGGGGCCTGCGACAGGATGTAATGTTTTCTTTCCATATGGGAAAGTTTACATGACATCAAGAAGTCGCGGAGTCAAATCATGTCGCGTGAGTTCAAACGGCAACTTGGGTATGGGGCGGCGCTCATTGCTTGCCTGAGCGGGTTTGCTTTGCTCAAGGGTTGGCCGGGCGCGCAGTCGGCGTTTGCAGTGGCGAGCGTTGCTGTGCTCGCGGTTTATGTCGTGCGGTCCGACGAGGTCGAACGTGCGCTGGGCATGCAGGCGGGTGCCGCAGCGTTTGCGTTGCTGCTGGTGGAGGCTCTGGTGCTCGCGACCACGGGGCAGACGGCGATCATTGCAGCTTGGGCCGGCGACTTGTGGGCGGTGATGATGGCCACCGCGCTCGGATGTTGGGTCGTGTTGCGGATTCGGCTCGGATGAAGAACCGCATTCGCGTGCTGCGCGCCGAGCACAATATTTCGCAGGCCGAGCTTGCCGAGCGCGTCGGTGTCTCGCGCCAAGCGATCAACGCGATTGAGAATCAGCGGCACGATCCATCGATCACCCTCGCCTTTGCCATCGCACGCGTTTTGAAGACGCCGATCACCGATGTCTTCGTGGAGGAGAAGCGCTGATGCGTTGGCTGCGCAGATTGCTGGTTGTCCTGGTCCTGCTTGCGATGTTGGCGGGCGCGACCTTCGCTTCATGGCAATACATGGGCCGTGACCGCGTGCGCGCGCAGACGCCCAAGCCTCCGCTGCCCTACGCGAGCGAAGATATCGCCGTCGCGGTGACCGATGGCGTTCGACTCTCGGGGACGTTGACGGTGCCGCCGGGTGCCGGGCCGCATCCGGCCTTGGTGCTGCTCGGCGTCGCGGGGCCGAACGATCGCGATCTCGCTTATCGTGGGCACAAGGGGTTTGCGGTGATCGCGGATGCGTTGGCGCGATGCGGCGTGGCCGCGCTCAGGCTTGACGATCGCGGGGTCGGCGGGTCGACCGGGCAATGGTTGGATGCGCCCTACACACGGCTTGTCTCCGACGCCCTGGAGGCGCGCGCGATGCTCGTGAAGGACGCGCGCATCGATAGCCGGCGAATTGGGCTCGCGGGATTGAGCGAGGGTGGAGCGATTGCGCTGCTTGCAGCGGCGGCGTCGCGCGACGTTGCGTTCGCGGTGCTGATGTCGCCGCCGGGTTTGCGCGGCGATGCAGCGCTCAAAGAGCAATTCGAGCGGATGCTGGCATGGTCGCCGGTCACGCCGTCGACGGCCGGTGGGTACCGCAAATCGTTCGACCGGTTCTTGGCGCTTGTGCGTGCGGCGGACAACGATAAAGGCCGGCAGGCGCTGGCAAGCTATCTCGGCGGCGAAGGAGCGGCGCTGGTTCCCTCATATGGGTTCGTGCCGCCGACAATCGAGGGGCGTGTACGGTTGTTTGCAAGCCCGTGGTATCGCTCGCAGCTCGACTACGAGCCGGCGGCTTCGATGCGCGCGATTGGCGTGCCGGTGCTCGTTGTGTCGGGAACGCGCGATCAGGTGTTGCCGCCTGCGGTGCATGTACCGGCGCTCAGAGCGGGCTTGGCAGGCAAGAATGCGAGGTTCGTTTCGATCGAAGGCGCGAACCATCTGCTGATGCCGGCATGGACGGGATTACCGCTTGAGTACGCGCGGCTGGAGACGACGGTCGACCCGGTGGTCTTGAAGATGCTCTGCGAATGGATTCCGCGCTGAGCTATTTGTTCAACCGGTCGCGCAGTTCCTTGCCGGTCTTGAAGAACGGAACGTGCTTCGGTGCCACGTGGACGCTTTCGCCCGTGCGCGGGTTGCGGCCGGTGCGGGCGGGGCGTGACTTGACCGAGAAGGCGCCGAAGCCGCGCAGCTCCACGCGGTCGCCTTTGGCCAGTGCGGTCGCGATTTCGCCGAAGATCGTCGCCACGATCTTCTCGATGTCGCGCTGATAGAGGTGCGGGTTCTGTTCCGCGAGTTTTTGGACCAGCTCCGACTTGATCATCGACAGCCCTTCCCTGAGGTCCCTTGAGTCACGTCAGAGGCGAAGCTGCCCCGGACGGTGAGGGGCGTCAAGCGCAAGTGCTTCTAAAATAAGGGATATTCGCTTCCGCAACGCAACAAGGGGCGGCCGATGGGCCGCCCCTTGCCGGATTCGTCTGCGGATCGGAGGCGATTACTCGCTCTTTTCCTGCTTCTTCTTCAGGGCCGCGCCCAGGATGTCGCCCAGCGAGGCGCCCGAGTCGGACGAGCCGTACTGCGCCACGGCCTCTTTCTCTTCGGCGATTTGCAGCGCCTTGATCGAGAGCGTGAGTTTGCGGGCCGCCTTGTCGACGTTCGTTACCCGCGCATCGACCTTGTCGCCGACCGAGAAGCGCTCCGGGCGCTGCTCGGCGCGGTCGCGCGAAAGTTCGTTCTTGCGGATGAACGCCTTGAGGTCGCCGACGACGACTTCAAGGCCGCCGTCTGTGACTTCGGCCACCGTGCAGGTGACGACGTCGCCCTTCTTCACGGGCCCGAGGCTTTCCATCGGATCGCCGGAGACCTGCTTGATGCCGAGCGCGATGCGTTCCTTGTCGGTGTCGATGTCGAGGACGACGGCTTTGACCATGTCGCCCTTCTTGTACTTTTTGATCGCCTCTTCGCCGGGCTCGTTCCAGTCGAGGTCGGAGAGGTGGGCCATGCCGTCGATGTCGCCGTCGAGACCGATGAACAGACCGAACTCGGTGATGT
>CAZXAQ010000030.1:0-40308 GCA_964638635.1 uncultured Flavobacteriaceae bacterium
AGCGCCGACGACAAGTCGCAGATCGCGGAGTATCTGAACGAGTACAAGGGCGAGGGCATTCAGCACATCGCGCTGTCGTCGGACAACATCTACGAGACGGTCGAGCGCTTGCGCAAAGGGCACGTCGCGTTCCAGTCGACGGTCGATACCTACTTCGACGGAATCGACAAGCGCTTGCCGGGACACGGTGAGGACGTTGCACGGCTCAAGCGCAATCAGATTCTGATCGACGGTGCGCCGCATGACGGCAAGGGGTTGCTCTTGCAGATCTTCACGCAGAACGCGATCGGGCCGATCTTTTTCGAGATCATTCAGCGCAAGGGCAATGAAGGGTTCGGCGAAGGGAACTTCAAGGCGTTGTTCGAGTCGATCGAGCTTGATCAAATCCGGCGCGGGGTTTTGCAGGCATGAGCAAGAATTGGATCAATTTTCCGCGCATCGAAGGCAACGCTTCGCGCCAGGCGCATGCGGATTTGCCCGAGGGCACGTATGAGCGGGAGCTCGGGCGCGAAGGGTTCTTCGGGCCGGCCACGCACATGTATCACAAGCATATGCCGACGGCGTGGTCCTCGTTTTCGGGGCCGCTTCGGCCGCGCGCGTACGATACGACGAAGTTCGACGATTTCGGGCCGTCGCCGTGGTCGGCGAAGCCGTTGCTCGGCAATGCGCATGTGAAGGTGCGCGTTTGGCACGTCGGGATCGCGATGCCCGAGCTGGCACGCAACAGCGACGGCGATGAGTTGCTGTTCGTGCACGCGGGATCGGGTGAGGTTTTCTGCGATTTCGGGCATATGAGTTTTCGTGACGGCGACTACATCGTGCTGCCGCGCGGAACGATGTGGCGGATCGAGCCGAAGGGCGACTGCTCGCTGCTGCTCGTTGAGGCGGTGAACAATGCGTACCGGTTGCCGGATCGCGGGATGCTGGGCGAACACGCCCAGTTCGACCCGGCGGTGCTGGAGACGCCGAAGATCAACGATCGCTTCCTGAAGCAACAGGGCGAGACCCGGTGGGAGGTCGCGGTTAAGCGGCGCGGGCAGATTTCGACGATCGTCTATCCGTTCAATCCGCTCGACGCGCAAGGGTGGAAGGGTACGGTCGTGCCGGTGAAGCTGAATTGGCGCGACATTCGCCCGATCGTCAGCCACCGCTATCATCTGCCGCCGTCGGTGCACACGACGTTTTTGGCCGACCGCTTCGTCGTCTGCACGTTCGTGCCGCGGCCGATCGAGAGCGATCCGGGTGCGCTGAAGGTGCCGTTCTTCCATAACAACGACGACTACGACGAAGTCATTTTCTATCACGCCGGCAATTTCTTCAGCCGCGACAACATCAAGCCGGGGATGGTGACGTTCCATCCGGCCGGGTTCACGCACGGGCCGCATCCGAAAGCGTTCGCGGCGGGGGCCAAGTTCGAGCGCAAGGAAACGGACGAGGTTGCGGTGATGATCGACACGCGCGATCCGCTGGATCCGGCGCCGGAGGCGGAGCGGGTGGAGGATAAGGGCTACGTGGATAGTTGGCGCGGGGCGAAGTGAGAAATCTCACGCGAAGCCGCGAAGACGCGAAAAGAAAGAAAACTCACACGATGACACGATGGCACGATGTTGGTTCGCTTCGGCGCGAAGCGCTGCTTCAAACAAGGTTGCGCGCCTGCGGCGCGCGGGTGCACGTTGAGTCTTACTTCATCGTTTCATCGTGTCATCGTGTGAGACATCTTTTCGCGTCTTCGCGGCTTCGCGTGAGGGAGTCCCTTTCATGAAGCTGGCGTCACTCAAGGGGCCGCGGGATGGGAAGCTGATCGTCGTTTCGCGGGATTTGAAGCGGGCGATTGCGGCGGATGGGATTGCGCCGTCGTTGCAGGTGGCTCTCGATACTTGGGAGCGGTCGGCGCCGCGGTTGCAGCAGATCTACCGCGAGCTAAATGAAGGCTCGCCGATCGGCTCGTTTTCGTTCCGGCCGCAGGATTGCGCCGCGCCTTTGCCGCGCGCCTTTCAGTGGGCGGATGGGTCGGCTTACGTCACGCATGTGGAGCTTGTGCGCAAGGCGCGCGGGGCGACGATGCCCGAGTCGTTTTGGACCGATCCGCTGATCTATCAGGGCGGGTCGGACAGTTTCATCGGGCCTGAGGACGATATCCTGGCGGCCGATGAGGCTTGGGGCATCGATATGGAGGGCGAGGTTGCCGTCATCACCGGCGACGTGCAGATGGGCGTGACGGCCGCGCAAGCGGCGCCGCACATTCGGCTTCTCATGCTTGTGAACGATGTGAGCCTGCGCAACCTGATACCTAAGGAGTTGGAGAAGGGGTTCGGGTTCTTTCAGTCGAAGCCCGCGACCGCTTTTTCACCCGTGGCAGTGACGCCGGACGAGTTGGGCACGCATTGGCGGGATGGAAAGGTGCATCTGCCGTTGCTCGTCGATTTGAATGGCGCGCGGCTGGGGTCGCCCAATGCGGGCGTCGACATGACGTTTTCGTTTCCGCAGTTGATCGCGCATGTGGCGAAGACGCGGGAGTTAGAGGCGGGATCGATCATCGGCTCGGGGACCGTGTCGAACGCAGGCGCCAAGAGCGGGTCGGCGTGTTTGGCCGAGGTGCGGATGCTGGAGATGATCGAGAAGGGAAAGCCCGAGACGCCGTTCATGCGCTTCGGCGACCGGGTCAAGATCGAGATGAAGCTGCCGGATGGATCGTCCGTGTTCGGCGCGATCGATCAACAGGTAAAGAAATACGAGGGACCGAAATGAAGCTTTATGACTATGCGTTCTCGTCGGCGGCCTATCGGGCGCGGATTGCGCTGAACCTCAAGGGTCTCACGTACGACCGGTCTGTCGTCAGTTTGCTCAAGGGGGAGCAAAGCTCGGCGGCGTACAAGGCCGTCAATCCGCAAGCGCTCATTCCGACCCTCGAAGACGGCGGGCACGTGATCGGTCAGTCGCTCGCGATCGTCGAGTATTTGGACGAGATCTATCCGTCGCCGCCGCTGCTGCCGAGCTATCCGGCGGAGAAGGCGCGCGTGCGCCAGATTGCGTACGAGATCGCGTGCGACATTCATCCCCTCAACAACATGCGCGTGCGCGCGCAGTTGAAGGCGATGGGGCACGCCGAAGACGAGATCATGACGAAGTGGTATGCGCACTGGATTACGGTCGGGTTTGCGGCGCTGGAAAAGCAGCTGAGTGAGTCGAAACTGACGGGAAAGTACTGCCACGGCGATACGCCGACGCTCGCCGACATTTTTCTCGTCCCGCAGATGGCGAACGCGTACCGGTTCAAGGTGCCGGTCGATGCGTTCCCGACGTTGGTGCGGATCGACAAGACGTGTCGCGAACATCCGGCCTTCGCGGCGGCCGCGCCCGAGAAGCAGCCCGATGCGGCCTGAGCGTAAACCGGCGGGCGAGGGGTTGCTCGCGCTCGAGCACTTCTTGCCGTACCGGCTGTCGGTGTTGTCGAACACCGTGTCGAGCCGGATCGCGAAGAGTTACGAGCGGCAGTTTCAACTGACGATCCCGGAGTGGCGCGTGATGGCGGTGCTTGGGCGGTTCCCGGGACTGACGGCGGCCGAGGTGACCGAACGGACTGCTATGGACAAGGTGCAGGTGAGCCGGGCGGTCGCGCGGCTCAAGACGACGGCGCGCATCGAGCAGCGCGCTGTCGAAGGTGACCGCCGGGCGCGGCATTTGTTCCTCACCGAGGCCGGGCATGCGGTCTATGCGGAGATCGTGCCGCTGGCGCGCGAGTACGAGCGGCAGGTGACGGCCGACTTGAGTGCGACTGAGCGCGCTCAGTTGGAGCGGCTGCTCGACAAGCTCACCGCGGCGGCGATGAAGCTCTAGTCGCGTCACTAAACTCATCTCATGGCTGGGCAAGCGAAAGCACGACCCGGCCATCCAGGGGGCTTACACGGACGTTGCAAGTTTGAAACGCCAAGAGCGCCAAGATCTTCGTGTGCCCATTCAACTCCTCGCGATGCAGCGAGGTCGAAATTTTCTCACACAAAGAAACAAAGCAACAAAGGAAGAGCGTTTCGGCGCGAAGCGCCATTCTGATGCTCGACAGCGCGCCTACGGCGCGCGGGTTCGCGCTGTATCGCCACCGCACACCTTTGTTGCTTTGTTTCTTTGTGTGAGAAATTTCCAGTCTCGCCGCGTCGCAGGCCGTCGCGACTCACCTCAGCATCTTGGCGCTTCAAACTTGCGGCGCCTGTGCGAGCCCCCTGGGTGGCCGGGTCAAGCCCTGCCATGACGACTTTTTCGGGCGGCGCAGGCTACTCCACCGCTTCGGGGCTGCGGCGTTTGCGTTTGGCGGGTTTGGGGGCTTGTTCGGCGAGGGCGTAGGTTTTTTCGCGGAGGAATTCCATCAGCTGTTTGCGGTCGGGGATCGCTTTCAGTTGCTCGTAGGGGATGCGTTCGCCGATCTGGATGACCATGTCGTTGCCGATGCGGTCGTGGACTTCCTTGAAGAGGAGCGACAGGCGCAGCGTCATCGAGACGTGACTGGCGATCTGGAACAGGCGTGAGTTCTGGCCGCCGAAGAAGACCGGAACGACGGGCGCTTTGCCTTGAATGATCATGCGGGCGGTGAATGTCTTCCATTCCGGGTCTTTTGCGTTGCGCGCGAGCAGCGTCGGCGTCGTCGAGACGGTGCCGCCGGGGAAGATGATCAGCACGCCGCCTTTTTCGAGCAACGCTTTCGCTTCGGCGCGCGATTTGATGTTCGTGTCGAGAGCCGCTTTCGATTCTTCGAAATCGATCGGCAGCAAGGCGTTTCTGATTTCGTCGATGCGGTTCAGAAGCGCGTTCGTCAGGATCTTGAAGTCCGGGCGGATGCGGGCGACGAGCCAGCAGATCATGATGCCGTCGAGCACGCCGAACGGGTGGTTCGCGACGATGATCGCAGGGCCTTTCGCCGGTATCTGGTGCAGCTGGTCTTCGTTTAGAACGATGTTGAGCTGGAGCTTGCGAATGGCGGCGCCCCAGAAGCTCTCACCGGGCCGCGGACGGTCGAGGCGCTCCTGATACATCCGCTTCAATTCGGGTTGGCCGGACAAGCGCTCGATCACGCGGATGACCAAACGTTTGAAGGCAGGATCGTTCGGCGAGGCGTACGAGAATTGGTCGACTTCGGCGGCCATGGGGTCCTTGGGACTCAGATCACGGGGTCATTTTGCCGAAAGCTTTGTCCCATGGCGAGTGGATGAAATTGTGGCGTCGCCGAGCTATCCGGCCGATTTCTTCAGCTTTCCGGTCGCCAGCATCGGGATAATGAAGCCCGCTAGGAGGGCTAGGTTGGGAATGACGTTAAGGGCGAAGCCGGTGGCGATCGAGAGCGCACTGTCGATGACAAACCAGGCCGCGATGCCTGCGGTGATGGCGACCCAGAACGGGCGACCCTTTTCGCCTAGGTCTGCGGCCGCTTGCAGCATCAGAAGCACAGTGATGCCCCAACCGATTGTGACGCCACCCAAGACGCCTTGGTTGAAGCGCATTGGCGCATCGAACGTGATCGGGCCGGGGCCTTGCAGGCTTTCGTAGATGAAGCGGATGGGCCCCGACGTCGCCTCGAAAGCGCCGCCTGCGATGACGGCACCGAACACGATAATGCCTGTCGCCCACACCATGAGCCAGGTACGCCAAAACGTCGTCATTCCGTTGTTCCTCCGGCTTTATCGCCCCAAACGTACACTTCGCAATGGCGCTTGGCCATTACCCGCGGGGTAATCGTGGCGCTGATCGGGTTGAGGTACTCTCCGTCGATCGGAGACAGGAGGAACACATGACCGATGCCGCTGCACCCCGAGATGTCGCTCTCGCATTCTTGAAAGCCATGGAAGTTAAGGACTATGACAAAGCGCTCCGCTATGTCGCCGCCGACTGTGAGTATGAGAACTTGCCGCTCGGCAAGGTGAAAGGGCCGGAAGGCGTGCGTAGCGTTCTGGAGCCGTTCTTCGCGCCCACGATTGAGAACAGGTTCGACATTCTGCGAGAGGCTTCCAATGGCTCGGTCGTGTTTGTCGAGCGCTTGGACCGGCACTTGGTCAAAACGGGTTGGGTCAACTTGCCCGTGACCGGCGTCTTCGAAGTGCGCGACGGGTTGATCCATGTCTGGCGCGAGTACTTTGACGCGGCTACGATCATGAGCAAGTGGCCGACGAGTTAGGCATTTTCCGCTTATGTGTACCCACTCGTCCTCTCATCCCGGCCGAGCAAAGCGAGAGCCGGGACCCAGGTGAGACAGGTTAAGTGGTGACGCTGCGCCCGTCTCCCCTAGGTCCCGGCTCGCGCTTCGCTGCGCTCCGCTTGGCCGGGATGACAGTGTTTGTGATTCAATTAAGCCAGGAAACGCTCTAGCAGCGGCTGGCGTCCGTCGCGGGACCACACGAGCTATTCGGTGAGCGGATACTCCGCCCAGAGCTTTGTCTCATGGCGATAGGCGGCGATTAGGTCCGCGAGGCGGGCCGGTTTGAAACCGCGCTTGGCGTTCTCGGCGCCGATCGCCCACATGGCTTTGTATTGCTGCATGAGCGCGCCGTAGGCTTCGGGCAGTGTCGTCTTGCGGTCCCAGATGTGGGTGGCCTCGGCGCCGGCGCCGTTGATTTCGACGATTTTGAAGTTTTCGCCCTTCTGCAAATCGTCGATGGAGCCGAAGCGGACATCGAAGCGGCCGAAGTAGAATTCCTTCACGTCCTTGGCGATGCGGTCGAAGGCGCCCGTCATCGCTTCGGTGACGAGGTGGTTGCCGTTCCGGAAGATCGTGCCGCGGCTGTGGCTCCCGGCGTAGGCGATGCGGAACGGCTGACCTGCGGGCACGATCCAGTCGAGGCGGTCTTTGTGGCGCGGTAGGTAGATGTGCTGCAGCTGGCCGGCGCGCGGGTCGTGTTCGATGAGTTCGCGCAATGTGGATTTGCCGTCGCCGAAGACGTAGGGAAAATACTTCAGTGTGATCGAAGTGATGCGGCCGCGCGGTTCGCTGGGTTTGCGGATGTAGAAGATGCCGGCTTCGGCTTCGTGGTCGACGAGTGCCTGGAAGACGATGCGTTCGCCGGGCGGGAAGCCGTCGAGGTATTTCTGCAGTTCCTCTTCGTTGCGGACGCGGCGGACGCCGGTGCCGCGGCAACCGAGGTCGGGTTTGGCGATGAACGGGAACGCGAGGCCGGCTCGCTTTGCGGCTTCGCGCGCTTCGGCGGCGGTCGAGGTTTCGGTGCGCGTGAACGTGGCCCAAGGGGCGATGAAGCTGCGGGCGTAGTCGCCCGCCTGATCGAAGACGGCGACCTTCGACTCGCCGATCCAGCCGCCCATCGGGAACAGGGGGTTCGAGATCGTGGGCAGGGTGAAGCGGAAGCCGTGCTTGATCGTGAGCCAGAGCCAGTACGCGCACATCGGCGTGTAGAAGTATTTCTGCGGCCAGAACTCGAAGAACGAAACCTGCTCGCCCGACATGTCCAACGGCGGCATGCCGGCGTGGGGTTTGCGGATTTCGAGGCGCGCGGCGTCAGCCATGGCTCGTGTCGCGGTCGGCGGGAATGAAGCGCTGAACCACATAGGGCGCTGCCAGAACACAGACGAGTAACACGATCGCGATCGACCAGCGCCACATGCCAAGGCTTTCGACCGCCATGACGCCGAAGAAGAAGACGATCGAGAAGATCGTCGAGGTCCAGGCGAGGCCCGCCCCTGCGGACACGCCCGCGAACTGGCCGAAGGGGAGGGCGAGGAATCCGCTCGACGTGTACGTGGGCAAGCGCAGGCCCGGCATGAAGCGGGCGCCGATCAGTGCGGGCACGTATCTTCGTTTGAGCCAGGCGCGGCCTTTGGCGACGCGTTTCTCGCCGATGAAGCGTCTCGCCCATTCGTGCGTGCGCGCGTAGGCGCCGAGGCCGTAGAGCAGGAGGTCGCCGACAAATATCCCCGTGATGAGGGCGCCGAGCGCGGCCCACGGGGTGATCAGGCCGTCCGCGGCAAGCACTGCGGCGGCTATGGTGGCGACGTCTTCGAGCACGAAGGTGGCAAGGATGATGGCGGCCGCGATCGCCCACGGGTTGGAACCCAGCGCGAGCAGGAATTGGCCCGCCTCTCCCATCATGGCGCGGCCATCATCGCGAAGGCCTTGGTGATGGCGGTTTCGATCTTGTCCTTCGAGTTCCAGGGCAGGAAGTGGTTCTGGCCGTCGAGCACGGTGACGTCCATCGCCTTCGTGCCGGTCATGTGCTTCTTGATGAAGTCGACGTTCGCGAAGGGGACGAGATCGTCCTTCGTGCCGTGCACGATGGTCACCGGGACTTTGATCGCGGCGAGGCGGGGGCTAAGGGCCGCGAGCTGCGGTTCGAGCGCGATGATCTCGCGGTTGGCGTTCCTGATCATGCGGGGGAGGATGGCGCTGACGGGCCAAGTGTCGCCGACATATTGGATGAAGGGCACGCTTTCTTGTGCGGGGTCGAGCGAGCCTGCGACGATCACGAGGGCGGCGACCAGGTCCGGGTCGTCGGCTGCGACTTGCGCGATAATCGGACCGCCCAGCGAGTGGCCGACGAGGACGGCGGGCTTTCCGCCTTTGTCGCGGATGAGCGCGGCGACGGCGGCCGCTTGTTCGCTGAGCGACGTGACCGCGTCGTCGGGGCCGCTGTGGCCGAAGCCCGGGCGGTCGATCGAGACGTAGTGGTAGCCCTTGGGTGCCGTCATCAGATAGTCGGCCCAGGCTTCCGCTTCGCCCGGTGTGCCGTGCACGAAGACGACGAGGTGGCCTTGCGGGTCGCCGGCTTCGATGTAGCTGAGCTTGTAGGCGGCGAGCTGCAGCGTTTTGTGCGGCAGCTTCGTTTGCATATCCTCTTCACTCGCATCAGGGCCGGGGATGGCGCAGCCGGCGAGCGCGAACAGCGTGCCGACAAGGGCTACGCGACGGGTCCAGGGGGGAATTTCGAGCGCCATGGGGGCGCATATTGCGCGAAGGGCGCGCTCTGACAAGCGCGCCCCTCGATCACGGCAGCGTTAGGGTTCTGTGAGCGGCGTCTTAGTGCGCCTTGCCCGCCATGGCCGTGCTGATTTTGCTTTCGAGAACGGTCGCGTTGAACGGCTTCAGGAGGTAGCTGTCGACGCCCGCTTCCTTGGCGGCGATGGCGTGGTCGGCCTTCGCCTCCGCTGTGATCATGATGAAGGGGGTTTCCTTCAGCTTGTCGTCGCTGCGGACTTTGCACAGCAGGTCGTAGCCCGTCATCGGCTCCATGTTCCAGTCGGAGATGACGAGGCCGTAATGCGCCTCGCGCAGTTTCGCCAGCGCGTCTTCGCCGTTGGCCGCTTCCTCGATGTCGTCGTAGCCGAGCTGCGTCAGCTGGGTTTTGATGATGCGGCGCATCGTGGCGTAGTCGTCGACGACCAGGACTTTCATGGGAGGCACCCTCGTTTCGTCCAAGAATAGGACACGGGCGTTTCGGTTTGGTTGACGGCGTGCGAAGGTCGGTGCGAAGAAGGGGTTACTTCGCGTCAACTTGGGTGAACGGATCATGACTCTCGCAGGCAAGGACATCGTCGTCACGGGTGCGACGGACGGCATCGGCAAAGTCACCGCGCGGGAACTCGCGAAGATGGGCGCGTCGGTCACGATCGTCGGACGCAACGCGGCGAAGGGCGAGGCGGTGGCGGCCGAGCTTCGCAAGGTGGCGGGGCATGACCGCGTTGGCTTTGTCGCGGGCGATCTTGAGAGCCAGAAGGGCATCAAGGCGGCGGCGGGGGCGATCAAGGCGCGGGTGAAGCGGCTGGACGTGCTGCTCAACAATGCGGGCGCATTCTTCCAGAAGCGGGAGCTGACCGAAGACGGGATCGAGCGGACGTTTGCGCTCAATCATCTCGGGTATTTTCTGCTGACGCATGAGTTGCTGGATTTGCTGAAGGCGTCGGGGCCTTCGCGCATCGTTTCGGTCGCGTCGGCGGCGCATCAGGGCGCGAAGCTCGACCTCGCCGACCTGCAGAACGCGAAGCAGTATTCGGGGTGGCGCGCCTATGGGCAGTCGAAGCTCGCCAACATCTATTTCACGTACGAGTTGGCGCGGCGGCTTCAGGGCACCGGCGTGACGGCGAACTGTCTGCATCCGGGCTTCGTGGCGTCGCGGTTTGGCGACAACAATGGCGGGTTGATTCGCATGTTGATCGGGTTCGCGAAATCCGTTGCCGCCATTTCGGAGGACGACGGGGCGAAGACGAGCGTCTTTCTTGCGAGCTCGCCCGACGTTCAGGGCGTCAGCGGCAAGTACTTCGACAAGTGCGCGGCGATCCAGTCGTCGTCCGTGTCGTACGACGCCGACGTCGCGCGCGAACTTTGGCGCCAGAGCGAACGGCTGACGGGCGTCGCCTAACCTTCGAACAGGCTCCAGCCACCGCGGCCTGTGATACCGCGGAGCATGAGATACGTTAGAAGGCCGATCGGGCCGACGACGAACGTCAGCAGCAGCGGTACGGCGACGATGAAGGGGTTGATGCCGACGCGCTGCGCGTCGCGCGCGATCCAGGCGCCGACGAAGAGGTCGAAGACGATGTAGTGCGCCCAGCCGGCGACGACGGCTTCCTTGACCGAGAACGTTTTCATCAGCGCGTCGAGCGAGGCGAAGCCGGCGCCGTCCGGCATCGGGATCACGCCGCCCATCACGTTCGCGAGCAGCCAGGTGTAGGTGACGCCCAAGAAAATCGGCGCGAACACCGAGTGCACAACCATGTCGGTGATCTTCAGGTGCGGCAGGAAGATGATCAGCGCCCAGAACGGCATGACGCCGTAGTTCAGGGCCAGATACATGTCGTCGGCGGAGATCGTGGGCAGCATGGCGCGGCTCTTCTGATGACTCGCACCATGATAGCGCGGGCTTGAATCGGCGGCAAAATAGGGGCGGGTTTAGGCTTAACCGAAGCGGCGTTTCAGCCAGTCGATCATGACGCGGTTCAGTTCGTCCGGCTTCTCGGCCTGGGTCCAGTGGCCGCAGTCCCTGATCAGGTGCTTCTCCAGATCGGGTACGAAGGCCTCCATGCCGTCTGCCAGCGCGGGGCGGAGGACGACGTCGTTGGCGGCCATCACCATCAGGCAGGGGACGTTGACCTTCTGCGTCACGCCTTCGGTCGTTTGCCAGTTGCGGGTGAAGTTGCGGTACCAGTTGATGCCGCCGGTGAAGCCGGTGCGGGCGAACGCCTTCGCGTAGACGTCGAGTTCCTCCGCGCTGAGCAGCACCTGGCCGGGCCATAGGCTTTCGTCGACGTCGAAGGCGCGGGCGAGGGCGAAGTTCTTTTCTTCCGCCGGGCGCTTGTCGAACTCCTCCAGCGTGATGCCGGTCTTGCGGTAGAACAGGCGGAGCGTCTTCGCGGGGTCGCGGCCGAGCAGCGCGTCGGCGACGCCGGGTTTTTGGAAGAAGACGATGTACATGTCCTCGCCGTAGGCCATGCGCATGAGGGCGATCGGGTCCATCGGCGCGCGGGGCATGAACGGCGTGTTGACGCCGATGACGCCGGCGACGCGGGTCGGGTGCAAGAGCGGCATCTGCCAAACGACGAAGCCGCCCCAATCGTGGCCGATGAAGACGGCCTTCTCGATCTTCATCGCGTCCAGCATGCCTACGAGGTCGCCGGTCAGGTGGTGGATGTCGTAAGCGTCGATCGCTTCCGGGCGGTCGGTGTGACCGTAGCCGCGTTGGTCGGGCGCGATGGCGTGGAAGCCAGCGTTCGCGAGGGCCGGAATCTGGTGGCGCCAGGAGTAGGCGAGTTCCGGGAAGCCGTGGCACATGACGACGGGCACGCCTTTGCCCTGCTCGTACACCGCCATGCGGATGCCGTTCGTTTCGACGTAGCGCGGTGCGTTCCAGTTGATCGTCATGGTGTCTCTCACGCGGTTTTGAGGCCGAGGGCTTCGAGCATTTCTTTGCGGTTGGGCCCGAGTTTCGGCGGATAGAGTTTCTTCGACTTCGGTGTCAGCCATGTGCCCAGCACCCGCAGCACGACAACCGGATTGGCGAGCCAGGCGGTCGGCATGGCCAGCATGTGGAAGCCCCGCATGATCGCGCGGAGAACGCCCAGATTGCTGCGCGTCGCGGGGGCGACCGCGTCTTCGGCGAAGCTCTTGATCAGGCGCGCTTTGAGGCGCGGCTTGTACGTCGGATCCTGCTCGTTCTTGGCGCGGCGGATCGCGCCCAAGTCTTGCTTCATCAGCGCGTCCCAGAACGGGCGGATTTCCTTGCGGGTGCGCTTGTCGAAGGCAATCGCTTGTTCGCGCGGGTTGGTGGTCGCGCCCATCACGTCGCCCAGGATGTGCGCGTGCAGAACGGCCGACGAGCAGCCGCGGCCGTAGAGCGGGTTCGTGCGGATCGCGCTGTCACCGACGGCGAAGTAGTTGAGCACGACCGGTTCGCCCGCCTTCACGAAATGGCGCCAGACGTTGTGCAAGTTGCCCATGCCGAAGACCTTCGTCACCGGCTCGGACCGGGCGGGGTCGATCCAGCGTGCCATGCCGGGGATCTTGTTGCAGATGGCGTCGAACGTGGCGGGGTTGAACGTCGCGACGCGCAGTTCGGACTCGATTTCGGGCACGGCGAGCGTGATCGAGAAGTGCCGGTTGTCGGCGTTGAAGACGCCGTACTTGATGTAGCCGAGATCGCCCGCACCCGGGATCAGGTCGCGCGGCGGTTCATCTTGGCCCTCGCGCAGGCGGTAGTGGCGCGTGAAGTAGAGGATGCCCGCGGGGCTCTTTTCTTCGTCGATCGCGATGCCTTTGTCGCGCAGCCAGTCGGTCAGAACCGAACCGCGCCCGCAGGCATCGATAACGCTCGCGGCCGTGAGGTCTTCCGGCGCGACGCCGTCGCGTTCGATGCGCACGCCTTTGACGGTCGGGATCGGCGCGGTTTTGTCGAGCATCAACTCGCGCACGATCGTGCTTGTAACGAAACGGACGCCGGGGAGCGATTCCACATAGGCGCGGATGGTGTGCTCAAGCGTCGTGCGGCGCGAGAACAGGAACGCGAGATCGCGGTCGCCGTCCGCGGGTGTGTACTTGTCGCGCAGTACGAGCGGCAGACTTGCTTCGAAGTCGATTTCTCGCGCGCCCGCCTTTTGCAGCATGTCGTGCAGGCGCGGGTGCTTGTTGCGGATCAGCGTCACCAAGCAGCCCAGGAACACATGGCTGTGGCGCAGTTGGGTCACGCCCTTGCGTTCCCAGGTGTCGAACGCGGTTTCGACATTGGGCGGCGGGGGCGGGTCGCGGTCCACAACGACGATCTCGCGATCGGCGCGGGCGAGCGCCATGGCGGCGCCTAAGCCGGCAATCCCGGCACCGACGACCACGATGCGGTCGGGCATGCAATTCTGATCCTATGCGAATAGCGGTGGCCTAGATGTAGCGGATCGCGGCCATGTGTCGAGGGGGCCTCGCCGACGCTGCGGAAATGCGGGCCTTGATGAAGAGAAATTGAGTTGCAGTGGCATAAGGCGGCCCGCTTACATTCCCACGGCACGGAGGGGATTCATGCGCACGGCGGTTCTATTTGGGTTCGCCCTGGCTTCAGCGGCGGTTGCGGTGGCCGATGATACGGTTCGCTATACGCTGACGCCCGTGGTGGCGAAGGGGAAGCTTGACGCTCTGGCCGTCGAAGTGCGTCTCGCCGGCGAGGCGGACGGGGAGACCGTGCTCAAGCTACCGAACGAGTGGGGTGGGTTCACGGAACTCTATCAAGGCGTGCGCGATCTGCGTATCGACGGCAAGGGCGTGGCGGTGAGTTCGCCCGAGGCCGCGAAGCGTGTCGTGCGCCATCGACCCGGGGCCGAACTGCGCGTGCGCTATCGCATTGTCCAGTATTGGCCGGGGGAGCCGAAGGTCACGGGCGGCAACGAATACCGGCCGATTGTACAACCAGGCTATTTCCACGTGCTTGGCGATGCCATCTTCATCGTGCCGGAGGCCGATGGATCGCGCCCGGCGTCGTTCGCGGTGAAAGGGCTGCCACGCGGGTGGACCTTCGCGTCCGACCTCCAGCATACGGATGGCGGGCGCAAACTTCTCCTTGGCGACATTATCGAGAGCGTGAGCGTCGGCGGCGATTTTCGTGTCGTGAAGCGCGGGCCTGTGCGCGTCGCCATTCGCGGGAAATGGTCGTTCACCGACGACGCCTTTATGGGGCAGCTTGGACCGATCTTCGAGTCACATCAGCGCTTTTGGGGCGACGGTGAGGAACCATACCTGGTGACCGTCATACCTCTTGCGTCGGAACCCGGGCAGCAATCGATCGGCGGTACGGGGCGCAGCGACGCGTTCGCGTTTTTTGCGACCGACAACGCCGATAGCGTGGGGTTGAGTTATACGCTTGCGCACGAACACATGCACACATGGATTCCGCGCCGGATCGGGGGGATGCCCGAGCCGGACGAGGCGCGCGACTATTGGCTGTCGGAAGGGTTCACGGACTTCTACACGATGCGTCTGCTGTTGCGCGACGCGGTGTGGACGATCGAGCAGTTCGCCAATCAGCTGAACACCCACTTGGCCGACTATGCGAATTCGCCGGTTCGCACGGCGCCCAATTCGCATATCGTGACGAATTTTTGGAAGGACCCCGACAGCGGCAAGCTGCCGTACCGGCGCGGTCAGCTGCTGGCGACGAAGTGGGACCTTGATGTGAGAAAGGCGACGAAGGGCGCGCGCGATCTCGACGACGTTGTGCGCGCGATGAAAGCGCGCGCGCAAACGATCACGGACAAACCACCGGTGGCGTCCGTCTTGTTCAAGGAAGAGATGCAGCGGGTGGGCGTCGATGTTTCGGCGGACTTGGATCGTCTGATGGAAAAGGGCGAGGCCGTGTTGCTGCCGGCCGACGTGTTCGCGCCGTGCGGTACGGTGGCGACGCTCGATCTCGCGGCGTTCGATCGGGGATTCGATCCGGTGAAGACCGGCGAGAACGGCAACAAGATTACCGGCTTGCGGGAAGATAGTCCGGCTTATCGCGCGGGCTTGCGCGAGGGCATGCAGATTCTAAAGCGCGAGTCGGGCAAGAACGGCGACAGTCGCGTCGACTTGAGCTATCGCGTGCTCGACAACGGGGCCGAGCGGGTGATCACGTTCAAACCTGAAGGTCAGAAGCGGATCGCGCTGCAGGAGTTCACGCTGAAGGCGGGAATGTCGGAGGCGGAGCGCAAGGCATGCGCCGCGCGGTTGGGTGGCGTGTCCTAGCCGCGGTTCGCGAACAGCTTTTGCAGCCATTCGGTGAAGCCGAGCCGCGCAGTGAGAACGGCGACGGCGATGATCGCGAGCACCGGCACGCGCGATCCCGGTATGTCGAGCACGTAGCGGAGCAGTTCGACAACGCCGTACGAGACCCCGATCGCTATTGCGAGAATGGCGAATTCGGTGGCGATGCGCCTGACATTCCATACGGGTGTTTCGGACATCGGGCCCTTCCTTGCAGCGACGTGGATTCTAACCCTCAAAAGAGGGGGGCGTCAGTTCACGATTTCTTCAGCTCGCCTGGCGCCTTGGGAACGGCCGGGCCCGGTGGAGGCTGATCAGGTCGGGAGCTGCCCGACCGTCACGTCTTTGTCCGTTCGGATGGCGGCGACAACGCCGTTCGAGATTTCGTCGTCGGTGAGCCAACGCGATCCGCCTGTTGGAGTCCGCACTGCGCCGAGCCGGACTGCGCGGTAGCGACAGCGCGCGCTCGTGCGGTCGAGCGCGTCGCGGAAGGCCGTGGGGTCTGGGGCGGCGCTACTCAAGACATGAATGACAAGGCAGTCTGTTGTCCGTAGGCGGTCGAGCAACGCCTGTAGGAGCTCGGCGCCCGTTTCGTGGATCCACAACAGCGCCAGATCGATGGCCGCGGCGCCACGTGCATGATCGATCGCCGTCAAGCACGCCTGCGTCTGCCGCCAATCGACATCAAGCGCGCTTGCGCGTGGACGCTGACGGTTGGGAGGGCGTGGGAGGCGTGGCGCGCCACGACAAGCGTGTGGTCCGACTGTTCGGCCACAAAGTCGAGCGCTCCCGCGAGCATGCCGGTCGCGCCGACGGTTAGACTGAAGCCGAATGCGGGCGGACTCATGTTGCGGTCTTTTCGCTTCGCTTCAGGAACAAGGCGGCGGCTGCGAACAGCATCCATCCCAGCATCAGCGTTGCGCCGCCGAGTGGGATCAGCGGCTTCACGGCCGTAGCGCTCGGGCCGAAGGCTAAGTAGATACCGCCGCAGAAGAAGATGACGCCGGCGAGGAAGGCTCCACCGGCGAGATCGAGCAGGAGCCGGCGCCCGAACTGTGCGCTGACGATGCCGACGGCGATCAAGCCCAGCGCATGCACGAAATGCATCTCGCGGGCGGTGTCGAAGATGTTGCGAATCACCGGCACGAACTCGCCCTCCAGGCGGTGGCCGACGGCGGCGGCGACGATGAGGGCGATGAGCATGTTCAGGGCGCCTGCGACGAGCCAGAGACGGGTCATGTTTTCCCCTTGGGATTCTTGGGCAATCGGGCAAGTGATTGCACGAGGCGTTGCCGCGCGCCAAGCTGCGCGTTCGAGCGCTGGAGGGCGTCATGCGCATTCTGCTTTGGATCGTGGGGATTTTGGCCGCGTTGATTGCGCTTGCGTTTCTGACGCTGGGCGATCCGGCGGTGCCGCGCGACGTGCTGGTCAAGAAGTACGGTCAGCCGCCGTCGCAATATGCGGACCTCGGCAACGGCATCACGGCGCATTATCGCGATCAGGGGAATGCGCGGGGGCCCGTGCTCGTTTTGCTGCATGGGTCGAACGCGTCGCTGCACACGTGGGAGCCGTGGGTCAAGATCTTGGGCGATCAGTTTCGGATCGTGACGGTCGATCTGCCGGGGCATGGGCTGACCATCGTCCCGGAAGAGTATCCGCTTTCGGCGGAGGGGATGGCCGACTTTGTCGACAAGTTCGCGGCGCAGCTTTCGTTGCCGAGGTTTGCGATCGGCGGGAATTCGATGGGCGGGCACGTCGCGCTGCGCTTTGCGATCAAGTATCCGGCGCGGACGGCGGCGGTTATTCCGATCGACACCGGCGGCATCATACCGCCGAATATGCCGGAGCCGCCGGCGTTCTTTCGCATCATGTCGATGCCGGGGTTGCGCGAGTTCGCGCGGCTCATTCCAGGGCGGCCGATCGCGAAGGCGACGCTGAAAGCGTCGTTCGCGAACCAAGCCTTGGTCACGGATGCGATGATCGACCGGTATTGGGAGCTCAACCGCGAGCCTGCGATCCGGGCTGCAACGCGCAAGCGGTTCCGCATGGGGATCGATTATTGGGTGGGCGAGGACCGGTTCATGCGGGCCAATCTCGGCCAAATCAAGGTGCCGGCGCTCGTGCTCTGGGGGCGCCAGGATAAGCTTTTACCTGTCGAGGCGGCGGAGATCGTCAAGGGCGCGATCCCGGGGGCGCAGCTGATCGTCTATGACGAGGGCGGGCACATTCTGCAGGAAGACTTGGCCGAGCGGTCGGCGCACGATGTGCGGTTGTTCCTGAAGATGGTCTACTCGCTGCCGTAGGGGTTGTTGCGCTTCCGATCGCATACTTCAGCTCCAACGTGTCATCCCGGCCAAGCGGAGCGAAGCGTAGCGCGAGCCGGGACCCAGGGGTAACGGGCGCGGCTTGGCCGCTCAGCGTGTCTCTCCTGGGTCCCGACTCGCGAGCTACGCCGCGCCGCTTGGCGGCGGGCTTCGCTAGCGGCCGGGATGACAATGTTGGCTTGTGATTCCGTCCGATCATGGTGCGCTCTTCCGATTGCATCGGCGGGCGGGGCGCGCCAAGGTGCGCGCGCCTCGTCATTGAAAGTGCGCCCCCATGCTTACGAAAGCCGACGACTATCCCATTCATCAGACACCGGAGCCGATCGCCTATGCGGGGACGGACCGGAATTTCTACGACCGCTATTTCTTCAACGGTTACGCGCCGGACGGGGAGACGTTCTTTGCGGTGGCGCTTGGGGTCTATCCGGCGCTGAACGTCATGGACGGCGCTTTCTGTGTCGTCGCCGACGGGGTGCAGCACAATCTGCGCGTCTCGCGCGTGCTTGAGATGGAGCGGATGGATACGCGCGTCGGGCCGCTTTCGGTCGACGTGGTGGAGCCGCTGCGTTCGTTGCGCGTGCGCGTCGAGAAAAACGATCACGGCATTGCGGCGGACATTCTGTTCCGCGCGCGGTCGGCTGCGATCGAGGAGCCGCGTTTCACATATCGCGTAGGGCCGCGCACGGTGATGGACTACACGCGGTTGACGCAGAACGGGACGTATGAAGGCTGGATCGAGGTGAAGGGCCGGCGGATCGACGTCTCCAATCATATCGGCACGCGCGACCGGTCGTGGGGCATTCGGCCTGTGGGCGCGCAAGACTCGCAGCCCGTGGCGCCGCCGCGGCCGCCGCAGTTCTATTGGCTGTGGGCGCCGATGAATTTCGAGGATCGGATCACGCTCTATCACAACAATGCGGACGGCGAGGGAAAACCCTGGAACACGCATGCGGTGATGGCGGCGACCGGCGATGGTGCGGCGACGCATATGGCCTCGTGTTCGTCGGAGGTTTTGTTCAGGTCGGGGACGCGGCATGCGAAGGCGGCGACGATTGCGATGCGCGACGCGGAGGGGCACGACTATCGGATCGAGCTCAAGCCGAAGTGGAATTTCTATATGAGCGGGCTCGGCTACACGCATCCCGAATGGGGGCATGGGCGGTTTCGCGGCGAGCTGGCGGTCGGCTACGATGCGCTTGAAACTGCGAAGGTGAACGAGAGCGAGTTTCACTATTTGCATGTGCAGGCGTTCTCCGAGGCGACGCTGAGCGGGCCGAACGGACTCGTGCGCAAGGGTCAGGGCGTGCTTGAGCAGTTGATCATTGGGCCGCATGGACCGAGTGGCTTCACTAGCTTGTTGGATGGCGCGAAATGATCACGAAGGAGCTTGAGGATCGTATTGTCCGCTATCTCGCGCATCGCATGCCGGAAGCGGGGCGGGTTTCGGTGATCGCGCTGTCGCGTATTCACGGCGGGGCGAGCCGCGAGACGTTTCGCGTGCGCATCGATCAGGAGCGGGGCGGGGAGCGCGGGCTCATCTTTCGGCGCGATCCGATCTCGACGCTGATCGAGACGGAGCGGGAGGTCGAGTTCGCGGCCTACCGGTCGTACATGGATTCCGCCGTGCCGGTGCCTCGGGCGCTGTTCCTCGAGCGCGAACTCGGGTGGCTGGAGCGGCCGTTCTTCGTGATGGAGGAGATCGAGGGCTGTAGCGCCGGGTCGATCTTGGCGGCCGATCCTTATGGGCCGCATCGGCAGAAGATCGGCGAGCAGTTCTTCACGATCTTAGGCGCCATCGCCAAGCGCGATGCGATGACGTCCGATCTCGCAAAGCATGTGCCCGTCGTGAAGGCGGATGAGGCGTGGAAGAGCGAACTCACCAAGTGGGAGAAGGTCGTCGACGAGGACGAGCTTGAACCGCAGCCGATCGTGCGGGCGGCGATCCGGTGGATGCGGCGCAATCCGCCGCCGCCGGCGCAGAAGGTGTCCGTCGTGCACGGCGATTACCGGACGGGGAATTTTCTGTTCGATGGAACGGGGACGATCCGCGCGGTGCTGGACTGGGAGATGGCGCATCTGGGCGATCCGCTGGAAGACCTCGCGTGGGCACTGGATCCGTTGTGGTCGAGCGACCGGGCGCATCCCGGCGGGATGCTGACGCGGGAGGCTGCGATCGCCGTGTGGGAGAAGGCGAGCGGGTTGAAGGCTGATCCCAAGGCGCTCGCGTGGTGGTCGATGTTTGCCTCGTTCAAGGGTGCGGCGATTTGGATTTCGTCGGCGAAGGAGTTTCAGGCAGGGACCAATACCGATCCGGTGATGGCGTTCTCCGGACTCTATTGCCTGCCATTCCACAACAAGCGGCTTGCGGACATGCTGCTCGCGGCGCGGGAGGCGGCTTGAGATGAAACCGACACCGGAACTCGTTTTGAACCAGGCGTTCGCGAAGATCGCGATGGAGATGGGCCCCGCCTTGCCGCCCGGCTATGGCCAGGGCTCGGCGACGACGATGGCCGTGCTGCTGCTGATGACGGCGCAGGAGTTCGACCGCGCGGCGGACATGCGCGCGAAGGAGAACCGCGTGATGCGGGCGCTGTTCGGCGACGCCGCGAAGGGGATCGGCGGGGAGCTGGGTGCTAAGCTCAGCGCGGTCGTCGGCGTGCGGGATGAGGATTTGACTGTGTCGGGCCTTGATCGCGCAAACGGCGAGTTGAAGCGGCTGTTGATCGAGCTGCAGACGCACGCGGAACAGGCGGGAGATCGTGCGTTGGAGCTGCGCATCTTGCGGTTCCTGAGTGAGGCGGCGGCGGCGCGGCTGGTGCATCTGCCGGCGATGTAGGATCACCAATGCCACAAGGTCGTCATGGCCGGGCTTGACCCGGCCACCCAGGGCCATGCTCTCGGCGCAGCAAGAAGATCTCACACGAAGCAACGAAGAAACGAACGCGAGTGAGCGTCTATTCGATTCTTCGTTGCCTTGTGTGAGATCGATTTTGAACCGCCGTTGCGGCGATCCTGGGTGGCCGGGTCAAGCCCGGCCATGACGAACTTTTTGATATGCGACGATTTACGTCTTCGAGACTCTGCGGCTTTGCGGGACACACGCACTGACGCCATTGGTTCCGTAATTTCTGATGTTTCCCTTTTCCCTGCCACGGCTGCATCCGGATGCGGTGCGGTTTGTGCCGTTCTTTGTCGGATTGAACTTCCTCAACGGCATTCACGTCGTGTTTTTCACGGCGTGGCTGGCGAGTGTCGGGTTCGATCCGCGTTCGACGGGGCTGCTGCTTGCTTCCATGAACGTGTTGCGCGTGTTTACGGGGCCTCTGCTTGGGGTCGCGGCGGATGCGTTTCATGCGCGGCGGTTGTTTCTGATCGGGATGATGACGGTCGCGGGGCTTTGCTATGTGGGCTATGCGACGGTTGAGGGGACGGTTGCGGTGGTCGTTTTCTCGCTGCTGGCGAGTGCGGCGTTTTCGGCGATTGCGGCATTGATCGAGGGTTTGTCGATGTCCGCGGCGACGGCGCGCGGGTTCGATTATGGGCGCGTGCGGCTGACGGGGTCGGCCGCGTTTGTGGTGATGAACTTCGCCGGCGGGGCGGCGGTTGCGGCTTACGGGATCGATGCGTTCTTGCCCATCTTGATCGGCTCGGCGGCGCTTGCGGTGTTGGGCGGGTTTGCGCTGCCGCGTGACGAGAGGCCTGCGGTGCGTGCCGGTGTGCGCTCGGTCGGGCGCGATGCGTGGCAGCTCGCGCGGCAGCCGTTGTTCGTGCTGATGATTGCCGCGACCGGGATCGCGCAGGCGTCGCACACGTTCTACTACGGGTTCGGTACGCTGAATTGGCAGAAGATCGGGTACTCGGCGGATTTGATCGGCGGGTTGTGGGCGCTGGGCGTGATCGCGGAGATCGTCGTTCTCATGTACTCCGGCTGGATCGTGCAGCGGGTCGGGATCGTGAACCTGATGATGCTGGGCGCTTTCGCCGGGATCGTGCGTTGGACGTTGCTCGCGCTGTCGCCGCCGCTCTGGGTGGTGCTGTTCGCGCAGCTGCTGCATGCCGGTACGTTTTGCGCGGTGCATTTGGGGATGATGCACTTCATGCTGCGCGCGACGCCGCCGCATCTCGTGGGGACGGCGCAGAGCCTCTATTTCGCGGTCATGATCGGCGTGTTCTTTTCGGTCGGGCAGTACGCGTCCGGGGCGCTGTTCGCGTCGGTGCAGAGCTTCGGCTACCTCCTGATGGCGGGGTTTAGCGCGGTGGCGCTGGCGTTGTCGTATTGGCTGGGGCGGCTTTGGGACGGCGGGGTGCTGCCGATGGGGCGCGAGGCGGTGGACGAGGCGCGGCCGGTGGCCTAACTTCAGTTAGCACGACATTGGAGACCGGGCCATGGGTTACCATCATCTGGCGCTTGCCACCCGCAATATGAAGGCGATCGATCATTTCTATCGCGAGGTTATGGGGTTCGATCTGAAAAAGGTCGAGGTCGGGCCGACGCCGGATGGCGGGTGGGCCAAGCACTTCTTCTATGAGATCGAGCCCGATCGTTTCATCGCGTTCTGGGAGCTGCACGGGCCGAACTACGACGGTAAGACGTTCGAGACCGGCTTGTCGAAGGCGGTGGGTCTTCCGCAGTGGGTGAACCACATCTCGTTCTATTCGCCGACCGAAGCGCATTTGGCCGAGAAGCGGGAGATGTGGCTGAAGGGCGGCTTTGACGTGATGGAGATCGACCACAATTGGTGCCGCTCGATCTATACGACCGATCCGAACGGGACGATGGTCGAATATTGCGTGACGACGGGGCAGTTCACGCAGGCCGACAAGGACGAAGCGCTGAAGGCGGTGACGTCGGACGACGTGCGGCAGTCGAAGCCGCCGAAATCGATTCTGGTGCACAAGGCGAAGGACTTTCGCCGCGCCGCGGAATAGCAACGTCAGGAGTGTGGGATGAAAGTCGTTGAGATCCCGCAATACGGGATCGACAATTTGCGCGTCGCGGAGCGGCCGGACGTGCAGCCGGGGCCGGGGCAGGTGTTGCTGCGGATGAAGGCCGCGACGCTGAACTATCGCGATTTGCTCACCGTGAACGGCGGCTACGGCGGTTCGTACAAGCTGCCGCTGGTACCGCTGTCGGACGGGTGCGGCGAGGTGATCGCGGTCGGGCCTGGCGTCACGCGGGTGAAGGTGGGCGACCGGGTCGCGACGTTGTTCTTCCAGAATTGGATCGGCGGGGAGCCGTCGCGCGAGGCGCTGATGAGCGCGCTGGGCGGTTCGCTCGACGGCGTGTGGCGGGATACGTGCGTGCTCTCGGAGCAGGGCGTGTCGAAGGTGCCTGCGCATTTGAGCGAAGCGGAAGTGGCCGCACTGCCATGCGCGGCGTTGACGGCGTGGCGAGCATTGGTTGTCGAGGGCGGGATCAAGGCTGGCGAGACCGTCGTCGTGCAGGGCACGGGTGGGGTTTCGATCTTTGCGCTGCAGTTCGCGAAAGCGGCGGGGGCCGAGGTGATCGTGACCTCGTCGTCGGACGAGAAGCTGGCGCGGGCGAAGGCGCTCGGGGCCGATCATCTTGTGAACTACAAGAAGACGGCGGCTTGGGGCGGTGTCGTGCGCGAGATCACCGGCGGGCGCGGGGCGGACCATGTGGTCGAGGTCGGCGGTGCGGGGACGTTCGGGCAGAGCCTCGCCTCGATCCGCGTCGGCGGGCACATCTCGATCATCGGCGTGCTGGCGGGGGCGTCGAACGACCTCATGATCCCGTTCGTGATCGGTACGAACGCGAAGATCAAAGGCATTTCCGTCGGCGCGCGGCAGCACTTCGAGGACATGTGCCGGGCGATCGCGCTGCACAAGATCAAGCCGGTGATCGACAAGACGTTCGCGTTTGCGCAGGCGAAGGAAGCGCTCGGCCACATGGGGGCCCAAGGCCACTTCGGGAAGATCGCGATCGACTTGGCGGCGTAGCCGCTAGGCGCGCACCATCAGGCCTTGGACGGCTTGGGTCATTACTGCCTCGGCGCGTTTCCAGACCATCTCCTTCCAGTCGTCCTGGTCGGGGTAGAAGGCGGCGCGAATTTGGGCCTTGATCGCGGCGGCATCGTTGCCCTGCGGATTGCCGCGCGTGTGCAGCCAGTTGTCGGCACGGAGCGCCATGAAGACTTCGAAGGTTGAGACCGTGCCGAACTCGAGGCAACCAACGGTCACATCCGTACGCGGCAGCAGGTCTGGTAAACACGAATCGATGCTGCCCATGACGGCGGCCGACACCGAGTCGCCCGATTGCGTGGAGCACATGTCGGGCCACCAGCTTTTGGCGCGCTCATAAGCCGGCGTTCCCGGCGCATCTTCGCTGATCAGTTCGCCGTGACCGTAGGGCCCGAGGCCGGTGTGGAAGTCAACGACGCCGACGCGATGGCAGTGGGCCAACTCGCGGCGCACCACGTGTTTGACGATGCCGGCAGACCATTGTTCGCGCGTGCCGCCGAAATACATGCCGTCGGGATGCGCGTATTGGCCCTTGCTCACCGCCTCTTGCATCGTGAAGGGGCCGTATTCCTTGATGAAGTCGCGGAACAGTTCGCTGCCTTGGCGTAGCGTTTCCGGTTCCAGATCTTTGGGGGCGATCGCGGTTTTCAATTGCTCGTAGCCGTCGTTCGCAGGGTAGGGCGCGTTGTGGCTGACGAAGTTGCGGTTCAGGTCGACGTTGTCTTCGGTGACGCGCCGGTTCCAGGCGAAGCCGTACGGGTTCAGTGCGTGGATCATCACCACGCGCAGTTCGGGCGGCCAGGTGTCGTTGCCGTCGAGGCCGAGCCAGCCGATCTGGCACGCGGATCCGGCATAGCCTTCGACGCCGTGCGTACCGGAGATCAACAACAGTCCGGCAGCGGCGCGTGCGGGGCCCGAGGTCGCGACATCGATGTACAGGTCTTCGCCGTTCGGGCCATTCGCATGCGGGTGCAAATGCGCGGTCAGCTCGCAGCGGCGACGGGCGGCTGCGGTATGGAATTTTTCGCGGGCTTCGAAGTAGCCGGCGGAGAAGAGGCTCAACGGGTTTGTCATGTCAGCCGTAGGCGGGCGGTGTCGGACGGAGAAGATTCGGGTGCCTTCTTAGCCTATCGCTGGGCCAGGGTCGCTTGTGAAGCGCACCGGGTGTGACGCGCCTTCGCGTCGCAATCACTTTTCCTTGGCCGACCAAGCGCCGTCCCAGTTGGCGGGCGGCGGCTCCAGCTCGTAGTGCGCGATGCGGGATTCGTAGGTGTCGAAGATCGCGGACGGCGCGCCTTGGATCTTGCGGCCGGCGGCGATCGCTTCGCGCGCTCCGGCCCAATCCTTGCTCCGGAAGGTCGCGAACAGTGCCTGCAGCGCGGCTTCGAGGTCCTGGAACGTCTTCGTCTCGCGCACGTGCGCGTGGCCCATGAGCGCGTAGATGTGGGTCGGCGTCGCGCGGCCTTTGACGGCGATATAGTCGATTTCCAAGAACGCGAACTTGTCGGCGACGACGATTTCGGTGTCTTCGCCGACTGCAATCGGGAAGCCGTAATTGCCGGCGAAGGACTGGATGCGCGCCGAGACGTTGACGGCGTCGCCCAGCGCCGAGTAGTCGAAGCGGAGCTCTGAGCCCATGTTGCCGACGACGCAGACGCCGGTGTTGAGGCCGATCGACACGTCGATGGGGTTCACTTTGTGAGCCTTGTAGAAGCCTTCGGCGGTGAGCTCCTGATTGAGAACCACGAGAGCATCCATCATCGCGAGCGAACACTCGCAGGCATGCGTCGCGTGCTCCGCATCGTCGATCGGGGCGTTCCAAAACGCCATGACGCAGTCGCCGATATATTTGTCGATCGTGCCGCGATGGTTCAGCACTTCGCGCGACAAGGGCGTGAGTGCGCGGTTGATGAGGCGGGTCAGGCCCTGCGGGTCGGCGCGGAAGCTTTCGGCGATCGGGGTGAACCCCTTGATGTCGCAGAACATGATCGAAAGCTCGCGCGTCGCGCCGCCGAGCTTTAGCTGCGACGGGTCGTTGGCGATGCTCTCGACGACGTCGGGGGGTAGGTATTGAGCGAAGGCGCTGCGAACGGTGCGGCGCTCGGCCTCGGTGCGCATGAATTTGACGAGGCTCGCGGACGCGAAGACGAGGGCGATGCTTGTCGATGCCGCAACCGGATCGACGAGTTGGTGCCAAGCCGTGAACGCGTACCAGGAATAGCCGACTGCGAACAACACGGCGCCGACCGCGACCGCGGCGATCCAGAAGACCGGAACCCGCGCGATCAGGACAAGCACAACGAGGCCGATGATCGCGGCGAAGAAGAGCTCAAACCCGAGTGCGGTGTCCGGGCGCTCCAGAAACGTTCCAAGCAACATCTGTTCGAGGGCCTGAACATGCACCTCAACACCAGGCATCGCGGGATTGGTCGGCGTCGGGCGAAGGTCGAGCAAGCCAGGGGCACTGGTTCCTATGAAGACGGCTGAGCTTTCGAGCAACGCTTTGTCCGAAGTGCCGTCGAGGACTTGCCATGCAGGGATTGCGCGTTTGAACGCTTTTTTTCCGTCTTCCTTCGTGTAGTGAAGCCAAAGCTCCCCGTTCTGGGTCGTTGGGACCGCGATCTCGCCGATGCGCAGCGACACAATTCGATCGGCGTAGCCGGCGGCCATCTCCGCGCCGGTTCCCGGCGTGGAGATCAGCAGGGTTCCCCGCTGACCGATCTTCTCCGTGAGTACACGCAGGACCTCAAGCGATAGGCTCGGGTAAATTTTGCCGTTGTAGTTGAACAGGAGCGGCACCTTTCGAACAACCAGATCGTCACTTGTCGATATCACGACATTGAAGGAACCGTTGCCGGCGGCCACGTCCTCAAGCTCCGGCATCGTGGTGGTCACGCCGCTTTGTTTGACGAGTGCTTTAATCGGCTTGCCGTCCCCTAGAACGGACTCGCTTCCGATGCGTTTGGGCGGGCGACCGCCTTTCTCATTGTTAAAAGCGAAGCCTGTGACGGTGGACAGCGACTTCAGCGCGTCGGCGAGAACCGCGTCGTTGCGTGGCAGGCTGGTCAGCTGCGTGCGCGTTGCCTCCCAGTCGGTTCCGGCCGGCAGCTGCTTGACGACTTGGTCCGGCGACGTGTTGTCGGGTTCGGCGAAGACGATATCGAATGCCACGACCACCGTGCCTGACGCGCCCAGATTGCGGACGAGTTTGGCGACGGTTGTGCGCGGCCAAGGCCATTGTCCGATTCGCTTGATGCTCTCTTCATCGATGTCGACATAGCGAACCTGCAACCCGACTGTGTCTTTTGGATTCACGTAGGGGCGCGGGCTGGCGCGCTGATAAAAGTCGAAGACCTGGGTTCGAAGGGAGTCGACGATGTTGCCGGGGTCGAAGACGTGGAACAGGATGGCGAGTATCCACACCGCCCACGGCACGACGCCGAGCCAACGCAGCACGCCCGCGATGCCGGCCATCGCTAGCGCGCTGTCGCGTGAAGCTGCGTCGCGTTGTGCCATGTCCCCCGATCAGTCCCTCAAGCCGCGGCGTGAACGCCGGGTGCCCTCGTGAAGTCGTAGAGCCGATCCCAGAGCGTGTCGAGACGCGCGAGCGCATCGGGCAGCGGCACCGCGGCGATTTTGCCGTCTTTTTGGGTTAAGAAGCCGAGGCCTTCGAGCTTGGTGAGGGCGTCGCCGACCTCGAAATCGACATCGACCTGGAACGTCGCCTTCAGCCAGTTCTCGATCCGGCGGTCGAGTTCGCCCGCATGCGCGGCGGGACCCGCGGTCAGGAGCGTGTGATAGGCCAGGATGACCTCTTTCACCTCTTGGTCCTCGGCGGCACTGATCAACGTCTCGAAGACGCCCGCGTCGTTGGTCACGTTCTTGAAGTAAACGTTGTCGGCGACCTTGCGTTGGTATTTCAGCTTGCGGAACGAATAGTTCGAGTACTGGCGCCACATGAAGGCGCCGGCGCCGATCAGGACGGAGAGCGCACCGACAGCCTTCATCAGCTTGTCCTGGGTGACTTGGCCCGAGAATCCGAGATACCCGCCAAGCACGACGAGAACGACCGATAGGGCCGGCAGCAGGTTCAGCGCGATCGGAACGCCGCCCAAGACCGCCGGGCCGCCGAGCAGCACCGCGTCTTTGCGGCTCATGAGAATTTGCACTTCCGGCAACAGCATCGGCAGCTCTACGCGGGCAATGTTGCGGAACGATTTGACCATCACGCTGCCCGGTTCCGCGCCGCCGGGGAGTTTGTTATTGCGGCGCGCGAAGCGCCGGCGCGGCGCGTTCGAGGGTTGCTTGAAGCGCACGAAGACGACGACGTCGTCGAACGCCTCGAGAGAAACCTCCTTCGACTTGAAGCCGAGTGCATTCGGTTGCATGACCGACTTCGTGCGGCGGCCGCGATAGAAAATGCGGACGACTTCATAGGTGTCGAGGGGCGTGCGCGTCTTGACGTCGAATTGCGGGTGGTCGCCGTCCAACATCGCCATCTCGGCTTGCGACAGTTCCATGAAGTTGGCACGCGCCATCACGCTCTCGAATGTCGCCAGAAGTTTCCCAAACGCGGCATCCGCGTCGCGCATTTCGCGGCGGACCGGGTGCGGGCCGGTGGGCGAAAACCAAGCGTAGGTGTCCTTGAGTTCGGTCAGCTCGTCGTAGAAGTCATGGTGAAAATAAGCGCCGAGGAACGTCGCCAGCGTTTGGAAGTCGCCGACCTGATCGTCCGCCAGCCCCTGTTCCAATGCCGCGGCGACGATGTCGGCACGCAGGATGGGAATGAAGTGCTTGTCGGATGGCCCGGCTGGCGCGGGCGAATTCTCCGCGGTGTGGCTTTCGGCAGTCATCAAGAATGAGCCTCCAAGCCCCGCGCAACCGATAGCGGAGAAGCGCTGGCTAAGTCCCCGTTGTCGAATCGATTTTTGGCCGAGTTGGGCCGCAACGCAAGCGCCGGTCTGTGGCGGCGGTCACCGCCGGTTAATTCAGCGGAACGCTGTGGCTCGCAACTTGCACACGAACTTGCTGCGCTTTGATCGCCCGGGCACACTCTCGATTCGGGGCGCAAAGCGGGTGCGCGGTGTTGGCGTTTGCGGGGCCTAGTTAATGACTGGGGATGCTCAGGCGTGGCTTGACGTGTCGGAGGATGCGTCGTCCCTGATGCTTCGGCCTCAGGGCGACTGGGTCGTGCGCCATGCCGAGACACTCGACAAGGCTCTGGCGGCCATCCACACCTTCGACCGGCGGGCGGCGACGTTCGATCTGTCCCATTTGAGCCGGCTCGACACAGCCGGGGCGTGGCTGATCTATCGCACGGGGCGTTCGCTCGAGCGGGCGGGCGCGAAAGTCACGATGGCCGGGGCGACGGCCGCGCAATCGACACTGCTCGCGGCGGTGGCCAAGAGCGACCGGCCGGTCAAGGTCGAGCCGCATGTCGGCAACATCCTCACGAACCTGGTTGCGCGGATGGGATCGGCGCTGGACGAAGGCGGGCGCACCGGTCGCGAGCTCGTCGCCTTTTTCGGGCTCGTGCTTGAGACGCTGGCGAAGACGGTTGTCAACCCGTTTCGCATGCGCGCGACGTCGACCGTCTATCACATGGAACAGACGGGCCTGAACGCGGTGCCGATCGTGAGTTTGATTTCGTTCCTGATCGGCGCGGTGTTGGCGTATCAGGGTGCCGAGCAGCTCAAGCGGTTCGGCGGCGAGATTTTCACCGTCAACCTCGTCGCGGTGTCGTTCCTGCGCGAGATCGGGATTCTGTTGACGGCGATTATGGTCGCGGGCCGGTCGGGCAGCGCGTTCACGGCGCAGATCGGGTCGATGAAGTTGCGCGAAGAGATCGACGCCATGCGCACGCTCGGGCTCGACCCGATGGAGGTGCTTGTTCTGCCGCGGGTGATTGCGCTGCTGATCATGATGCCGATCCTCGGCTTCATCTCGGCGATGATGGGACTTATGGGCGGCGGGCTTGTCGTCTGGCTTGAGCTCGGCATGTCGCCCGCCATGTATATCGAGCGCGTGAAGGATGCCGTCGACGTTTGGGACGCGGGTGTGGCCTTCATCAAGGCGCCGGTGTTCGGGCTCCTGATCGCCATGATCGGCTGCTTCGAGGGGCTCAAGGTCGAAGGCAGCGCCGAGTCCGTCGGTCAGCGCACGACGGCGTCGGTGGTCGAGGGCATCTTTACGGTCATCGTCGTCGACGCGTTCTTCTCGATTATGTTCGTGAAGCTCGGCATATGACGCGCGACACCATCATCTCGGTGCGCGACTTGCGCAACCAATTCGGGACCCAGGTGATCCACGATCACTTGGACCTCGACATCTATCGCGGTGAGGTGCTGGGCATCGTCGGCGGGTCGGGTACCGGTAAGTCGGTTCTGTTGCGTACGATCCTTGGGATCAACAATCCGGCGCACGGGCGGATCGAGATTTTCGGCAAAGTTCGCGGCGAGATGACCCACGCCGAGCAGCAGGGAATCGAGCGGCGCTGGGGCGTGCTCTTTCAGGACGGCGCGTTGTTCTCGTCGCTCACCGTCGCGCAGAACATCCAGGTGGCGCTGAAAGAGCATCTGCACATGCCGCAGAAGTTGATGGACGAGATCGCGGCGCTGAAGATCGGGCTCGTGGGCCTGCCGCCGGAGGCGGGGCCCAAATATCCGTCGGAATTGTCGGGGGGTATGCGCAAGCGCGCGGGGCTGGCGCGGGCGCTCGCGCTCGACCCCGAGATCGTCTTTTTGGACGAGCCGACCGCCGGTTTGGACCCGATCGGCGCCTCGGCTTTCGACGAATTGATCAAGAATCTGCAGGCAACGCTGGGGCTCACCGTCTTCATGGTGACGCACGACCTCGACAGCCTCTATGCGATTTGCGACCGGATTGCCGTGCTGGCCGAGAAAAAGGTGCTGGTCACGGGTACAATCGGGGAAATGATGACCCAGGAGCATCCCTGGATCCGTGAGTATTTTCATGGACCGCGCGGGCGGGCGGCGATGGCCGCCAAAAACGCGCCGCCGCGGTCTTGAGGTAGGAGTTCTCGTCGATGGAAACGCGCGCACATCACCTTCTGATCGGAAGTTTCGCGATCGGCATCACGCTGCTCACGATCATCTTCTTGTTCTGGATCGGGCGGTTCGAGTTCAATCAGCAGTATCAGCTGTACGATCTGAAGTTCGAAGGTTCGATTTCGGGCTTGGGCAAGGCCGCGGACGTTCTCTACAACGGCATCAAGGTCGGCGAGGTCATCGACATCAAGATCGACGAGGACAATCCGAAGAACGTGCTGGTGCGCATTCAGGTGGAGCGTACGACGCCCGTCAAAGAGGATTCGTTCGCGCGGCTCGAGACGCAAGGCTTGACCGGGGTCGCGGCGATCCAAATCGCGGGCGGCGATCCGAAGTCGAACCCGCTCGTCGCCGAGGAGGGGCAGCGCTATCCGGTCATCAAGACGCGGGCGTCGGTGATCTCGGAGTTGTTTACGAGTGCGCCGCAGCTGGTCGACAAGGGCAATGTCGTGCTTGCGCGCGTGGCGGCGTTCCTGAGCACCGACAACGAGCGCAAGTTCAGCGAGACGATGGGGCATCTTGAGAAGCTGACCGCGAATCTCTCCAAGGCCTCGGACAAGTTCGACTCCATCGCGACCAATCTCGACAAGATCGTCGCAGGCGATGCGAAGATGACGCTCGCCGACATTCGCGGCGTGGCGGGCGACATTCGGATGATCATGAACGAGGCACGCGGGCCGTTGCGCGACTTCGCGCGGCAGGGTTTGCCGGAGCTGCTGCTTGCGATCGGCGATGCGCGGCAGATGATTGCGTCGATTGATCGGGCGGCACAGCGACTTGAGAGCAGTCCGTCGTCGCTGATCTTCGGCGATAAGGCAGTGGAGTACAAGTCCGGGGGAGGGCGCTGATGCGCGGACGGTTACGAGTTCTTTCTGTCGCGGCGCTCGCCGCGCTTGCGTTGTCGGCGTGCAGCTTGCCGGATCTCGGCAGCGGTCCGCCGCCCGATCTCTACGTGCTTTCGCCAAAGAGCACCTTCCCCGAAGACCTGCCGTCTGTCGATTGGCAGCTTGTCGTCGAGGAGCCGTCGACCGCAAAAGGCATCGACACCGACCGGATCGCGATCGCGCCGTCGGCGTTGGAGGTCAAGTACCTCGCGGGTTCGCGCTGGGCGGACCGGGCGCCGCGCATGGTGCAGCAGCTCTTGATCCAGTCGTTCGAGAATTCGAAGAAGATCGTGTCGGTGGGGCGGCAGTCGATCGGGCTTCGCTCCGACTACGTGCTGAAGGTGGAGCTGCGCGAGTTTCAGGCGGAGAAGACGCCCGAAGGCGGCACCGTCGCGCATGTGCGGCTGAACCTGAAGCTCGTGCGCGTGGCGCTCGGGCAAATCGTGGGGTCGGAGAGTTTCGACTTCTCCAAACCCGCCAACAGCGAGAGCGTGCCCGACATCGTGCAGGCGTTCGACGATGCGGTCGGCGCGGTGCTGAAGCGCGCGGTCGCGTGGACGCTCAAAGCCGGCGAAGTGTCGAAAGACAAGAAACCGCGTGATTGGAAGTAGCGGCGAAGTTACGCGAGCGCTTTCGTGTCGAACCTCAGCGCGGGGTAGGCAAGCGAGTCGAACGCCTCGCCAAAGCGAGATGTGAGCCGCTCGGTGTAGCCAGCGGCGCTCGGGCCTTTGTGGCGTATCAGGATTTTTGCTTTCACGTCGGCAACCCAGTACTCGCTGACCTGGGCGCCCGCGTATTCCTCGAGCTTGCTACCCAGATCATCCGCCAGTGAGCTGTCGGCAATTTCGACGATTAGCCGAACGGCGGCCTTCGGAATTGGTCCGTCGAGATCGGCGGGCACTCCGGTCGAATCCCAAACCACGAGATCGGGCAGCGGCTGAAAATTTTCGCTGAGGTCGACGGAGACTTCCTGATCGACGATCCAGTCGACAGAAGCTGCTGCTAGGCCTTGTTCAATGGCCTTTGCCAGCAGCCGTTTGACTTTGGCGTGCGGCAGATGCTGCGGGTTCATTTTTACGATCATCCCCTGCCGCAGTTCGACACGCGTGTCTCCAAAGCCGCCCGCCCTTACGAGGCGCGTAAACTCCCTGCTCGTGAACTGATTGGGCGTCTTTTGAGGTGCGTTCATGCCGCCAATCTAGGCACTACGGCGGCGAATGCCAAATGCCAGCTCAAACGTCTAAGATAAACGCCCGATTGCGGAGGCGAGCGCCACGTAAACCTTGCCGGTTTGCGAGGTGAGGTAGGTTTCCACGAGCACGTTTTCGCGGTCGCTTCGGGCGGTTTGTTCCATCAGTGCTTCGAACTGAAGGATGTAACGGTCGACGGTTTCGCGGAACTCGCCGTCCTCTGCGTATTTGCGGCCGATGGCCTCGGCTTGCTCGCGGCCCAAGATTTGGACCAAGCGGCGGGCGAAGACGTTGCGCTCACCGTTGCGGTAGCGGCGCAGGAGTTCGAGCGGCGGGTCGTCTTCCAGGAAACGGTCGAGATCGATCGCCATCGCCTGCAGCGTTTCGATCATGTGGCGCGACGAGGTTGCGGCCTGCTCGCCATTGGCATGCTTGGCGTTGGGCGGGGTGGCCGGATGCGGCGGGCGCTTGACGGTCGATTCCGGCACCATCTGGTCGGCACGCAGTTCCACGACGCGCGGCTGTGGCGGTTGTTGGGCGGGGCGTTGCGGCGGGATGGCTTGGTGCTGGATTGCCGGTTTGCTCGCTTCGCTTTCGGCGGCGGCAAGCAGCGATTTCATATCCCAGCCGCTCCGATCTTCCGGCGGTTCGGCGATGCCCTCACGCGGTCCCACGAAACGCTTGGCGCGCCCGAACCAGCCGCCGCGTTGGTCGGTCGCCGCCTCAGGAGTCGCGGGCGGCTGGCCGGCTGGAGGCACTTGGTTGCGAGGTGGCGGGGCGAGGTTTGCCTGCGGCGGCGGGACGTTGAAGTTCGGCACCGGTTGTTGCGGCTGCGGCTTGGCGGCTTGCGCCTTCGGCTTTTCGGGCTCGGCTTGGCGCACGCGATCGAAGGCCGACGTGACGCGCGAAGAGAGATCGCGTGCGGCTTCGGCTTGTTGGTCGAGCGCGGCGCGCAGTTGCTGCGCCTGGGGTGCCGTCGCCGGAATCTGTTGGGCGAGCTTTCCAAGGCGATCGACCGTTCCTTCGATGTGCTGCGAGGCGTTGGCGGCGGTTTCGCGCAGGCTGATGAGGACGGAGCCGAGGCGGCCTGCCGCGTCGAACGACGAGTCGCCGGCCGAGCGGATCGTCTGCATCGCTTGCTCGAGGCCGGAGGTCGTGAGTTCGGTCGAGGTGCGCAGTTTCTCGGACTCGCGCGTGAAGAGCTGCGTCGTCTCCACGATACGCTGGGCCATGATCGCCGCGGTCTCGTCGAGACGGCGCGAGCCTTCGATCGTAAACGTGCCGATCTTCTTCGTTTCGTCGACCATCACGCCGACGAGCTTCGTGAGACCTTCGCGCTGGAAGTCGAGTGCGCGGGCCATGTGGTCGTTTTCTTGTTTCAAGCGTTCGATCGTTTCGGCCAGCGCCGCGCGTTGGCGTTCGTGCCGCGCGACGACTTGTTCGGAGCGCGCGGCGGCGGCCTCCGAGGCGGCGTCGAGGCGTTGCGCTTGGCGTTCAATTTCCTTTGCCGATTCCGCTGCGCGGTTCGAAACGGTTGCGGACGCGTTTTGCAGCGTCGAGATGAGGCCTGCGATCGCGCCGTGTTCGGAGTGCAGGCTTTCGCTGGCGTTGCGCGCGGCGACGCGGGCTTCCTGCAGGCGAGCCGTCAGCGTGTCAGAGGCGGCGAGAACGGCGGTGTCGAGCGCCTGTGTGAACTGCGAGAGTTTTTCGCGCTCGGAGCCGAGTTTGCCGGTCGCGCGTTCGACGCGTTCCTGTGCGGCGAGCGCCGTGCGTTCGATCAGCTGCAAGCGTTCGTTCGCGGTGGTTTCGAGCGTCGCCATGCGGGCGGTCGCCGCTTCGACGGCGGCGTTGAAGGTGTCGAGTTCGCGGCGAATGGCGCGGCCGAGCTTTGCCATGCCGCGCGCGGCGTGATCTTCAGGTTCGGTGAGTTCGGCCGCGGCCATCGCAAGCGCCGCCGATTGGCCGCGCAAGATCTTCGCTTCCCGCGCGAGGATCGCGATGAAGATCGCCAGAGCGACCGGAACTATGAGCACTGCGATGAGCAAACCGTACCACGCCAGCGGTAATTCGAAGATCTTCGCCCAACCGATGAGGCCGACCAGGTATGCACTGATTCCACCCAGCCAGAAGACGCAGAAGAAGAATGTCCCCCAGCCGAGTACGCTTCCAGAATCCTCCGGTAAGTGGACCGGTTTCGCTTCAACCGGCGGTAGCTCGTTGACGAGCTCAAGCGGCGCTTGCGTGCGCTCGCGCGGGGCGCCTGCGATGGTCGCCTCGGTGAAGTCCTGAATCTTGGAGGGTTCGATGCGCTGCATGCGCCTTCCACGGCTACATTTACTATATTTCTACCATCTCTCGTGACGGCTCGCACTGACGAAGATTCGCAACACCACAAGGGGGCTGTGGATCGGTATCCGTTAACGCGAGAGTTGAGGGTTCATCTCGCTTTGCAGCGTTTGTGTTCGCTGCGTGTGTGAATCACTGTTGCCGTCGCGCATCGAAGCTGTGCTGGCGAATGAGGTAGGCTTCGGCGCATCGATCGGGTTGTTCCCGGTTTGATTCGCATATCCGGAGAGACGTCATGACGATGTTGATCGCTGCTGCCGTTTTCTTTCTTGGAATTCATCTTCTCGTTGCGGGCACGCGGTTGCGCGATGCGATCGTGCACGTGATCGGCGAGCAGGCCTATCTTGGCGTGTTCTCGCTCGCGAGCGTCGGCGGGATCGTGTGGCTTGTCATGAGCTACAACCAGGCCGTCGAAGCGGGCAGCGATTTGCTGTGGGACTTGGGTCCGGGCGTCAGGCACGTCGGTACGGTTGTGATTGCGGTCGCCGCGCTTTTCGTCGTCACCGGATTGTTGACGCCGAGTCCGACCGCCGTCGGGATGGAAGCCACGGCCACGCGCGAGGCGACGGGGATCCTCAGGATCACACGGCATCCATTCCTATGGGGTGTCGCGCTTTGGGCGGCGTTTCACCTGTTGGCGAATGGTGACGCGGCATCGGTGCTGTTCTTCGGGACATTTTTGGTGCTGGCGGTTGCGGGCACCTATTCGATCGACGCCAAGCGGGTGCGGAAGATGGCGGATGGCTGGATTGGGTTTGCCGGCCGCACCTCGAACTTCCCGTTTGTCGCGATTTTGGCGGGACGGAATTCGCTCAAGTTGGGCGAGCTGTTGACTTACCGGCAGGCGGTTGCCGTCGTCGTGTTTCTGATCCTGCTTTTTAGCCATGCTTGGTTGTTCGGAGCCTCGCCGTTTCCGGGCGGTTGGGTGCCGTTCTGAGCAAACCGCTAACACGCGTTAACTCTCTGGTTGTTTCTGCGGCCTTAGAGTACGGGGTTCGAGGAGAGGGTTGGTGCCCATGAACGCCGCGAGAGCCGTCGACTACGACCACCTGCGCAATCAGGCAGCCGGGAACGTCGATGTGATGCGCGAGGTGCTCGGCCTCTTCGTCACCCATTGCGAGCAGGTATTGGCCGAGCTTGAAAACGCTCAGGACGCGAAAGCTTGGAAACAGTGGACGCACACGCTTAAGGGCTCGGCCCGCGGGATTGGGGCTTTCGCGGTGGCAGAAGCGGCAGCCGAGGCGGAACGCCATTCGATGGATAAGAGCACGCTTGCGCCAATTCGGGCCGCTTTCGCCGAGGCGCGGGCATTCATTGGGAAGCATCCGTTGTGACGCTTGTCACGCCCAAAAGTGACAGGCTTTGCTTCGCGCGCCGGGTGCTGCAGATAAACTCTTGGGCGGGCTGAGGGTCGAAATAAGAGATGGCATTTAAGGTCAAGTTTTGGGGGACAAGGGGGACCGTCGCGTGCCCCGGCCCCAATCATCTCGCCTTCGGGGGCAATACGAGCTGTGTCGAAGTCGCGATGGGCGGCCGGCGCGTGATCTTCGATCTCGGCACGGGCGTGCGCAATCTCGGCAAGTGGTTCATGCGCAAGCAGCAGCGCGAGGCGACCGTGCTGATGTCGCATACGCATTGGGATCACATTCAGGGTTTTCCGTTTTTTCAGCCCGCGTTCGCGGACGGGTATCGCTTTCGCATCATGGCGGGGCATTTGAGTTCGGGGTTGCCGATCCAGACTGTTCTTGCCGGGCAGATGACGCATCCGTTCTTTCCGGTGCCCATCGACATCATGAAAGCGAAGATCGAGTTCGAGGATTTTCGTGCGGGCGACACGTTCATGCTGGAGAACGACATCAAGGTGCGGACGGCGCCTCTGAACCACCCGGATGGGGCGACAGGCTATCGGCTCGAGTATCAGGGGCGGTCGCTCTGCTACATCACGGACACCGAGCATACGCCGGGTAAGCCGGATCAAAACATCCTGGGCCTCGTCGAAGGCGCGGATCTGATGATCTACGATTCGACCTACACGGATCACGAGTTCCCGTCGCGGCGCGGCTGGGGACACTCGACGTGGCAGGAAGGGATGCGGCTCGCGCGGGCGGCGAAGGTGAAGCGGCTCGCGATCTTCCATCACGATCCGGACCACGAGGATCACTTCATGGAAGAGGTCGAGGCGTCGGCGCTGGCCGCATGGCCCGGCTGCTTCGTGGCACGCGACAATATGCGGATCAATTTGATCTGATCGCGGGCAGGGCGACTTCCAGGATTTCGCAGGTTGTTTGGGCCTTGAGCCCCAACGGTAAGCCAGGCGGGACGACGCACGCGTCGCCGGGCCCGAGCGTGTAGCGGAGTAATGGGCTGATTGCCATCCGAACCGTTCCTTTCAGGGCCATCAGAAACAGGAATTCGCCATCGTGGCCGTGCGCCATTCTGTCTTTCAAGCGCAGAATCCGAACGCTCGCAAGGCCGTCGGTTGCGGCGCTGATCTCGGTGTCTTGAAATGTAAAACCTTTGTCTTGCTGCCACGGCGCACTGGCTGCGCTGTGATAAGCGAAGCGTTGATCGCCGAACGTACGGTCGCGGTCGATCCTTGGCGTTGGAAGGTCGAGCGCGTGGTCGCGAAACGTCTCGTGCTCGGCGGGGCATCCGATTTCGACGACTTCGAGGCCTGCTGAGGATTCGAGAACGCGATGGCGTATGCCGGGAGGCTGCAGCACACAATCGCCTTCGTTCATCACGAATGGCTTGCCTTGATCTTGGTAGACGACGCGTACCCATCCTTTGTGCACGAAGATCATCTGAAAGCGGATACGGTGATGGTGGACATAGTCCGGTACTGGTCCCCCATCAACGATGCGAATATGCGAGGCGATGAACCGTCCGCCGAGCCGGCCGGGAATCAAGTCGCGATATTGCATTCCGGCGCGGCCGGTGACCCAAGCGGCGTTGTTGGCACGGGTAAAGACGAAGTCTTGAGGTTCGTTGGGTATGACCAGATCTCCGAAGCCGTCGAACGGTTCGGTGCGTACGCCGGCTGCCGTCGCCGTGAGACGAAGGAGTTCCTTGCCGTTCGTCACAACGGCAGTACGCGGGCTGTCCGCAGGCATAATCATTTCGAGGCGATAGCCGCTCCGCTCAAAGTTCGCGATGGCGGTTTCGAGATCCATCAGAAGCGCGGGCTCGGCCGGGCGACCGTGCCTTTGTCGGTCGCCATCATGTGAGTTAGCGTTTGATCCTCGTACGCGAGGCGCCAAGAGAGCAGTCTTTGCGCGTAGGCGAGCGCCACCTTCGCGTAGTCGCTCGCAGTCGCGAGGTTCGTGAATTCATGCGGGTCGCGCTGAAGGTCGAACAGCAGCGGCGGGAGGTTTGCGAAGTGGACGTATTTGAAGCGTTCGTCGCGGACGACAGTGAGGTTGCATTGATGCAGCGTGAGGCCGAGCGCCTGTTCGGCGCCGTCGAAGCTTGCGTTGCGGAAGTCGTATTCCCAGTGTGCCTCCTTGCGCCATGAGGGGGCTGTGCCGCGTTCGATCAGCGGGATCAGCGAGCATCCATCGCATTGCGGCGGGATGTCGGTGCCGACGAAGTCGAGCAGCGTCGGCATGACGTCGACGTGTTCGGTGAACTCCTGCACGGTTTGTCCTCGCGTGAGGTCGGCGGTCGGCCGCGGGTCGCGGACGATCATCGGTACCGCGTAAGAGTCGTCGAAATAGCCCGTCTTGCCCAGGAGCCAATGATCGCCGAGCTGCTCGCCGTGATCACTGGTGAAGACGATCAGCGTGTCGTCCCAGAGGCCTTCGTGTTTCAGGTGCACGAACAGGCGGCCGAGGTTGTCGTCGACCTCACTGATCATCGCGAAGTAGACGGCGCGCATTCGGTTCAGTTTGCGACTGTCGTCCGGCGCTTGATAAAGCGGCATTTTCAGTTGATACGCGAGGAAGGGGTGTTGTGCGCTTTCCTCTTCGATCGTGGCGCGGCGTAGGGGTTGCGGCATCGCTGCCGGATCGTAGAAGCGGTTCCACGGTTCGGACGCGATCCAGGGCGGGTGCGGGCGCAACAGCGACAGGTGGAGGATCCAAGGCTCGTTGCGATGTTCGCTCACGTAGTCGATTGCCTGATCGACGTGCCAGGTCGTGTCGTTGTGTTCGGCCTTTACGATCCACGGCTTCGGGTGCGGCGCGCCGTCTTCGTAGTCGGGGCCGCTTTCGCGCATCCAGATGATGAAGCGGTCCTCATGCGGCATCGCGTAGCCGCGGGCGCGCAGGAACGTGCCCCATGGACCTGGGAAGTCCATGCTGGTCGCGGCGAAATCGGTGAGGCCCGGCAGGATGCCCTCGTACGTCCGCAGGCGTAGGTCGCCGGGTTCGAGATCGCGCGGGTCGGCGGCTTGGTCGGTGTAGCCGATGAGCGCGGGATCGTAACCGCGCTTGCGCGCCTCGATCGCCCAGTTCGTGTGGCGCCGGTCGAGCGGCGTGCCGTTCATCGTCACGCGATGATTGTGCTGGTAGAGGCCGGTGTGCAACGTCGCGCGTGACGGGGAACAGGGCGAGGTGTTCGAGAAGTGGCGCGCGAACAGCGTGCCCTCGCGAGCGAGGCTGTCCAGGTTCGGCGTCTTCACGATCGGATGGTTCAGCGCCGACAGGCACTCGCCGCGCCATTGATCGGCGGTGATGAAGAGGATGTTTCTGGGCTTCATTGCGCCGCGAGCTTAGCTCGCGGTCGAGAACCTTTCACCTCGTCAAACACCTCGAACTCGTGCGCGATGCAGCCGTCCATGAGGCGGCGCCAGACGGGCTCGGCGATGGCGAACGGGAAGTTTTCGCGGGCGCACGAGGCCTGCACCTTTGCGAGCACGTCCGCTATGCGGGCTTCGTCGCGGACCGTCGCGCGGTCTTGCTTGATGTGGCCTGCGCGCTCGATATAGGTCAGCCGCTCGGCCAGAAGGCGCACGAGCGCGCGGTCGACCCGGTCGATCTCGCGGCGGATGTCGGTCATCGTTTGGCAGTCGGCGGCGGGCGCGCCTTGAAGGTCAGGCCAGGGGGCTGGCATGTGTCTTATCCTCTCAGGTCTTTCGCCGACCGGCGGGATATGGCAGTGGCAGGCGGTCTCCGCCACGTGTCATCCGGACGCGCAAATGTGTGGAGCGGTTGATTGAATTTCCGGTGGCATAGTCACATTTCTACATGTACGGTCGCATGAATATATGAATAACGAAAATGGTCGTGAAATGACAGCAAACGTCGCGCAGCCGGGCGGGCAGCACAAAACGGATGTGGTGATCATCGGGGCGGGGCCGATCGGGCTCTTCGC
>CAZXAQ010000031.1:0-39770 GCA_964638635.1 uncultured Flavobacteriaceae bacterium
CCGGCGCCAAGGCCTACTTCATGGGCGGCGAGCAAACGCAAAAATTCTTCGCCCGGATCAGCGGGAATTAGCCCGCCTCTGCCCTACACAAGAATCGCTGTGCGCGCCCTCGGCGGCGCGCTCGGCATCGCCGTCATGACGACGCTGGCGCACGCCTCCGGCCAGCCGCTGATGATGGTGCCGTTCGCGACCTCGATCGTGCTCGTGATGGGCTCGCCCGAAGCACCGCCTGCCAAGCCCCGCGCGGTGATCGGCGGCCACCTGCTGTCGGCGTTCGCCGGCATCGCGTGCGCCGCGATCTTCGGTGACACGATCTGGGTTTCGGCCTTGGGCGTCGGCGTTGCGATCATGCTGATGCACGCGGCCGACGCGTTCCACCCGCCGGCCGGCATCAGCCCGCTCATCATCACAAGCGCGCACGCAACGCCGCTGTTCCTGCTGTCGCCCGTACTCGCGGGCGCGTTGATCCTCGTGGCGTTTGCGTTCACCTATCACCGGCTTTCGGGCGAGCAGTGGCCGGAGCGGTGGACGTAACGCTGCCTACTTTCGTGCCGGATCGGAAATGTAGGTCTTGTCCGCGCCGCCGCGTTTCTTGAGTTCCTCCGCGCAGAGACGTTCGATCTCCGGCATCAGCGCCTTGTATTGGGTCGGGTTCGCCGCCACAAACCAGCGCAGGGCGAGTGCAAGCCGCAACCAACCGGGCGCCATCACGCGGCGCCGACGTTTCACAACGCCATCCGCAATCGCCCTCACCGCGATGTCGACCGGCGCGATGGTCTTGAGCGGCCCCGGCAGATGTTCCCGCACATAGGTGAACGCCGGATGCTCCCCACCCGCCTTCACCAAATCGGTGGCGAGCCACCCGAAATAGGCGACCCCAACGTCAACACCCTTGTGCACCACCTCGGAGCGGAACGTGTTGAGCAGGTTCTCCGTTGCCCCTTTGCTGGCCCCATAGGCCGCCATGCCGGGCGGAGCCAACGCGGCCGCGATTGATGCCACGCCGAGGAAGTAGCCCTTCGTATCGATCAGATGCGGCAACGACGCCTGGATGGCATTGAAGTTGCCCTCCACATTCACCGCCATGACGCGCCGGAAGTGGGCGGGCGACATGGTCGAAAGCAGATCGAAGTTCGAAATGCCGGCGTTCGACACAACGACGTCGACCCGCCCGAACTTTTCGCGCGCACCCTCGAACGCGCTGCCGACCGCAACCCGGTCGGTCATGTCCACCTCGAAGGCGATGGCGTTCTCGCCGATCGCCTTGGCGTTCTGCCGCAGCAGGTCGCCTTCAAGGCCGACGAGCGCGACGGCAAAACCCTTCTTGGCAAGAGCCGTCGCAACGCCCGCACCGATACCGCGCGCGGCTCCGGTGACGATGGCAACTTTGGTGACTGTGGGCATGGGGCCTCGCGTAATGAGTCTTGAGACCGGACTATACGCGCATGCAGCAGCCGCGGTTGCAGCGCTCTCTCTACCGCCCCCTCTGCGGGGCGGTAGGGGTCATTGTCGGGGCTCGAACTCTACAGCCCCAACACCAGCTTCGCCATGATGTTGCGCTGGATCTCGTTCGACCCGGCATAGATCGCAGCCTTACGCATGCTGAAGTAATACGGCGCGGTCGTCACGGCGTAGTCCGGCTGCGGCCAGGGTTCGTTCACGCGCGCCCACGGGTTCGCCACGAACGGCATGGACGAATACTGCACCGCCTCAAGCGCGAGTTCCGTGATCGCCTGCTGCAGCTCCGTGCCGCGCGTCTTGAACAGCGAGGACTCCGCCCCCGGCCTGCCGCCAGTCGCAAGCTTCGAGAACACGCGAAGCTCGGTGAACTCCAGCGCGTGGAGCTGAATCTCCACCTCTTCGATCTTGCGCCGGAAATCCGCGTCGTCGATCAACCGCTTGCCGTCCATGCCCTCGGCCGCCGCGATCGTACGCACCTTCTTCAGCGAACGCTTCAACCCTGGCGCATAGGCGTTGCCGCGCTCGAATTCGAGCAGGTACTTCGCGTAGGTCCAACCTTCGTCTTGCTTGCCGATCAGGTTCTCTTTCGGCACGCGGACGTCGTCGAAAAAGACCTGATTGACCTCCTGCAAGCCTTCCGTCGGCCCGTCGAGCGTCACGATCGGCTTCACCGTGATACCCGGCGTCTTCATATCGATCAGAATAAACGAGATGCCTTCCTGCGGCTTTCCCCCCGGCGTCGTGCGCACGAGGCAGAAAATCCAATCCGCCCACTGCGCATGCGTCGTCCAAATCTTCGAACCGTTGCAGATATAGTGATCGCCCTTGTCCTCGGCGCGCATATGCAGGCTCGCCAAATCCGACCCGGATCCCGGCTCCGAATAGCCCTGGCACCACCAAATGTCGGACGACAAGATCGACGGCAGGTGCTTCTTCTTCTGCGCATCGTTGCCGAACGCCATGATCACAGGCGCCACCATCTTCAAGCCCATCGGGCTCACGATCGGCGTACCCGCCGCCGACATCTCAAGGTCGAAGATATATTTCTGGTTCGCGTTGAACCCGGCACCGCCATATTCCTTCGGCCAGTTCACGGCAGCCCAACCGCGCGAATACAGCGCTTTCTGCCACTTCACCTGACCTTCCTTGTCGAGATAGCCATTCTTCGAGAACGCCATCTTGCGCCGCAAATCCTCGTCGTACTTCTCGGCGATAAAGGCGCGAACCTCGTCGCGAAACGTCAGGTCTTCCTTGCTGAACGCGAGTTCCATGGGTGAGACCTCAGAGCTTGTCGAGCAGTTCGATGCCCGGCCGCCCGTCCAACACCGCGCCAAGCTTCGGCCCCGCGGCCGCCATATGCGGCGTGGTGCGGTGCGCCGCCAGATCGGCCTCCGACTTGTACTGCTCCATCACGACATAGGTCGACGCGTTCGCCTTTGACTTGAACACCTCGTACTGCAGCGCGCCGGGCTCATTCTTCTTCACGGCGGCTTGCAGCTCCAGGAACACGGCCTCGAACTCGGCCTCCTTGCCGGGCTTGATCTTCAAAGTCGCGACGATGCCGATGGTCATGTTTCTCTCCCAGTGTGAATGCCGTGTTGCGCCAATAGACTAAAGCGCGCGGCGAAGCACAAGCGTGCGCCGCATGCGCTTGGCCGCCGGGTCGATCTCGCGCATCGCCTCGAATTCAAAGCCTTCCGTAGCGTAGAGATGCCGCGCCTTCAGATTCGGCTCGACCACGCCGAGGCGGATCACCGTCCCGCCCTGTGCCCGCACCCAATCGTAGAGCGCGTGCAGACACCGCCGCCCCTGCCCGCCGCCGCGCACCCGCTTCGACAGGAAGATGAAACCGAGGTGCCAAACGTGCGGCTCCGGATAGCCACGGATCAGATCGAGCATGCCCTCCGGCCGCCCGTCACGCTCGAGAACGAACAAGAACTTGTCGTCAGCATTCCGCCCAGCGGGCACGGCAGTCCGTATCTCCTCAACCGGAATCGGCCGCCCATTGATCTCGAAGTACTCGGGGTCCTCGTCGAACAACACCTGCAACGCCGGAACATCGCGCTCAAGCAACGTCCGCACGCGGAAGCCTTGGATTCTTGGCGGCGCCGTCATCGCCCTTTGTAGTTCCCCGGCCGCTTCTCGAAGAACGCGTTGACCGCCTCGGCGTGGTCTTCCGTGTGGTGCGCCAACGCCTGCATCGCAGCGGAGAGCTCCATGATGTTGTCGAAACTCGTCGCCTGCCCCTCGCGCAAGAGCCGCTTTGTCATGCGCAGAACGTCCGGCGGTTGCGCCGCCATACGCTGCGCGAGTCTCATCGCCTCGTCCATCACCGATGCCGCGGGGACAACCTTCGAAACCAAGCCCCAGCTCAGCGCCGTCTGCGCATCCACCGTGTCGCCCGTGTAGAGCAGCTCGCTCGCCCGCGCCATGCCGATCACGCGCGGCAGCAGCCACGCGCCGCCGTCGCCCGGAATGAGCCCGATCTTCAAGAACGTCGCGCCGAAGATCGCCGTGTCGCTCGCGATTCGCGTGTCCGCCAAGCACGCGACGTCGTTGCCGAGTCCGATTGCAGGCCCGTTCACCGCCGCGATCACCGGCACCTCGATCCCCCACACGCTGCGCACGATCTTGTGGATGCCGTTGCGATAGCGCTCGCGGATCGCAACCCCGGGCCCGGCGAACGCGCCACCCTTCTCGCGCATCGCCTTCACATCGCCGCCCGCCGAAAACGCCTTCCCCGCGCCCGTCAGGATCACCGCCCGCACGCCGCGATCAGCGTTGATCCGCGCGGCAACCGCCGCAAACGCCTCGCCGTCGCCGTCGTGGCCCAAGGGATTGCGCGACTCCGCGCGGTTGATCGTCAGCGTGACGACGGGACCGTGTGTTTCAAACAGCAACACTTCGCTCATGAGTTCGCATCCTTTGGGCGCTTTGTTAGCCAGAACGTAACCATGTCGCGCGCCTGCGCAAGCAGCCAAATTTAACGACTAACGTGCCATCCTTGGCGCCGGAACACGGGTCTGGGGACCAGGGGCATGGCGGGCGCACAGACGACCAGCGCACATTCGCCGTTCGCGCACGCGCGAGCGCTCCCCGCCGCACGTCTGGCGAAGCTGCAGCACGATCAGCTTCTGCTGGTTGTGCGCAACATCGCCCCCAGCGTCTTCGCAATGCCCCTGTTCTCGATCGTCATCAGCATCATGCTGTCGGCGTGGGTACCGGTTTCGTTGCTCATCGCATGGATCGTAAGCGTAACGGCGGCCTCGGCGGCGATGGGTGTCGCCTACGTCCTGCACAAGCGCTCCGGCCAAAAGCTCGCCGAAACACGGCGTTGGACCGCAATCCTATTTGCGGTCGGGGGCACGTTCGGCATCGCGTGGATTGCGCCGTCGCTGTTCTTCTGGGGTTACTGCGACGGCACCGGCCACATGCTTTTGGCCCTGGTTTTCGCCTGCTGCGTCGCCGGCTGTGCTGCGTTGCAATCGCCCTGCCCCCCGCTGTTCATCCCGACATTTGTGCCCTACGCGACGGCCTTGATCGTTCCGCCGTTGTTCGAGGGCGAGCCGTTCTATTGGGGTTTGAGCGCGCTGGGCCTGGGCTTCTCGATGTTCATGGGCCACCTTGCCCGCCACATCTATCTGACCGCCCGCGACATGCTGCTCCTGCGCGAAGACAAGAACGAGCTGATCGAACAACTGACCGCCGCGAAGATCGAATCCGACAAGGCCCGCCAGCGCTCCGAGGCCGCCAGCCAAGCGAAGTCCGAATTCCTCGCCAACATGAGCCACGAGCTGCGCACGCCGCTGAACGCAATCCTGGGCTTCTCCGAAGTCATGCGCGACGAAGTCTTCGGCAACCTCGGCTCGCACCAATACGTCGGCTACGCCAACGACATCCACAAAAGCGGCGAGCACCTGTTGGGCCTAATCAACGACGTCCTGGACCTCTCGCGCATCGAAGCCGGCCGCTTCGTCGTGCGCGCGGAAGAAATCAATGTGCCCAACGCGATCAAGACCGCGCACGCGATGTTCGATTTGCGCGCGGCATCGGCGGGCATCACGCTCGCCGTCGATATCGATCCGGCCTTGCCGCTCTTACTGGCGGACGAGCGCGCCTGCCGGCAGATCCTGATCAACCTGATCTCGAATGCGATCAAATTCACGCCCGCGGGGGGGACGGTGACCACGTTCGCGCGCCGCTCCGCCGGCGGCGGCATGGAGATCGGCGTCGCCGACACCGGCGCGGGCATCGACCCCGCCGACGTCGCCATGGTCTTCGAGGCGTTCGGCCAAGGCCGCCACGACGTCGCCATCCGCGAAAGAGGCACTGGCCTGGGCCTTCCCATCGTCCGCGGCCTCGTCGAAGCCCACGGCGGCAAAGTCCGCCTCGACAGCGTCCTCGGCAAAGGCACGACCGTGGTCTGCACCTTCCCCCGCGAGCGCTTGAGCGCGCCGCAGCCCGTGCCGATCAGGTTGGCGACCGTTCTGTAGTCGGGATTCGGTTATCGGTTCTTGGGCTGCGTGTAAAAAACGAATCCCGAGAACCGATGCCCGATAACCGACAACGACGTCGCTAGTCCAGGCTAGCGTATCTCTTCAGGTGATGATCCACGTTGCCGAACATCGTGTCGATCATCGTCAGCCGCTTGAAGAAGTGCCCGACGTTGAGTTCGTCCGTCATGCCCATGCCGCCGTGCAGCTGCACCGCGTTCTGACCGATGAAGCGGCCGGCTTTACCGATCTGCACCTTCGCGGCCGAGGCGGCTTTCTTACGCTCGGCGTCGCTCTCGCCCAACTTCAGCGTCACCATGAACGTGATCGACACCGACTGTTCGTAATTCATGAACATATCGACCATGCGGTGTTGCAGCACCTGGAACTTGCCGATCGGAACGCCGAATTGCTTGCGCGTCTTGCAATACTCGACCGTCGTGTCGTTCAAGACCTTCATCGCGCCGATCGCCTCGGCCGAGAGCGCCGCGATACCCTCGTCGACCACGCGCTCCACCAGCGGCAGCCCAGCGCCCTCAGCACCGATCAGCGCGTCGGCGCCCAGCGCCACGTTCTCGAATGTCACTTCCGACGCACGCAAACCATCCACCGTCGGATAGTCGCGGCACGACACGCCCTTCGCCTTTTTGTCGACGACAAAGACCGACACGCCCTTCTCGTCGCGCTGCCCGCCGCCCGTGCGCGCGGTCACAATCAAGCTATCGGCCCACGGTGCGCCGATCACCACCGCCTTGTGGCCGTTCAGCGTGTAGCCCGCTCCCGACTTCTTCGCCGTCACAGCGAGATCGGCGAGGTTGTACCGCCCCTGCGGCTCGGCGAACGCAAACGCGAACACGCGCTTGCCCTCGATGATCTCGGGAATGAACTGCTCCTTCTGCGCTTTCGACCCACCATGGGAGAGGAACCCGCCGGCGAGGACGACCGTGCCCAGATAAGGCTCGATCACCAAACCGCGGCCGAACTCTTCCATGATGATCATAGTCTCGACCGGCCCGCCGCCCAGGCCGCCGAAGTCTTCCGCGAACGGCGCACCCAAAAGGCCGAGCTCGGCGAACTGCTTCCAGTTCTCGCGCTTCCAGCCCGTCTCGCTCTTCGCGATCGCGCGGCGCGCCTCGAACGTGTAGTCGTTCTGCACGAACTTCTGCACGCTATTGCGCAGCAGCGTCTGTTCTTCCGTGAAAGAGAAATCCATGTGAGGCGCTTTCGTTGGTGTGTTGAAGTTTCAGTAGCGAATTGGCGAGGGTGGCGCAAACGCGGTTTTCGGGATTCGGTGATCGGGGGTCGTGTCCCGATCCCCGATAACCGAATCCCGAGACCCGCCTAAAGCCCCAACACCATCTTCGCAATGATGTTGCGCTGAATCTCGCTTGAGCCGCCGTAGATCGTGGTGCGTCGCGTCAGGAAATAGTTCTGCGAGGCGCCGTGCGAATAGTCAGGCCCCGGCACGTACTCGTTCGTCATTTTGTCGTGCGCGAACGGCTGGTACGGATTGCCGTAATAGGCGATCGCCTCGAGCGTGAGTTCCGTCAGCCGCTGCTGAATGTCCGTGCCTTTGATCTTTAGGATCGAAGCCTCGGGCCCATGCCCGCCCTTCGACTCCCGCGCCAGCGTACGCAGCTCCGTGAATTCCAACGAAAGCAGGTCGATCTCAAGCTCGGCGATGTTGCGGGCAAACATTGCATCGTCGATGAGCTTTTTCCCGCTGCCATCCTGTTCCGCCTCGGCGAGCATTTTCAGCCGCTCGACCCCGCGCTTCGACCGTGCAACACCGGCAATGCCGGCACGCTCATGGCCCAGCAGGAACTTCGCGTAGGTCCAGCCCTCGTTCTCCTTGCCGATCAGGTTCTTCACCGGCACCTTCACATTGTCGAGGAAGACCTCGTTCACTTCATGCGCGCCGTCCATCGTGATGATCGGACGAACCGTCACGCCCGGCGTCTTCATGTCGATGAGCAGGAACGAGATACCTTCCTGCTGCTTGGCCTTCGGGTCCGTGCGCACGAGACAGAAGATCCAATCCGCGAACTGCGCCAGCGTCGTCCATGTCTTCTGTCCGTTGACGATGTAGTGGTCGCCTTCGCGCACCGCCGTCGTCTTCAGGGACGCCAAGTCCGAGCCGGAGCCCGGCTCCGAATACCCCTGACACCACCAACGCTCGCCGGAGAGAATCTTTGGCAGGTGGTCCTTCTTCTGCTCCTCGTTGCCGAACGTGTAGATGACGGGCCCCACCATCGCGAGCCCGAACGGCAGCGTCATCGGCGTATCGGCGGCGGCGCACTCTTCGCCGAAGATGTACTTCTGCGTCGAGGTCCAGCCGGTACCGCCATATTCCTTCGGCCACGACGGCGCGACCCAACCCTTCTCGTACAGAGCTTTGTGCCAGGCCAAGAAATCGTGCTTGCCCTCATACTGGCGGCGCGACTTGCCTTTCAGCTGCTTCGGGATGGCGCCGGCGATAAACGCGCGAACCTCCTGGCGGAAGGCTTCGTCGGCGGGCGTGAAATCGAGGTTCATGGGCGTCAAATCCTTGCGGAGGTGTTCAATCGCAATGATAGCGGCCTCATATTGACGTTTCAAAGCAACTTGTGAGCACCCCCGCCGCACGTTAACAGGAGCACATGACCGCCATCGAAAGCCCCTGCGTGAAGGTCTGCGCCATTGACGCTACGACTGGTTGGTGCCTGGGCTGCGGCCGCTCGATGGCGGAGATCGGCGCCTGGAGTTCGATGCCCTCCGACCGCCGCCGCGCCATCATGACCGAACTCGACGCACGCAAGGCCAAGATCCCCGACCGCGACGCTCGCAGCAAACTCTACAGGCTCCCAGGCTCATGAGCGCCTACGTCGTCGCCGTGGCCGTCAGCGCCACGCACACGATGTCGAAACCGGCGCGCGACCGCATCCGCTTGCTCGAAGGCCTGGGCGTCGAAGGCGACGCGCACATGGGCACGACGGTGAAACACCGCTCGCGCGTGCGCGTCGACCCGACCGCCCCAAACCTGCGCCAAGTGCACCTGATCCACGCCGAGTTGCATGACGAACTGCGCACGAAGAGCTTCGACATCGCCCCGGGCCGGATGGGCGAGAACATCACGACGCGTGGGCTCGACCTACTCGCGCTACCGCGCGGCACGCGCCTGCACATCGGCACCGCCGTGATCGAAGTCACCGGCCTACGCAACCCCTGCACCCAACTCGACGGCATCCAACCCGGCCTGATGGAAGCGGTGCTGGAACGCACACCCGGAGGCCTCATCCGCAAAGCGGGCATCATGGCGGTGGTCGTCACCGGCGGTGACGTGACCGTGAACGACAGCATCCGCGTTGAACGTCCCGCCGATCGGCACGAGTCACTTAAGCCCGTGTGACCGTGATCCACGTCCCGACCAACCCCGCCTACCACCTCCTGTTCGATGCACTCGCATGGGGCACTGGCATGGGCGTTGGCGTGGCGCTCTACCGCTGGCGCCTCCGCGAGGTGACGGCAGAGGTCGCGCGCGTCGCCGACGGCGGCTACTTCGCTTGCCTCGCCGTCGGCGCGATCCTGGGCGCCTATCTCGCGGGCTCGTTCACGTTTGCGGGCCAAGCGGTCTTCGCCCTCGCCCACTCCGTCGCCGGCGCGTTGGTTGGCGCCATCATCGGCGTCGAACTTTACAAACTCGCGCGCGGCATCCGCATGTCCACCGGCATCGTGTTCGCAGGCCCCTTCGCCGCCGGTGTCGTGGTTGGCCGCTGGGGTTGCCTCTTCGCAGGCCTCCCCGACCACACATTCGGCACGCCGACCACACTGCCGTGGGCCGTCGACCTTGGCGATGGCATCGCCCGCCACCCGGTGCAAGTTTACGAGTCCCTCGTGATGGCGCTCTTCCTCGCCGCGTTTGTCTGGGGCCTACGCAATCGCCAAGCCTGGGCCAGCCGCCACGGCTTCTACGCCCTCGCCATCGCCTACGGCGCCCAGCGCTTCCTCTGGGAATTCCTGAAGCCCTACCCCACGCTTGTAGGCCCGCTGAACCATTTCCATTTGATGTGCTTGGCCCTCGTCATCTACGGCATCTTCATGATCCGTCGATCGAAGGGCTCTGCCTAAACGAGAAGGCGTTAGCCCTGGGACCGCGGGCGTCCTCGCCCGCTCTTCGCTGACTCCAAACTGATTGCACGTGGAAATGCTGATACGCGCGGGCGAGGACGCCCGCGGTCCCAGGAAGGGCGCTTTCCATGCTAGGCTCGCGCCCTATGAACAAGCCCCTCGATCTCGCCGCCACCACCGCGACTCCGATCCGCAAGTCGGCGCCCTATCTCTTCCACGCGCAGACAACGAGCCTCTGCGAGACCTGCCTGAAGCTCGTCCCCGCGAAAATCCTGATCGAGGGCGAGCACGTCTTCTACCAAAAACGCTGCACCGAACACGGCGTACAGAAAACACTGATCTCGACGGACGCGACTTACTGGAAGAGCTGCAAGGATTATCTGAAACCCGGCGACCGCCCGCTCGCACCGCAAACAACAACCGAACGCGGCTGCCCCTATGACTGCGGCCTCTGCCCGGACCACGAACAGCACTCGTGCCTCGCGATCCTGGAAGTGAACGAAGCCTGCAACCTCTCCTGCCCCGTCTGCTTCGCCGATTCATCAATCAAACGGACCACCCACCGCGACCTCGCCACGATCGAACGCATGCTCGACACGCTGGTGGAAAGCGAAGGCGAACCCGACCTGGTACAAATCTCCGGCGGCGAACCCACCATCCACCCGCAGTTCTTCGAGATCCTCGACGCCGCCAAGCGCCGCCCGATCCGCCATCTGATGATCAACACGAACGGCATCCGCATCGCGCGCGAACCGGACTTCGCCGCGCGCCTTGCGACCTACATGCCGCGCTTCGAGGTCTATCTGCAGTTCGACTCCCTGCAACGCGACGCGTTGATGAACCTGCGCGGCGCCGACCTGCGCAGCGTGCGTCAACAGGCGCTGGAGGCGCTCGACAAACACAACATCTCGACCACCCTCGTCGTCACCGTAAAGAAGGGCGTCAACGACACCGAGGTCGCCGACATCGTCCGCCATGCGCTCGAATGGCGCTGCGTGCGCGGCGTGACGCTGCAGCCCGTGCAAGACGCCGGCCGCAACGACGGCTTCGACCCGCGCAAAAACCGCGTGCTGCTCTCCGACGTCCGTCGCGAGGTAGCCAAAGCGGGCGTCTTCGCGCTCGAAGACATGATCCCGCTCCCCTGCAATCCCGACGCCATCTCGATCGGCTACGGCTTGCGCAACGGCAACCAAGTCGCGCCCATCACCTCGCTGATCCCGCGCGACGTCCTCGTCGAAGCTGCCCCGAACACCGTGACGTTCGAGAACTTCCCCGAACTGCGCCGCCGCATGTTTGACCTCTTGTCACTCTCGACCGCCGCGGCCGACACGTCGGAAAAACTCGCCGCGGTCCTCTGCTGCCTCCCCGAAGCCGCTGTCCCGCAAGAGATCGCCTACGAACACACCTTTCGCGTCGTCATCGTGCAGTTCATGGACCGCTACAACTTCGACCTCGGCGGCGTGAAACGAAGCTGCGTTCACTTCGTCGAACCGGACGGCAAAATCTACCCCTTCGATACCTTCAACACGTTCTACCGCGAGGGCGCAGCCGGACGCCCGGCGCCATGAGCAACGACACCCGCCGCTTCATCGGCCTCGTCCTGATCGTGACAGGCGTACTCTGGCTCGTCTCGACCGGTTTGTGCACGCTCGCTTTTGTGGCATTCGTACTGCAGGCCTACGGCATCACCTCGGGGGACTTGATGACGATTCTAATCGTCGCCGGGCCCTCGACGCTGATCGGCGCGGGACTGTACCTGTTCGGACGGCGATTGAGGCCGAAATGACCGAAGAGCCTGCATCGCCATCGCCCGTTCGCCGCGTGATCGGTCTCGTGCTGATCACCGTGGGCGTCCTTTGGATGGCCGCGTCGGGATTGTGCAGCGCCGGGTTTTTCGTCACGCTGTTCACCGAAGGTGGTGATTTGCGCGAAGCATTGAGCATCGTGCCGATGATCGTCTTGGTCGGCGGGTTCTCCGCCGGCATTGGGTTCGTGTTCTACGTGGTCGGACGCGCATTGAGGCCGAAGACATGAGCGAGCAACAACCATCTGGCGATTCGTTCGGCCGCTTCATGGGCTTGCTCCTGATGGGCGCCGCCGCCCTCTGGATCGCCTTCTGCGGACTCTGCGCCTTTGGCGTCTTGGCGACGGTGGTGAGCGAAACCGCAACAGTCGGCGACGCCTTGGGCTCCGGCCTTTTTGTTTTGGTGATCGCGGGCCTCGGCGCGGCCGGCGGTTACGCGGTCTTCATCGCCGGCCGCAGCCTTTGGAGCAGCTGATGCCGGAACAACCGAACAGAGCGCGGCATCTAGCGGCAGTCGCTTTCGTCGTCGCCGGGGTCCTCATTCTCGCCGGCCTGATCGCCTTCGTGTGGATCGCCATCGGCTTCCGCCAATCGTTCAGTGCGACGCTACCGCCGACCGAAGACATGGCAGCCGGCATCGCGGTGCTGTCGCCCGTCGTGATTCTGGCCCTGCTCTTGATCGGCTACGGACGCAGGCTTCTGCGCAAAGAGTAAACGAGCCCCGCGGGAACCCAAGGGCGGGACGACTCGGCAAAACAAGGCCTTAGGCGGCTCCCCACGCCGCAAACGACAGCCCGAATCCCGTTGTGGTTATCGCGGCGACCTGTCACAACCCCTAGGGTGAAGCCTTCCGGTTACAGGCGCCCGGATTCGCGCGAGTCGTTTGCCATTTGGTAGCCTTTGCGTTGCGCCGCCGGGCGGGATTCGGTCAAATCCGCCACAGAGTTAGAGCTAACCAAAAGCCGCCAAGATAGTGGGTAAGGAGTTTCGGATGACGACCGCGCACGCGCGTGCCGTTCCCTTTGTTTTTGCGAACCTTCGCACAGCCCTGATGGCGACCGCCTCGGCGGGGTTGCTGGTGGCGCTGGCACCGACAGCCAAGGCAGCCCCGAACTGCACGGGCACGGGCGGTCCGGACACCTGCGTCATCACTCTGGTGAACGTCGGCACGGAAACGGTCGACGCGGGAGCCAACGCCCCGTCTCCTGGCGTAGACACGCTGCAATTCAACGCAGCAGGCCTGACGTTGAACGCCAACACGATCGGTACCGGCACCGCTTTCACGGGGCCCTTGCGGTTCCTCAACTTTGAGGCGGCGCAAGTCACAGCTGGAAACGATCTGACACTGACCGGTCTGACGACGGAGACAATTCTCAACCTCGTCTGGACCATCGACGGCACGCTGAATGCTCGCGGCGGAAACGCAATCGGCGACGGCAGCGCGGTCACCGTCAACGCCGGCGGCACGCTGCAAATTGGTGGCGGCGGCACCCCGGCAGACGAAACCATCGGAAGCCTTGCTGGCGCCGGTTCGGTTTCGATTCTCAACGGCAAGATCTTGACGGCCGGCGGCAACGGCCAAAGCACGACGTTCTCGGGTGTCATTTCTGACCCCGGGATTACGCCAGGCAACTTCACAAAGACCGGCGGCGGCACAATGACGTTGACGGGTAACAATTCCTATAGAGGTGCGACCGTCGTCGCGGGCGGCATCCTCGAAATCGGCGTCGGCGGCGACATCGAGCAGTCGAGTTCTGTCACCACGAATGCTGGCGCCCAGCTGACCGGCCTCACGCCCTACGCGATCAACGGCCCGGTCACGAACAACGGCCGCATCACCGGCGACGTGACGATCACTGGCAACGTGACGAGCAGCAACGGCATGTTGCCCGGCGCCACGGCGAACCCGCCGGGATCCACAACGCCGAATCCCGGCCAAGCTATGGGCCAAATCACGATCAACGGGACCTACGGCACGTCGGGCCCGGGCGCCTATTTCGGGATGTTTATTGACATCGACGACGCGCTCGCGGTGGCCGGCCCCGGCGACGGCACGCCCGGCGTGACGCAGGACTTCGTGACCATCAACGGCAACGTCCTCGGCGGCGCGACGAACCCGACGAGATTCGCCATTGCCTCGTTCGACGCGGCCCCGGTGGGCGGCGCGACAAGCGGCAACGGTATCCAGCTTCTCCGCATCATCGGCGGCGGCACAAATAGTGGCACCGAGTTCGTTCAGGGCAACTCGCTCGTAGCGGGCCCGCATCAATACCTCGTACGCTATGTCGCGAACTACTCTGGCACCGACGACGGCTACTTCTTGCAGTCGGCCGCGCGCGACGAACTCTACGCACACGCAGCCCTACTCTCCGCCGGACAATCGCTGATCCGCGGCTGCTTCCGCGACGACCAGCGCATCCCGGATAGCCCCAAGAACGCCACCTACGGCCGCGCCTGGGTTGGCTATCGCCAAGGCAACTCTTCGTTCGGCGCCGACACCGGGCTCGAGCAGGATCAAGACTTCAGCTGTACGACCGGCGGCATGGATTGGCGCATGGGCGCTGGCTGGTTCGGCGGCGTGTCCGGCGGCTTTGGCTCCAGCGACAGCGATATCGTCGTGCCCTCGGGCACGGGTCAGATCGACGGCGATGCTCGCGTCATCGAGGCCTATGCGGCGTTCACAAGTTCGGCCTTCTTCCTCAACCTGTCGGCCGGTTATGCCGACATGGATTGGAACTACACGAGCCGCTTCGGCACGGCTCCCGGATCCTCCAGCGGCTTCATCGGTTCGGCACAAGCGGGCGTCGGCCTCGGTCTTGAGCCGATCGCTGTGAAGTTGATCGGTATGGTGAGCTACGACGGCACGAGCTGCGGCGACGTCGACTGCTTCGGGATCGCCGGCACCACCGAGGATACCGGCCTCATCGAAGCCAAAGGTGCCGTGCGCTTCGACGGCGTGACGTGGGGCGGCTCCGTTCGTCCGTGGGCGCAAGTCGCCTACTCGACGATCCTGTCCGACGGCGTGAACACCGTGACGGCCGGGCCCTATACGGTCGCCTCCGACACGAACGACGAGCTGCTTTCGATCGACGCGGGCCTGCAATCCTATCTCGACGAGAACCTCGCGCTCTACTTGGATGGCGGCTACAACGAGAGCCTCAGCAAGGACATCTCCGGCTACCGCGCCGGGATCGGCATGAAGCTCTACTGGTAAGCGCGGAAAGCGAACCGCATTCGAAAAGAGCCGCGATTTTGCGGCTCTTTTCTTTTGCGGACCCGCGTGTGCTAACAAGACGCCCATGTCCACCGTCCTCATCACCGGCGCATCCGCAGGCATCGGCCGCGAAGCCGCCGTGCGGCTCGCCGAACGCGGCCATCACGTCATCGCGGCCGCCCGCACGGTCCCTGCACTGGAACAAGTGCGCAAGACGACCAAGGGCCGGATCGACGCAATCGAACTCGACGTGACCTCGCAGGCCTCGATCGACGCCGCCAAGCGCGAGATCGCCACGATCATCGGCCAGGCCGGCATCGACGTCCTCATCAACAACGCCGCCTACACACTCACGGGTCCCCTCGAAGAAGTCGCCGACGCGGACCTGAAGGCGCAGTTCGAAACGAACGTCTTCGGACCGATGAGCATGATCCGCGCCTTCGTCCCCGAGATGCGCGCGCGCGGCACCGGCCGCATCATCAACATCTCCAGCGTCGTCGGCCGCCTGGCCCTCCCCTTCTTCGGTCCCTACAACGCCACCAAGCACGCAATCGAAGCCCTGTCGGATTCGCTGCGCAACGAGCTGAAGCCCTTCGGCATCGACGTCGTGATCATCGAGCCCGGCGCGATCAACACCGGCGTCAGCGAAACCGACCGCAAGGCGATGGAACAATACGCCGCCGCCGGCTCGCCTTATGCGGACCAAATCAACAAGCTCCTGGCGTTCCAAAAAGACATGAACGCGAACGCCGCAAAGCCCGAGATCGTGGCGAAAGCCATCGTGCGCGCCGTCGAGGCCGAAAAACCTCGCGCCCGCTACGTCGTGCCGCTGCTGCGCGCCCGCGCTCTGATCGCGCTCGCCGAGTTCCTGCCGACCGAAGTCTCCGACGCGCTGCTGCGCAGCGTCACGGGCTTGCGCGGCGCGAAGCCCACCAATACCTGAGCCTTACCGGGGGCCGCCGCGCTCGCCTTGCGACAGCGTCCTGAGTGCGGCCGCCGCCACTTCGACGGGCTGCATCAAAACCGCGTCGAAGAACGCTTTCATCAGCCGGCACGTCTTCGCCGCGTCACCGCGCCCGCTGAGCAACATCTCCAGGTCTTCCGGCGGAATTCCCGTCGCTTGCGAGGCATCTGCGAAGGCTTGCGACGTCAGGAGCGAAAACTGCTCTGCGCTCATCCGCTGGGTGGCCTCGTCGCGCTTCGCGGCGAGCACGCGCAACGTGGTCGCTGTGTTCCGCTCGACCAACTCCTCGCTGAGCTTCGGGTCGATATCTTCCTTCGTCTGGCCAAGGGCATAGTTCGCGCAGGTCTCGAATGCCTTGCGCTCGCCCAAATAGGCGAGCGTGTCGCGCATCGTCGCGTAGAGTTCATAGGTCAGGTCGTCGGACAGAAATGCCGTCTTGTCGGCCACATAAGAGCCGAGCAGCGCCTTCGCGTTTGCGCGCACCTCCTCCGGCGTCTTGCCCTCCTGCTGATCGCGCAGTATCGACGTCTCCATCCGTTCGTAGAGTTGCGTATCCCGTGCGCGAATCTCGCCCATATAGGGCAGCACCTTCGCGACTGGAACGCGCTCGTTCCATGCCGCGCCCGTAAACCAATCGCCGACGATGCCGAACCCGATCACCCCACCCAAGATCGCCCCCACGATCGCGGCCCAATAGGGGCGGAACGGCAGTCGCCGCCACCAGCGCTCCAAGGCCCACCCAATCCCGAAGGGAACCGCCGCACCGGCAACGCAGGCGGCAAGGACGATAATCACAGCAGCCAAGTCCATGCGCGGCAGTATACGCACTGTCCCCGGAAAGGCCAAAGCCCGACGCGGTACAACCGAAAGTCATCAATCGACGGGCAATGAATTTGTCGTAAGCTTCACCCTTTCGCCATCATGAGTGAGAACGCGTACCGAATGGCCCGCAAACCCAAGACTCCGGCAGGAACGCCAGGCCAGCCGTCGACCTATGAATTGCCGGCACTCGACACGGACTACTTGCTCAGCGATTCCATGCGCGGGGTGCGTTTTCTGCTCGAATACGCGAAGGCCGAAGAGCATCTCCGCGCCGCAGGCATCCGTTCAACGATCGTCGTCTTCGGCTCCGCGCGCACAAAAACGACGCATCGCTGGTACAAGTCCGCGCGCGAGTTCGGCCGCCTCGCCTCCATCCGCGGCGGCGCGTGCGACGGTAACGGCAAAGAGCGTCACAACGTCATCGCAACCGGTGGTGGTCCGGGCACGATGGAGGCCGCGAATCGCGGTGCGGCCGACGCGGGCGCGCCGTCGATCGGCTTCAACATCCAACTCCCGCACGAGCAGAGGCCGAATCCCTACTCGACGCCTGAACTCACGTTTCAGTTCCACTATTTCGCGATGCGCAAAATGCACCTGGCCATGCGCGCAAACGGCCTCATCGTTTTCCCCGGTGGCTTCGGCACGCTCGACGAGTTGTTCGAGGTCCTCACCCTCCGCCAGACCGGCAAGGTCGATGGCCTCCCGGTCGTTCTTTTCGACCGCGCCTACTGGACGCGCGTCATCAACTTCGAAGCGTTGGTGGAAGCCCAGATGATCGACCGCGACGATCTCAGACTCTTCAGCTTCGCCGAAGACGCAGAAGAAATCTGGACCAGACTTCTGGCCGGCGGCCTCAAAGTTCCAGCGCCCGCAAAGCGCCGCTAACGCGGCTCGCAAACCGGATCGCTGGCGCCTTCGGGCAGGTGGCACATCATATCGTCGCTCACGACCGGCGACCCGTCCGCCGAAATGCGGTCGAGCACGAGCGGTTTGCCGTCCTTGAGCGACGTCTTGAGCAACTGCTCGATCCGCTTTGCATCGGGCATCGCCGCGGAGGCGGAGGCAAAGAACCACGACCGCCGCTTTGGTTTCGGATGCGCGCCCGCCGATCCAAGCAACGCGTGCAGCGCCGACGGACGCCGCCCCGGCCCGCCGCCGCGATCCATTTTCGCAAGCGTCACGCCCGCCTGGCTCATCGCGTTCGACATCTGCGTCTCGCGCCGGTAGATGCTCGACGCAGGGCCCTCGGCCCGCGCGAGCCGCGCCTGCTCCAAAATGTCGTGCACGACCTTTGTCACGGGCTTGCGCTTGTCTCGCTCACGTTTCGTCACGATCCACCTCAACTAATCTTCGCCCGAACCCACTCCGACCGCCCCTTCTTGATATGGAGCGCCAGAATAGGTTCAGCCACGGTCTGACTGCCGGTCAATTCGTGCTCGATCACCGACAGACGAACGAGCTTCGATGCATACTGCGCGAGCATCTCGGGCGACGCGGAATTGACCACCTCCGCTACCCGCATCTCCATCGCATGCCGTGCGATATCGTCGCCCGCCATCAGGATTGCCCGTGCGATCGCCAGCGGCGCTTGATCGAACGTCTGCAACACAGATTTCGCGAGGCCGGAATCCTTCTTCGCGATCTCCCCACCGACCGCGTTGAGCAGCGACGTAATCCCCTGCCGCATCAGTTGGAAGATCACGTACTTGTACCCGGGCTGCGCACCGCGCAGCAGCGCGTCGATCAGATCGGCCTGGGCAAACGAGCGAATGATCGCGGGCTCACGCTGCGTCGGCGCGGCCGTCGCCACCATCTGATGCTTGACGATGCCGCCGAACGCGCTGCCGACGCGCAACTCCAGATACATCGGCCTGACGTCGCTGGTCCCGTAGCCCATGAACACGAGCCCGGTCTTCGGCACGCCGGGCGGAATCCAATCCGTTAGGCACGAGGCAATCGTAATCTCGGCCAACGAGGCTTTGATCTCGGCCGGGACCGCACCCTCGCCGAACATCGAGGCCACCATCCCGCCCAAGAGCCGGTTCAAATACTGATCGAGCACCGCCACCAAGCGCGGCGAGCTTTCCCCGATCACCGGGCGCCGCGACGGCGTCTCCCCGTGCGGCAAAAACAGGTTCTGGAAGTAGTCGCCTTCGTACAGCGTCTCGAACCGCAGCATATCGAGCCCGCGCGAGAACGCCTGCTGCTTCGTGCCCCCCGCAAGCTCGACGCACTGATGATACCGCTGCACCGTCGCAGCAACGTAGATCGCAAAGCTAAGCCGCTCCTGATCCTCCTCCAGAGGGAGCAGCTCCTGCGCCTTCCCATCCGCCCCCGACGTCCAACGCCCGAGGAACTGCATCAGCGACTGCGCGACCTTGGCAACGTTATTGCCGCGCTGTGGAACCACCGTCTTGAAAGTCTCGAAGATCGCGCCCCACTGATAGCGATAGAACTCCGCCACATCGAAAATCATCGATGCGACCGGCAGACTGCTGTCCAAAATGAAGATCTTGTCCGCCCCCGTCTGGTAGCGGACGCTGGCCGTGCCATCCTTGTGGTACTCGATCGCGGTCAGCGCGCTGTCGGCGGCCAGGGCTCCACCCTGCACGTTCAACAGCATGACTTCAGATGTCATTCCGGTCCCCAAAATCGCTGGCGAACCCGCGACCCCACGCGCACGAGGCCCCACCCCCGTGATCGCAACCTATTCAGACAATATCCGCGAAATTAGGGCAATGACGCACCGCACACGGTCGCGCACAAATCTTCGAAACCGCGGGATTCCGGTCCCGGCAAAGTGAACAGGTGCGAACGACCCTAGGGCAGCAAAGCCTCTTCCACGAAATCGAGGCGGTCCTGTCCGAAGAACATTTCCCCATTCACGAAGAATGTCGGCGCCCCGAACACGCCACGCGCGATTGCGCCGTCCGTGTTGGCCTTGAGCTTTTCCTTGACCTCCGCGCGCTCGATCCGCGCCAAGAAGTCGTCGGGCTTGATCCCGATGTCGTGCAGCACGTGGGCCACCTCGCCGGGATCGTTCAGGTTCCGCGGATGCGCCCACATCGCGTCGAACATCGCGTTGACATAGAGATCGAACTGATTGGTCGCCTGATAGGCCACCGCACCGCGCATCAAAGACAACGTGTTGACCGGAAAATGCGTGTTGAAGTTCAGCACCACATTGTAGCGCTTCGCGAACCGCGCCAAATCTTGGTTCATGTAGCGCGCCTTGGCCGGGATCATCGCCGGCGACGTATTGCCGGTCGCCTTGAACACGCCGCCCAGCAGCATCGGCGTCCAAACGATCCGTGCCCCATGGCGCGAGGCGATCTTCGGCAGTTGCTTGTAAGCCAGATAAGACGTGGGACTACCGAAATCGAACAGAAACTCGACTGCTTTCGTCATGGGCCGATCCTCATTTCCTTACCACTTCTCCATCCACGGCCTGAGGTCAAGCTCATGCGTCCACGCATCGCGCGGCTGGCGGTGCAACATCCAGTACATCTCGGCGATGTGGTCCGGCGACAGGATGCCGCCCTCCGCCTTCTTCGCATAAGCCTCCGGAAAGAGGTCGCGGATAAACGCGGTATCGATCGCCCCGTCGATGACCACATGGGCAACGTGTACCCCCTGCGGCCCCAACTCCCGCGCCATGCTCTGCGCCAAGGCCCTCAGCGCGTGCTTGGCGCCGGAGAAGGCCGCGAACCCGGCAGACCCGCGCAAGCTCGCCGTGGCGCCGGTAAAGATGATCGTACCCCGGCCCCGCGGCGTCATCCGCTTCGCCGCCTCGCGCCCCATCAGGAAGCCTGCGAAGGCCGCCATCTCCCAAACCTTCGTGTAAACGCGCGCTGTCGTCTCCGCGATTGGAAAACGTACATTGCCTCCTACGTTGAAGACCGCAACGTCGATCTCACCGATATCGCGCTCGATCGTGTCGAACAGCGCGACCGCTTCCTCTTCCTTCCGCGCGTCGGACCCGAACGCGTGCGCGGTGCCGCCGCCAGCTTCGATCTCGCGCACCAAATCCTGCAGCTTGTCCTTGTCGCGCCGCGTGACGCAGGCAACGTAACCCTCGCGCGCAAAGCGGCGCGCGATCGCACCACCGGTGGCGTCGCCGGCACCGACAACAAGCGCAACGGAAGACTTCGACATGACGGCCTCTCTTAAGGCCGCCACCTTAGCCCTCCGCCTCCACGAAACTCAACGCTTGATGAGCCGCGCGCAAAGCATGGTGCCCCTTGATCGGCGAATGCAGATAGCGGTTCGTCGCGGCCAGCAACACGCGCGCAAGCTGTCCTGCGCCCGCCCACGCGACTTCCTCCGCAACCGCGGCCAGCACCTTGACCCGGTGGCAAGCAAAGATCGGCTCACGGATACCGTGGTCGTACAGCGCCGAGCGCTCGCGCTCGAAAAAGCGCGCCGCATCGCTCACCTCCCACGACCAATCGGCTTCACGCCGGAGAAACGGCGCGTTACGCCCAAGGAAGCACGCAAGCTGCAGCAACGCTTGCGGCCACAATGCCGGCTGCTCGCGACAATGCCACCGCACGGCATTTCCAAACGTCAACGCGTGTGTGAAATCCAGCCAACGAATGTTGTGCGATATAGGCTTCGTCGTATGCTCGTCGACCGCCGTGTCGAAGTGCAACATGGAAAGCGCATTCGCCTCCAGCAGCAGGCGGTACTTCGCTTCATTGCCGCCGGGTAGCGCCGTCACCCGGTCGAGCGCGGCATTGACAGAGAGGCCCACAAGCTCCTGGGCCGTGACCGGCTGGCCGGTGTCGGACCACGCGTTCAGCGCCTTCGCATAGTGGCGAAACTCCGGAATCTTGTCTTCGCGCGTCGCATAGATAATCCCGCGCGTCAGCGCACGGAGCACCGGCCCGGTAACGCCAACGCCCAACCGTCCGATCAACTCGAACGCCTTGCGCGCATAGATCGCGGAGTGCCCGAAGTCCTGATAGTGCGCGAGCGCTGCGCGTGCCAAAGCCCGCCGCAACGCCGAAAGATCACCCTCCGCCACCGCGCCATTGACGAGCGCGATCGCCGCCCCCTCGTCCTCCGCTTCCATGGCATGCGCAAACGCAGCATCGCTCCACGGCGCTGTGGCGGCAGAATAGGGATACTCGGCCTCGCGCAGCGTATCCCATGCGATATGCGCGATCGGCTCGACCAATGCCGTAAGCCGATGCGCGGGTGTCAGTGCGCTGTCGTGCAAAGCGAGCCAATCGGGAGCCGCCGCATAGGCGTGCGTCATTCCATACTCGAACCGGGCACTCGCGCGCGCGACCATCCGGCGGAGCGGCTCCAGCGGATCACCGTCGGCCTTGACGAAGCGTGCCACCTCGCGCGCCATGCGCTCATAGTCGTTGTCGTCGCTCGCGTCGCCAAGATTGGCGAGCGCGCGCTCCTGAAGCGCCTCCGCCGGCGGATCGGAGATGTCGATCCATATGCGGCCGTCCCGCTCCTCGACCAGATAGCGCCGCAGCCGATCGCCGCCGACCAGCGTCTCGCCGCTCGCCAGATCGAACTTCCAATTGTGCCAATTGCAGGTGAGCGTGCACGCCGCCCCAAGCGTTCCCTCGCTGAGCGGATAACCCTCATGCGGACACCGATTGTTGCAGGCGAAAATCCGCCCGCCGTCCAACAGCAGCAAGATCTGCTTGGGCCCCGCCTTCACGACGCGCCGCCCCTTCGCCTCGAGATCGGCGCGCGCACCCGCATCGAACCAAACCGCGGTCATGGCCTGCTCCTTCACAGCGGCCCGAACCTAAGCCGCGCTCTTGTATTTCGCAAGGAATAGCTTTATAAAATAGCCATGAGCGTGATCGACGATACGGGAACGCCCAAGCGGGCGATCCTCGACCATTTGAAACGCAACGGCCCAAGCGAAGCCGCCGACATTGCGCGCGAACTCGGCGTGACGCCGATGGCCGTGCGCCAGCACCTCTACGCGCTCGAAGACGAAGGCTTGGTCTCGTTCGCAGCCGGCCCGAAGGAGGGCCGCGGCCGCCCCTCGAAACTCTGGCGCATCGAAGAACCGGCGAACACCATCTTTCCCGACGCGCATGCCGAACTCTCGACGGAGCTCATCGCCAACATTCGCGAAGTCTTCGGCGAACGTGGACTCATCAAGCTGATCGAAACCCGCACGAAGCATCAGATCGCGGAGTACCGCGCGGCGCTATCGGGAGCGTCGTCCCTGAAAGAAAAACTGAAGCGACTCGCGCGCCTGCGCAGCGCGGCCGGCTACATGGCCGAGACCAAAACCGACGGCGATGGTTTCCTGCTGGTTGAGAATCATTGCCCAATTTGCCGGGCCGCGAGTGCCTGCTCGGGCCTCTGCCGCCAGGAGCTGGAGGTCTTCCGCGCCGTTTTGGGGCCGGAAGCCGCCATCGAGAGGACCGATCACATTCTCGCGGGCGCCCGCCGTTGCGCCTACCGGGTGCGCCCGCGCCAGGCGTGACGAACGCCAAACATTCCCCTCAGAAGCATTGATTCGCGGCCAATTACTTGCCATCTTTGGCAGACCTGTCTGTACGCGCAGCTGCCCGTCAGACAATGGAAAGAGACTTCGACTCGCAAGGACTGAGCGCTGACAATGCGGAAAACTGGGACTGTAAAGTGGTTCAATCAGGCTAAGGGCTTCGGTTTCATTCTACCTGATGGCGGCGGTGCCGATGTTTTCGTGCACGTCTCCGCATTGGCCAAAGCAGGTGTGCAGACGTTGGGCGAAGGTCAGCGTTGCTCATTCGAACTCGCGCAAGATCGCGGCAAGACAATGGCGGCCGAATTGGAACTCGACGGTCCCGCACCGCCTCCGCCGCCACGCGGTGGCGGAGGTGGCGGCGGCTTCCGCGGCAGAGATGATCATGGCGGCGGTGGTGGCGGCGGCTTCCGCGGTCGCGACGATCACGGCGGCGGTGGCGGTGGCTTTCGTCCGCGCGGCGGTGGCTTCGGTGATCGCGGCGATCGCGGCTTCGGCGGACCGGGTCGCGGACCCGGCGGACCGGGCGCTGGCCCAAGACCGCACGCCGGCATCTTCGATGCGTTGAATATGGTCGTCGTGCGTGTGCGCGATCTCACCTCCGCGCGCGCCTGGTATGAGCGCGTGTTGGAACTTCGTCCGGCGGACGGCGGCAGCTCCGGCCCCACGATCACGCTCGACCTCGGCCGCGGCGCCAATCTCTGCCTCTGGCAGCTTGGACCGGATGAGACGCTGGCAAACACGCAGACGGCGACTTCGTTTCCCAATTTTCGCACGGGCGATGTGGAGGGGATCCACGCCAAGCTCGACGGATTGGGTGTTTCCGTGACTCCCCTGCAGGACGCAGGTGGAGTAAAGTGGTTCACGTTCTACGACCCGGACGGTAACCGGATCGATGTAATGCAGAACCGCCCACGTGCGTTCTAACGGGGGGACAGGACTAACCGTTAGAAGGAAGTGTCATGGCTCAACGCGCGATCAACTGGGACTTCGCGCCCAATGAAGAACCTGCGAACGACCCTGACTGCATACCGCCGACCGTACTTCCGATCTTCAAGCCGCATGTGACGCGGCGCGTCGGCGTGATCAAGGTGTATTCGCCGCGCAAGCGCTACGGCCTCGTGGCGCTCGCCGACGATCCGAACGACGCCATCTTCGACATCGACGACGTCGATCCCTGTGATCAGGCAAAGCTCGGCAACGGCCTGACGGTGACGTTCCATACCGTCGAGGGACCCGACGGCCTTGCCGCGAAGGATATCCGGATCGACTTCACCACGCTTCCCCCGCTTCCCGACGAAGCAGCGCTGTTGAAGGGCTGGCGCTAGACAGTGGCAATCGTCTTTGCCAAGCGCGTGTTCCAGATCGCCGGCATCTGGGGCCTCGTGATTCTTGGCCTGGGCTACGGCGCCTACCTCTTGGGATTCGAAGCCTCGGTCATCGACACCGACCGGCCGGAGTTCGTCCACGGCTTCTTCCTGGTCGCACTCGCCTGGCAAGTCGCGTTTCTCTTCATTGCCACCGACCCCGCGCGCTACCGCCCGCTGATGCTCGCCGCCATGCTGGAGAAGTTTCCCTTCACGCTCGCGGTGCTGCTGCTCTATTCGAACAATCAAGTGCCGGGCACGATACTCGCCCTCGGCCTGATCGACGGCTTGCTCGGTGTGCTGTTCAGCATCGCCTATATCTGGACCGATCCCGGCACCGGCGGTGATTGACGCCGCGCGCTTATGACCACGACCGAAGACCGGCTACGCCAAGCCGTACAACTGCTGCAAGCAAACCGCGCCGCCGAGGCTGAAAACCTGCTGGCGGATCTCTTACGCCAATCGCCAGACAACGCCGACGCGCTGGCGCTCCTGGGCCTTGCATATGCGCAGCGCGACGACAACGCGCGCGCGGCGGAGTTCATCGGCCGAGCGCTCGCAATCAACCCCAACCTGTTCGCCGCGCAAGTCAATCTCGCGAAAGTTTTGGCCAAACTTGAACGCTGGCCCGAGGTCGTCGTCGCCGCGACAAACGTTCTGGCAAAACGCCCCGACCATGCGGAGGGGCGCCGCCTCCGCGGCCATGCGCTTGCGGAATTGAAGCGTGATGCCGAGGCACTTTCGGACCTCGACTCCATTGTCACGGACAATGTCGGCACGCTTCTGATACGAGCAAAGCTGCGCCACGGCGGGGGCCGCGCCGCCGACGCTGTTGCCGACTACGACAGAATCGTTGCCCTCATGCCCGCGCATTGGGAAGCTTGGAATAACCGCGGTATCGCCCTCGAAGCCCTCAGCCGCCACGATGAGGCGCTCGCCAACTATGAACGCGCGCTCGCGCTGAATCCGTCGAACACCAGCGTTCAGCACAACCGCGCCGCCGTCTTGATCGTGCTCAAGCGTGAAGAAGAGGCGCTGCCGTTGTTCGAGCAGCTGATCGTCGCGGAGCCGGACAATGTCGACAACTGGAACGGCCATGGCGCCGCCCTTGCAGGGCTCCTGCAGCTCGACCGCGCGACCGCATCGTTCGACAAGGCGCAGGCGCTCGACCCGAACTCGGTGCGCGCATTGGTATGCCGCGGCACCGTGCTGGCTGCGCTGGAACGCACGCCGGAGGCCCTGACCGACTATCGCCGCGCCATCACGCTCGACGCGGGCAACGCAACGGCACATGCGAACCTCGCCTTTGCGTTGCTCGCCGACGGAAACCTTCCGGAGGGCTTTGCCGAATACGAGTGGCGCCGCAAAGACGGCCCCATCCAACGCACCGAACGCCGCTTCGCAAGCCCGGAGTGGCAGGGCGAAGACATTGCAGGCAAGACGTTGCTGCTGCATCCCGAGCAAGGGCTGGGCGACATCATCCAGTTCTCGCGCTTCGTACCGCAGCTCAGCGCAGGCGGCGCTCGCGTACTCCTGGAAGTGCCCGCAGCCTTGGAAACGTTGGTACACAGTCTCGGCGGCAATCCGTCCATCGTGCGCACGGGAACACCACTGCCGCCCCACGACCTGCACGCGCCGTTGATGTCGCTCGGTCACAAGCTGGCGCTCACGCTGGAGACGATTCCGGCTCCCGTTCCCTACCTCGCTGCGCCACCGGACCGTCACTCACGCTGGCAGGAGCGCTTGGCGCCGCTTGCCCATCCGCGCGTCGGCCTATGCTGGTCCGGAAACCCCGCGCACAACAACGACCGCGCGCGATCGATTCCCCTGGCGGCGTTCTCGCAAGTCACGAACGTGCCCGGCATCTCGTTCGTCAGCTTGCAGCATGATCTCAGAACCGCCGACGCGGACGCCTACAACGCCCTGCGCAACGTCGCGAACTTCATGCCCGCCGTCGACGATCTCGCGGACACGGCCGCGCTGATCGCTCAATTGGACCTGGTCATTTGCGTCGACACGTCCGTGGCGCACCTCGCAGGCGCCCTGGGCAAACCGGTTTGGATATTGCTCGCGACAAGTGCCGACTGGCGCTGGCTCAAGCGCCGTGAAGATAGTCCGTGGTACCCGACGGCGCGCCTGTTCCGTCAAACGTCGCACGGTGTTTGGCAAGATGTCATGGAACGCGTCCGCGCCGAACTCGCGCACCGCTACACGCGTTCGTGAGAACAGAAGCCGCTATTTCTGCTTGGGCGCCTCTTCGGACGGCGCTTCTTGCAGCACCGGGCCACCCTCGCCGCTGGCGAAGCCGAACGCCGAGCCCGTGAACTGCGGCACGGCCGCCTGCTGACGATCGGCGGGGGCTGCTGCTTGCGTGATGTCCGGATCGTTCGGCTGCATCGGCTTCGCCGCGCGCGGCGCCGATGCTTGAACGACGGCCGGCGCTGGGTCCGTCGTCGACGGCGTGTTCAGCGCCGACTCGACCGCGCCCGAGACCAAATCCTGCGGCGAGACCGCGCCGGTTGCCGGCATCAGAGCCGGCGGCACCGTCGAGGCGACGGCCTGTGTCGCCGTTGATGCGGCCGTCGAGGCCTGCACCAAGTCGGACGCCTTGCGGCACACGCCCTGCCCGCGGAGCATTTCGATCATGCTGGGGTCGGGCGAATCCGCCGCCGGGATCACGGTCTCACCGATCTCGTTGGCGACGAGCCCTTGCGCAATCGTCGTTGCGCGGGAAAAAACCTCTTCGATATCGCCGCTCGACGCTTTCGTCGTGGCGCCGGCGCCGCCCTTGCCGATGCACGCTGCGCGCATGCGGCAGTGGTCGAGCATCGCGCGCGCTTCACGCAACTGCTGCGCGACCGACGCGACCGACCCGTCACAGCCCGCCGCAAGCTTCTCCGCCTGCCTGTCGGCAAGCGACTCAAGCCGCGCGAGGTCAAGCAGGCTCGCGCCCAACGCTTCGGCCGCCTGGTTCCAATTGACCATATCGGCCGCCGTATTCTTTCCGAGCGCCGCCAGATGCGACGCCATCGACTTCAACCGCCAAGAAGCCTCAAGCCGCGGATCGTTCTTGATCTCGCTGACGCCCGCAGCCTGCTCCATCACGACGGCAAGTTCGGCCGCCGAAACCGCGCGTTGATCGGCAAGTTCCGGCGCCAGCTTCGGCAGATCGCTCGCCGCAGCGCGCGCCTTGCTCGCATCGAGCAGCAACGGAAGCATATTGGCGACATAGTGCGTCTCGTCCGCGATGCGCGTCACTTCCGCCTTCAGCGTCGAAGCGCCGACCGGCAGCTGCGCCGGCGCGGTGCTCATGTTGCCGCCGATCTCGTCAAGCTCGCCTTCGATACGGTCCATGTCCGCGCGCAGCGACGCCGACGACTTGCAGTCGACCGACGGGCACGTGGAGCTCGCGCATTGTTGCGCGACCGTGCGCACCGACATCGCGATGAGAAGCGCCGCCGCCGGACGCGTGTCCTCTTGCGCCGCACAGGTCGACGCCACGCGCGTCGCGGGCAGCTTGCAGAAATCCTCCGCCGTGCAGCGGCCGGCCCAGTTCGTCAAAATGGAAGCGGCGGCATCCGCGCGGGAGGCCGCCACCTTGGCTGCTTTCAATTCGTCTTCGCGGCGTACCAGCACTTCCTTCTCGTCCGATACTTGCGTGAGCGCGGCTTGAAGCGCATCGGCATGCGCGCGCGCGGTCTCCGCACGGCGCGTGAACGTCTTCGCGAGTTCGGCCATGTCGGAGCAATACTTGCAACCGCTGGCTGCGGCTTGAATTGAACGCGCTTGTTCTTTCTGTTCGTTCGTCGCGACAATGTCGGGTGTTTGGGGACGAAGAAGATTGAGTCCCGGCGGCGTCAGGTCGACGCTGAAGTAACCGGCGGTGACACCAAGGCACAGCGAAAATATGATAACGCTGGCGACCGCAAACACGTGACGCATGTACGGAATTCCCCAACCCCTGGTCTCCCACCCCGCCCCCGGGCTGTGGAGACCCCCCACTTGTTGCGGATAAACATCGCAGAAGTGATTTCGTTTTTCAATTTCTACCTACTTGAAATATTGACCATGCTATGACTCTGATTCGTCACACCCACTAGATGCAGTGGTTGTGACCAAATCGCCTAGCGAAAGAACCGGGAACCGGTACCATCGCCCTGCTGATTCGAGTTGTGGATCAAGCAGAACTGCATCAGGCCCGGGCACGGACGGGCTGGAAAATGGCGGTAGTACAATGGTTTTGCCCTTTCTCCACAGGTTTCGCGCCTCCCTCCGGGGAAACAAATTTGAACGTCAACTAGAGCGTGCAGAGACCCATCATTTTTGGCCGTTAAGCATGCTGGGGCCCGACGGGCCGCAGCTTCTGATGTTCGAGATCTTGGGTCTGGGTGAGGCGGCGCCGAAGGGCCCAGGCCTCTTTGTTTATGCCCGCCGTAAGGCCGGCACCTGGCAAGCACTCTACATCGGCGAGACCGCGAACCTGGCCGACCGGCTCGCCTTCAATGAGATCGCGGCCGACGCGCTGCTCTCCGGCGCCACCGACATCCATGTGCTGCGCCTCAACGAAGACGCCGCCGCGCGGCGCGACATCGTCGAGCGCCTAATCCTCACGAACGCCCCCGCGCTCAACGAAGAAGACCGCATCCGGCTCTCGTCAGTGACGGACGAAAAGAAGACGAAAACGCGCGCTGCTTAGAGAGAGTTTTTTCGCTCCATATCTTCGTCATGGCCGGCCTTGAGCCGGCCACCCAGGGTCAACGCACAAACGTTGCCACCGCTCGGCTCTACGATCCCCTGGGTGGCCGGGTCGCGCTTCGCTTGCCCGGCCATGACGGCGTTTTTTTTGCGGTCGGAACAAGGGCTCGCCTAGCGGCGCCGCCGCCTGCGCCCCAAGCCGATCTGTTTCGCCAGCGTCGATCGCTTCGCGGCGTAGTTCGGCGCAACCATCGGGTAATCGTGGGGCAAGCCCCATTTCACGCGATACTGCTCCGGCGTCAGGTTGTACGCGGACCGCAAATGCCGCTTGAGCGATTTGAACCTCTGCCCATCTTCCAGGCAAACGATGTAGTCGTCCGTCACGGAGCGGCGGACGGGCACGGCCGGCTTCGGCGCCTCTTGTGCAATGTCGCGGCCGGTCCCGAGCGAAATCAACGTCCGGTGCACCGTTTCGATGAAGGACGGCAAGTCCTGCGCGACCATCCGATTGTTCGCCACGTAAGCGGCCACGATGCGCACAGCAGTATGAACGGTGTCCAAGGGCTCCGTCATCTGGCTCCGTCAGGTGTTGAATCGATGGGGCGAAGCTAGGAGAGCACCATTCACGTAATCAACGCAGAGACCCGTCGAAAAACAACGCGCGATTGTATTTCGGCGAATTCTTTGGAACTGTTGCCGCGGCATCCGGTACTTGATCCGGCGGGAGGGCGCGTTTCAGTGACACGGCCAAAATTTAACGCTATCGCAGCGGCCGTCTGTGGCGTCGCGGCTCTGGCGATCGGTTCGGATGCTGCCCTCGCCGCAGACGCGGCGCACAGCAACGGCGCCGAACTCGGAGCCCCGTGGGCGGTCCCGTTCGTCGGCCTGTTGCTGTCGATCGCGATCCTGCCGCTCGCCGCGCCGCATCTGTGGCACCATCACTACGGCAAAATCTCGGCAGCCTGGGCCGCGGCATTCCTCGTACCCTTCGCAGCCTTGCACGGCTTCGACACCGCGCTGTTCGAGTTTCTGCACGTGATGCTGCTCGACTACATTCCGTTCATCGTTCTGCTGTTCGCGCTCTACACGATCTCCGGCGGCGTCTACATCTCCGGCCACATTCGCGGCACGCCGTTGACGAACACGGGGCTGCTCGCAACCGGAACCGCGATCGCCAGCATCACCGGAACGACCGGCGCCTCCGTGCTTCTCATCCGCCCGTTGCTGCGCGCGAACAAGGAGCGCAAGTACAACGTCCATGTCGTCGTCTTCTTCATCTTCCTGGTGTCGAACATCGGCGGCTCGCTGACGCCCCTCGGCGACCCGCCGCTTTACCTCGGCTTCTTGAAGGGCGTCGACTTCTTCTGGCCGACGACGCACCTCCTTCAGAAGATGCTGCTCGTAACCGCCATCCTGCTGGTCGTATTCTTCATCATGGACAGCGTGCTGTTCGCGGGCGACCGTTCGAAACCGGCCCCCGCCGACGCGGCACCGATCAAGGTCAACGGCTGGCTGAACGTGCTGCTGCTCGCGGCCGTGGTCGCCGCTATCCTCGGATCGGCCTTGTGGAAGACCGACGTGCAAATGGCCGTCGGCGGCGTCCATGTCGGTTTCCCCGACATCGCCCGCGTCATCGCACTGCTGTTTCTCGCTTCCGTATCGCTCATGCTGACGCCGATGGCCTACCGCCGAGGAAACGACTTCACCTGGGGCCCGATCGCCGAAGTCGCCAAACTCTTCGCGGGCATCTTTGTCACGATCGTGCCCGTCATCGCGATGCTCAAGGCGGGCGCGGGCGGCGCCTTCGCGCCGGTTCTCGCGCTCGTCACGAACCCGGACGGCACACCGAACAACGCCATGTACTTCTGGCTGACAGGCGGCCTGTCGAGCTTCCTCGACAACGCGCCCACCTATCTCGTCTTCTTTAACGCCGCCGGCGGCGACCCTGAGCAGCTGATGGGTCCGCTCGCAACGACGCTCGTTGCCATCTCGGCCGGCGCCGTCTTCATGGGCGCCAACACCTATATCGGCAACGCCCCGAACTTCATGGTCAAAGCGATCGCCGAAGAAGCGGGCATCAAGATGCCGAGCTTCTTCGGCTACATGCTGTGGTCGGGATTGATCCTGCTGCCCTGCTTCGCGCTGGTGACGTGGCTCTACTTCCTGTGAAGTGCAGCGACAGAGAGCTCTGGCAAGAGTTGTCCAAAGTCTTGAAGGAATTCGCCCGATCAAACGATACGGATGCCCTGGTAGCACAAATTGACAATCTGCTGGCGGGCCGACCATGCCTCGCATGGGAGGTGGGGCCAGACCCATACGACCCCGGAATCTGGGCATTCTGCATTCGGATTCCAAGCGCGCCGAACTGCCGTAACGAGGTTTTGGCATTCTTTTCGAAGCGTCCGACAATCCCGGATTGGAAGCTCTACTACGGTCTGCCTCCCAAGAACTGGAGTCTCTATCTTGAGGTGGTCGGGAAGGACGGTCGAACTCACCCTGTCGATGGCAAAGAGTGGCACTACAAGGCGAGTGCGAAAGACGGAAGGTGGTCACTTGCGCTCTACCCACCCAAACAAGATGCGCTCACGAAGCAAATGACTTTGGCGGTTGCGGGCATAATCGTCGAGAGCGAAATCGGGGAAGCGAACCGCGACAGGTACATCTCAGAGATCAGAACTCTTCAAAGGCGTCCCGACGACGCGAGGCAACTGCGCAACCTTGCCCGCGACTTTGCGCAGTCGTTTGCACAATGTGCGTGGGCCGACATACTGAAGAAGAAGAGTTGCGGCTCCTACGAATACTAGGCTAGCCGCCAAACAACACCATCCACATCGTGCGGCCCGGAATGAACGCCGTGATGCCGGCAATGATCAGGCCGCCGATATAGAGGCCCACCATCGAGCTCGCGTGTTGGCGCACATTACTGCGCCGGATGCCCGGTGAGCCCCGCCCAAAGCGAAATCACGGTCACAACCGTGAAGATGTGCAGCGGATTGATGCCGCTCCTGAAGTCGGCGACCATCGCAATCGACGTCGCCGCAACCACGATCATGGACGAAACCCACGTCCAACCGAAGAAGCGGTGCAGGCCCGTGCCCTTGGGCAGCAAGAAGATCACCACCCCAATGACAAGCGCCGCCGCCGCCGCCGCGACGTGAATCTGAACCGACAATGGTGCGGCCAAGAGGGGCCCCAGCTCGAACCCCGGCGCCGGAACCCGCACACGCCCCCAATAATTGAGCATCGCGTCGCGGTTTTGCGTCGGCATGAAGGCCAGCCAGGCGCCCAGCACCCCAAGCGTCAGGACAACGCCGATCCAAAGGTGCATCCGGAATCCGCGCCAAAAAACACTGTCGGGCCGGGTCTCGTCTCGTTGCATGCAAGCCGCTCACAGAAGGGTCAAAACGGCGCGGGATTGCCGCCCGGGCGCTGTTCCCAGATAACTGCCGTCATGAACGACCAACCGCACGGTCAAATCCGCGAATTGCGCGGCGAACTTCGCGAACAGCAGGCGAAAGCCACTGGCGAAGCGCCAATGGTCGAGGCTTTTCTCGCGCAAGTGTGGGAGCGGCCCTGGATCGCCGTTGCGCTGATCGCGACGGTCCCCGGCGTTGTGTTCGCGCTGCTCGGGCCCTTTGGCTCGTTTGCGGCACCCCTGTGGATGCGATTCGCCTATTGGGTCCCGACCATGGCGTTTGGCGCGGGACTTGGCGCCGCCCTCAGCGTTTGGAGCGAACGGAGCCGCCTCTTCGACCGCCGCCCGATCGCGCGGGTGCTGGTCACGACCACACTCATGACGGCCGCCATGTCGGGCGTCGCCTATGGCGTGGGCGCCCTGGTGTTTGGGGCAGGCGCGATTCAGTTCACCCCAATCTTCGTCTTCTACGTTTGGCTCGTCACCATTCTGATGTCGGTCATCGGCGCAATCTTGCGCGCACGCCGCACCACCATCGCGGCGGCGCCTCTGCCGGCCCCCGCCTCAAGCGCCCCAGCGAAGCTGGTCCAGCGTCTGCCGGTGAAGCTGCAAGATGCGGCGATCTTGGCACTGCAGGGCGAGGATCACTACGTGCGCATCCACACGGACAAGGGCTCCGACCTCATCCTGCTGCGCTTGTCCGATGCGATCGCCGAAATGGGAACAACCCCGGGCGCACGCACGCACCGCTCCTGGTGGGTCTCGAAGGCGGCCGTCGGCAGCGTCCGCCGCGACAACGGCCGCGTGGCGCTGATCCTGACAAACGGCACCGAAGCCCCCGTCAGCCGCGGCTACGCTTCCGAACTGCGCGAGGCCGGCTGGCTGAGTTGATATAGCCGTCGATTTGCGTCTCGAGCACCGGCAACGTCACGCCGCCGCTGCCCAACACCGCATCGTGAAACAGGCGAATGTCGAAGCGCTCGCCGAGCGCCCGCTTCGCCTTCTCGCGCAATTCCAAAATCTTCATCTCGCCGGTCTTGTAAGCAAGTGCCTGTCCCGGCCACGCGATGTAACGATCGACCTCGGTACGAATCTCGTGCGTCGAAAGCGCGGTGTTCGCGGTCAGAAAGTCGAGCGCCTGCTGCCGGGTCCACCCTTTGGCATGCATGCCGGTGTCGACGACAAGACGGCACGCGCGCCACATCTCATAGGTCAGCCGCCCGAACCGCTGATAGGGCGTGTGATAGACGCCCATCTCTTGGCCGAGTTTCTCCGCATAGAGCCCCCACCCTTCCCCGAACGCATGCGGATAGAAGTTCAAGCGGAACTGCGGCACGTTCTTGAGTTCGCGCGCGAGCGCACCTTGCAGGTGATGCCCCGGCACCGCTTCGTGCAGCGACAACGACACCAGCGCATAAAGCGGCCGCGTGTTCAGCGCATGCGTGTTGACCCAATACTCGCCGGCCGCACCCATCGGCCCCGGATTGTAACGCCCCGCCGTGTAGTTCGGCGCCACCGCGGCAGGCACGGGCTTCACCGCATAAGTCATACGCGGCAGCGTGCCGAAATATCCCGGCAGCTTGCCGTCGATCTCCTTCGCGATCCACGCCGCCTCGCGCAGCAGCTGCTCCGGCGTCTTGGCGTAGAACTGCGCGTCGGTCCGAAGAAACTCAAGAAACGACGCAAAGTCGCCGTCATACTTCACCTCACGGACGATCGCGTCCATCTCGGCCCGGATGCGCGCAACTTCACTCAAGCCTGTCGCATGCACCCGCTCCGGCGTCGCATCCGGCAGCGTCGTGTAGTAGCGCACCAAATCGGCGTAATACGCGCGTCCGTCCGGCAGCTCCGACGCGCCGATCGTCTTGCGCGCCGCCGGCCGGTACTCCTTCTCGAAGAACGTTTGAAACGCCGCATAGGCGGGGATCACCTTGTCGTTCAGCGCGGCCTTGCCGGCCGCCGCGAGCCGCGCGCGTTCACCCTCGGGCACGCCGTCGGGAAACTTCGCGAACGGCGCCCACAGCGGAACCTCTTCCGGACGTTTGTATTGCGCACCCGCAACGACGCGCGACACGCCGTCCAGAATCTCCGACGGCGCCGTGAACCCGTCGCGCATGCCGGTGCGCATATTCGCGATGTTCTCGTCGAAATAGCGCGGCACGTCGTTCAAGCGCGCGATGTAGCCCTCGTACTGCTTCACCGTTTGCGGATCGACGAGCGAGTCGAGCTGCAGCAAATCGGCGTAGAACCCGCTGTCGCTGTTGAACGGCATGCGCCATTCCTTGTAGCGCGCCAGCCGCACGCGCTCGCCCACCATGAAGGCAAACAGGTCGTAGCTCACTTGCTCCTGCGCGCTAAGCCGCGTGCGCTTAATCGCCTTCAGCCGCTTGAGCAACTGCTCGTTCGCCGCCAGCTGGCGCGCCTGCGCCGCCGGCGTCACCTCCGGCAAGCGGTCGTCGTACTTGCGCACGCCCTCGGCCGTTGCCGTGAGCGGATCCTCGCGCCAAACCAGTTCGCGCTCGTCGTCGAACAACTTCGCGAGCGCTTTCGAGGCCGGCGCCGCAATGGCGGCGTGTGCTGACATGATTGAAACGCCGACGACCGCGGCAACAAGAAACCTCACAGAAACTCTCCCCTATTCGAGCGCCGCCCACCAGCCATGGCCGAGGACACGCTCGCCGTCGCTCATGAAATACAGAAAATCGTGCCCGCCGCGCCATTGATAAACGAGAAGCTCTCGTACGCGCGCGTCGCCGCCGCTATACGCATGGGGGTACATCATATCGCCCGGCTTCAAAACTTCGTCGGGCGCGCCCATCAGCGTCACGACCTCGGCCCGCGTGTGCTTGCCGTCACCCAGCAGCTCGCCCAGGCGTGTCATCACGACATGCTTGCGGCCCCCAAACCGGTCGACCGCGTCATTCCATTCGCCGCCGGAGAACTGCCCGCTTTGCAGACGCAGCGTCCGATATTCGGCCGCAAGCCCAGTAAGACTCTCCGGGGCCGCCGCGCACGCCGTCGCAATCAATACCAGTCCGAAACAGATCGCCCGGATCATCTGTGCCCGTTCCGCTCATCTTAACGCGACGGTAACTCTATTGGCGGGGCTTGTTAAGGAATGCCCGCCGATTTCCGCCTCTGGCATTGGGTTTGCGAGAACCATGTGTACCAACGGAGCCAGAAACCCATGGACAAGCTCGATCTCATCCAAGCCCTCGGCAACGCCACCTGCGTCCACGGCATGTTCGACGGTAAGGCTTGCACGCTGGTCGAATCCTGGAACTTCGGCGCGATGATCGTGATCGGCCTGGCCGTGTCGATGGTTCTGCTGGCGCTGCGCCAGCGCAGCCTGCGCCGCCGCGAAAACAACTACTACTAAGAGACAAGCTCGGCCGGCGGCGGCGGCTTGCGGAAGTGGCTGATGCCCTTCCCCCACAGTCTGACCGCCTGATAGTGGATCAGCCCAAGCACCTTGAACATCAGCAGCGGATTGGCGGCCAACGCCGCCACCAGACGCCACGACGAGACCGGCTCACGTTTGCCCGCCATCGACGTCGTTAAGATCAAACCGTCCGCGTCGTGCAGGTCGATGCGCGCGCCGAATCCCTCGCCGGTCCAGGAAAACGCAAACTGGTAGTGCCCCTCGACCGGCATGAACGGCGAGACATGAAACACCTTGTCCGCAGTCAGCGTATCTTGCGGCCCGATCGGACGATGATCGGCATGCGCACACAAATAGAAGTGCCGTTCGCCGAACGTGTTGTTGACCTCCGCGACCACGGCCCGCAGCGCCGCCGCCTGGTCAAAGCACAGCCAGAAGCTCACGGGGTTGAATGCGAAGCCCAGCATCCGGGGAATGGTCACGAGCACGATCTCGCCGTCCGCCTCGCGCACCTGCCGGCCCATCAGCAGGTCGCGCACGAAGGCCACGCCGGTTAGCCCGGCACCGCCATAGTCGCTGGTCCGTACACTGAACAAGTTGCCGCGATTGAGCGAAAAGACCCCTGCCCGCCCCTGGGTCTCCAGCGCCCGCTCACCGAGCGCGAGATACGGGACACGGTAGGAGAAGCGGTTCTGCTTCGGCCGCAACCGGGCGTGCATCACCCGCGCCTCGATAAAGGACGTGCCAGCTATGGTTGCGCTTTCGCTCATGGCTACTCTTACGACACGGTTGCGGCCGCGGATCAGCCGGCCGAAACTCGGCTGTCCACAGGCGCCAGCCGGTCCGGCGGCGGCTAACATAGCACTGGTGACGCGAATCACAGTCTGATGCGTGAAACCGGGCAGGAGACCCCCATGGATTTCGCCGCACTCTTCGGCCGCATTCAGCGGCTCATACTTTCGCCCATGTCCGAATGGGATGCGATCGCCGGTGAGGGCGCCGACGTTCAACGCATTTACATGAACTACGTCGGCCCGCTGATCGTCGTGGCGGCCCTTGCCGGCGCGATCGGCATGTCGGTGATCGGCATCAATGTCGGCTTCGGTTCGTTTCGCGTGCCGGCAGGCGCCGCGTTCGGCCAGGCCGTTCTGCAGGTGGTCCTGGGCGCCATCGGCGTCTACGTCACCGGCCTCGTGATCAACGCACTCGCGTCGCAATTCGGCGGCACGGCGGACGCAGGCCAAGCGTTCAAGGTCGCCGCCTATTCGCCGACCCCGGCCTGGGTCGCGGGCATCCTGACCATCCTGCCGCAGCTTGGCATCATTGCCCTGATCGGCTCGCTCTATTCGTTCTACTTGCTCCATGTCGGTCTCGGTAAATTGATGAAGCCGGCCGAAGACAAGGCGATCATCTACACCTTGGCCGTCGTCGGCGTGATGATCGTCATCTACATCCTGATCGGCGTCTTGAGCGGCATGATGATGCCCTCCATGACCCCGATGATGCGGGTCAACTAAGCCCGGAACCGGCGTCCGGCGGTTCCTTTGCCGCCGGGCGGCTTCTGTGCTTGACTAGCAGCGGAAACATCGGCTGAGGAGCCGGCCGCATGAACGACGTCCCACTCGGCGCACAGCTTGAAGCTGCGTTCCAGGCTGCGCGCGACATGGACGTACCGTTGAGCGTGCAGCTCGACTACGTCGCCAACGCCGTGCGCAACCTCAGCGACGAATTCGCGAACGGCGTTGACGCTCTTGTCGCCCGCCTGAACGCGGTTGAGGCCGGCTCGCAAGCGCCGCAGGTCGGCGAAATGATGCCGTCGTTTTCGCTCCCCGACGACCACGGCCGCATGGTGAGCCTCGAGCACGAGCTGGAGAAGGGCCCGGTCGCCGTCGTCTTCAACCGCGGCCATTGGTGCCCCTATTGCCGCCTCAACACGCACGCGCTCGGCAAGGCGCAACGCCGCTTGGGCGACAAGGGCGAGATCATTGCGATCACGCCGGAGCGCGCGAAATTCTCGAGCGCCATGAAAGACGAGGCGGGCGCCCCCTTCCCCGTGCTGACCGACATCGACAACGGCTATGCGATGTCGCTCAACCTCGCCTTCTGGGTCGGCGACGAGATGAGAGCCCTGATGACGGCGGGCGGCTTCATCCCGAGCGAAGGTCAAGGCAACGACGCCTGGTTCCTGCCGATCCCGGCGACGTTCGTCGTGGGCCAAGACGGCCGCGTGAAGGCCCGCTACATCGACCCCGACTACCGCAAGCGCATGGCGATCGAAGATCTGATCGCCTCGCTGCGGAACTAGGCGTCAGTCCCCGCGCGCCTTCAGACACGCGCAGTCGCCGAGCACATCGCCGGGCAGCGTGTCAAACCAATTGTCCAGCGCCTCGGCGACGATCTCCTGCACCGGCCGCCGCATCAGCGCGGACGAGAGCTTCAGCTTGATGAAGCGCATGCGCTTCAAGCGCAGGTTCACGTGGTAGGTCTTGCCCGCCTCTTCCGGCGTCGGTCCCGGACACGCCACGCAGTGCGCGTCGTTCGCCTCATCGTCCTCGTGAGCGGCGACGACGGAGAGCGCGGGCGCCGCCGCTTGCGCGCGTTCCTGGGCGCTACGCCGGCCGAACGAACCGAACGGATCGAGCGGGCGCGCCGGCGGCGGCTTCACGTGACCGTGCATCGGGGTCAGACCCTCGATCTCCGGCGCGGGACAGCCAACGCGGGTCAGCATCTGATCGGCGAACGGCGTCGCGGTCGGCTCCGCCTCGCCCTTGCGGGCCAAAATGCCGGCAGTCAAAGAAGCGTATTTCGACATGGGAGAAGTACCGAACGTTGTTGCGGACTTAGTTCGCGCGGCGGCCGAAGGTCGGCACCTCGCGCCCGAGCGAATTGACGTTGCGCCGGATCGACACCACCTCGCTCGCCTCGGCTGCCTTCACGTCGCGACGCAACAGACGCGCGTCGATGTAGTCCCAGAGTTCGCGAATTTCCTCGGCCGATTTGCCGTCGGGCTCGATCTCCATCACCGTGCGCCCGTCGATCATCGAGGCCGCGAAGTCCGTGCGGTTGTGGATGGTCACGGGCGCGACGGTGCCGTGCTGCGACAGCGCGACGGCGGCCTCCATCGTGATCTTCGCCCGCGCCGTCGCCGCGTTCAGCGCAAACAGCATCGGCTTCTTGCGCGCCTCGCAAATGTCGATCGTGGGCCCGACCGCGCGCAGATCGTGAGGCGACGGCCGCGTGGGAAGGATGACGAGATCGGCGAACGAGATCACTTCCGAAATCGCTTTCGTGACCGCGGGCGGCGTGTCGATCACGACGAGCTTGAAGCCTTGCGCGCGCGCCTCGTCGAGGTCGTGCACCAGGTTCGTGAACACGGAGTGGATGAACGCGGGCGTCGCCGCCTCGCGGCAGTTCCACCACTTCGCAAGCGACCCTTGCGGGTCCGTGTCGATCAACGCAACCGGCCCCGCGCCCGCGAGTTCGGCCTGCACGCCGATATGTCCCGCCAACGTCGTCTTGCCCGATCCGCCCTTCTGTGAGGCGAACACCAACACCC
>CAZXAQ010000032.1:0-7617 GCA_964638635.1 uncultured Flavobacteriaceae bacterium
CGCGCACCGTGTCGCCGTCTTTGATTTTGCCTTCGAGCAATTGCTCGGCGAGCGGGTCTTGGAGGTGGCGTTGGATGGCGCGCTTTAGCGGACGCGCGCCGTAGACCGGGTCGTAGCCGGTGTTGGCGAGCCAGTCCTTTGCCTTTTTGTCGAGTTCGATCCCGATTTTGCGGTCGCTGAGCAGCTTCGTGAGGCGTGCCACTTGGATGTCGACGATCTTGTCCATTTGGGCGCGGCCCAGGCGGTGGAACAGGATCACTTCGTCGAGGCGGTTCAAGAACTCCGGGCGGAATTTTGCGCGCACGATTTCCATGACGGCTTCGCGCACGAGCGACGTGTCCTCGCCCTCGGCTTGGTTCGCGAGCACGTCGCCGCCAAGATTGGACGTTAGAATGATCACCGTGTTCTTGAAGTCGACCGTGCGCCCCTGCCCGTCCGTCAGGCGGCCGTCATCGAGCACCTGGAGCAGCACGTTGAAGACGTCGTTGTGCGCCTTCTCGATTTCGTCGAACAGGATGACTTGGTACGGGCGCCGGCGGACCGCTTCGGTGAGCGCGCCGCCTTCTTCGTAGCCGACGTAGCCCGGGGGCGCGCCGATTAGGCGGGCGACCGAGTGCTTTTCCATGTATTCCGACATGTCGATGCGCACCATCGCGGTGTCGTCGTCGAACAGGAAGGCGGCGAGCGCTTTCGTCAGTTCGGTTTTGCCGACGCCGGTTGGGCCTAAGAACAAGAACGAGCCGATGGGGCGGTTCGGGTCTTGCAGCCCGGCGCGGGCCCGGCGGACGGCGGCGGAAACCGCATGCACGGCTTCTTCTTGGCCGACGACGCGGGCGCCGATCGATTTTTCCATGCCGAGCAGTTTTTCGCGCTCGCCCGCCAGCATCTTGTCGACGGGGATGCCGGTCCAGCGCGATACGACTTGGGCGATGTGTTCTTCGGTCACCGCTTCGGTGACGAGTTGCGTCGCCTGTTGGTCCTCGATCTTCTTCAGATCCTTCTCGAGCGTCGGGATCACGCCATAGGCGATTTCGCCCGCTTTCGCGAGGTCGCCCTTGCGCTGCGCGAGTTCGAGGTCGTGGCGCGCCTTCTCGAGCTTTTCCTTGATCGCCTGCGCCTGGCCGAGCTTTGCCTTTTCCTGCTTCCAGCGGCTGGTCAGCGAAGACGATTTTTCTTCGAGGTCGGCGACTTCTTTCTCTAGCTTCTTGAGGCGGTCTTTCGACGCCGAGTCCGTTTCCTTCTTCAGCGCCTCGCGCTCGATCTTGAGCTGCATCAGGCGTCTGTCGAGTTCGTCGAGTTCTTCGGGCTTCGAGTCCACTTGCATGCGCAAGCGACTCGCCGATTCGTCGACGAGGTCGATCGCCTTATCCGGCAGAAATCGGTCGGAGATGTAGCGGTTCGAGAGCTGCGCCGCCGCCACGATCGCGCTATCGGTGATGCGCACGCCGTGGTGCAGTTCGTATTTCTCCTTCAAGCCGCGCAGGATCGAGATCGTGTCTTCGACGGTCGGCTCGCTCACGAAGACGGGCTGGAAGCGGCGGGCGAGCGCCGCGTCCTTCTCGACGTGCTTGCGGTATTCGTCCAGCGTCGTCGCGCCGACGCAGTGCAGTTCGCCGCGCGCGAGTGCGGGCTTCAACAAGTTCGAGGCGTCCATCGCGCCTTCGGCTTTGCCGGCGCCGACGAGCGTGTGCATCTCGTCGATGAAGAGGATGATCGAGCCCGCGGCCGCGGTCATCTCGGTGAGCACGGATTTCAGGCGCTCTTCGAATTCGCCGCGGTACTTTGCGCCCGCGATGAGCGCGCCCATGTCGAGCGACAGCAGCTTCTTTTCTTTCAGCGATTCCGGCACGTCGCCGTTGACGATGCGGAGCGCCAGGCCTTCGACGATCGCGGTCTTGCCCACGCCGGGTTCGCCGATCAGGACGGGATTGTTCTTCGTGCGGCGCGAGAGCACCTGGATCGTGCGGCGGATTTCTTCGTCGCGGCCGATGACGGGGTCGAGCTTGCCCGAGCGCGCGGCTTCGGTGAGGTCGCGGGCGAATTTTTTCAACGCTTCGTAGCCGGATTCGGCGCTTGCCGTATCCGCCGTGCGGCCTTTGCGCAGATCGTTGATGGCTTCGTTCAGTTTTTGCGGGGTGACGCCGCCCGCTTTGATGATGCGCGCGGCGTCGGGGGCCGTGCCCATTGCGAGCGCGAGCAGGATGCGCTCCACGGTGACGAAACTGTCGCCCGCCTTCTTCGCGATCTGTTCGGCTTCATCGAGTACGCGAGCGAATTCCGGGGACGCGTAGACTTGACCCGCGCCGGAGCCCTCCACCCGGGGGTGTTTGGCGAGGGCGGCTTCGGTTTGCTCTAGCGCAAGTTGGGGATTGCCGCCCGCGCGCTTGATCAGGCCGGCGGCGAGGCCTTCCTCGTCGTCGAGCAGGACTTTGAGCAAGTGCTCCGGCGTGACGCGCTGGTGGCCGGAGCGTTGGGCGAGGCCTTGCGCGTTCTGCAGGAAGGCGCGGGCGCGTTCGGTGAATTTTTCGGGATCCATGTTTAGGCTCTCAGTTCAAAAAGAGGTCTCACACGAAGCAACAAAGGAACGAAGTCGTTGTACTCTTCGGCGCGAAGCGCCTGCACGGAGTTTGATGCGCGCCTGCGGCACGCGGAAGAGCGCAGTCTTTGTTGCTTCGTTGCTTCGTGTGAGATTCTGTGTCTTGCGTTGCGTTCATTATCATGGCCGGGCCGGGGTCGATCACCCGGCGGCCGCGCACTGGCGCGGGAGAGAGACAGTTGCGTTCCGTGTTGCCACGGCCCCCGCTTTGCCGTCTCTCGCGCGCACGAAAGCGTTTGCGTTTCCGCGCGCACCAGATGACCGACCCAGGCCCGGCCATGATGGCGGTTGGGGTCGTTTCTGAATCTGATTTGGGGAGCGTTTTTTCGGGTGCAAGGGCTTGATGTGCGACGCGTTCGACCGGTGGTTGCGAGCGCGATGCAAAATCGAATCCGTTTGATCCGTTTGCGCGGCAGAATTCTGCGGCTTTTGCCGTTTGGAATCCGTTGGGTGTGCGTTTGGTCAGCGTTTGGTCGGTCATAGTTCACGGCCCAGTAAAGCGCGCGCGACCGGGTCGGCGAGATAGCGCGCATACGCGTTGAGCAAAGCGTCCGCTTTGTAACCACGATAGGCGGCGGCTTCCCGCGGATAAATGATGCATGGCCGCACATCGAAGCGGGCCAGGCGTTTGGCGAGGCCGCGGGGCGTGAGTTTGGCGCCGTAGTCGCAGGCGTTCCACGGGCTGTCGGGGTCGCGGGTTAGAGCGTCGACGAGCTGCGTGCTGGAGGCGTGCGTGCCGCTGATGCCTTCGATGCGGCGGATGTCGCGCAGAAGCGCGCGGGGCGAGGTCGGCGGATCGAGATGGTCGGGGTTGGCGAATTGGCTGGCCGCGGCGCGGACGGCGGCCTCCTCTCCCAACGCGTGCGCGCAGACGAAGAGCGGCGTCCAGGATTCGGCGGCGGCCGGGCCGAGGAAGGCGGGGAGTTCCGGCGCGGGCAGCTCGTTCGCGAGCAGAAGCGTGGCGCCGAGATTCGCGAACTCTTCGCGGAGCGTGCGCGCCTCCGCCGGTGCGTCGCCGAGGGACAGGCGCGCCCTGCCCGCCTCCGTCAACGCGGGCGCCATGGTCAGCATGATCGCGTGGGCGAGGACGTCGTCGTCCGCGCCGGCGCCGGTTGCGATCGCGAGTGGAGCAGCGCACTTGCGAAGCGTGGGCGGTGCGGTGCGCGAGCGGCGGTGGAGCAGCGCGCCGTCGGCGTGCGCGCCGGCCGCGATCAACGCGCGCATGTCGCGGCGCGCGAGCGTAGCGTTCGCCGCATCATCGAGCAGCAGCGTCGCCTGTTCGTGCGCGAGCAGGTCGAGCACGTGACCCGCGGTCGCGCGCGCGACCAGGCGCGGCGCGGGCACGAGCCAGCGCAACACGCGCAGCGCCCGGCCGTGATCGGCGGCGGCGTCGCGGCCGTGCAGGATGAGACGCGGGGACACCTCAAAGCGCGCATGCGCGTGGGTGTGCAACGCCCAGAGCGCGAGCGTGTCGAGCGCGGCCGGCGGCTCGGCCAGGTAGCGCGCGAGGAACGTGCGCGCGCGGGTGAGAAGCGTAGGTGGGGTTGGCGCGCGTGGGGGGTTGGGGCGTGGTGAATGGGTGATGGCGGGCGGTCGCGGATGCGCCGTTGCGCTCGCGCGCACGGTGGGCGGGCTCACGGTGGTTGGCGCAGCGGCGGGCTGTGGCGGGGGCGGTTTATGCACCGCTGTGGTGCGTTCGCCATGCGCCCGCACCACCGCCAACGCGTCGTCGAGCAAAGCCTGGCGAAGCATGCGTGCAAGGTCCTGCCGTGGCGACATGGGATGCCTGCTGATTGCTTTCTGAGGGTGCAAGCAGTATAGAACAAAACATGAACTTTTCAAGGAAAATGAGACTGGAGCGACGAAATGCCAAGGCGCGCCGCAGGACGCAGACGCGATTGCAAATCATATCGTCCACGATATCATAAGCGATATGCCCGATGAGGATCGTTTTCGACACCGACGTCATGGTCTCGGCGTTTCGAGGGCGACGGGGAGCATCGCGCGATTGGTTGATGGCTGCGCTGCAACGTGAGGTCACATTGCTGTTGTCGGTTCCGCTGGTGGTGCAATACGAGGACGTGCTGACGCGCCCTGAGCATCTTGCGGCGTCCGGTTCGAACGAAGAGACGGTACGCGAGATTTTGGACGCTCTGTGCATCGTGGCTGAACCGGTCGACATTTCGTTTCGCTGGCGGCCCAGTCTGAAGGACCCGACTGACGAGATGGTTTTGGAAGCGGCGGTCAACGGGCATGCAGATGCACTGTTGACGTTCAACGAACGGGATTTTGCCGGCGCGAAGCAATTTGGGATCGAGATTTCAAGACCCGGCCCCGCATGGCGCAGATGGAAGGAGCAAGACTTGTGAGCCAGTCTAATTATGCGCTTCGTCTACATGCATCGCTCAAGCAGGAAGCCGAAAGGCTTGCGAAAGCGGAGGGGACGACGCTGAATCAATTCATCAATGTGGCGCTCGCGGAGAAGATTTCCGCGCTACGCACGGCGGCCTATTTTCGCGAACGGGCGGAGCGCGGCGACGTGGCGCGCGCGTTGAAGCTGCTGGATGCGATCGGCAGCGATGCGAAGCCGCGCCGGGGGGATGAGCGCGCGGGCGTGACGCATGAGGTGCTGATGGCTGAGGCGAAACGGGAGATTAAGGCGCGGAAGCGGCGGGCTGGGAAATAGGCGTCGTGTCGTCTAGATTTTTTATCGGCAAATCTTCTGGAACCCCGGTGCCGCCGGCTTCAAATGGGAGTTCAAGGCGCCGCTCGCCAAAGAGCTCACACTCGACCTCACCGCCGCCCCCGACTACGGCCGCATGGTGATCAACCTGTATTGCTTCAAGACGAAATCAGTCACCATCGGGGGGAAAACGAGCAAGTACCAGTACCCGATCGATACGAAGAACTTCATGTACGACGGATACGCGGCGAGCGTGCAGCACCGCAGCGTGTTGGTGTTCAAGGGCGGCGCCTGCGCGATGTCGAACGCGTACATGCTGACATTTAAGATTGTGTCAGCGGCCGGACGCCATCTTGCAGGCATCGATCGTATCGTCGTCGCCAAGCAATGAGAGCGAGCGTATCCCGGGTACGGCGACATTTGGGTTCTATAGCGCGGTGTCAGCGGTAGTAGGTCGCAACGCCCGGGCCGAATTTCCAGGGCAGCGGGAGTGCGGGGCAGCGGCTGGTCTTGATGAACTCGATTTGGAGTTTCGACCGCAGGCCGGACGGGCCGTCGGTGACCTGCAGCAGGATCGCGGCGTTCAGGCGCCAGCCGCCGCGGTGAATGCGCACGAGGTCGTAGCAGTAGAGCGCGTCGTCGGTGATTTCCGCGAAGCGGCGGTTTGTGCGCTGCGGGCCTTCGCGGACGGGGAATTCGAAGGCGCTGTTGACGTCGTCCGGGGCGGCACCCGGCTCGAGGAGCGTCGCGGTGAAGCCCGGCACATTCTCGTTCAGCGAGAACAACTGCACTGTCGGCGTCACGTTCCAGTTCACGAGCGCGAGCGCGCGCTCTTCCGCGAATAGCGCGTCATGCACAGGATCTGTGTCGTTCCACCAATTGCCTTGCGCGGTTTTCGGCACGTCTTGTTCGTGGCTGTGGCATTTCGGCGTGCCGCTCGCCGGCGGCGCACCGTCGTAGTCGGCGAGCTTGGCCGTCATTGCGGTGCGCGGCGCTGGCGTGAAGTAGTCGATGGCGCAACGATTGTAGAGCGCTTGCGGGATGATGCGTGGAACGACGGTTGTGGCGATCGGATCGCCGGCCAAGCCGAGGCCCGCGAGCAGCAGCGGAATGTCGACTTTGTAGCGCGCCTGGTTGGCGAACGGCAGCGGAACTTTGCGGAAGTCCTGCAGGCCGATATCGAACGTGTCGGCGGTGCCGACGAAGTCGCCGGGGCCGAGCGGGATGCTGACCGGCTTCGCCCGGCCGCCACCCGGGAGGGCGACGCTGCCGGCGAGGATGTCGCCCACTGCTGCCGCTATCGCGGGCGCGAGCGTGTCGATATGGAAGTAGTAGAGCGAGACCTCCTTGCACGGCTTCATGTGCAGCGACCAGTCCACCGCGCCGCCCTGCTTCTCGACAGCGACAATTTCGACATTGCCGGGCGCGAGGACTTTGACCGTCTTCGCGGTCGACGGGTCGCCGGGCGTCGTCATCTTTGGATAGATGTAGATGTGGCGCGAAGGAATCGTGTGGCCTGCCGGATTCAAATTGCCGAGCGGAACGATGGCCGAGACCTGGGCGAGGTCGGCGGGCAGATGCGTCAGCAAAGTGTCGCTGCGCGGGCATGGCCATGAACCGGCCGCAGGAGCGGCGACTGACGGCATCGCCGCGAACAACAGAGCGAGAGCGACGAGAAGGAGCGTGCGCATGGGCACCTCGCGGTTGGTTCGCGAAGCGTCGCGCCGTGCGTCCGCGGTGTCAAATCAACCCTGCTTCGCCATGCGGCTTCGCAGGGCTAGCGGCTGAGGCCGCTAGTCGTACCGGCCGCTGTCTTCTTCACGGTAGGGTTCGTCTTGCGGGGCGTCGCCGCCGCCGGCTTCGGTGACGTTGCCGTTCGCTTCGCCTTGCGGGCCGTTGCCGTTCGGCTGGCGATAGTGGCCGCCGTTGTTTTGGTAGCCGCCGCCTTGCTGGCCGTTGCCGCCGCCGTAGGGCTGCGCGTTGCCGCCCTGGCCTTGCTGGTGCTGGCCTTGCTGCGCTTGCTGATGCGCTTGGAACGCCATGATCAGGCGGTAGTAGTGTTCGGCGTGCTGGAGATAGTTTTCCGCCATCACGCGGTCGCCGGAGGAGTTGGCGTCGCGCGCCAGCTGCAGATACTTCTCATAGACGTGATGTGCGTTGCCGCGGATCTTCACGTCGGGACCGTTCGAGTCGATCGTGCGGTGGATGTTGAAAACCTGATCCGGGCTGTGCTGGCTGCTGCTGCCGCCTTGGTGGCGCGGACCGCCGCCGCCTCCACCCCCGCCGCCATGATGTTTGCCACGGCCGCGTCCACGCGAACGCTTGTTGTTCGGTCCAG
>CAZXAQ010000032.1:7627-39152 GCA_964638635.1 uncultured Flavobacteriaceae bacterium
GTCTCATGTTCATGAATTCAGTTCCAATGCAGTTGCACTTTGCATGTGACGAGCGCTGGCGCCGCAAAACGCGCGGGACCATCGGCGGCTCAAAAACCCTTAACTACGTAGCCCCTCGAAACCCTCGTTCCGGTCCTTCAAGCTTTAGTCTGGCTTTCCGGTCCTGTGGCGCGCCCTCGCGCCCGATCCCTGGCGGTTTCCCGCCCTGACGCCGCCCGACCCTAAAGACTTGGGGGCGCGTCAGATTCTTCCGTTGTTGGGCCGCAAGCTAGACCTATTCCTGAGGAGATTCCAAGCGGTTTTTCCGGGTTTTCCGCTAGGGGGAGCCCCGTTGCGGCAACGTGGCCACGATGACGCGGTCGCGGCCGCCCAGATCCTTCACCACACGGCGGACCTCGAGCCCCGCGTTTCGCAGCGTTTTGACCGCGGTTTCACGCTGATCGTGGCCGATTTCGATGAGCGCGAGGCTGTCGCCGTGCATCACGTCGTGGAGCGTGCGCGCGATCTTCTCGATGTCGCGCAGGCCGTCGGGTCCCGACGTTAGCGCCAGGCGCGGTTCGTGATCGCGCACGTCAGGGTCGAGCGTTTCGAACGCGCTGTCGGCGATGTAAGGCGGGTTCGCGACGACGAGATCGAAGCGCTCTTTCGGCGGCGCCGCGAAGCCGGCTTCGACGAAGGTTGCGCGCTTGTCGACGTTGTGGCGGAGGGCGTTGCGCTTTGCGACGGCGAGTGCGTCGCGCGAGATGTCGATGCCGGTGCCGGTCGCGGCGGGCCACTCCGTCAGCAGCGCGACGAGCAGGCAGCCGGAGCCGGTGCCGAGGTCGAGGATGCGCGCGGGCGGCGTTTCGAATTCCTTGAGCGCGGTTTCGATCAGCGTTTCGGAGTCGGGGCGCGGGATCAACACGGCGGGCGTCACTTCGAATTCGAGCGACCAGAACTCCTTGCGGCCGAGGATGTAGGCGACGGGTTCGCGTTTCTCGCGGCGGGCGATGTAGACGTCGAACGTGGCGGCGTCGGGCGCTTCGCGCGCGAGGAGGCGGGCCTCGCGCAGCGGCTCGTCGATGCCGGCTGCCGCGAGGCGCGCGGCGGCGGCGCGCAACGCGTCCGGCGTCACGCGGTTTCGTCGAGTTGGGCGAGGCGTTTCGCCTGGTCGTCGTTGATCAGGGCGTCGATGATCTTGCCGAGGCTTAAGCCCTGCATCACTTGGTCGAGTTCATAGAGCGTCAGGTTGATGCGGTGGTCGGTGCAGCGGCCTTGCGGGTAGTTGTAGGTGCGGATGCGCTCCGAGCGGTCGCCGGAGCCGACTTGTTCTTTGCGGTCGGCGGCGCGTTCCTTGTCCTTGCGCTCGCGTTCGGCGTCGTAGATGCGGGCCTTCAGGATCTTCATCGCCTTGGCTTTGTTCTTGTGCTGCGACTTTTCCTCCTGCATCGCGACGACGACGCCGGTCGGCATGTGGGTGATGCGGACCGCGCTTTCGGTTTTGTTGACGTGTTGGCCGCCGGCGCCGGAGGCGCGGTAGACGTCGATGCGCAAGTCACTTTCGTTGATCTCGATGTCGACGTCTTCGGCTTCCGGCATCACGGCGACGGTCGCGGCCGAGGTGTGGATGCGGCCCTGCGCTTCGGTTGCGGGTACGCGCTGCACGCGGTGGACACCCGACTCGTATTTCAGTTTCGCGAAGACGCCGTTGCCGTTGACCGAGCAGATCACCTCTTTGTAGCCGCCGAGATCGGACGGGCTTTCGGAGAGAATCTCGAACTTCCAGCCCTGCAGGGCGGCGTAGCGGCGGTACATGTCGAGCAGGTCGGCCGCGAACAGCGCCGCCTCGTCGCCGCCGGTGCCGGCGCGGATTTCGAGGAAGGCCGAGCCCGCGTCAGCCGAATCCTTGGGCAGCATCAGGATCGAGAGTTCGCGCTCGGCTTCCGGCAGCGTGCGCTTCAGCTCGACCAATTCGTCGCCGGCCATCGCGCGGATTTCGGCGTCGGCGGTTTGGTCGGTCGAGAGTTGGGTCAGATGCGTGACCTCCGCGCGCATCTTCTGCACCTGCTTCGCCTTCGCGACGATGGGGCCGAGGTCGGAGTATTCCTTGGCAAGTTTGGCAAACTCCGCCCCGGGATCGGAGGCCATACGGGCCTCGATCTGGGAATAGCGGTCGAGAATGCGCTCGATTTGTGCGGTAGCGATCATAAGGGGCGGAGAGATAGCAATCCGGCCTCGCGGTGGCCAGAGTCAAGACGCCCTGCCCCAGCGACTACTCGCCCCGGAGCCGCTTTTCGCGCTCGGCGTAGTGGTGATCCCAGGCGTCAATCGCACTCGAAGTCGTCTTTGCCCTCAGGCTTACTCCGGCAGGCGCCATTGGCGCTTCAGTTGTGCATGGGGCGCGTGCTTCGGTTGTCATGGTTGTTCAGTTGCACTCGAAATCATCTTTGCCTACCGGTTTGCACCGCGGCGGGAAGCCGTGCTTGCGCCAATAGACGTCGAGCTTGCGCTCGCGCATCAGCCGCTTTCGTTCCGGCGATTTCTTCCATTCGGGAAAACCGGTCGTAACCCACCACCAGCCGTCCCCGACCGGGTGCATGCGGTCATAAGCACGGAACACAAACAGGGCGTTGATCTCGTTGTAAGAGCGTGGCGACGGCTTCGCACCCATCCCGTCGAGACGCGCTTCAAAAATGCGTAAGCCCTCCTTCCGGTCATAAGAGGGGTTGGTTTGCGCCTGAAACATCATGTCGATAGCCCAACGCATGTCGCCTGCGGCGAAAAACTGAGAGACTTCATTGAGTTCGTACAGGAACGCGGTTTCATCGCCACGGCTGAGATAGGCACCCCATATCGCAGGAACGGAGCCTCCGCCGAAGCCGCGGCGCACATTCTCCCGTCTTGTCGCCAAACCGCCGGCGACATCTCCGGTCAGAACCTGCACGAAGGCCTTGTGCTCGCGACAATTGTCGTAGTCCGGATTGAGAGATAGGCATCGCTCGAAATCGGCGCGCGCGCGGTCAAAAAAGCCGAGATCGCGCCAGATCTCTCCGCGCCACATATAGATGGTCTCGTCTTTCGGGTTACGCGCGATCGCCTTGTCAAAGTATGAAAGCGCCGCCTCGTAGTCGGTTGTTCTTCCTGAGTTCGCGCCGAGGACGGCGTAGGGAAGCGAAATGGACGGATCGAGTTCGATCGCTCTTTGCGCCGCTTCGACGGCAAGCTTCCGAAAATCGCGCGTGAGGTCGGCGCCGCTCAACCAACCTGGCGCAATTGCATAGTCGGCGGCGAGCACAGCCCAGGCGCGGGCGAAGCCTGGATCGATCTCGATTGCACGCTCCAACGCCGACATGCTGCGGATAATGTTCTCCTGTCCCCTGATTACGAAGCGTGTCTGCCCTTCGAGAAACAGCGCATAGGCGTCCGCGTTTTCCGTGTCGGCGCCGCGGGCAGCCGGCGCGCCGATCGGTTGCGCGCCGAGGCGGCCCGACAATTGGTCCACGATCGCCTTCGTGATTTCGTCTTGAATGGCGAAGATATTCTCCGTCGTCATCGTCCGGTCGAACGTCTGCGACCACAAGTGCTTGTCGGTCTGTGCATCGATCAGCTGCGCCGTGATGCGGATCGTGCTCCCGGCCTTACGCACGCTGCCTTCCAGAATGTGACGCACGCGGAGCTGCTGGGCGATCAGCGGCAGGCCGATTTTCTCCTGCCCTTTGAACTGAAACGACGAGGTGCGCGAGGCGACTTCAAGGCCCGAAACATTCGCGAGCACGTTGAGAATTTCCTCGGAGATCCCTTGCGAGAAATACTCCTGGTCCTTGGCGGGCGAGAGGTCGGCGAACGGCAGCACGGCGATCGAGGCGGCCGAGACCACGGGCTCAGCTTTCGGTGCAACCGCCGTGGTGACGGCCGCCGGCGGCATCGTCAGCTGCACCACCACCGCGGCGAGCACCAACACCAACGCGCCCGCCAAAGCGAAGTCCGTCGTCTGCGGCTTGAAGCGCGCAATATCACTCGAGGCAACGGTGCGCTTAATCCCCTCCGGCGTGAACTCGAAGAACCAGCTGACGCCAACCGCAATCGGAAACCCGATAATCAGCAGCGAGACGATGATGGTCGAGAACCAGTCGGGCAGCTTCATCGCTTCCTGCAGCGACAACGCGACCTGCAAGATCACCCACGCCACCACGACGTAGCCGGAAGCCACGCGCAACACCTTGCGCCGTTGAAGTTCGCTCAGGAATTTCTGCATTGGTCGCTTGCTTCGGTTGTCATGGTGGGTCAGTCGCACTCGAAGTCGTCTTTGCCGACGGCTCGGCACTGCGGCGGGAAGCCGTGCTTGCGCCAGTAAGAATGCAACCCCATCGCGACGGCGAGCTTCTTGAAATCCGCCGTATGTCTGTAAGCGGCGTACTCAGGACACCATAGACATTCCATATCGCACTGCACGAAGAGTTCATAATCGGTGATGGGCTGCCTGACTGCTGTTTGCATCATCAAATAGTATTTCAACAGACCCTTTACCGATGGTCGTGCACGCAGACGCAGAAGTGCCTGCATTCGCGCTTCCGGCGACTCTTCAGCAAGCGCTGCGATCAGTTCGCCAGCAAGGATCCGATCCTTCGCTCCTGCCATGGCGACCGTCGCGGCGCCAACCCGGTCACCCTTGTCCAGCAGGGGACGTAAGAAGTGCAGCTCGTCGGGTGTAAACCCTTTGAGGACCAGCGTTGCAAATCGGTCGAGCGCTTGCGTCTTGTCGCCCCGCGCCAATTCGGCCATAGCCAGAGAGTACTGGCACACCAAATAGTCCGGATCGACGTCCATACAGCGGCGTAACGTGCTGATCGACTCTTGAATATTACCGACAACGAGTTCTTTTCCCCCGAGCCAGGCAAGCGCCACGACATCGTTCGGCGCGAGAGTAAGCGCTTTGTCCAGTTTTTCCCGCGCGCCGCCCAGGTCCGGTGGAAATGTCAGTTGGCTCAGGATTTGACTCTGTGCCGCATAAGGCAGTGGCTGATTGGGATCGAGCGCAATGGCACGCTCGGCAGCACTTGATGCGATTTCACGGTAGTCCCGATCGGTGACATCCCAACCCGGTGCGACGCTCGCCGCTGCTGCAAGTTCGCCCCAGGCGCGTACGAAATTGGGATCGGCCTTGACCGCACGCTCGTAGAGCAAAATCGCTTCGCGCAATCCCACCCCGCGATCAAGGAACAGCCGATGCGCGCGCAGAAAGAGTTCGTAGGCGTCGGTGTCATTTGTCGGCGGCGCGACGGCTATTTTCTGGGTTGGAGCACGTTCCTTCAGCACGGAATCCAGTGCCTTCAGCACGGCGTTCGCGATTTCGTCCTGGGTGGCAAAAATCGTGGCTGTTGTCAGCGGCCGGTCGAAGGTTTGTGACCACAAATGCGCATCGGTTTTGGCATCGATGAGCTGGGCGGTGATGCGGACCGTATCGCCGGCACGGCGGACGCTGCCCTCCAGGATGTGGCGGACGCTGAGGGACTTCGCGATCGCCGGGATTCCGATATTGGTCTTGCGAAACTGAAACGACGACGTCCGGGACGCAACCTTAAGGCCGTCGGTGTGGGCGAGGACGTTGAGAATTTCCTCCGCAATACCGTCGGAGAAATATTCCTGGTCTTTGGCCGGCGATAGATCGGCGAAGGGAAGCACTGCAATCGAGGCGGCGGAGACCGCGGGCTCTGCTTTCGGCGCGGCGACGGTGACAGTCGCCGGCGTCGTCGTGAGTTGCACCACGACCGCCGCCAGCACCAGCACCAACGCCGCCGCCAACGCGAAGTCGGTCGTTTGCGGTTTGAAACGCGCGACTTCGCCCGAGGGGACCGTTCGCTTGATGCCGTCGGGCGTGAACTCGAAGAACCAGCTGACGACGACCGCAATGGGAAAGCCGATGATCAACAGCGAAACGATCACAGTCGAAAACCAGTCGGGCAGCTTCATCGCCGCCTGCAGCGACAACGCCACCTGCAGGATCACCCACCCCGCCACGACATAGCCGGAGGCCACGCGCAAGACCTTGCGGCGCTGGAGTTCGCTCAAAAATCGTTGCATGGATCACGCATCACTTGTCGGCGCCTTTCTTCTGGTCCGCCGCCCAGGCTTCGTAGCGGGTCTTCAGCGCTTTGTATCGGGTGTGGTCGCGCAGCGAATCGAACGCCGGGTTGATTGAGATCCCGAGATAGATGGAAGGCCCGAAGACCTTCTCCGATTGTTCCAGATGATATACCGCGCGGTCGCGGTCGCCGGCGCGCAGAAATGCGACGGACAGGGATTGAAGGTTGTCGGGCTTAGAAAACTCGTCGCGCGGAGCATTGGCGAAGAAATCCTGTTCGGCCGCGCGTACGCCTGCGAGATCACCCAGCATCCCCGGTACATCGGCGGGTGAGACACGTGCGTTGGCGATCCAAGCGTCCGGATAGGGTTTTGCGGAAGCATCGAGCCGCTTCTTGACCTCAAGCAGAATTCGGCGGGCGTCGTCCGCTTTGCCGAGTGCCGCGAGCGCCCACGCGCGTGACACTTCATACATCTCCGGAAAGGCTTCGGGGCGGCGGTCGCCGACCGGCCAGTCTTCCAACGCGAAATTTATGTTGGCCGGATCGCGGGTGGCGATCGCATAAACCAAGCGTTTGAACGGAACATAAGTCCGCACATCTTTGTATTCTCTCCAGGCGCCGGCAGCATCCCCATGCCAATAAAGAACTTCCGCAGCCTGAGAACGAATGAACAGCGACGTCGGGGCGATGGCTTTCGCGCGCGCGGTCAGGGCTTCGGCCCGCGCAAACTCCCCCATCCTGCCCAGCAGAAACGCGAGCTCACTCATGGGTATGGGATTCTGTGGATCGAGCAGAATGGCGTGCTCGAAAGCGTCTACCGACTCCGCAAAGCGCCCATCGCGGCGGGTGATGTAGCCTTTTGTTTCCCAAGCGACCGCGCTGCTCGGCGCCGCTTTGAGCGCACGATCAATGTGCTGCAACGCCTGCGGATAATCGAGAAAGCCGTAATAGTGATATGCCGCAAGCCCAAACTGCGTTTCAGTCGCATTCGGCGCCAACGCTTCCGCCCGATCCAGCGCGACCTTGGCTTCATCGCGCGTCTTGGTGTCGAGCCTCTGACCTTCCCAAAACAAATTCGTCAGCGCGAGGCTCTTGAGCGCGTACGGGGTTGCGAAGTCCGGGTCGAGAGCGCTTGCCTGATCAAAGGCGGCGATCGCGGCGCGGAACTCGTCTAACTTCGACGAGTCCGCGGAGCGTAACAACAACCGACCGCGGGCGTATTGCTCATAGGCTTGCAGATTGCGCGTACCACCTTCAAAGGCTGCTTTCAGCTCCCGCGCTGTCAGCACGGTGTTCAGCGCGGCGGCGATGGCCTCGGTAATCTCACGTTGGATGTCGAAGAGATTGTCCGCCGTCAGCGTTCGGTCGTAGGTTTCGCCCCATCTTGGAGAATCTGTAGCGGCGTCGATGAGCTGGACCCCGATCCGCACCCGGTTGCCGGCGCGCTGCACCGAACCCTCAAGTACGGCCGCGACACCAAGCTCCTTGGCAATATCCGAGACGTTCTTCGTCGTATTGGCGTAGCGCAGCACCGATGTTCGCGCGATCACGCGCATCGCTGCAATCTTCGCAAGGCGCGTCAGCAAATCATCGTGCAGCCCGCTGGCGAAGGCGATGTCGTCGGCCTTGCCCGTGAGATTGGTGAACGGCAGCACGGCGACGGAGCCTTCCGGTGCTTTGGGTGCCGCCGTTGGATCGGTTGCGGCAGGTTCGGCTTTCGGCGCCGGCGCTTCAGCAACGGCCGTCGCCGGTGCGACGCTGCGCGGCATCACCGCTTGGCCGACGATGACGGCAAGAACGATCAACAGCGCACCGGCGAGCGCGATGTCCGTCGTCTGCGGCTTGATCAACGCACCGTCGCCGGAGGCCACGGTGCGCTTGATACCCTCGGGCGTGATCTCGAAAAACCAACTGGCCACCAGCGCAAGCGGAAAACCGATGATCAGCAGCGAGACGATGACGGTCGAAAACCAATCTGGCAGCTTCAAGGCGGTCTGCAGTGACAGCGCGACCTGCAGAATGATCCACCCGGCAACGACGTACCCCGAAGCGATACGCAACACTTTGCGCCGCTGAAGTTCGCTCAAAAATCTCTGCATGAGTCGGCCTGCCCGGAATCGTCAGCGTACACTCGCGTAGACGTTGTAGCAGACGACCAGAGAATTGCGGAACGGTGGCCCGTGGGAGCCTAGAGCCGCGTAGTGGCGGTTTTTGAGCGCCTCTGGTCTTTCCGGCTCCTCAGACCAGAGTGCGCCGAAGGTCACGGCCTCATTCCATCGAGACTCACGCAAGCACTGGGTACAAGTCGAACGAGCCGTCGAGGCCTTTGAGGGCGGCGGCGCGGGGTGGGCCGAAGGTGAAGGTGCCGAGGCCGCGGGCCAGCGCGAAGACGAGGTCGGACGCCAGGATCTCGTCGCCGAGTGCGAGGGCGCCGATGCGGGCGGCGATGACCACCGTTCGGCCGTAGAAGTCGTCGCTGCGCTTGATCGCTTCGCCGGAGTGCAGGCCGACGCGGATGCGAACGGGCAGCCCTTCGAATCCGGGTTTGATCCGTTCGCGCATGGTGAGCGTCGCCCGCAGTGCCAAGGCTGCGGAGGGGAACGCGAGCATGAAGCCGTCGCCCTGCGACTTCACGACGAAGCCGTTTTGCTGTTCGGCTGCCTCGCGCACGATGCGGTCGTGCCAGCCGAGCACGCGCATGAAGGCGGCGTCGCCTACGCGGTCGAGCAGGACGGACGACGATTCAATGTCGGTGAAAGCGATCGTAACCGTGCCGTCCGGCGCGGAGGCGGGACGCACGTCCAGGCGCTCTTCCCGAACGCTGCGCTCGATGTGGTCGATGTTCTTCGTCAGCGACTTTCCGAATGCCACTTCGTCCTTCTCGCCGATCGAGCCGTGCCATTGCACGATGCGCCATTGGCCGCGCTCGACCGCAAGCACGAGCGTGAGGCGCACGTTGATCTCTGCACCCGTTCGCAGCACGACGCGGACCTGGTCCGCGATCCAGCCGACGTTTCCGAGGCTGTAGGCCACGGGCGCGCCCGCTCTCAATTCGATCCCGCCGAGTTCCGCATTCTGGCGGAGCATGATTTCGGCGCTGTCCGGCCCCGTCCACCATTCCTCCGGGTCGGTGCCGATGTAGAGCAGGTGCTTGTTCTTCGAGAACATCTCGCGCACGGCGTCGGCGTCATCGGCGTTGAAAGCGGCGTACAGGCGCAACAGGAACGCCCGCAACTCCTCGCTCGCCGCAAGCTCAGCCATCAATCGTCTCGCGCGGCTTCTCGCGCTTGGCTTCGATTTCGGCGGCGCGCTTTTCGACGAGGCTGACGATGTGGTCGACGAGTTTGTCGTTTTCCATTTTGTGGTCGGGTTTGCCGGCAACGTAGACCATGCCGGCCCCTGCCCCGCCGCCGGTGAAGCCTAGGTCGGTTTGGGCGGCTTCGCCGGGGCCGTTGACGACGCAGCCGATGATCGAGAGCGACATCGGGGTCGTGATGTGTTTCAGACGGTCTTCGAGGGTGGCGACCGTTTTGATGACGTCGAAGCCTTGGCGGGCGCAGGACGGGCACGCGATGACGTTGACGCCGCGGTGGCGCAAGCCCAGCGACTTCAAGATATCGAAGCCGACGCGGATTTCTTCGACGGGGTCGGCGGAGAGCGAGACGCGGATCGTGTCCCCGATGCCGGCCCAGAGCAGCGAGCCGATGCCGATCGCGGATTTCACCGTGCCCGTCATGAGGCCGCCCGCTTCCGTTACGCCGAGATGGAGCGGGTAGTCGCACGCTTCCGCGAGACCCTGGTAGGCGGCGACGGCGAGGAAGACGTCGGACGCCTTCACGCTGATCTTGAATTCGCGGAAGTCGTTGTCTTCCAAGATGCGGGCGTGGTTGAGCGCGCTTTCCACCATCGCTTCGGGGCACGGTTCGCCGTAGCGCTCGAGCAATTCCTTTTCCAGCGAGCCGGCGTTGACGCCGATGCGCATGGAGCAGCCGTGATCCTTCGCCGCCTGCACGACCTCGCGCACGCGCTGGGCCGAGCCGATGTTGCCCGGGTTGATGCGCAAGCACGCGGCGCCGGCCTTCGCGGCCTCGATCGCGCGTTTGTAGTGGAAGTGGATGTCGGCCACGATCGGCACCTGCGACGCGCGGACGATCGCCTTCAGCGCAGCGGTCGATTCTTCGTCGGGGCACGAGACGCGCACGATGTCGGCGCCCACCGCCTCAAGCCCCTTGATCTGGCGAATGGTCGCGTTCGCGTCCGAGGTCAGCGTGTTCGTCATCGACTGCACGGTGATCGGCGCGTCGCCACCCACCTCCACCGATCCCACACGGATCTTGCGGCTTTTGCGGCGGACGATGTCGCGATAGGGGCGGATGCTCATGGGGGTAGAGATAGCAACCTGTCCGACCCTTAGAAAGGTGACAGGTCGCGCATTTATCCCTTTGAAACCACTGACTTCTTACACTGGGCGAGCACTTTTGGGGTTTTCATGGATACGACGGTTCCTTCGGCGCTCGACATCCGCGGGTTGGCCAAGCATTTCGACGGCCGGGCAGCGGTCGCGGGGTTGGACCTGACCGTGCGCGCCGGCGAGTTCTACATGCTCTTGGGGCCGAACGGCGCGGGGAAGACGACGACGCTTCGGATGGTCAGCGGCTTGTTGCAGCCGGACGACGGGGCGGTGTCGATCTTCGGGGTCGATGCGCGGCGCGAGCAGGTGGCGGCGAAGCAGATCGTTGGCTGGGTGTCGGACGAGCCGATGATCTACGACAAGCTGACGCCCACCGAGTACCTCGAATTCGTTGCGGGGCTTTGGCGAGTGGAGCCCGAGGTCGCGGCGGCGCGGGCGCGCGAGCTGATCGGGTGGCTCGATCTCGGCAAAGTCGCGCATGCGCCGTGCGAGAATTTTTCGCGCGGTATGCGGCAGAAGGTGGCGCTCGCCGGTGCGCTGGTGCACGAGCCGAAGCTTATCATTTTGGACGAGCCGCTGACGGGGCTCGATGCGGGGAGCGCCAGGCTCGTCAAGAACGTGCTGACCGAGCGCGTGCGCGCGGGCGCGACCGTCATCATGACGACGCATATTCTGGAGATCGCCGAGCGCATGGCCGACCGCATCGGCGTCATCGCGGGCGGGCGGCTGATTGCGGAAGGCACGCTTACCGAATTGCGGGCGCGGATCGGCCAAGGGGACACGCCACTGGAAGAACTGTTTCTGGCGATCGTCGAGCAGGCGGCGGCCGCGGCATGAGCATGCCCGGCACCATGACGTGGTTCGCTCAGCACGAGATGCGGCTGGCATGGCGCGATGTCTTTGCGATGCTGACGGGCGGCAAGGCCGAGCGGTTGCGCAAGGTGGCCGTCGGCGTCGGGATTTTCTTGGGCGTTATGCACGTTGTTGCGTATTTCGCGGTCGGGCGGCTTGCGAACGCGGCGCTTGCACACGACTTGCCAACGCTGATTGCCGTCACGGCCGGCGTGTTGCTTTCGGGTTCGGCGATTCTTTCGCAGGCGATGGAGAGCGTCACGCGTACGTTCTACACGCGCTCGGACCTCGAACTGATCTTGAGTTCGCCGGTCGAGGCGCACCGGTTGTTCGCGGTCAGGATCGGCGCGATCGCGCTGACCGTTGGCGCAATGTCGTTGCTGTTCATCGGACCCTTCATCAACGTTTTGGCGTGGCTCGGTGGCGTGCGGTGGCTCGGCGCCTATGGGATCATCGTTGCGGTCTCGCTGGTCGCGACGGCGCTTGCGGTTGCGCTGACGGTGGCGTTGTTCCAAGTCATCGGACCGAAGCGGACACGCCTCGCCGCCCAGATCGCGGCTGCCGTTATCGGCGGCTTGTTCGTGATCGGGCTGCAGGTGGCTGCGCTGTTCTCGACGGGCACGCTGTCGCGGTTTGCATTCCTGCGTTCCGACACGGTCTTGGCGAATGCGCCGGACCTTGCAAGCCTTCTCTGGTGGCCGGCGCGCGGCGCGCTCGGCGATGTTCCGGCGATGCTTTCGGTTGTCGTGGTCAGCGTTGTGCTGTTCGTGGTGACGACGGCGCTTTACGCACCGCGCTTTGCGCGTTTCGTGATTGCGGCCTCCAGCGTGTCGCGCGGCGATGTCGCGCAACAACGCGCACGAGCGTTCGCCGTGCAGACACCGGCTGCCGCTTTGCGGCGCAAGGAGCGTACGCTGCTTGTGCGCGATCCGTGGCTGTTGTCGCAGTCGTTGATGCAGTTGCTCTATCTGTTGCCGCCGGCGCTGATGCTTTGGCACAGCTATAGCGACGATGCGGGCGTCGGCGTTGTGCTGGTGCCGGTGCTCGTGATGTCGGCGGGGCAGCTTGCCGGCGGGCTTGCCTGGCTGACCCTGTGCGGGGAGGACGCGCCCGACCTTGTGTTGACCGCCCCCGTGCCGGAGACCTTGTTGCTGCGGGCCAAGATCGAGGCGGTGATGCAGTGCATCGCCGTCGTATTCTTGCCGTTCGTCGTGGCGTTGATCGCGCTCTCGCCGGGCGTCGCCGTGGCGGCGGCCTTGGGGATCGCTGCTTCCGCGGCGTCGGCGACGGCGATCCAGTTTTGGTTCCGCGCGCAAGCGAAGCGCAGTCAGTTCCGGCGCCGTCACACGTCGTCGCGCATCGCGACGCTGTCGGAGGCGTTCGCATCGATCGCGTGGGCCGGCGCGGCGGCGATCGCGGCCGCCGGCAGTTGGGCCGCGATCGTGTTGGCCCTGATCCCGATCGGTATTCTCTTTACGGTGAGATCGATGGCGGGCACGCGCTAAGGCCGCGCGCCCGCCGCCGTCGTCAGTTCGCCGTCTTCTTCACGGTCAGCGTCGTTTCGACTTCGCCCGACTTTTCGAATTTCAGCTTCACCGGGATCGTCTCGCCGTCCTTGAACGGCTTATCGATGCCGTTGAACATCAGATGCGGCCCCTTGTCGTTCAGCGCGACGCTGCCGCTCGGGGGCACGTCGAGGCCGTCGGCCGGGCGCATCTTCATCTTCGTGCCTTCGGTCATCATCTCGTGGATCTCGATCGACTTCGCGCGCGGGCTTGATGCGGCGATCAGACGGTCGCCGGCAGAGCCTGCGTTCGTGACGGTGAGGAACCCGGCGCCGAGCTTCGCACCCTTCGGCGTCACGAGCGCCCAACCGTCGGCGACCGCGAGTTTGGGTTCCGATATGGCGACGGCTTGCGGCGCGGCGGCGACCGCCTCGGCCGGTGGGGCGGCCATCTTTTCTTCCTTGCTGGTCAGGCCCAGATAGCTGCAGCCCGTGAGCGAAAGAAGGGCGAGCGCAGGCAATATGCGTTTCATGTCGGATCTCCGCGTGGTTGGCGCCGCGGGTTTCGTCGTGCGGGGCTTTGCGCTTCTACGCCGTTTCGTCGCGTGCCTTCCAATGGCGCTGCAACCGCGCGTTTGAGGTGCGGCGAAAGGGACCAGCCTCTGGCGCCACTTTCGCCGTGCGTGTGCGCGCGAAGGTGGTGTTTGCGCGCCGCGCTAGAAACTCGATCCGGGTTCGCGCAGAAACGCTTCCTCATCGGGCGTATTTTTCCGGCCGAGGATTGCGTTTCGATGCGGGAAGCGACCGAAGCGGGCGACGATCACGCGATGCTTCTCGGCCCAGACGGCAAGATCTGCCAGTGTCGGCTCGTCGGTGCCAAGCGCCGTGAACAAGCGCATCGACTCGTTTTGCATCGCGAGGTCTTCGGCGTGCTCAAACGGCAGGTAGGCGAACTGGCGGCGGACGCCGGGCAGCGTGCGGTCGGCGCCGCTTGCGACGAGCGCGCGGGCGGCGGCGAGGGCTTGCGCGTCGCCGGCGAATGACTTCGCCGTGCCACGGTGCGCATTTCGGGTGAATTGGTCCAGCGTGATGATGTAGGCGAGCGTGCCGGCTGTGGTGGTGCGCCAGGTTTCGAGCGCGCCGGCGAGTGCCTCGTCGATCAGCGCGCCGAAGCGGCGGCGGATTTCGGCGTCGAAGGCGTCATCTTTGCGGAACCACTCCGCGCGCGTCTTGTCGTGGTGCGGATCGCCGGGCGCGCCGAACCAGAAGGCCAGGACTTCGGCAATGCGCGGGTCTTCGTTAGACATCGATCAACTCGGCGAATTTCTTCAGGTCGAGGTTGCCGCCGGAGACGATGCAGACGATCGGGCCGTTGCCCGCCTTGCCGGTGAGCGCGGCGGCGAGCGGCAAGGCGCCTGCCCCTTCGGCTATGACGCGCGCCTTCTCGGCCATCAGGCGCATCGCTTTGCGGGTTTCCGCGAGCGTCACGACGATAGCGCCATCGACAACTGGCTTCATGCGTTCCCACATGCGCGGGAAGACGCTTTGGCCGCCCGCGCCGTCGACGAACGAGGCTTGCCAGGTTGGAAATTTGCTCGGGGCGCCTTGTTGCCGCGAGTAGGCGTAGGGCGCGGCGGTTTCGGGTTCGGCGCCCAACACCTTGATGTTCGGGTTCTTCGCTTTCATCACACTGCCGACGCCGGTGATCAGGCCGCCGCCGCCGATGCCCGCAATCACCGCGGCGGTGTCGGGCGCGTCTTCCAGAATTTCGAGGGCCATCGTTGCGTGGCCAGCGATGAAATTGTGGTCGTCGAAGGAATGGATGAATGTCCCTTCGGCGCCGTCGAAGCGATGCTCTTCCACCGCTTTCCAGGCGGTTTCGTAGGGCACGAGGACGAGCTTCGCGCCCAAAGCGCGCATGCGGTCGAGCTTTGCTTGCGGGGCCGTTTCGATCGCGACGACTGTGCAGGGAACGCCGGCCGCGCGTGCCGCGTAGGCGACGCCCTGCCCCGCGTTGCCGGCGCTGACCGTCCAGACGCCGCGCTTGCGCTCTGCGTCGGACAGCATCGCCACGGCGTTCGCGGCGCCGCGCAATTTATACGCGTTGATCGGCTGGAGGTTCTCAAGCTTGAGGCGGATGTCGGGGGCGCCGGGCCCCAGTTCCAACTTCACGAGCGGCGTGCGGACGATTGTGCCCGCGATGCGCTCACGCGCCGCCTCGACGTCGGCAAGTTCGATCGGACGGATGGGCGGCAGAGGCATCGGCGTTCTCGCGGCGGTCGGGACGCCACTAGGCACCGCCCCGGCCGATGCGGTCAACCGTGCGGCGCCGCTAGTGCTGCGCGACGATTTTGCTCGCGCGTTTGACGCGCATTGTCACTTCGATCGTGCCCGCTTTTTCGAAGCTGAGCGCCACGGGGATCGTTTCGCCTTCCGTGAACGGCGTGTCGACGTCCAGGAACATCAGATGCACGCCGTCTTCCTTGAGCACGGCCGATCCGCCCGACGGCACTTCGAAGCCGGCGGTGAGTTGGCGCATTTTGACGACGCCGCCATCGTTTGCGATCTCGTGCACTTCCATGCGGCCGGCGCGGGCGCTTGTGGCGCCGATGAGGCGGTCGCTTTCAGACCCGCCGTTCGCGACGGTGAAGAAACCCGCGGCCACTTTCGTGCCGCGCGGCGAGGGCAATGCCCACGCGTCGGCGATCACCAGCGTTGACTGCGGCAGCGGCGGCTTGATCGAGGCGGGACCCGCGGTTTGCTCGACCGCGGGTTCCGCGGCCGCTTGGTCGACCGCAGGCGGCTGATCGGTGACGACGGCGGCTTGATCCTGCGTGTCGCCCAGACCCAGGTACGAACAGCCGGTCAGCAAAGTCAGGGCGATGAGGGCGCCTAAGCGTTTCATTCGTCAGCTCCGAAGCGATTCAGTTCAGCGGGTACTATGACGCGAAACGCCGCGCGCGCCAGTCATGGCGCACGCGGCGATGAGAGCGTTCCCCAGTCGGGTTGTTATTCGGCGGCTTCCGCTGCACGGCGCGCGGCACCGCTTTCGCGGTATTTGAGCGCCGCCACGGCCGCATCGACGAGGCCGAAGGCAAACGTTTCGTCCAATTCCGCGTGGCCGTTCAGAAGGCGGTAGAGAATCGGGCCGTAAACGATGTCGGCGACGAGCTCTTTGTCGGCTTCGAAGGCGCATTCGCCGCGCAGCTGCGCGCGGCCGACGATCGAACGAACGATTTCACGGTGCGCTTCCATCAGCGAGGTGCGGAAAGCCTCAGCAAAGCGGGCGTCGGCTTGTGCTTCCGCAAGGAGAGCTTTGAAAACCGGGCCGCGACGTTGGGCGAGCGCCCGAACGGTCGAGCGGACGAGGTCCTGCATGTCGCCCTTGAGCGAGCCGGTGTCCGGCGCGATCGTTTCTTGCGGCGGCATGTCGGCGGTCAGCGCTTCGAGCACGATGAAGGCTGCCGACGGCCACCAGCGGTAGATCGTCTGCTTCGAAACACCCGCCTTGGCGGCGATTGCTTCAATGTTTAGAGCGGCATAGCCGTCGTTTTGAAGAATATGCATCGCCGACTGAATGATCGCGCGGCGCGATTCGGCGCTACGTGGACGGCCAGCACGCGGCTTCGGCGCAAGATTCGTTTCGGCGTTGTTTTCTGAATGTGTCATGAGCCCCTCGACTCAAAAATCCCCAGTGAATCGCGGTCCCTTCGCGAATCACTTCGATCTGACGAGGGTGTTCGCCTGAGAGGCGAGGGTCAAGCACCGATCACCGCATTTATTGCGATGCGGCCATGCGCTCCAAGAAATACGAGGGATCTAGCGGGATTCGTGTGATCACTTCGCCGCTCTTTCCGAAAACGCCGAGCGAACGACCATCTACCTCAACTTGAAGACCGCCCGCATTGCCCGTTTGCATAATCAGGCCGGTGCGATTCGGCACGGCATATGATTCGCCGACGTTGAGCACCTTTGCGACCAGCACCGAACGTGACCGCGGCTGCTGCGAATCGCGGACTTGCACGTAGGTTGGTTCGACCGCCTTGAGCACGATGCGGGCGTTCGTTTCGGCTTGCGGTTGCGGCTGCTCGGCTTGCGCGACGGCGATCGGCGTGGCCGGCGTCGCAACGGGTTCGAGCGCCGGCGGGGCCGGCACCTTCTGCTCGGGCAGCGTTTGGCTGCCGGCGACGAAGCTCACGGCGACTTCGACGGGCGTTTGATCCGAATCGGTTTTGGCGGGCGGCGCGACCGGCTTCGGCGGCGCGGGCGGCGCCTGTTCGACGACAACGGACGTCGGTTCGGTTTGCGCGGCGACGGCCACCGATTTGCGGCTGGGCATGGTCACGTAGGTGATGCCGTAGATCGCCAACGCGATCAGCATCGCGACTGCCATGATCGAGCCACGAGGGCCGCGGTATTCTTCCTGCGCTTTCGGGAAGACGAGGTCGACGGGCTTGGCCGCTTCCGTTTCCGCGGTCTCGTCCTTGAATTGTTGAGCCAGCGCGTCGGCATCGAGGCCGAGGTGGCGGGCATAAGCACGGACGAAACCCACCGCGTAGGTACGGCCGGGGAGTTTCGCGAGGTTGCCGGCTTCGATCGCTTCCAGCTGTTCGCGGCGCATTTTGAGAAGCGAGGCGACGGCGGCGGCGTCCTGGCCACGGTCGACGCGGGCGGTGCGAAGAACTTCGCCGACCGTGAAGCGCGGCGGTTCGGGCACTTGAACTTGCGGTTCGGGCGCTTGCTCGACTTCACGCAGATGGAGGCGACGGCGCTCTCTGCGCTCTTCCGCCGGCAACGTGTGCGCTACGTCGCTCATCACTCAACACCCATCCAACCGGTTCTTGTTTTGCCGATCGCCCGCAAGCTTCGGCAACGCCACTGTACAACTTTGGCAGTTAAATATTGCAAAACGTTGGGGCGCGGGCAAACGCCGAACGCGCTAAATCGCAACGCGCTCATTGATTGCAAATTGCTTCAACTGCTCCCGAAGCGAGTGATCGGAGCGGGCTTCGAGACCGGCCATGAACGCGGCGAGCTGGCCGAAATTCAGGCCCAAGAGCATCTGCTTCACCGGGCCGATCGAGGCCGGGACCATGGAAAGCGAGCGGAATCCAAGGCCGATCAGGGCCATCGCCTCCAAGGGGCGGCCGGCCATCTCGCCGCAAAGCGTCACCGGAACCCCACGGGCGCGGGCGGCGTCGGAAACACCCTTAAGAAAATTAAGCATAGGCGGGCTCAGGAGGTCGTACCGCCCGCCCAGGCGCGGGTTGCCCCGGTCGCTCGCGAACAGGAACTGCATCAGGTCGTTCGAGCCGATGGAGACGAAGTCGGCGATACTCAATAGCGCCGGCAGCTGGAACGCGAGTGCCGGGACTTCGAGCATGCTGCCGACGCGGACTTTGCGCGGCGGGGTTTCACCGATGCGGGCGAGGCGTTCGAGTTCGCGGTCGACGAGTTTGCGGGCCTCGCGAAACTCGGCCACCTCCGCCACCATCGGGAACATCAGATCGACGTCGCGGCCGGCGCCAGCCTTCAGCAGCGCGCGGATCTGGTAACGCAGCAGCGCGGGGCGATCGAGCGTCATGCGAATGGCGCGCCAGCCCATCGCTGGGTTTTCTTCGTTGAGCGGGCGCGCGTAGGGCAGCACCTTGTCACCGCCGAGATCGAGCGTGCGGAACACGACTTGGCGGCCGGCCGCGCCGTCGAGCACGGCGGTGTAGAGATCGACGAGTTGCTTCAGCCGCGGTAGTTCATGCGCGATCATGAACTGCAGCTCGGTGCGGAAGAGGCCGATGCCTTCGGCGCCCGCTTCGTCGAGATGAGGCAGGTCGGCGAGGAGGCCTGCGTTCATCAGCAGCTTTACGCGCTCGCCGTCCTTGGTGATCGCGGGCAGAAGGCGCTGCGCCGCGTAGGCCGCCTGGCGTTGGGCGCGGAGCGCAAGCTTGTGACGGTAGGCCTCGCGCACATCGTGGGCGGGACGCAGGTGAACTTCTGCCGTGTCGCCGTCGGCGATGACCCAGTCGCCGGGTTCGACTTGATCGAGCACGCTTTCGATGCGGCCGATCAGCGGGATGTCGAGCGCGCGGGCGACGATGGCGACGTGGCTTGTGGGGGAGCCTTCCTCCAGGATCAGGCCGCGCAGTTTCGTGCGGTCGTAGTCGAGCAGCTCGGCCGGGCCCATCGTGCGCGCGAACAGCAACGTGTCGGCGGGAAGCGCTTCGTGCGCGGACGTGTCGGCCTTGCCCATCAGATGGCGCAGCAAGCGGTTCGCGAGATCGTCCAAATCGTGCAGGCGCTCGCGCATCAGCGGATCGGTTTGACGGGCCATGCGGGCGCGGGTGTCGTTTTGCACGCGTTCGACCGCGCCCTCGGCGGTGAGGCCCGTCATCACCGCTTCGCGCAAGCGGTTCGTCCAGCCGCGGTCGTGCGCGAACATGCGGTAGGCCTCAAGCACCTCGCGCGACTCGCCGGCGATGGCTGCGTCTTCGGCCGAGAGCATCGCGTCGATCGACGTGCGCAGGTCGATGATCGCGCCGTCCAAGCGGTCGCGCTCGGCGATCACGTCGTCGGCGATCAGCTTCTCGACCTTGACGCGCGGTTCGTGCAGCACGGCGCGGCCCATCGCGATGCCTTCGCAGAACGACACGCCTTGGCCGCGCCACGGACGGTCGTGCTTCGGGCCGATGTCGACTTCGGCGAGGTCGACCAGCGAGCCGGAGACGACGAGTTCGGCGAGCACGGTGGCGACGGTCAGCAGCGCTTCGACTTCTTCCTCGCCGTAGTGGCGGTGGGTCTTGTTTTGGACCGCAAGCACGCCCAGCGTCGTGCCGCCGCTTCGGATGATCGGCACGCCGAGCATCGATTGGTAAGGGTCTTCGCCGGTTTCCGGGCGGTAAGAGAAGCTCGGGTGTTGCGGCGCGTCGGAGAGATTCAGCGGCCGAGCGTGGAGCGCAATGTCGCCGATGATGCCCTCGCCCATCTTCAGGCGCGTTTTGTGGACGGCGGCGCGGTTCAAGCCTTCAGTCGCGAACAGCTCCAGCCAGCCGCCGGGTTTGGCGAGGTAGATCGAGCAGACTTCCGCCACCATGTTGACGGCGATGACCTCGACCATCTTGTCCAGACGCGCTTGGGGCGAGATGCGCTCGACCATGATCTCGCGCATGCGCTTTAGAATCAGGCGTGGGCCGGCTGTGGTGGCCATCTAACTCCGAGGTCCGGTGCGGGCGGTGGTCACTTGTCCAATCCGTAGGCCGTGTGCAGCGCGCGTACGGCCGTGTCGGTGAGTTCGGCCGCGATGAGCACGCTGATCTTGATTTCGGAGGTCGAGATGACCTGGATGTTGATGCCCTTCTCGGCCAGCGTCTTGAACATCGTCTGCGCGACGCCCGCATGCGCGCGCATGCCGACGCCGATGACGGAGACCTTGGCGACGTTCTTGTCGGTCAGGAGCTTCTGGTAGCCGATCGCCGTCTTGTTGCGTTCAATGATGTGGATCGCGCGTTCGAACTCGGCGCGGCCGACCGTGAACGTCATGTCGGTGGTGGCGCCGTCTTCGGACGTGTTCTGCACGATCATGTCGACGTTGATGCCGCCGTCGGCCAAGGGACCGAAGATCGCGGCAGCGACGCCGGGCTTATCGGGCACTTTTACGAGCGTGATCTTCGCCTCGTCCCGGCTGTAGGCGATGCCGCTGACCAGTTGTTGTTCCACGATTTCGTCCTCATCGCACACGAGCGTGCCGGGCAGGTCTTCGAAACTCGAAAGCACTTGCACGGGCACGCGGTGAATCATCGCGAGCTCGACCGAGCGCGTCTGCAGCACTTTCGCGCCGAGCGAAGCCATCTCGAGCATTTCTTCGTAAGAGATTTTGTCGAGCTTGCGGGCCTTCGGCGTGATGCGCGGGTCGGTCGTGTAGACGCCGTCGACGTCGGTATAGATGTCGCAGCGCTCTGCCTTCAAGGCGGCGGCGACCGCAACCGCGCTGGTGTCGGAGCCGCCGCGGCCGAGCGTCGTCACGCGGTTGTCCGGCCCGAGCCCTTGGAAGCCCGCGATCACGGCCACTTGGTTCTGGGCGAGCCGTTCTTCCAAAACCTTCGTTTCAATGTCGGTGATGGCGGCGGAGCCGTGCATCCCCGTCGTGTGGATCGGGATTTGCCAACCGAGCCAGGAACGGGCTTGGACGCCGATGTGCTGAAGCGCAATCGCGAGGAGGCCGACGGTCACCTGTTCGCCGGAGGCCACGACCGTGTCGTACTCGCGGGCGTCGTGCAGCGGCGACAATTCGCGCGCCCAGTTGACGAGCTTGTTCGTTTCGCCCGACATGGCCGAAACCACGACGGCAACCTGATAACCGCGGTCGACCTCGCGCTTAACCTTGAGGGCGACGTTCCTGATACGCTCGAGGTCCGCCACCGACGTGCCTCCGAACTTCATCACGAGTCTGGGCATGGCGGCGCGGCGTTAGGTCCTTAGCGATCAAGGGGTTGATTGGGCTCGGCTGGGGTATAGTTAGACTCCCAGTGTTTGTCACGCAACGCGCGGAGATAGTGAAGCCAGTGGCGACCGTCACAGAAGGACAATCCACAGTCGATGCGGCCGAGGTTGCGCGCTTTTCGGCGCTGGCGGCGGAGTGGTGGAATCCGCACGGGAAGTTCGGTGTTTTGCACCGGTTCAATCCGGTTCGGCTGGGCTTCATCCGCGACGAGGCTGCGGCGCATTTCGGGCGCGACGCGAAGGGGCCGAAACCGTTCGCCGGGTTGCGCCTGCTCGACATCGGCTGCGGCGGCGGGCTCTTGAGCGAGCCGATGGCGCGACTGGGCTTCGACGTGCTCGGCGCCGATGCGTCGGAGAAGAACATCAAGACGGCGGCGACGCATGCGGCGGAGTGCGAGCTTACCATCGACTATCGCGCGACGACCGCGGAAGCGCTGGCCGAGGCGGGCGAGCGGTTCGACGTGATCCTCAACATGGAGGTGATCGAGCACGTTGCCGATTTGAACCTGTTCGTTCGGAGCTGCGCGTCGATGCTGACGCCGGGCGGACTGATGTTCGTGGCGACGATTAACCGGACGGCGAAGGCGTATGCGCTTGCGATCGTGGGGGCAGAGTATGTGCTCGGTTGGCTACCCAGGGGCACGCACGATTGGAACAAGTTCGTGAAGCCCCTTGAACTCGATACGGCGCTCACACGGGCCGGTCTCGATGTCACAAAAGAGACGGGCGTCATGTTCAACCCCCTTAGCGGCGGGTTCATGCTCGCAAACGACACCGACGTGAACTACATGGTGGTGGCGAAGAAATAGCAGGAGCCACCGATGATCTTGCGCCAACTTGCAGTTGCGGTTGCTGCACTGACATTGGCAGGGTGCGGTGTCACTCGCCACGCCGTCTCGATCGCACCGGTCGGTGTTGTGCAGGTGCCTGGTTCAGCGCTGCCTGTTGGGTCAAGCACGCCGCTCGGCAATGCGTTGCGCGTCGATTTCACCTCCAGCCCAGACCTTCTGTCGGAAGCGGGATATGTTCTCGACGAGACGGAATTTTGCGGCGACCGCACGATCCGAGCGACCGTCGGTGTCGGACCATTCTTGGGCACGGCCTCGGTCCGACACCCTGTCGAACGCCAACGGGTTGCCGCCGCACGGGCCAAGTCGCCCGCGTCCGCGCCGCCGGTCTATTCCGTCTATCTCTTCGTAGCACGGCCGGCCTATCCGGCGGCGTACCAAATTCCGGCGCAACCGGCTTACGACCTCAGCCGCGAGCCTCGGTCGATATGTTTGTCGTTGAGCTTGCGCGAAGGCTACGAACTCGCGCGGACAACGAACACGGTGACGTTCTCGGCCGAGCAAGTCGCGGCGGCGTTGCGCGCACGATGATGTGCGCGACGGCGTGTAAATCGAACTAAGAATCCGCGCGCGGCAGGCTTGGGATCGGTGCCACGGGGATGCCTTCTTCGATGAGGTCGCGGGCGTCGGCCAGCGTTGCTTCGCCGTAGATTTGGCGTTCCTTCGCGTCGCCGTGGTGGATGGCGCGGGCTTCGTCCGGGAAGCGTTCGCCGACATATTCGGCGTTCTTTTCGACCTCTTTGCGGACGTTCGTCACCCACTCGCGCATCGCCTTGGCTTTGGCGGCGGCTTGCTCAAGTTCACCCTTCTTCGAAATCGCGGGCGCCATCGGGGCTTTGGCGATCTTCTTCGAGTTGCAGGTCGGGCAGGCGAGCAGGCCCTTCTTCGCCTGCGTGTCGTACGCGGCGCTGTCGCGGAACCAGCCTTCGAAGCTGTGGTCTTTCGGGCAGACCAGCTGATAGCGGATCATGACGTTGCGCCTAACTCCTGCACACTCGGCAGTCGAACTAAGATGACCGCCACGAACCCTCTCGGCAAGACCGCCCTATGCGACGCCGCGGACCTTAAAGAAGGGTAAATGCGCGGATTCGCACAACCGCTGTCATTTCTGCGAGGCGTCACGTTACGGCTTTGCGCGATTTGAATTCGGGTGTGTCCCAGGCGCGCGCGGTCATCACCTCGTCGATGATGTGGATAGCGTCGTACGCGTCGACGAAGCGCGTGGTGAGCGGGGAGAAGCCGAAGCGCACGATGTCGGGCGCGCGGAAGTCGCCGATCAAGCCTCGGGCGATGAGCGCTTGCATGATCGCGTAGCCTTGCGCGTGGGCGAGCGACACGACCGCGCCGCGCTCGCTGGCGGTGCGGGGGCTGGCGAGCGTGAAGCTGTAGCGCATGAGGCGTTCGTCGGCGAGCGACACGAAGAGGCCGGTCAGCGCTTCGACTTTGACGCGCACGGCGTTCATGTCGATGCTGTTGAAGGCGTCGAGTGCCGCGTCGAGCGCGGTCAGCGACAGGATGGGCGGCGTTCCGGTCAGGAGCTTGTTCATGCCCTTCGCGTGTTCGTAGTCCTCCGCGAAGGCGAACGGATCGATGTGGCCGAGCCAGCCGGTCAACGGATGGTCGAACGCGTCGTGGTGGCGCTTGGCGACGAAGACGTAGGCTGGCGCGCCGGGGCCGCCGTTCAGGTACTTGTAGCCGCAGCCGACGGCGAAGTCGGCGCCGCACTTGGCGAGTTCGAGCGGCAAGACGCCCGCGCTGTGCGACAGGTCCCAGACGATGAGCGCGCCCCTTGCGTACGCGGCTTCGGTGATCCCCCGCATGTCTTGGATGAAGCCGGACTTGTAGTTCACGTGAGTGAGCGACACGACCGCGGTGTCGGTGTCGATCGCGCCGATCAGGTCGCGGCTCTCCACGCGTTTGAAGTTCGTGCCGGTCAGCCGCGCGACGCCGCTGGCGATGTAGGCGTCGGTTGGGAAGTCGCCGTTGACGCCTAGAATCGTCTTGCGGCCGGGGCGCAGGCGCAATGCCGCCGCCAGGACCTTGAAGAGATCGACGGAGGTTGAGTCGGTGACGATGACCTCATCAGGCGCCGCACCGATGAGCTTTGCGATCTTGGCGCCGGCGCGTTGCGGCGCGGTGTACCAGCCGGCGTTGTTCCACGAGCGGATCAAGCCCCTGCCCCATTCCTCTTCGATCGCTTCGCGCAAGCGCGCGGCGACGTTCTTCGGCAGGCACCCCAACGAATTGCCGTCGAGATAGATGATGCCGCTTGGAATCGCGAAACGGTCGCGCGCGTGGGCGAGCGGGTCGCGGGCGTCGAGATCCAAGGCGTGTTGGCGCGTCGTCATTTCATCAGTGCGTTGATTTTGGCGCGAATGTGCTTCCACGCGTCGGAGGTCGGATCGATGAGTTCGAAGTGGCCTGCGTCTTTAAAGACCACCTCTGTGACATTGTGATCGCCTGCTTTCGCAGCGGCAGCTGCGAAGCGTGTCCCAAACGACGGTGGAACAATCTTGTCGAGTTCGCCCGATATGACGGCGAGTTCCACGCCTATCGGCAGCAACGCCGCAGGTGCTGTATCTGCGTAGAGTTCGCCTTTACGGGTGTCGGCGCCTACGAGAGCGTCAATGGTGGCGGGACCGCCGCATGCGCTTGGGCCTTTGTCTCGATAGGCTGCAAGGTCGTTGATGCCAGCGAGGCTGATCACGCCAGTGATGGGGAGCGGGTTCGGTGTGGCGAGCGGGCTCGATTTGGGCAAATGCGGGCGGGCGGCGGACCAGGTTGCCAGATGGCCACCGGCGGAGTGGCCGATGGCGACGAGCTTCTTCAGGTCGAGCTTGTTCGCTGGCGCGATCTCCTTGAGCTTGTCGATCGCGGTTGCGGTGTCGAGGAACGTGCCGGGGTAACCGCCGCCATCTTCGCCGATGCGGCGGTAGTCGATGCTCCACACGGCGTAGCCGTGCTGGCGCAGGTCCTCCGAGATGTAGGCCATCAGTTCGGTGCCGGGCAGTTCGGCGAGCCAGCAGCCGCCATGAATCACGATGACGGTCGGGTGCGGACCCTTTCCCGCCGGCAGCCACAGCTCGGCGAATTGATGCGGGGCGGAGCCATAAGCGATTGTCTGCGTCGGCGTCGCACGGGGACGCGCCAGCAAATCTTTGAACGTGATCGGCGCGGCTGCCGCTTCGGCGGCGCAGGTCAGCAACAGAAACAAAGCGGTTAGAACGCGCACGCCGGCCCTCTTATGGAAGTTTGAACTCACGGTCGTGCGTGAGCGCGGGGACGCGGGAGCGCGCTTCGGCGACTTTGTTCGGGTCGATGTCGGCGACGATCACGCCGGGGGCGTCGCCGGCTTCGGCGATGATGTTGCCCCAGGGATCGACGATGACGCTGTGGCCGAACGTGTGGCGGCCGTTCTCATGCTTGCCGCCTTGCGCGGGGGCGATCACGAAGCAGCCGGTTTCGATCGCGCGGGCGCGCTGCAACACGTGCCAGTGCGCTTGGCCGGTGGTGTAGGTGAACGCCGCGGGGATCGAGAGAAAAGAGGCGCCGGCTTTCGCGAGCGCGCGATAGAGGTGCGGGAAGCGCAGGTCGTAGCAGACGCTCATACCGAGTTTGCCCCAGGGGAGGTTCGCAACAACGGCGCGTTCGCCGGGGCGGTAGTTCTTCGACTCGCGATAAACCTCGCCGCCGGGCAGATCGACGTCGAACATGTGGATCTTGTCATACGTCGCGCGGACCGCGCCTTTCGGGTCGATCAGAAACGAACGGTTGGCGCATTGGCGCTCCGCCACTTTGATCGGCAGCGAGCCGATCAGAAGCCAGAGCGCGCACTCTTCCGCCAACGCGCGGAACGCCTTCAACGCGGTGTCGTCGTCTTGCTCGCGGACTTTGGTGAACAGCGCGTCGGATTCCGCTTCGAACAGCGACGTCATTTCGGGGGTCGCGGCGAAGTGGGCGCCCTTCGCCTTGGCGTCGCGGATCAGCGCGCTCGCGGCTTCAACATTGGCGGCGATATCGAGGCCCGTGCGCATTTGCACACAGGCGGCACGGAAGACTTGGCTCATGCCGTGGAGGTTAGCCGCCGCTCAGAAGCGAGTCGAGCTTGCCTTGATCGTCCAGCGCGTAGAGGTCGTCGCAGCCACCGACGTGCTTGTCGCCGACGAAAATCTGCGGAACCGTGTGGCGGCCGGCGCGCTTCGTCATTTCGCTGCGCTTTTCGGCGTCCATGCCGACGTCGATCTCAGTGAAGTCGACACCCTTCTGGCGCAGCAGGGCCTTGGCGCGGTGGCAATAGGGACAGAGCAACGTCGAGTAGACGATGATCGGAGGCATTGGGTCGGGACGCACGACAGAAGCTGACATGGGAATCGCCTGGACTTCTTCTACGAATATAGGGCGCGGCCGCCCTCTCGGCCACTATCGATCATCATAGGGACAGGCTTAACGGGCGCACAACGCGCGCCAATGTGACTACAGATACAGACGCCGCCCCGGCCTTCAGCAGAGCCTTTGTGCAGGCCCCAACGGTCGCGCCGGTCGTTAGCACGTCGTCAACCAAGACGAGTCTTTTGCCGGCGATTTTCACCCTGCTCTTTTCGGCAAGTGCGAAGGCGCGCACGACGTTTTTCGCGCGGGCGCGGGCGGAGGGCATCTCGCCTTGGCTGGGCGTCGCCTTCACGCGCTGCAGCGCTGCGGTGTCCACGGGCAGGCGCGTCAGCGCGCCAAGTGCGTTTGCGAGCAGCGCCGCTTGGTTGTAACGGCGCGACACGAGCCTGCGCCAATGGAGCGGCACCGGAATGAGCGCATCGGCGTGTGCGACCGCGTCTCGGCCTGCCGTCGCCATCCAGCGCGCGAAGAGCGGCACGGGCTCAAGCCGGTCGGCGTGCTTGAAGCCGAGGATGAGATCGCGGCTGGCGTCGTCGTAGGCAAGTGCCGCGCGCGAGATCGTGAACGGCGGCGGTTTGGCGATGCACGCGGCGCACTTCACGCCCGCGCCCAGATCGTGCGGGAACGGCAGACCGCATTGCGTGCATTGGGGCGCACTCAAGAAGCGGAGCATGCTCCAGCACGGCGCACAGACGGATTGGGGTTCGGCAACCGGCGTGCGGCACTTCAGGCATAGCGGCGGCAAAATGAGGTTCAGCGCCACGCGCGCAGCGGCGCGCGTCGCCTTGCCGACGCTGAAGGAAGCTAGACCCATCGCGGCTTGATCTTGGCGCGTCCCGATCCGCCGTGCCAGTGTCGGCGCGCGACATGAGCGGCGTTCCACAGATATTCGACACGAAATTGCGGCGGCGGCGGCGGGCGCGCGCCGCGCGCGACTTCGATGCCTTTTCGTTCCTGGTGGCGGCTGCGGGCGAGGAGATCGGCGAACGGCTGACGGCGATCAACCGGCCGTTCCGCCGCGCGGTTTGGCACGGTGCTTTGGCGCCGCCGACGATGCCAACCATGCCTTGGCTAAGGTCGGACGGCGCTTCCGCGCTGGTGCCGGCCGGTGGCGTCGTGTTCGACCAGGAGGGGGTGCCGTTCGGCCAAGGGACGCTCGACCTCTTCGCAAGCGTGCTGACGCTGCACGCCGTGAACGACCTTCCGGGCGCGCTCACGCAAATTCGCCGCTGTCTGAAGGCCGAGGGGCTGTTTCTCGGCGCACTGTTCGGTGGGCAGACGCTGGACGAACTGCGATCGGCACTGGCCGAGGCCGAGATCGAAATCACCGGCGGGCTTTCGCCCCGTGTCGCCCCTTTCGCCGACGTGCGCGATGCGGGCGCGCTGCTCCAGCGGGCGGGGTTTGCGGAGCCGGTCGCCGACGTGGACACGATTGTGGTGCGCTACGAGCACCCGCTCAAATTGTTCGCCGACCTGCGGGGCATGGGCGAGACGAATGTGCTCAGCGAACGGCGGCGCACTTTCTTGCGGCGGGGCGTCCTTGCCCGTGCCTGCGAAATCTATGCAATGAGATTCGCCGGGCCCGACGGGCGGGTCCCGGCGACGTTCGATATCGTCTATCTGACGGGCTGGGCGACGTAGCCTACGACTACATCATCGCGGCGACGAGTTCGTAGAGAACCGCGGTCATGCCGCCGACGACCTGCACCGACGACAAGATCGCCAGAAAGATCAGCGAGACGATGATGCCGTATTCGATCGCGGTCGTGCCGCTTTCGTCGGCTGCGAATTTCCGAAGCAGTCGAGCAAGGGCGTTCATTGCCGGTCGCCTTTATGTGTTTCCCCACCGCGATAATGCACTGCACCTGCTTAAGGGTGGGTTACGGGCGCCCTTCTATTCGCTTTAGACCAGCTTCCTTAGCTCATCGCCGACGATATGATCTGAAACATGTTGACCGTGCCGTCGGCCACCGCCGTGACGGACGCCAAAATGGCCAAGAAAATCAACGCGACTATCACGCCGTACTCAATGGCCGTTGCTCCGCTCTCGTCGGCGGCAAGCCTTTCCAGCATTCGCGCGAGAGCCTTCATCGTCCGCCTCGTTCGCAATTCGGTTGCCCCGTGAGCGTGCGACGCGACCCCTTAACGAGGCGTAACATTTTCAATTTTATCGATCGCGCAATTGCGTGGCTGCGCTAGAGCAGGTCGCGCAGTTGCGCGACGAGCGGTACGTCGGCCGGGGGCATGGGATAGTTACCCATGTCTTTCGTTCTCACCCAAGCCAACTTCTGACCCTCGATTGGGGACACGATGCCTTCCCAGCGGCGGCAAAGGTAGAGCGGCATCAGCAAATGAAAACTTTCGTAACCATGCGAGGCGAAAGCGAAGGGCGCGAGGCAATCTTCCTTCACGACAATGCCCAGTTCTTCGTGAAGCTCGCGGATCAGTGTCAATTCGGGACGTTCGCCCGTTTCAACCTTGCCGCCCGGAAACTCCCACAGGCCGGCCATCGACTTGCCCGGCGGGCGTTGCGCGAGGAGTACGCGGCCATCGGGGTCGATCAGGGCGCAAGCGGCCACGAGGACGAGATTGGTGCGATCTGATGGCATGGCGGCTCGGCGCTGTTCGTGCGGAGCCGTAGTGTGGCCGATCCGAGCGGCGAAGAAAACGCCGGTTATTTGGTGGGGAAGTCGATCAGAGCGTAGAGGTCCTTGACGCTTGGGGTGACGACTTGCAGCGCGATGACCAAGGCGACCCCGATGAGCATCGCAAAAGCGGCGTATTCGATCGCTGTCGCGCCGCTCTGATTGTTCCAAAATGAGGCGATGAACGTTTTCATGTGGCGAGCCCGAACCTGGTGTCAGGCGGGACCGCTGCAGCACGTGTGCCAGTTTCCGCTGCTTAACCGTTCAGCTGCGGTAGTCGCCGTTGATCGAGATGTAGCCGTGGGTGAGGTCGCAGGTCCACACACCGGAGGCGCCTTTGCCTACGCCCACGTCGATGTCGATTTCGATTTCTTGGCGCTGCATGTAGCGGGTCATCAGTGCTTCGGAGTAGTTTGCGTCGCGCTGGCCCAGCGTCGCCACGCGGTGGCCGCCGAATTTGATCGAGAGCTTGTCGCGGTTCGCGGCTTCGCCCGACTTGCCGACCGCCATGACGACGCGGCCCCAGTTCGCGTCGCCGCCGGCGATCGCGGTCTTGACGAGCGGCGAATTCGCGACAGCGAGCGCGATCTTGCGGGCGGCTTGGTTGGTTTCGGCGCCGGTGACGTTGACGCGCACGAGCTTCGTTGCGCCTTCGCCGTCGCGCACGACTTGGGTCGCCAGATCCTGCAGTAGGGCGTTCAGCTTTACCCGGAAGTCGTCGAGGCGCTTGTCGTTCGCGCGGATCACCGGGTTGTGGCGCGCGCCTTTACCGGTCGCGAACAGCAGCAGCGCGTCGCTGGTCGAGGTGTCGCTGTCGACGGTGATGGCGTTGAAGCTGTTTTCGACGCCTTGGGTCAGCAGCAGCTGAAGAACGTCGCCGGGGATCGCGGCATCGGTGAAGACGAACGACAGCATCGTCGCCATGTCGGGGGCGATCATGCCGGAGCCCTTGGCGATGCCGTTGATCTTGACCAGTTGGCCGTCGATCTGAGCGGTTGCGGTCGCCATTTTCGGGAACGTGTCGGTCGTCATGATGGCGCGGGCGGCCTGTTCCCAGGCGGTGGCGCCGGTGTTTTCGTAGATGTCGGGGAGCGCGCTCGTCAGGCGCTTCACCGGCAGCGGCTCGCCAATCACACCGGTCGAGGCGATAAAGACTTCTTGCGGCTTGCAGCCGGCAATCGCTGCGGCTGCGTCGGCGGTGGCGCGGACGGTTTCGACGCCGACGCGGCCTGTGAAGGCGTTGGCGTTACCGGAATTGACGATCAGCATGCGCGCGGAACGCTGCGGCAAGGCTGCGCGGCACCAGTCGATCGGTGCCGCTGCGGTCTTTGACGTTGTGAAGACGCCGGCGACCGTCGTTCCGGGCGCCATTACGGCCATCAGAACGTCGGTGCGGCCCTCGTAGCGGATGCCCGCCGAGCCCGCGCCCAAGCGCACGCCGGAGATCGGTTGCAGCTTCGCCAACGACTTAGGAGCCAAAGGAGATGTGGGGGGCGCGCTTTTGACGGCTTTGGGGGCCGCTTCGGGTGCCGACTTGGCGGTCACCGCAACTTTGGCAGACTTGCCCGCAGGCGGGGCCATTTGATTTCAATCCCTCTCGCGGCTCGTGTCCGCGCTTTGTTCAGTAGCGGGCGGCGCAAAACCGGTCAAGAACGGCAGAATTCCGCGACTGACGCATTCCCCAGTTCTGTATGCGCGGCGGTGCTCGTTTTGAAGCCGTCCCGACGGTTAAGGGCATGCGCTCGGATCACTCTGTCGCACGTCTTCGTACCCGCGCGCCACAGTGCACCGAGCCTGTCCGGGCGTCGCGTTGACAGGGGGGTGGTGCCCCCTTATCTGTCCCAGCGGCTTCGCGCGAAACCCCTGTTTCCGTACGTCTTGGAGGCGAGTCCCGCCGTCTTCGGCGGCCCCTTTGCCTCGACCCAATTTTTTCTCTTCAAGGACGGTTTCGAATGCTCGGCTTGTCAACGCTGGCCAAGAAGATTTTCGGCTCCAGCAACGATCGCAGACTAAAGCCTTTCTACGCCCGCGTCCCCAAGATCAACGCCCTCGAAGCGGATATCGCGAAGCTCAGCGACGACGCGTTGCGCGGGCGCACGGCGACGTTCCGCGAGCAGGTCGCGAACGGGCGCTCGCTCGACGAACTTTTGCCTGAGGCGTTCGGGACCGTTCGCGAGGCGGCGAAGCGCACGCTGGGGCAGCGCCACTTCGACGTGCAGCTGATCGGCGGCATGGTGCTGCACGAAGGCAATATCGCCGAGATGAAGACCGGCGAAGGCAAGACGCTGGTCGCCACCCTGCCCGTCTATCTGAACGCGCTG
>CAZXAQ010000033.1:0-2765 GCA_964638635.1 uncultured Flavobacteriaceae bacterium
TCCAAGGACCGAACCAAGAATCGTCCGTCATCGTCATCAACCATTCGGGCCGTTGTCCTGCCGCCGCGACATGGTCGGGGAAAATCAGTTCGTAGCAAATCAAGGGACTGAATGACGGCAGCCCCGGAATGGTTAGCGTGCGGATGCCCGAACCCTCCGTGTACCCCTGACCGCCGCCGGTGATCTGCGACACGCCAAGCGGTTCCAAGAGCCAATAGAGCGGCAGGTATTCCCCAAACGGCACCAGGTGGGACTTGTCGTAGGTCGCCAGCACTTTTCCCGTGCCCGAGACCGCCGCCATACTGTTGAAAAACCGGCGTTTCTCGCCCCGCTCGATCCGGATCGTCCCTGTGAGAAGCGTGGTCCGGTCGGGCAGGATCATCCCCGCCACCTGCAGCGCGTCCGGCGTTTCCAACAGCGCAAGCGGGGGCGCAGCCTCCGGCCACACGACGACCGTTCGCGTCTCGAGTCCGGGCTGCTGGGTCAGGTCCACGAGGACGCGCCAGTTCCGTTGAAAAAACTCCGGTTTCCATTTCTCCGTCTGCGGAACATTCGGCTGCACAATGCGCAAGGCCACCGTGTCGAACGTCGCCGCAGGCGCGGACGGCAGGCGCAGCCACCCGAAAATGAACAGCCCCGCGAGCAGCAGCGGCGGAACCCCAAGCGCGCGCCACGCATCGAGACGGCGCCCATCCCCATCGACGACAGCCGCAGGCGCTAGAAAAGCGAGCAGAGTGATTAGACTGACGCCGTAAATTCCAACCACCGACGCAAGTTGAAACATCGCGTCGCTGCCAGACCAAACATAGCCCGGCAGATTCCACGGGAAGCCCGTCAGGATGTGCCCGCGCAACCACTCGACTGCAGCAAGCGCCGACGCAAGCACCGGCACGCGCGCCCAACCCGTCCAACGCAGACGCGAGACGCCGGCAGCCAAAGCAAAGAAGAGCGCCAACCCTCCGGGGAACAAAACGGCGACGAACGGCAACAGCCACGCATGCCTGTCGGAATCGACAACGAACGCAAACCCGATCCAGTGCAAACCGACAAAGAAATATCCAAACCCGAACGCCCAGCCGATCAGCGCAGCCGTAACCCAAGGCCGGCGCACGTAGCTCGCGCCGTCGATCAGCCAAACCAAAACGGGAAACGTCAGGAAGAGAAGCGGCCAAACGTAGAAGGGAGCGTAGGCGAGCGCCGAGACAGCGCCGAGCCCCGCCGCAACAAGCAATCGCCCGCGCCCGACGCAAGAGCGAAACCAAGCTGCAGCGCCTTCGAGCCGCCTAATGAGATCAAGTTTCCCGAGACGATCCGCGATCGTATCAGCCATTCACCGCGGCCATCGGCTTGGTGGGCGCGTCGCTGTCGTCGGCGGCAGGTTCCACCGGCGCGTCTTTGGGCTTCGTCACCCGCACGCGCAACCGCTTCAGCCGGCGCGGATCTGCATCGAGCACTTCGAACTCGACACCGGCGGGATGCTTCACGATTTCGCCGCGCTGCGGCACGCGCCCGACGAGCGAGAAGACGAGGCCGGCCAGCGTATCGATCTCTTCGGCCTCTTCCTCGTCGACCAGTGGGAAGCCGACGACCTTCTGGACTTCTTCGAGATCGGCGCGCGCGCTCGCGTCGAATTCGCCTGGCGCCCGCGGCAGGATGAGCCGCGTTTCGTCCGTATCATGTTCGTCTTCGATGTCGCCGACGATCTGCTCGACCAAGTCTTCGATCGAGACAAGCCCGTCCGTCCCGCCGTATTCGTCGATGACAAGCGCCATATGCACGCGCGTCGACTGCATCTTCACAAGCAGATTCACGACCGGCATCGACGGCGGCACGAACAGCACCGCGCGCACGATGTCTTGGATGGTCTTCGGATGCGGCGAACCCTCGCCTTCAGGGATCGCAAGCCCGATCAGGTCCTTGATGTGCACCATGCCGACCGGGTTATCGAGCGTATCCCGGTAGATCGGCAGGCGTGAATGCTGCGCATCGCGAAACATTTTCACGAGTTCGGGCAGCGGCGTGTCCTCGGCAACCGCGATGATGTCCGCGCGCGGCACCATCACGTCGACGACCTTGAGCTCGCCGAAATTCAGGATGTTGAGCATCATCGAGCGCTCTTCCCGCGCGAGCGGCCGGTTCGCGGCGTCGCTCTCTTCGATGACTTCTTCCAAACTCTCGCGAAGCTTCGTCGCGTCTTCCCGGACGCCGACGAGCTTGCGCACGGCGCTCACAAACGCCTGCGGCCAGGATGACGGCTTTGGTTGGTCCGGGCTCTGCTCAGCCGATGGCGCGCCCGCGGCAGGGTCAGGCACGCGGCTTCTCGATCAAATACGGATTGGGGATGCCCATGCGGGCCAACATGGCGATTTCGAGCCCCTCCATCAAGCGAGCCGCCCGAGGCTTGTCGTGATCGTGTCCGAGAAGGTGCAAGAAGCCATGTAAAATCATATGCTTAGCATGGTTAACAAATGGTTTACCCTGCGTTTTGGCCTCCGCCGAAATCGTCTCAAATGAAAGCGCAATCCCTCCACCCGGCGGGGCACCGCCGTCCGGAAACGAAAGGACATTGGTCGGCTTGTCCTTGCCGCGGAACCGGGAATTTAGCTCGCGGAGTCTCACGTCATCGGCAAAGACCACCGCCACTTCAATTCTTTCGTCATGGCCGGGGGTGCACCGGGCCCCCCTGGACCGGGCCACCGCCGCTGGTGGTGCGACCCGGTGGGGCCGGGGCAAGCCCGGCCAGGGCGGCCCACAGGGGGACAGAC
>CAZXAQ010000033.1:2775-38737 GCA_964638635.1 uncultured Flavobacteriaceae bacterium
TCGTCCGTCTGGGCGGGGGGTGCCGGGCCCCCCCCGGTTTGTCCCCGCGCCCGCTTTTGCTGCGCCGGGGGGGGGCCGGGACCCCCCCGGCCATGACGGACCAATTTTGAACAGACCAGGATGCTCCAGGGCGTCACGCAAGAGCTGCTTGGTCTCGGTGGTCACGCACGGCCACGCTTTACGCCACGACGGCACCTCAATTTTCACATCGACGATGAGTGCCATCAGCCGGGCCGCTTCGGACCGTTCCCGCGGCGCGCGTCAAAGGCTGCATAGGCGCGAACGATCCGCTGCACCAACGGATGCCGCACGACGTCGGCCTCGGTGAATTCCGTCATTGCGACGCCTTCGACACCGGCGAGAACCGTCTGCGCTTCCGACAACCCCGACATCTGCCCGACAGGCAGGTCCGTCTGCGTCGGATCGCCGGTCACCGCCATGCGCGCACCGTCGCCGAGGCGCGTGAGAAACATTTTCATCTGCTGCGGCGTGCAGTTCTGCGCCTCGTCCAAAATACAGTAGCAATGCGCAAGCGTACGCCCGCGCATAAACGCAAGCGGCGCAACCTCGATCACGCCTTCCGCAATTCGCCGCTCGATCTGCTCGGCGGGCAGCATGTCGTGCAGCGCGTCGTAAAGCGGCCGCAAATACGGATCGACCTTTTCCTTCATGTCGCCGGGCAGGAAGCCGAGCCGCTCGCCAGCCTCGACTGCCGGCCGTGACAAGATCAGGCGGTCGACCTCACCGCGCGCCAGCATGCTGACCCCGACCGCGACCGCGAGATAAGTCTTACCCGTACCAGCCGGCCCCAAGCCCACGACGAGATCGTGCTTCAAGAGCGCATCGAGATACTTGGCCTGTCCCGGCGTGCGCGGGCGGATCACACGCTTCGGCGTCGAAACGCTACCGCTGCTCGGCACGACGGACTCGCCCGCAAGCCCCAACCGGATTGCGCGGTCCACATCCGTCGCCGACACGTCGTGCCCTTCATCCGCATGCGCATAGAGATCGCGCAGCACCTGCGCCGCGTGCGCGCGCGCCGTCGGCGCGCCGTGAATCGTAAACCGATTGCCCCGATGAGCGATCTCGACCTCGAGCTTGCGCTCGATCTCGGCCATATGGCGATTGTGGGCTCCCACGACGCGTGCAAGCGTCGCGTTGTCGCGAAACTCGAGAGCCGTGCCTTGAGAGTCGTCGCGTGGCTTCTTGGGTCTGGTGCTCAAGCGACCGCCTCGGCCGCATGCGCGGCATCCAGAACAAGCTCCGCGCTCAAACTATGCGGCATCGTCTGCACGACACGAACGCGAGCAATATCGCCGATTTTGTGCCCGCGCGCAGCGACATGCACCGGCAACAAGTGGGGGCTTCGCCCGATCAACTGCCCGTCATAGCGCCCCGGCTTCTCGAACAGCACGTCGAACTCTTGATCGACGCAGCGCCGCGCAAAAGCGTGCGCCTGTTCGTTCAAAAGCGTCTGCAAGCGCTCAAGCCGTGCGGCCTTCACGTCGTCGGGAATCTGCTTGCGCGCCGCAGCCGCCGGCGTACCGGGCCGCGCCGAATACTTGAACGAAAACGACTGCGCGAACGTGATCTCGCGGACGAGGTTCATCGTCGCCTCGAAATCCGCATCGCTCTCGCCCGGAAAACCGACGATGAAATCCGATGACAACGCGATGTCCGGCCGCGCCGCGCGAATGCGCGCAACAAGCCGGCGATAGTCGTCCGCCGTATGCCCGCGATTCATCGCCTCAAGAATGGCATCCGATCCCGCCTGCACCGGCAGATGCAGATAGGGCATCAGCTTCGCCTCTTCGGCGTGCGCCGTGATCAACTCGTCACCCATATCGCGCGGATGGCTGGTCGTGTAGCGCAAGCGCGCGAGACCTTCGATCCGCGCGAGGCGGCGGATGAGCCGACCCAGTCTCCACGTTTCGCCGTCCTCGCCAGCCCCGTGAAACGCGTTGACATTCTGACCCAACAGCGTGATCTCGCGCACGCCGAGTTCGACCAGCCGTCGCGCCTCCGCCTCAATCTGAGCGACAGAACGCGAGTATTCCGCACCGCGCGTGTATGGCACGACGCAGAACGTACAAAACTTGTCGCAACCTTCTTGCACGGTCAGAAACGCCGTCGGCCCATCGACCGACTTCGTCTGTGGCAACGCGTCGAACTTGTCGATCGCCGGAAACTCGGTGTCGAGCGCCTTCGTCTCCCGCGCGAGCTTCGCCACCATCTCCGGCAGCCGGTGATAGACCTGCGGACCAACGACGATATCGACCGCATCCGCGCGGCGGATCATCTCTTCGCCTTCGGCTTGGGCGACGCAGCCGGCGACCGCCACGATCATGCGCCGACCTTCGGCCGCACGCTCGCGCTTCAGCACGCGCAAACGGCCGAGCTCCGAGTAAACCTTCTCCGCCGCCTTCTCACGAATATGGCACGTGTTCAGCACCACCATATCCGCGCCTTCCGGCGTGTCGGTGAGCGCATAGCCGTGCGGCGCCATCACGTCCGCCATGCGGGCGGAATCGTAGGCGTTCATCTGACAGCCGTAGGTCTTGATGAAAAGCTTTCGGGTCACGTTGCTCAGTCTAGCGCAAAAAAAGCGGCCGGTCTTATGGGCGAGCCTCTGCGCAAACTCAAGCCGCCGCCTCGTCGCGGAAACCATCTTGCGGCGGCGGCAACTCGATCGGCTCGTCCTCGTAAGCCGGGCCAAAGGCCCCAGGCCGCCCGGCCAGCGCGTGGCTAACCCCTTCCCGGACCAGCCGCTCGCACTCGGCCGAAAGCTCCTTGCGCCCCTTGAACTGGTCGACCGTCATCGGCGGGTGATAGTGCACCATCACGTCGACAGGCCCCAAGCAAAACAACTCCCAAAGATGCGGCGCCAGATCCATGTCGCCGTACCAGGCGACGAAGGGACGGAACTCGCGCCCCATCGGCATGCCATGCAGCCGCGTGTAGGCGAGCGACACCGGCTGCACGAGAACGCGCCGGTTCTTGCCGTCGCTCCCAAGCAGCATCGCGTCCGCCGAACCCAACAGCGAACTCTTGAACGGCAGCACCCGATTGCCGTCGCTCGACGTGCCCTCCGGAAACAGCACCACCGTGCCGCCTTCCTCAAGCCGTTCGCGGATCGCATCGCGCTGTTTGCCGGCGCGGCTGCGCCGCTCACGCTCGACGAACACCGTGCGCACGAGCTTCGACATCAAGCCGAAGAACGGCCACTTCGCCACCTCGGCCTTCGCGACGAACGACACCGGAATGACGCCCGCAAGAACCGGCATGTCGAGATACGACATGTGATTGACGGCAAGCAGAACGCCGGGCTCCCGGCACGGCCGGCCGAACGTCTCGACGCGAATGCCCATGACCGCACAAAGCCAGCGCGAATACTGCACCGGCAAACGGTCGCGCAAAGGCCAATCGAATCGCACCGCTAGCCACTGCACCGGCAAGAACACCGCCGTCACGCTCAAAAACCCGATCGCAACGCCGACGCCGCGGAGCGTTCCAATGACCTTGTTCACTTCTTGGCCTTGCCCTTCGCCGTTTCGAGCGGCACCGCGTAGAGTTCAAGCCGGTGATCGACGAGCTTGTAGCCGAGCTTCTCGGCCACCTGCCGCTGCAACTCTTCGATTTGATCGTTTTGAAACTCAATCACACGTCCCGACTGCACGTCGATCAAATGATCGTGGTGCGTCTCTTGCGTCTCTTCGTAGCGCGAGCGCCCGTCGCGGAAATCGTGCCGTTCCAAAATGCCCGACTCCTCGAGCAGGCGCACGGTCCGATAGACCGTCGCGATCGAGATATGAGGGTCGATCGCGGCCGCTCGGCGGTGCAACTCCTCGGCATCCGGATGGTCATGCGATTCGGAGAGCACGCGGGCGATGACACGCCGCTGCCCCGTCATCCGCAGGCCTTTTTCGATGCAAAGTTTCTCGATCCGATCCATGCCGACCTCAGCCGCCCTTGTAGTCCATTCCGTGCGCCGCCGAAAGCGGGCTTGGAACTAGTTAAGGATACGCCGCATCACCAGCGCATCCGACGCATCGTCGCCGTGATGATAATAGGCGGCCCGACGCCCGACTTCCACGAACCCCGCACTCCGATAGAGCCCGATGGCCGCCTCGTTCCGCGAACCAACCTCAAGGAACAACTGCGCGGCGCCACGGTCGCGCGCAGAATCGCAAGCCGCTTCGAGCAGCGCCCGTCCAAGCCCGTGCCTACGCGCATCATCGGCAACGCAGAACGTCAACACCTCGGCCTCGTCCGCGACCGTGCGCACCAGAATGAACCCCTGCGCTGCGCCCTCGCCCAACGCGCCGAGCAAGACCGCAACCCCATCGCGCTCAAGCAGCGAAGCGAACGCCGGCTCGGGCCACGCGTCGGAGAACGTGGGTCCATGCAACGCGGCTAGCAAGGCAGCATCGCTGCGCCCACCCTGCCAAATGCGAAGCGATGCGCTCACGCCGGCAACCGCGCGTCGGGCGCCCGCAGATACGCGGGCACGGCTGGGTAGTGCGCCGGATCGGCAAGCGCAGCGCGCCGCGCCAGCAACTCGGTGTCGATCCGCGCGAACGGCACAGTCTCGACGTCGTCAAAACCTTGAAGCAGCGCAGCACCCGATCCGATCAGCAACATCCGCGGCTTGAGCGCGCGTTGGAGCAGCACCGATGCATCCACGAGCGCCGCCACCGCAGCCTCGCTCAACGGCTCCGTCAAATGCGAGAACGCTTGCACGTAAGCCTCGCCGCGCTTCGCGTCGATCGCAGCCCCCACGCTGGCGCACGTCTTGTAGGCCGCAGCTTGCGCCGCCATACAGTCGAGCGTCGTGAAACCCAAAACCTCGGCGCCTGTCGCAAGCTTGAGCCCTTTGGCAAAGGCCAGCCCCACGCGAACGCCCGTGAACGCCCCCGGCCCAACAGTCACCGCGACGCGCGCAAGGTCTTTGAAATCGCGCCCCTCGAACAATTTCGCGACCATCGGCGGCAGTGTCTCGGCCTGCGTACCCGAAGGGTTGTCCGCTTCGATACGCCCGACAGTCCGCAGGCCCATCGTCAAGAGGGTCGCGCCGACCGGCCCAAACGACGTGTCGATCGCAAGGACCAACCGCTCGCTCATACGATCTGGCAGGCCTCGTCGAACGGCAGGCGCGGCGAGCGCGTGAACACGCCCGACGGATCGCCGTAGCCGAGCCCGCAGATGAAGTTCGATTTGACCGTCGAGTTCGGGAAGAACTCCTGATCGACGCCCGCATTGTTGAACCCCGACATCGGCCCGCAATCGAGGCCGAGCGAGCGCGCCGCCAGCATCAGATAGGCGCCCTGCAACGTCCCATTGCGGAACGCCGTCGTCTGAATCAGCTGCTCGTTGCCGACGAACCAGCTGCGCGCGTCCGTATGCGGAAAAAGTTGCGGCAACTTTTCATAGAAGGCGAGATCGTGCCCGATGATCACCGTCACCGGCGCCGTCATCACCTTGTTGACATTGGCCGGCGCCAAATGCGGCTTCAGCCGCTCGCGACCCGCGTCCGTGGACACGAACACGAACCGCGCCGGCGAACAATTCGCGCTCGTCGGCCCCATACGAAGCAGATCGTACAGCGCATGCAGTAGCGTCGGCGACACCGGCTTCGCCTGCCACTTGTTTTGCGAGCGGGCGGAACGAAACAGCTGGTCCAGCGCCTCGTCGGAAATGGCGTGATGCAAGGAAGCCCCCTTCTAAGCCGAAACCGCTTCGACCGCGTTCACTTCGGGAATGTAGTGGCGCAGCATATTCTCGATACCGTTCTTGAGCGTCGCCGTCGACGACGGACACCCCGCGCACGACCCGCGCAAGTTCAAGAACACAGTTCCTGACTTGCTCTCAAATCCACGAAACACGATGTCACCGCCGTCTTGCGCGACTGCCGGCCGCACGCGTGTTTCGAGCAACTCCTTGATCTGCTCGACGATCTCCTCGTCGGCTGGATCATATTCCTCGCGCAGCGCCGCAGGTGCCGCTTCGCCCTCGATAACCGGCAGCCCCTGCGTAAAATGCTCCATGATCGCGCCCAGGATCATCGGCTTGAGCTGCAGCCAATCGCCCATCGTGCGCGTCACCGTGATGAAGTCGGCCCCAAACATCACACCGCCCACGCCGTCGATCTCGAACAGCCGTCGCGCCAAGGGCGACTTCTGCGCCGACTCGCGCGTCGGAAAGTCGGCGGCGCCTTCGCCAAGCACGGCGCGCCCGGGCAGGAACTTCAAAGTTGCCGGATTGGGCGTCGATTCGGTTTGAATGAACATGAGAACCTCTTGGTACCAAAATCGGCCGCCGTGCGCCGAAGTCAAGCAAGCGCGTCGATCGCGGCGTCGTCCAGCCCGCCCGGCACGATCGTCACCGGGATCGGATAGGCGAGCTGCGCCTGTTGCGCAACCAGCGAAACCAGTGGCCCCGGCCCTTCGCGCCCCGTCGAGGCGCCCAAAACCAGGATCGAAATATCCGTGTCTTCCTTCAACAGCCCCATCAGCACGTCGCGCGGCTTGCCCTCGCGTACGATCACTTCGGGGATCAGGCCGGTCAGCTGGTTAACCTCGCCTGCGGCTTCGTGCAGCATGCGCTCGGCTTCTTCCATCGCCTCCTCGCGCATCGCATCCTCGACCGAGCGCCAATGCTGAAAGTCGCTGGGCGTCAGCACCGTCAACAGCGACACGATCCCGCCGGTATGCTGCGCACGCCGCGCGGCATACCGCAGCGCCTTCTTGTGCTCCGGCGACGTGTCGACGAGGACGAGGAATTTCCGCCGCTTCAAGTGACCCACCCCACGACGCGCCGCACCTCCGCCATGATCGGCGCGGCGATGGCGCGCGCCTGATCCGCGCCCTTCAGCATTAGCCGGTCGAGTTCCGCCGGATCGGCAAGCAACCGCCGCATCTCGGCCGCGATCGGCGAAAGCTTCGAAACCACGAGCTCGGCGAGCGCGCCCTTGAACGTCGAAAACTGCCCGCCCTTGAATTCGTCGAGAACCGCCTGCTTCCCCTTGTCCGCAAAGGCCGAATAGATCGAGACCAGATTGTCCGCTTCCGGGCGGCCCTCGAGATCCTTTTCCGTTTCCGGCAACGGCAACGGATCGGTCTTGGCCTTCTTGAACTTCGTCGCAATCGCGTCCGCATCGTCCGTCAAGTTGATCCGCGAATAGTCCGACGGGTCCGACTTCGACATCTTCGCCTTGCCGTCGCGCAAACTCATGATCCGCGTGGCCGGTCCCTGGATGATCGGCTCCGGGATCGGGAAGAAGTCTGGCACGCCGTAGTCGTTGTTGAACTTCTGCGCAATGTCGCGCGCGAGTTCCACGTGCTGCTTCTGATCGTCGCCGACCGGCACATGCGTCCCGCGATAGAGCAGAATGTCCGCCGCCATCAACACCGGATAGGTGTAGAGCCCGACGCTCATTTTCTCCGCGTTCTTGCCGGCCTTGTCCTTGAACTGCGTCATCCGGTTCAGCCAGCCGACCCGCGCCACGCAGTTGAACACCCACGCAAGCTCCGCGTGCTCGCGAACTTGGCTTTGCGCGAACACGATCGACCGCTTCGGATCGACGCCGCTCGCGATATAGGCCGCCATCACCTCGCGCGTCGCCTGCGCCAGCTGTTTGGGGTCGTAGTCGAGCGTGATCGCATGCATGTCCACCATGCAGTAGAGGCAGCGATACTGCTCTTGCAGCTTGAGCCAATTCCGGATCGCACCCAGGTAATTGCCGAGATGCAAATTGCCCGTGGGCTGCATCCCCGAAAACACAAGGGGTTGGTGTCCGCTCATCGTCATCAAGTCCAAGGTACCATCAAAGCGCCCGGGTTATGCCCAGAAGCGCGACGGCCCCGCAAGTGCCTGGAATTCCTTAACCTTTGGCCTGTTGTACCGCACCGCGCTGCGCGCGCACGCCGCCGTCGCCCAGCGCCTGAAGCAGCGCCGCCTTGACCGAGTCGATGCGGGCCGGATGCGTCACTTTCCGCCCGTACCCGTCTTTAACGTAGAAGACGTCGATCGCCCGCTCGCCGTACGTCGCAATCTGCGCCGAGTGGATCGACAACCCCGCAACGTGCAACCCGCGCGTGAGATCGTGCAGCAACCCCGGCCGGTCGCGCCCGTTGATCTCGATCACGGTGTGCGAATCCGAGGCGCTGTTGTCCACGAGCACGCGTGGTTCCACACGAAACGCCTCTTCACGCCGCTTCACCTGCTTGGCGTCGATCACCGATCGCGGCACGACCTCGCCGCCCAGCACCCGGATCGCAGTATCACGCATGCGGTCGATCCGCCGCTCATCGCTGAACGGCCGGCCCTCCGCATCCTGGATCGAGAACAGATCCATCGCCATGCCGTCGGTCGTCGTGAAGATCTTCGCGTCCACGATATTCGCACCGCACAGCGCAAACGCGCCCGCAAGCTGCGAAAACAAACCCGGATGGTCGCCTGTGAAGATCGAAACCTCCGTCACCGACCGGAATTCGTCGGTCTTCGCGGTGAGCGAGAAGGTCTTCTCACCTTGTCCGGCCTGATCCGCCGCTCGCATCTGCCGTGCTTGCGCCTCATGCGCGTTCGTATCGAGCGCAAGCCAATAGGGATCGTAGTGTCGCGACATCGCCCGCTCGCGCAAATCCTCGGGCCAATCCGAAAGCCGTTTCGCCAGCGCCGCCTTCGCCTGCGCCACCATCTGCGGCCGCGCCGTCGCGCTGAACCCGCCCAGCATCTGCGCCTCGGCTTCCCAATAAAGCTGCCGAAGCAACTGACCTTTCCACCCGTTCCAAACGCCCGGCCCGACCGCGCGAATGTCCGCAACGGTCAAACACAACAGCAACCGCAGCCGCTCCGGCGATTGGACGACGGCAACAAAATCGCGGATGGTCTTCGGGTCCGAGAGGTCGCGTTTCTGCGCGATGTCGCTCATCACCAAATGGTTGAGCACGAGCCACGCAACCGTCTCCGTCTCGTCGTCTTTCATGCCCAACCGCGGACAAAGCGAGAGCGCAATCTCCTCGCCCACTTCGGAATGATCGCCCTCGCGCCCCTTCGCGATATCGTGCAGCAGCATCGCGACGTAGAGCACTTCCCGCGACAGGACCTTGTGAATGACTTCGTTCGCGACCGGATGCTCTTCTTTGTAGTCGCCGCGTTCGATTTTCGCGAGATGCCCGATCGCGCGGATCAGATGCTCGTCCACCGTATAGTGGTGATACATGTTGAACTGCATCTTCGCGACGATACGCCCGAAGTCCGGCACGAACGCGCCGAACACGCCAGCCTCGTTCATCATCCGAAGTGCGCGCTCCGGGTCGCGCCGCGAACACAAGACTTCGAGGAAGAGCTTGTTCGCCTCCGGATCGGCACGAAGCTTGTCGTCGACCAACGCGATGTTGCGCGTGACATTCTTCAGTGCGTCGGGATGAACGTCCGCACCCTTATCGTCGGCGATCTTGAACAAGCTCAAGAAATTGACAGGATTCCGGCGCAAGACCTCCGGGCCGTCGATATTCACACGGCCCTGCTCGATGAAGAACCCCTCGGCATCGACCCGCCGTCGGCCGACGCCCGTCATGATGCGCCCAAACACCGGCCACGGTTTTTGGTTTTGCGCCTCCAGCGCCGCGCAGAAAATGCGCGTCAAGTCGCCGACGGTCTTCGCCACCAGAAAGTAGCGCTGCATAAACCGCTCGACGCCGCGCTCACCACCCTTGTCTTCGAAGCCCAGGCGCTTGGCGATGTCGACCTGCATGTCGAACGTCAGCCGCTCCTCCGCGCGCCCCGCAAGAAAATGCAAGTGACAACGTACGAGCCAAAGAAACTCCTCCGCATCGGCGAACGCCTTGAACTCCTCGTCCGTGAACAGCCCCGTCTTCAATAACTCCGACGTGTCTTCCACCCGATGCAGGTACTTCGCGATCCAGAACAGCGTATGCAAATCGCGCAAGCCGCCTTTGCCGTCCTTCACATTCGGCTCGACCAGATACCGGCTTTCGCCATGCCCCTTGTGCCGCCGTGCCCGCTCGTCGAGCTTCGCCTCGACGAAGCTGCGCCCCGAACCGGTCACGACCTCTCTGGCGAATTTCGCCTTCATGTCGTCGAACAGACTTTGCTGTCCGCACAAAAACCGCGTCTCGAGAATGGCCGTCTTGATCGTCTGATCGGCCTTGGCGAGCCGAACGCATTCGTCGATCGACCGCGTCGCATGCCCGACCTTGAGACCCAAATCCCAAAGCAAATGCAGCATGAACTCGACGACGCACTCGCCCCACGCCGTCTGTTTGAACGGCAGCAGAAACAGCAGATCGACATCCGACCCGGGCGCCAGCGTCCCTCGCCCGTACCCGCCGACGGCGACGACCGCGACACGCTCTGAGTCCGTCGGATTCTGCGCCGTGAACACATGCCCGGCCGTAAACGCGTAGAGCGAACTCACCAGGCGATCCATGCTCCCTGAGAGCATCTTCGCCGTACCTAACCCGGACCCGCCGCCCTCCAAATAGCTGCGCGCCTCCGCCCGCCCATCCGCCAGCGCCTGCTTCAGCAAAGGAAGCGCCGCCGCTTTCAGCCTCAAGGAATCGGATCCATGGCTGTCGGCAAGCGCAGCAAGTGAAGAAGCGAGATCGTTCGCGGTCATGCGCCCACTATGGCATTCGCGCGGCGGCGGTCAAAGCCGCCTACGCCTCGCCCATCAACGCCGCCCGCCGCTTCAGGCTCTCCGCCGGCCAAAGCTTCTCGCGGCTGTAATAGCCCTTCATGACCGGCACCTCGCCGGAGAGCTGCACCCATTTCTGCTTGGTCGAGGTGAAAATGTGCACATCGGGCGGGCAAAGATCGGGCTGATCGAGCGTGCCCACGCGGACGAAAGCGACCTTAAGACCCGCCCCAGAATAGTGGCTCCAAACCGCGACCCGGCACGTAGGGCAGCGAACGATCTTCTGTCCCTTGCCGCTGCTCGACGGCGTCTTCACGACCTCCGGCGTTCCCGCCTGGATCTTCACCCGGTCGGTTTCGATCAACGCGTTCAGCGCAAACGCCGTCCCGGTCTCCCGCTGACACCACGTGCAATGGCAGCAATTTACGAACATGGGCTTCGTCATCATCCGATAGCGAACCGCACGGCACGTACAGCCGCCCTCAACGGGAAACTTCGCCTTCGCCGCCATGTGCCTCAGAACCTCTTGAAGCGATCCATCACCCAAGCGCGCCGCCGCGGATCGACCGCGTGCTGGATCTCCGACACGAAATGCCGCCGCGCCTCGTGGACGCTGGCCATCTGCTGCTGCCAAGCCTGTGGGTCCGCGTTCGGCATCGCGACGACCGCATCGTAGACCGCAACGATATGATCGAGGACGGCCTGCCGCGTACCACGATAGGCGCCGGGCTTTTCGTGATCGGTCTCTTTCTTCCCGATATTGGGAAAGAACCAGCGCCCCTCGTCGATCAGCGCCGACAAATTCGTGGCCAGCGCGTGCGTGTCCGTCTTACCCGTCAGGTGATAAGCCTCCGCCATCGCGACGACGACGCGGTTCGCCCAATTCATCAGCTGCGTGTCGTTGTTGAACTTGAAATTCTCGACGCTGACGCGCGTCTGCCGCGACGTGATCACGATGTTGAGCACCAGCGCCAGCACTGAAATTCCGGCTGACGCGACGGCAACCCAATCGGACAACTGAAACCCGTCCATCCTTCACTCCTTGGTGAGCGCCTTCAGATCGTAGAGCGTCTGCAACGCATCGCGCGGACTGATCTCGTCCACGTTGAGCGCCTTCAGCCGCGCCTCGACCTCCGATTCGCGGGTCTGAGGTTGCGACGGCGCAGCCGCCGCGAACAATGGCAATTCGTCGACCATCGTCTTCGCCCGCCGCCCGCTGTCGCCGCGCTCCAGCGCGTGCAACACGTCTTGCGCTCGCTTCAGCACGTCAGCCGGTAACCCGGCGAGCTTCGCAACCTGAATGCCGTACGAGCGATCCGCGGCCCCGGGCGCAACCTCGTGCAAGAACACGATCCCGCCCTGCCACTCCTTCACCCGCACGGTCACATTCGCAACGCCATCGAGCCGCTGCGCCAACCCGGTAAGTTCGTGATAGTGCGTCGCGAACAGTGTCCGCGAACGGTTGACGCCGTTCAGCCGCTCGACCGTCGCCCACGCGATCGACAATCCGTCGAACGTCGCCGTCCCCCGCCCGATTTCATCGAGGATGACGAGCGACCGCTCAGTCGCCTGGTTCAAAATCGCCGCGGTCTCGACCATCTCAACCATGAACGTCGAACGCCCCCGCGCGAGATCGTCCGCAGCCCCGACACGGCTGAACAAGCGATCGACGACGCCGATCTCCGCACTCGCCGCCGGTACGAACGACCCAGCCTGCGCCAAGATCGCAATCAACGCATTCTGCCGAAGATAAGTCGACTTGCCCGCCATGTTCGGCCCGGTGACGAGCCAAAGTCGCCCAACGCCATTCCCAGACAGGTCGCAGTCGTTTGCGACAAACCCCTGCGCCTCGCGCTTGAGCGCCGCCTCCACCACTGGATGTCGCCCGCGCGAAATCTTGAACGCAAGACCCGGCACAACCGTCGGCCGCACGAAATCCGCCTCGACCGCAAGCTCAGCTAAACCGGCAAGCACATCCAACCGCGCCACGACGCCCGCGATTTCACTGAGCGCGCCGCTCGCAGCCTTCACCTCGTCGACCAACTGATCGAACAACTGCAGCTCGATCGCCAGCGCTTCGCCCGCCGCATCCGCAATCTTCGATGCCAGTTCGGACAACTCCGCATTCGTGTGCCGCTGCGCCTGCGCCGTCGTCTGCCGATGGATGAACGCCCGGCCAACCCCCGTCGTCTTTAGTTTCTCGGCATTCGCTGCGGTGATCTCGATATGATAGCCGAGCACGCCGTTGTGCCGCACTTTGAGCGAAGCAATCCCCGTCTCCTCTTTGAGACGCCCTTCAAGCTCCACAATCACACGCCGCGCATCGTCGCGCAGCGTCCGAGCCTGATCGAGCCGCTCATGCGCGCCGGAAGCAACAAACCCGCCATCGCGCGCCAGCATCGGCAGATCCGGTCCCAGAGCGCGACCGAGCTTCGCCGCGAGCGCACCGACCGCAGCGCCGGTCTCTTCCAAGCGCTTCAGTTCGAGCGCCAACGGTCGCGGCACCGCCGACAGCGCACCATCCTTCCGCGACACCGCTTGCGACAGCACATCCGAAAGCGCCAGTGTATCGCGCACCGCGCCCAAATCGCGCGGGCCGCCCCGATCGACACTGATGCGCGACAGCGCCCGCGCCATATCCGGCATTCGCCGGAGCACCCCGCGCGTTGCGTCGCGCGCGGGCGCGTTGCGCACGAAATAGTCGACGCCGTCGAGCCGCGCCTCGATCGCGCCGACATCCGTCAGCGGCGAAAGCAGCCGCTCGGACAATTCGCGCCCGCCCGCAGCCGTCAGCGTCCGATCGATGGTCGCGAGCAAGCTTCCTTGAAACTCGCCCGAAAGCGTCTGCACCAGTTCGAGATTGCGTCGCGTCGCCGCATCCATCGCCATGACATGCGTCTGCGCCTGCTGCTTGGGCGGCGACAACGCCGGCAGCTTGCCCTTCTGCGTCAGCTCCAAATAGCCGAGCAACGCACCCGCCGCCGCGATCTCGGCCCGCGAAAAGCTCCCGAACGCATCGAGCGCAGCGACGTTCAATTGCGCCTGCAACAGCCGCTCGCCGACCGACGAATCGAACTTGAGCGCCGGCAACAACGTCGCCCGCGCCCCCAACTCGCGCACCAGCGGCGCAATCTGCTCTTCCGTCGCCAGCGCGTCCGGCACCAGCAACTCCGCAGGCTCGATCCGCGCCAGCGTCTGCAGCAACATCGCAGGCTCGACCGCCGTCACATGAAACGACCCGTCTGATATATCCGCCCACGCCAGTGCATAGGCACCCGCCGCACGCGCCAATGCCGCCAGATAATTGTGCCGCCGCGCGGTGAGCAGCTGATCCTCGGTCAAGGTCCCGGGCGTCACCACGCGCACGACCGCGCGCGCGACGACGGACTTGGAGCCGCGCTTCTTCGCCTCCGCCGGATCCTCGGTCTGCTCGCACACCGCGACCTTGAAACCCTTGCGGATCAACGTCAGCAGATAGCTCTCCGCCGAATGCACCGGCACGCCGCACATCGGAATGTCGGCCTCGTTGTGTTTACCCCGTTTGGTGAGCGCGATATCGAGCGCCGCCGACGCCTCTACGGCGTCGTCGAAGAACAGCTCGTAGAAGTCGCCCATCCGGTAGAACAGCAGATAGTCCGCATGCTCCCGCTTGATCGCGAGGTACTGCGCCATCATCGGCGTGGCGCGTTCCTCTTCGCGCTCGGCTTGGGCGGAAACTTGGCTCATCGTCGCCACTTAGCGCCCCTTCGCGACCGCGGGAAGGCCCGAGAAACCCTTGTGCCCCAAGCCGCCGCACGGGTATTCAGTCATCAGCGAAATCGATCCCGCACCGGACCGCTGCGTCCCGCGCGAACAACACGGCAGGTCCATGTCGAAGAAACGTCCATTTTCGGATCAAGAAGCCCTTCTTTTTCACAGCCAACCCAAACCTGGCAAGCTGGAAATCGTGCCATCGAAGCCGATGGAAACGCAGCGCCACTTGAGCTTGGCCTATTCGCCGGGCGTGGCCGTTCCCGTGCTTGCGATCGCCGAAGATCCATCCACAGTTTACGACTACACCACCAAGGGAAACCTCGTCGCCGTCATCTCGAACGGCACCGCAATCCTAGGTTTGGGCGATCTGGGCCCGCTCGCGTCGAAACCGGTGATGGAGGGCAAAGCCGTCCTCTTCAAGCGCTTCGCCGACGTCGACTCGATCGACCTCGAAGTCGACACCGCCGACGTGGATCAGTTCGTGAACTGCGTCCGTTATTTGGGACCGACGTTCGGCGGCATCAACCTGGAAGACATCAAAGCGCCCGACTGCTTCATCATCGAGCAGCGCCTGCGTGAGTTGATGGACATCCCCGTCTTCCACGACGACCAGCACGGCACGGCGATCATCACGGCCGCCGGCATGATCAACGCGCTTTACCTGACGGGGCGCGACATCAAGACGACGAAGGTCGTCGTGAACGGCGCCGGCGCCGCTGCCATCGCCTGCCTCGAGCTCATCAAGGCGATGGGCCTGCCGAACGAGAACGCCGTCCTCTGCGACACGAAGGGTGTGATCTACAAGGGCCGCACCGAAGGCATGAACCAGTGGAAGTCCGCCCATGCCGTCACCACGAAGGCGCGCACGCTGGCCGAAGCCATGGTCGGCGCCGACGTGCTGCTCGGCCTGTCGGTCAAAGACGCGGTGACGCAAGACATGGTGAAAGCAATGGGCCCCAAGCCCATCGTTTTCGCTTGCGCTAACCCCGACCCGGAGATCACCCCGGAAGACGTGAAGGCCGTCCGCCCCGACGCGATCGTCGCGACCGGCCGCTCCGACTACCCGAACCAAGTGAACAACGTCCTCGGCTTCCCTTACATCTTCCGCGGCGCGCTCGACGTCCGCGCGCGCACGATCAACGACGACATGAAGATCGCAGCCGCCCACGCCTTGGCCGACCTCGCCCGCCAAGACGTGCCCGACGAAGTCGCTGCCGCCTATCACACGTCGCGCCCGAAATTCGGCCCGGACTACATCATCCCGGTGCCCTTCGACCCGCGCCTCATCTCCACCATCCCCGTCGCCGTCGCAAAGGCCGCGATGGCCTCCGGCGTGGCGCGCAAACCGATCGCCGACCTCGACGGCTACAAAAACCATCTCGCCTCGCGCTTGGATCCCGTCGCCTCGATCGTCCAGCGCGTGACCGCACGCGTACGCATGCAACCCAAGCGGATGATCTTTGCGGAGGGCGAAGAAGAAGCCGTTATCCGCGCGGCCCTCTCATATCAAAACGCGGGCCTCGGGAAAGCGATCCTGATCGGCGACCCCGAACGCATCCGCGAAAACATTCGTCAGGCGGGGCTCGACGGCGCCGGCGATCTTGAAATCCAATTCCCGCGCAAGAGCCCGCGCCTGCAGGAATACGCCGACGCGCTCTACAAGCGCTGGCAGCGCCGCGGCTCGCTCTACCGCGACTGCGTGCGTCAGGTGACCTACGACCGCAACATCTACGGCGCCTCTGTCGTCGCGGCGGGCCACGCCGACGCGATGGTGACGGGCGTGACGCGCCACTACTCCGTGGCCCTCGCCGACATCCGCCACGTGTTCGATCCCAAACCGGGCGAGCGCATGATCGGTGTCTCGATCATCCTGGACAAAGGCCGCACGGTCTTCGTCGCCGACACGAACGTCCACGAAATGCCCGAGCCCGAAGTACTGGTCGACATCGCGGTCCAGGCCGCCGCCGTCGCCCGCCGCTTCGGCTACGAACCGCGCGTGGCACTTCTCGCCTATTCGACGTTCGGCCAACCGTGGGGCGAACGCTCGCAGCGCGTACGCGAAGCCGTCGAGCTGCTGGACAAACGCGGCGCCGACTTCGAATACGACGGCGAAATGAATGCCGACGTTGCGCTCGATCCGGACCGCATGGCGCTCTATCCGCATTGCCGCCTGAAGGGCCCCGCGAACGTCCTCATCATGCCGGCGATCCACTCGGCCTCGATCTCGACCACCATGATGGAAGTGATCGGCGGCGCCACCGTCATCGGCCCCCTGCTGGTCGGCCTCGAGAAACCGGTTCAAATCGCCCCGCTCGGCGCTACCATGAACGACATCGTCAACATGGCGGCGCTTGCCGCCTACAACATCTCGAGTTGACGCCCATGTTGAACATCCACCTCGTCCCCTGCCTCAGCGATAACTACGCTTACCTGGTGCACGAAACCGCGACGAACAGCGTCGCGGTCGTCGACCCTTCGGAATCTGCACCCGTCTTCGCAGCTCTCAAAGCGCGCGATCTGAAGCTGACGCACATCCTGAACACGCACCATCACTTGGACCACACCGGCGGCAATTTGGACCTGAAGGAAAAGACCGGTGCCCGCATCGTCGGCCCCCGCGCCGATCGCGACCGCATCCCCGGCATCGACGAGGAAGTCGGCGAAGGCGACACCTGGTCGCTTGGCCAAGCCAAGGCCAAGATCTTCGACATCCCCGCCCACACCAAAGGCCACATCGCCTTCTGGTTCGAAGCCGACAAAGCCGTCTTCACCGGCGACACGATGTTCGCCATGGGCTGCGGTCGCCTCTTCGAAGGCACGCCAGCGCAAATGTGGTCGAGCCTCTCGAAACTTGCCGCCCTGCCCACCGACACGCGCGTCTATTGCGGCCACGAATACACGCTCTCGAACGGTCGCTTCGCCATCACGCTGGAGCCAAGCAACAGCGCGCTCAAGAAGCGCATGGTCGACGTCGAGCGCCTCCGCGCCGAAGGCAAACCGACAATCCCCTCGACAATCGGCCTCGAACGCGAAACGAACCCATTCCTACGCCCCGCGAGCCCGGAACTGCGCAAGTCGCTCAAGCTCGAAACCGCCGACGTCGTCGAGGTCTTCGCCGAAACCCGCCGCCGCAAAGACGTTTTCAAGTGACCGCGGACGAAATCGTCCGCCTCCTCGATTTGAAACCGCATCCCGAAGGCGGCCACTTCCGCGAGACGTTTCGCGACGACGGCGCACCGCGCGGTGCTTCGACCGCCATCTACTACCTGCTGAAAGCAGGCGAACGTTCGCACTGGCACCGCGTCGACGCCGCCGAAGTCTGGCACTGGTACGCCGGCGACGCGCTCGAAATTTCGATTTCCGAAACCGGAGCCACCAAGACCCAAGCCCTAGGCCCCGCTCTCCATAACGGCGAGCGCCCGCAAATCGTCGTGCCGAAACACGCCTGGCAAAGCGCGCGCCCGCTTGGCCGTTACACGCTCGTCGGTTGCACCGTCTCGCCGGCGTTCACATTCGAAGGCTTCGAAATGGCGCCGCCGACCTGGCGTCCCGGCTAACGGAAGATCTGTCGAAGCTGCCGCTGAATCGCAAACGACGACGGCCGCCCGGCGAGTCCCTGCTCGACGCTGTAGTTCACGATCAGCATGTCGCCCTGCAAAGCGATCCCGGGGAACCGCGCGTTCACGAACCGCACGCGATTGAGGTAATTGGCAAGCGCCGCCCGGCCCGGACCCGAACGCACGACATCAAACAAAGCCGTACCGGCGTTGCGAATGGCGTCGAACAAGATGCCCCGCGCGCCTGGATCGCCGGCAACCGCGTTCCAGTTTGCCTCGAAGAGGATTTCCTTCCCCGTCTCCGCGCGCAACTGCATCATGATGCGCCCGGCGATGTCGCGCACCAGCGCAATCGACGGCGGCGCGGGCAGAAGCGGCGGAACCACGCGATCCGGCGCAACTGGTGTACCGCCGCGGATCGCGGGCGTGAACAGCGTCATACCACCAAGCCCCGAGATACGGATCACGACCTCGCCATCGTCGCGCACCAGCAAGCGGTCGCCGCCGGCCGCAGGCTGCCAGCGCAGAACCAAAATCTCTTCCGAGCCGTCGAACTTGAGCTTCGCAAACTCGCCCGAGCGATCGAGAATGAACCCGATCCGCGCGAACTCTGAAACGTAGTGCGCAACACGCGGGGGCTCGCGTTCGTAGGCGCGCGTCATCATCGCGCCCGCGCTGGTCAGCAGGGCCGCAACGACGATCAGAATGCGCGCAATCCACTGCAACGCCACACTCCACAAACGGTGAGGAAGCGGCACGGCCGTAAATCGGCCGCCCGCTCGGTCTCTCCCCGCAATGTCCTGGAAGCTGGTATTGCCCGTGATGATGGCAACAATGTGGTTCGATTAACGCATTTGCCCCTTGCGTTAATCACAGGTTACGGACCGCCAAAGCCCGATTCGTTTTCGTGCAATCACGAGGTGGCAAGTGAGGCATTCTTGCCACCCCGGCGTGTCGAAGCCGCACGCATTTCTCTCGTCGGTGCAGACGTCCTAGGCTTCCTCGGCCTTGCCCGCAAAATTCCCATACCGCTCGATGAACACACCATTCCAGCCGGTGTCGTAGCTATCGCGAGTGGCTTGCGCTTTTTCGCCCGTCATACGCTCCCAATGCCGGTGCTCGAGCGTCACCCGCGTTTTGTTCGCGCCGAGCGACGTGAAGCGCACTTCAACCTCCGACGCATGCTCTGCATCCGTCGAGACATGCCACGAGTGCACAAGTTTGAGCGGCGCCTCCCACACCGAGACAGTGCCCCACAATTTCTCCGTTCCGTCCTGCCATCGCTCGTAAATTCGTCCGCCGGCGCGAGGTTCGATGACAACAGTCGCCACCTTGTCCTGACCCAACGAGTGCGTGCCGGTCGGCCACCATTTGCCGATCTCTTGCGTGTAGAGCCGAAACGCCTCGTCGGCGCCACGCGCAACCACCAACGATTTCACCACCGGCGGCAATTTGAGCTGCATGTTCATCCTCCCTTCCTCCTCCGCGAAGCCTTGGGCTTAGGTACATCTTTCTCCGCATAGTCCTTGAACGCCTTGAGCGCGTCGTCCCAGAAGCCGTCGAGATAGTCGCGCAACGCCGTAAGCCCGCGCGCGTCGATCGCATAGAATTGACGCGTTCCATCGCGATAGGCGGTCACGAGCCTGGCGTCCTTCAAAACCTTCAAATGCTGCGAAACCGCTGGGCGCGAAACGGGCAGCCCGTCGGCGATCTCGCCCACGGCCTTCGGCCCGCGCCGCAAACGTTCGAAAACGACGCGCCGCGTCGGATCGGCCAACGCAATCAAGGCAGTTTCGTAAGCCATCACTTACGAATACGCCTTCAATTTCCGTAAGTCAAGGCTTACCAATGCGAAAAGAGAAAAGGCGGGTCGCATAGGCCCGCCTCGAACGCGCTAGTACATATGCTGCCCGCCGTTGATCGACATCGTCGACCCTGTGACGAACCCGGCATCGTCGGCCACCAGGAACAACACGCCGCGCGCAATTTCCTCGGCCTTGCCGAGCCGCCCGACGGGGATCTTCGCAACGATCTTCTCAAGCACGTTCGGCGGCACCGCCGCGACCATGTCGGTGTCGATGTAGCCCGGCGCGATCGCATTCACGGTGATGCCCTTCGGCGCGCCTTCTTGCGCGAGCGCCTTCGTGAAGCCGTGGATACCCGACTTCGCGGCCGCGTAGTTCACTTGTCCGTACTGCCCCGCCTGCCCGTTGATCGAGCCGATATTGACGATACGCCCGAAACCACGATCGAGCATGCCGTCCCACACCGCTTTGCACATGTTGAAACACCCGCCGAGATTGGTGTCGAGAACCTCATCCCACTGCGCCCGCGACTGCTTTTTCAGCGTGGAATCCCGGGTAATGCCCGCGTTGTTGACGACGATGTCGACCGGCCCGAGCTTCGCGACGACTTCCGCCACGCCCTTCATGCAAGCATCGTAGTTCGCCACATCCCACTTGAACACGGAGATACCCGTCTTCTGCGCGAATGCCTGCGCGCGCTCGTCGTTGCCGGCGTAATTCGCGGCAACTTTGTAGCCCGCCTTCTTCAGCCCAACCGAAATTGCCTCGCCGATCCCGCGTGTACCGCCGGTGACAATCGCTACCCGTGACATGCTTGGTCCTCCCTTGTGTTCTTTAGCGTTCGACGCACATCGCAATGCCCATGCCGCCACCGATGCAAAGCGTGGCCAGGCCCTTCTTCGAATTCCGCTTCTGCATCTCGTGCAAGAGCGTCACGAGCACGCGCCCGCCCGACGCGCCGATCGGGTGCCCGATCGCGATCGCGCCGCCGTTCACGTTCACTTTGGCGGGATCCCAGCCCATGTCCTTGTTGACCGCGCACGCCTGCGCCGCGAACGCCTCGTTCGCCTCGATCAGGTCGAGATCGGCGACGTTCCAACCGGCTTTCTTCAGCGCCGCGCGCGACGCGGGGATGGGCCCGGTTCCCATGATCTTCGGATCGACTCCCGCATGCGCCCAAGACTTGATCACGGCAAGCGGCTTCAATCCCCGCTTATCCGCTTCCTTCAGCGACATGAGAACGACCGCGGCCGCGCCGTCATTGATGCCGCTGGCATTCGCCGCGGTTACCGTTCCGCCGTCCTTCAAGAACGCGGCGCGCAGATCCTTGATCGAGTCATAGGTCACACCGTCGCGAATGTATTCGTCCGTGTCGACAATCTTCTCGCCCTTCTTTTCCTTGATCGTGACCGCCACGATTTCGTCCTTGAAGCGTCCGGCCTTGCGCGCGGCTTCGGCCTTGTTCTGCGAGGCGACCGCAAACCGGTCCTGCTGCTCGCGCGTGATCTGCCATTCCTTGGCGACGTTCTCGGCCGTGTTGCCCATGTGATAGCCGTTGAACACGTCCATCAAGCCGTCCTTGATCATCGTGTCGACGAATTCGAGCGGACCCATCTTCTGCCCCGCGCGCAGATAGGCCGCATGCGGCGCCATCGACATGGATTCCTGACCGCCCGCGACCACGATCGTGGAATCGCCGTTGACGATCGCCTGGTGCCCGAGCGCGACCGCGCGCAAGCCCGAACCGCAGAGCTGATTGACGCCCCATGCCGGCACTTCGACTGGAATGCCGGCATGGATCGACGCTTGCCGCGCGGGGTTCTGACCTTGGGCCGCGCTCAGGATCTGACCCAAGATCACTTCGCTGACGTCTTTCGCGTCGACTTTCGCGCGCTTCAAAACTTCCTTGATCGCGACTTTGCCCAAGTCATGCGCGGGGGTGCTGGCGAAGGCACCGTTGAACGAGCCCACGGCGGTGCGTGCAGCTGCAACAATTGCGACGTCGGTCATAGTGAGGGGTCTCCTGAAATCGGGCGGAAAAGTTGAGGCCTGTTAAGATTGACATTGGCATGGCCCGCCCCCCGGGCCAAGCCGTTCCGCCGTTTTGTGAGGCGGATTTGATCTGCGGCAGGCCGGCCTTAACGCATCCGCGGTAGGAATACCCCGCCAACTGGCGTATTATGCTGCGCAACAAAACTGCGATTGCGGCGCAACATCCACCCGCACCGTCTATCGAGGCTCACGAATGACCGCTGCCCCACTCAACGAACCCGTCACCATCAAGAAGTACGCAAACCGCCGCCTCTACAACACGGCGACGTCCAGCTACGTGACGCTCGATCACCTGGCCGACATGGTCAAGCACGGGCAGGAGTTCAACGTCTACGACGCCAAGACGGGTGAGGACATCACCCGTTCGGTCCTGACCCAGATCATCTTCGAGGAAGAAGGCAAAGGCGGCCAGCAGCTGCTGCCGATCCAGTTCCTGCGTCAGCTCATTCGCTTCTACGGCGACAGCATGCAGGCGCTCGTCCCGGGCTACCTGAACCTCAGCATGGACTCGCTCTCCAAGAACCACGAACGCATCCGCGAGCAGTTCACCTCGGCGTTCCCCGGCAAGGGCATGCTGAAGGAGTTCGAAGCGATCACCCGCCAGAACATGCAGATGTTCGAACGCGCTATCAGGATGTTCACGCCCTTCGGCGCGCTCATGAAAACGCGCGAAGACGGCCGCGAAGAGCCCGCCGCCAACGGCACGGGCGAGCATGCCGCAGACGAGGAAATCGCCGATCTGAAAGCTCAGATCGAAGCGATGCGCCGCCAACTCGACGATTTGGCGAACCGCAAGTAACGCTTTTCCGTTACGTCGGACGCGACCGCTTGCGCCCGAACCCGCCGCCATGCGTATGCTACGGGCCCTTCCCGCCCGGAGCCAGCATGACCGCATCCAAGCTGTTGCCTGTTGTCCTGATCGCAGTTGCGGCAATGATCGCGGCAGACGCCGCGCACGCCGCGAACCCGAAGGACCTCGCCCGCGCACGCAACGCGAACAACTTCTCCGAATGCATCCGCTGCGATCTCTCGGGCGCCAGCTTCGAGGACGGCTTCTTCCAGCTCGCGGTCCTCAACGAAGCAAACCTGTCCGGCAGCAACTTCGATGGCGCCAACCTCGCCGGTACGCAGATGAACAACGCGAACCTATCGAAGGGAACGTTCCGCTGGACGAATTTCTCCGGAGCCCAACTGCAGGGCGCCGATCTGCGCGGCGCGGACTTCAGAGGCTCCTGGTTCAACTGGGCGTGGTTCGCCGGCGCCAAACTTGACGGCGCCGACTTCACGAACGCGCACTTCATCGGCGCCCAGCTTCAGGGCACCGACCTGTCGAAGGCGAAGGGCCTAACCTCGTCGCAGCTTCGCACCGCCTGCGCCGACGCGAACACGCGCCTTCCGCCGGGCATCGAACGGCCCTGGTGCCCTTACTGAGTTACGCTTTCGGTACCATGCAGAACGCAACGAACTTGTTGCCGTCGAGGTCGCGGAAGTAGCCGCCGTAGAAGCCGCTATTGGCCTCCGCCGGACGGAACCCCGGCGCACCTTCGTCTTTGCCGCCCATCGCGGTCGCTTTCGCGTGGATCTTCTTGACGTCGTCCGGCGAGGCGACAGCGAGCGCAATCATGGTCCCATTGCCCGCCGTCGCAGGCTTCCCGTCATGCGGCTTGATGACCATGACTTGCGGCCCCTTGCCGTTCGTCCAGCCGGTCATCCGGTCGTTGTCCCAGCCGCGCTTCGCCCCAATCTCACCGAGCACGCCGTCATAGAACTTGCGCGCCCGCTCGATATCGTTCGTCCCCACCGTCAAATAGCCGATCATGTTGCCGTCCCTTGTGTTGAGCGGAACTTCATAACGCCCCGCGCAACCAAAGAAAACCGCTCACCCGCGGGCAAGACCGCGGATAAGTTCGCGAGTGGCCTCGCGATAAGTCGTGAGTGCCGTAGCGCGATTTGGCGCGCCGGCAATCGCAAGACCCGCTTGCGTCAGCGCGCCGAAAATCAGCTGCGCCGTCGCCTCCCGCCGCCGCTCCGGGATCAGCCGCGCCTCGACCCAGTGACCGAGGGCGTGATCGACCAATCCGCGCAGTCCGGATTTCTGGATCAAGCCGACCCACTTGGCATGCCCCAACACGACGGGCGCCTCGCGAAGCAACAGATCTGCCGCATCGCCCTTGGCGAACGTGCGCAAGAGCAGGTCGGCCCCCACCTCAAGCTCGTCGATGTTGTGCTCGCCATCTTTGTGCTTCGGCAGCGACGCCATCGTGGCTTCGGTCAACTCCGTCACAATCTCGCGCGCCACCGTTTCGGCGACCGCCGCGAACAGGCCGTGCATGTCGCCGAACTGGTAGTAGAGAGCCCCACGCGTGACCCCCGCCTTGGCGACAATGTCCTCGCCGGCTGCCGCGCCGAAGCCGTGCGTGACAAAGGCCTTGCGCGCAGCCGCAAGCAGTCTGGCCCGCGTTTCCGCCGTGATCTCGGCGTTTGTGCGTTTGGAAGCGGCAGGTCTTGCTTTGCGTTGCATCATCATTCATACAGTATGTATGAAACTGTTACCAGTCTCTCCAACACCGACATAGCCGATCGCCGAGGTCCCGTCATGCCCACGTTGCGCAAAGCCACCGCACCGCTCGCCGCCACCGGCCTCCTGATCGGAGGCGTCGCAGTCATAGCTTCCCTCCAAGCCCACGGCCTATCGGCCGACGGCTGGCAAATGGCCGCGCGTTACACCGCGCGCGCGTCATTCTTTCTGTTCATCACGGTCTACCTGATTGCGCCGGCAAGCCAACTCTTGCCCCATCTCGCCGTCCTCATGCGCGAACGCCGAGGTCTTGGTCTCGCCTTTGCCGGCGCACACTTCGTCCACCTCGGCGCCCTGATCGCCTTCTTCCAGGTTTCCGGCCATACGCCGGCCTTGCTCACCGTCACGCTGGGCGGCTTGGCCTACGTCCTAATCGGCCTCATGGCGCTGACCTCGAACGAGGCAGCCGTCCGCACACTCGGCCCCGCAAACTGGCGCCGCCTGCACACACTCGGCCTGCACTACGTGTGGTTCATCTTTGCGGCGACGTACGCGCGGCGCATCGCGGCAAACCCCGATATGCTGGAATACGTCGCGCTGCTGGCGATCGCGCTGACCGCCCTTGCCATCCGTCTAAGCGTAGCCTTCACCCGCAAGCCGCAACCGTCTTAGTATCGGCCGATGAACGCGGCCCTGTCGCGCCAAGACCTAAGCCCCGCCGCGGTCGCCCACCGCCCACTGCACGCCGACGAACGCACCTTTGACGCGCGGCAGCAGAAGGAGCGTCATCACGATGACACTGGGCAGGAACAACGCGAAGATCCACCCCAGCGGCCACGTCAGCACGGCATTGCTGAGCAGCAATGGCCCGATGACCAGGTGCCCGACGATCAGGATCGTGAAATAGGCAGGCCCATCGTCGGAGCGATACTGCTCCAACGCGTGTCCGCACGACGGACAGGCCGGTACGACCTTCAAATAGGCGCGAAACAGTTTGCCCTCGCCGCAGTGCGGGCAACGCCCAAACAGTCCACGCTTGAGCCCTTCCCAAACGGAACGCTGTTGAAACGAATGGGTCAACGAGGAACTCCCAGCGAGAGACCGCCGGGATGTAAGCGAAGCGATGAAGAATTGCAGTGCGTCAGTTCGCCCAAGGCTCGCGAATCTCGGGCTTCGAGAACAAGAAGCCCTGCAGATAGTCGACGCCGAACGCGCGCAGAATGTCGGCTTCGCGAGGGTCGGCGACCCATTCCGCGACCGTTTCCAAATTGAAGTTCTTGGCGAGATCGACGAGCGTGCGCACGAAGATCTGATTGTCGCGGTTGTCGGCCATGCCCTTCACGAATGACCCGTCGATCTTGACCATGTCGACCTTCAAGGCCTGCAGGTTGCGGAACGACGTGTAGCCTGCGCCAAAGTCGTCGATCGCGACTTTCGCGCCAAGCTGGCGCACGCGACTCACGAAACGCATGCTCTCTTCGATATCGAGCAGCGCTGCCGTTTCCGTGAGTTCCACGATCAAACGCGGCGCCACATCCATATGATTTTCGAGATAGGCGACAAAGGCCTCCAATGTCGGCCGGTCGCTCGCGGTCATGCCCGAAACGTTGAGCGACAGTCGCGCGCCACGATACTTCTTGAGCGCCGCGACGCTGAGTTCCAACACGCGCCGGTCGAGCCGGCGAATGAGACCAAGCTGCTCGGCGACGGGAACAAAATCGCCGGCTTGGATGACTTGTCCCTCGGGGCGCGAAATGCGCACGAGGCACTCATGCGCGACGGCTTCGCTCGTCTTCGCATCGACGATCGACTGATACGCGAGAACGACGCGATTTTCCGACAGCGCGGTGATGATTTGATCGCCGATCGCAACCGTCCGCTTGCGCAAAGACTCGCGCTGCGGCGAATGAGAATAAACCGCGTAATTGTCCCGTCCGTGCGCCTTCGCCCGGTCGAGCGCCTCTTCCGCGCGCGCCATCGCTTCTTGGCTGTTGCGCGCGTCCTGCGGCAACGCCACGGTCCCGACCGACACGCTGACGCTGACCGCGCCGCCGCGCGTCGGCACCACGCGCGAGCGAATCGCCTCGCGCAAAGCGGCCGCCCGCTCGGTCATGTCCTCGACCGTGCAGTGCTCCAGGATCAGCCCGAATTTGTTGCCTGCGGTGCGTCCGACGACGCCGCGCGATCCGACCGTGTCGGCAAGCCGCCGGCCGATCGCGACGATCACCTCGTCGGCAACGTCGAAACCGTAAGTCTCGTTGATCACCGCCAGATCGTCGATCGCGGCCACGCAATAGGCTGCGGGCTCGCGTTGCGCGGCCGCCTTCATTTCCAAAAGCTGGGCCAACCGCTCGCGCAGGCGCATGCGGTTCAAATGCCCTGTCATCTCGTCGTAGCTCGCGGCCCATTCGAGATGGGCTTCGCGCAGCTTGCGCTGGGTGATGTTGCGCACGATGCCAACCACACGCTCCGTCTGCCCGTTCGCGCCGGTCAGACAAACGCCGCAGTCTTCGACCCAAACTGGCGCGCCGTTCGATTTCATCGCGTACTCGAGCCGGAATGTCCCGCCGTCGCCGGGCGGCACCAGCGCCAGCCGCAGCCGCGCCTCAACCGCATCCTGATCGATCAGCCGGTGAAACGTGGCATCGCTCTCGTAGTGTTCGAGTTCGCCGACGCCAAGATGCGCGCTCGGATCGCCGCTCCACGCAATGCATCCGTCGCCGGGCGTCCAGTCGTAAACGACGTCGCCGCTGGCGGCGAGCGCAAGGCGCAGCCGCTCTTCCTCACCGAGTTCGATGAGCTTTTGGACGGAATTTACCTGACGACGACTGAACACAGCGCTCAACTTCCCCACCACACGAGACGCTTGAAGCGTGAGGGTTCCCCCTTCTCGCCTCGCAGGCGACATTAAGGCTCGAACGCTTAAGAAAGCCGGAACTCCATGCCGTAAGCGATAATCCAAACACGGCGAAGAGCCGTTAGGATTAAGAGTTTGATACCGCCACCTTTGGCATGGCCGGTGCGTTGTTTGCCCTCGAAATAGGGGGGCCTCCGCTCATCTTGTTTCAATTCGGCGCGTACGGCGTTTTCGGCACGCGTCGAAAAGCGCCGGTTGCAGCCACCTCCCGTTCGAAGGCTTAGGGAGCGCGGCCTGCGGTAGAGGAGCTGCGACCGGCGCGTTGTTCTATTTCGGAGGCTGTAGAACGAGCGTCTTCAGCTCGACCAGCATCCGCTCGATCCGCGTCAACCGTTCGTTGATCTCTTCTAACCGTTCCTCAACGGCCTTCGGTGCCGAAGGAACAGGCGTCGCGATCCCGGCACGGTTTGCAACCTCCGCCGCCGCAACCTTGAGACAAGACGCCAGCGCCTGCACGTCGGCCGCCCGAAGCTCGCGCTGGTCCTTCCACAGTTCCGCGACCTGATCTGTCGAAAGCTTGAGAAGCCGCGCGACATCGTCCTGCGTCGCACCCAGCTCCTTGAGTCGCGCGTCGAACCAAGCCTGATCGAAGAAGAGCGCCATGCCTCAGCGCCCCGTGAACTGCGGTGCACGTTTCTCAAGGAAACTCGCGACCCCCTCGCGATGATCTTCCGTTTGAAACAACCGCCCCAGCGTGCCCGAAACCCAACTTCCGAACTCCCGCGCATCGCGAACGGACGCGCGCCGCATTCCTTCCTTCAAATACCTGAGCGCCAGCGGCGCATTCGAGGCAATGCGCTCCGCCAGCGACAGTGCCGCAGGCAAGAGATCGCCATGCGGAACGACGCTCGAAACAAGCCCGATCCGCTCCGCCTCCGCGGCATTGATGATGTCGCCGGTAAAGAGCAGCTCCGCTGCCTTCGCCGGTCCCACCAGCCGCGGCAGGATCATCATCCCTCCGACATCGGTGACAAGCCCGCGCTTGATGAAGATCTCGCCGAACTGCGCCCGCTCGGATGCGATACGAATATCGGCGAACAACGTGAGTTCCATCCCCCACCCGACCGCCGTCCCGTTCACGGCCGCAATAATCGGCCGATCGCACTCCAGCACCGCCTCCGCCGCTGGCGTCAATCGCGGCCGCACAGCGGCAAGGCGCGCTTGAGACTGCTCGCGCTGCGGCCCGGCCATCATCTGCTTCACATCCTCACCGGAGCAAAAAGCCGGATCCGCGCCGGTCAGCACCACCGCACGCACAGCGCCGTCGCTTTGGATATGCCGGAACACCGCTTCCAGATCGCCATAAGCGCGCGCGTTCAGCGCATTGCGGACCTCTGGCCGGTTCAGGGTTACAACGGCAACGTGCCCCTTCAATTCGTATGTCAAATGCGCGAGGTCCGGCGGGTTCATGGGCATTAGCCTGGCAATGTTGAGACGCATTCACTTTAGCGCGATTTGCCGCCTTTGCACCTGCAAGCCCGCTTTGGCATTGTCCGCCGCGAAATGAGCCAATCCGACGCCAAACCCCAAGCCCTCTTTCTGCGAAACCTCTGGTATTTCGCACTGCATTCGCACGCGTTGAAACGCGGCAAGCTGGTTCACAAGACGATCCTCGGCGACCCAATCGTTTTCGGCCGCGCGCCAGACGGTGAGGCGTTTGCGCTCCGCGATCTCTGCCCGCACCGCGGCGTGCCGCTGTCGAAGGGCCAAATGATCGACGGCACGATCGAGTGCCCATACCACGGGTGGCGCTTCAAGCCGTCGGGGCAGTGTGCGCACATCCCCTCACTCGTCGGTGAGGAAGGCGTCGATCCTTTAAAGATCAGCGTGCGCAAGTACGCGATCGCGGAGAAGAACGGCCTGATCTGGATTTACATGCCTGAGGACGCGAACGCCCCCATCGTGGCCGAGGCGCCGAACTTGCCCCTCGCGCCATCGGCCAAACCAACACTGATCGAAGCGCAAAACTTCCCCTGCGCGATCGACCACGCTGTCATCGGCCTCATGGACCCAGCGCACGGCCCCTTCGTGCACAAAGCCTGGTGGTGGCGCTCGGCGAAGTCGATCCATGCGAAGGCAAAGAAATATGCCCCCTCGCACCTGGGCTTCACGATGGTGACCCACAAGCCGTCGTCGAACTCGACGCTTTACAAGCTGCTCGGCGGCGACCGCACGACCGAAATCTCGTTCCAACTGCCAAGCATCCGCGTCGAGCACATCAAAGCCGGCCGCAACGAAATCGTAGGCCTCACCACCTGCACGCCGCTCAGCGAAACCGAGACCGAGGTCACCCAGACGTTCTTCTGGAACATCTGGTGGATCGCGCCGTTCAAGCCGATCGCTCAGCTTGTGGCGCGCGTCTTCCTGGGCCAAGACCGCCACATGGTCACGCTTCAGCAGGAAGGCCTGAAACACAACCCGCGCCTGATGCTCATCCAAGACGCCGACGTTCCCGCCATGTGGTACCACCGGCTGAAGAAAGAGTGGGCCGACGCCACGGCCGCCAAGCGCCCCTTCACCAATCCGGTGACCGAAACGACGCTGCGCTGGCGCAGTTAATCCGGCATCCCCCTTGCGACGAGAGTCCTGAACCGCGCCGCACCTGTCCCGTTTGGGGACAGCGGCGCCAGCAGGACTTTAGGGCATGTCGCTACCCACACTCGGCGAACTTCGCTTCGCGCAAGACCTCTTCGCGAGCGAGCGTAAAGCCTACCGCCGCCGCAACCTCGATGAACTTTGGAACAAGTTCTTCGACCTCGCGGTCATGGTGACGTTCGTCTTCTTCTTGTTCATGTAAAAAGGCGCGCCCGTGAAGGACGCGCCTTTCCGCATTCGCTACGCTGAACCGCGTTAGTTCGTTCCGGCAAGCCCCGGCGACGAGCCGAAGTCGCGCTTCGCAGCCACGATGGTCACCGTGAAGCCCGCGATGACGTCCAAGATCGTCATCAAGGTCAGCATGAAGAACACCGAATTCGAAAAGCCCAGCATCGTGATGAACTGGATGATGCACACGACCGCGAGCAGCATCGACAGCCCGTGATTGATGATCGACATCGCGTCGGTGCGGGTCGACTTCACGATTTCGACGAAGAGCAACAAGAGGCTCAACCCCATGAACACGTCGGCGAACGAGACGCCCCAGGCATCGCCCGAGAACATGCCGACCGTGAAGATCGGGGCCGCCATCCAACCGCTGACGCCGCCCGGGGTCGCAATCCCGGTCAGCACGACGAAATTGTAGAGAATGAGCGGAAACACCAACAACGGGATGATATTCAACGCCGACAAACCTCTGCCCATGAAACCCTCAAACCTCCAGTTAAAAACCCCGGCATTCTGCGGGGAACCTTACCAGCCCAAAGAAGCACATGCCAAGCTGGGGATCGGCCGTGGCTATTTTGTGGCAGAGGGAGGTTCGCCGCCGTTTTCGCGCCCCGCAGCCGCTCTTTCAGCAAATATGAGGTAGAGGTTGCGTGCGTAGACAATCAGACCAAGAGCCTGACCCGAGATGAAGACGGGGTCCTTTTTATATATGGCGTAGACGAGCAACACGATCCCGCCGCCGACGCTGAAGTACCAGAACATCACCGGAACCACACTGCGGCCCGCCTTCTCGCTCGCCCACCACTGGACGAGAAAGCGCGACATGAAGAGCGCCTGCCCGGCAAAGCCGATCAGCAGCCACACGTGCTCCCAGGTGAACCAGTCGAACATCTAGACCTCATCCACCCGTTCGGGATTGCGCGAGCGGCGGCGCAGCCAGCGCACGCCGCGCAAATCCGACAGCGACACCAGTAAGCGATCGATTGTGCCGTACTTCGAAACGCCGTGCGAGCGCGGCCGGTGGTTCACGTCGACATGCGCAATCCGGAAACCCTCGCGCAGCATCAACGCCGGCATGAACCGGTGGAGGTGATCGAAATACGGTAGCCGCAGGAACGCCTCGCGCGAAAACAGCTTCAGTCCGCACCCCGTATCGCGCGTGTTGTCTTGCAGGAGCCATTGCCGGACCCCATTCCCGACGCGCGACGCCAGCCGCTTCATGAAATTGTCCTGGCGCTTCCGCCGCTGACCCGCGACCAGCCCAAGCGCCGGCTCCCCGGCCAAAGACGCACGCCATGTCGCAAGCAGACTCGGAATGTCGGCCGGATCGTTCTGCCCGTCGCCGTCGAGCGTCGCGATTAACGTCCCGCGCGCCGCCAACACGCCCGTACGCACCGCCCGGCTCTGGCCGGAGTTCTTCGCGTGCTTCAAGACCCTGAGCTCCGGCGTCTGCGCTTGCGCCGCCTTCAGCGAGGCGACGGTTTGGTCCCGGCTGGCGTCGTCGACGAAAATGACCTCGAACGCGACCTTGCCCCGAAGCGCAGCCGTGATCTCGTTGAGCAGCGGAACCGCGTTCTCAACCTCGTTCATGACCGGCACGACGACGGACAACTCCGGCGCCGCCGTCACGCGACGCCTCCGAACGCATCGGTCTTGGCAATCCGGTCGAACAAGTGCGCCGCTCTCCTCGAATGGTGGCGGGGCTTATACAAGCGCCGGGGCCTCAACCGCTAGGCCCCATCCCGTGGGCTCTCGACGAATGGCCATGGTGACAGGTATGACGCGCATCGGTACCTTTGGTCGCAGGCCGCAATCATTAGGTGATTGCACCGTGCGTCCCATCAGTGGTTAACCCTGCCCATGCCGACACGTCGATCCGCCGCTTCATATGACTCATCGAGCCCTTGGTCGCTCGCGCTCGCGCATCCGCGCGCCGTGCTCGTTGTGCTCTGCCTGCTGATGTTCGCGCCTGGGCTTGCGACTATACCGCCGCTCGACCGCGATGAATCACGCTTCACGCAAGCAACGAAGCAGATGCTCGAAACCGGCGACTTCATCGAGATCCGCTTCCAGGACGAAGCCCGCAACAAAAAGCCGATCGGCATCTATTGGATGCAATCGATCACCGCGGGTTGGCTCTCAAGCCCGCCGCACAACTCGATCTGGGTCTATCGGATCCCCTCCGTCCTGGGCGGCATATTCGCCGTTCTGTTCGCCTTCGGACTGGGACGAAGGCTGTTCGACGACGAAACGGGAATGATAGGGGCGGGATTGCTCGCCTCCTCGATGCTGATGATCGGCGAGGCTCACATCGCCAAGACCGATGCCGTTCTGGTGGCCTGCACGACCGCGGCTCAGCTCCTGGTCGCCCAATTCTTCATCGCGGCGCGGCAAGGCTCGCCGCAGCCGATGGTTCGCTATTCGGCGCTCCTAGGACTGGCACTCGGCATCGGCATCCTCGTCAAGGGGCCGATGATCCTGTTCTTCGTCGGCCTGACGGTCGTCGCCCTCTCGTTCTGGGAACGCCGCTGGGGTTGGGTCGCCAGCATGCGTCCCATGTTCGCTCTGGGCATTATCGTCCTGATCAACGTCCCGTGGCTGGTCGCGATCGGTCTCGTCACCAAGGGCGAGTACTTCAAGGAAGCCATCGGCCAAGACTTCCTAGGCAAGGCCGTCAGCGGACAAGAGTCGCACTGGGGTCCACCCGGCTACTACCTCGTCTCGCTGCTCGTGGGCTTCTGGCCCGGCTGGCTCTTCTTGGCTGCGGGCGTCGTCTACGCCATCGCCCGCGTGCGCGAGGGGTCGGTCCGCTTTCTGCTCGCTTGGATCGTGCCCGCCTGGATCATCCTCGAGCTCGCACCGACCAAGCTGCCGCACTATCCGCTGCCGCTCTATCCGGCGATCGCGATGCTCTGCGGCGCGGCCGTCATGGCCGGCGTTCGCGAAAGCCGCAGCTTCCTCGACAACACGCCGGTCAAACTCGGCGCCGTCGCGTGGTTGATGGTCACGCTGGGGCTCATCGGCGGAGCACTCTTCGTCGTTCCGGGACAATATGGCACCGGCGGCGGCATCTTCTTGACGCTGCTCGCGCTGCCGATCCTGGGCGCCGCCGGCATGGCGGTGCTATTCCTCCTGCGCGGAGAGGGCGAGAACGCAACCGCGGCCACCGTCGCGACCGGCGCGCTGTTCGCGGCGATCCTTCTCGCCGCCGTCCTGCCCCGCCTCGATCAACTGATGCTGAGCGAGAAGGCGGCAAGCTTGATCGCACGCTCCGGCGCGCAACCTGAGAACACGACGGTCGCGGGCTTCAACGAGCCCAGCATCGTCTTCCAAGTCGGAACGAAGGTGAAACTCTCGCCCACGGGTGCCGACGCTGCCGACTTCATGACCAAGCACCCGAACTCCCGCGCCCTCGTGGAACAACGTCACGAGCCGCAGTTCCAGGAAATGCTCCGCAAGCTCAACGTCCAGGCGGAAGCGTTGGGCAACGTGAAGGGCCTGAACTACTCCAAGGGTGACCAGCTCTCGCTCACGCTCTACCGGCTGCGCAAAACCGGCCCGTGACCTCGCTAGCTGAGCGGCTGAAACAACTTCCGCCGCTCGCGTGGCTCGCGGCGCTGGTCGCGGCCGCGACGCTGTTCCGCTTGGTCGTCCTCTGGGCGACGCCGCTGAACTTAGGCCCCGACGAAGCGCAGTACTGGTCGTGGAGTCTGACCCCCGCCTTCGGCTACTTCTCGAAGCCGCCGATGATCGCGTGGATCATCGGCCTCACGACCAGTGCCTGCGGTGACGGCGAAGCCTGCATTCGTGTCGGCGCACCGCTCATGCACGCGGCAACGGCGTTCCTGATTTTTCTCGCAGGCAAGGCGCTCTACGACGAACGCGTCGGCCTCTGGTCCGGCATCGCCTATACGCTGATGCCGGGCACCAGCTTCTCCTCGCTTCTGATCACGACCGATGTGCCGCTGCTGATGTTCTGGGCGCTAGCACTCTGGGCGCTCGCCGAGTTGCGCAAAGCACCGAGCACCAAGTGGGCGATCATCTTCGGTGCAGCGATCGGCCTCGGCCTGCTGTCGAAATACGCGATGCTCTACTTCGCGCTTGGCGTTGGGCTCGCGCTACTGCCCACGGCGAATGGACGCTCGCTCCTTCTCTCCCGCACCGGCGCAATCGCCGCCCTGGCAGCTTTGACAGTCTTTGCCCCAAACGTGATCTGGAATGCGTTTCACAGCTTCGCGACCGTCGGGCACACGGCGGCGAACGCGAACTGGAGCTGGGCCAAGCTCTTCAACGTCGCCAACACGTTGAGCTTCATCGGCGCACAGTTCGCCATCGCGGGCCCGATCGCAGGTGGCGTCGTCGCGTGGGGCCTCATTCGCAACTGGCGCGACAAGAAGTGGGACAGCGCCGACACGCTTCTGCTCGCTCTGACGCTGCCGATCTTCGCGATCGTCACGTTGCAAGCGTTCATCTCGCGCGCCAACGCGAACTGGGCAGCGCCGGCATTCGTTGCACTAACGATACTCTTCACGGCCTGGGCGATGCGCAGAAGCCACACTTGGGCATTGAAAGCGAACGCCTGTTTGAATGCGGCGCTCGCGCTCTTCCTCGGCGCGCTCGCGATGTCGCCCGCATTCGTTGCCGCGATTGGCCAAGAAAATTCCGTGAAACGCTTGCGCGGATGGGATGAAGCAGGCCGAACGATCGTCTCCGTCGCAAACTCGGGGCCGTTCGACGCGATCATGAGCGACGATCGCGAGGATATGGCGTCGCTCTTCTATTACACGCGCGTTAGAAAGCTTCCGTTGCGCATGTGGCCGAGCGAAACCGCGCGAAACGAGTACGAAGTGTCGCATCGATTGCGCGCAAACGAGACCGCGAACGTGCTCTTCGTCACGCGACAAAGCGATGTGAGCGCCATCACGAACGCCTTCGCATCGTCGACGCGCATCGGAACGCTCGAAACGCGACTCGATTCGAAACGAACGCGCGTTTTTTTCCTCTTCGCGCTCAAAGGACCGGTCGATTCGACTCTTTTTCCAAAATTTTTCGATCGTCCGTCTACGGATGATCGCTGATTCGACTCAAATCATCGTTTTGCGCGTGCGCGCGGCATGCGCACTGTTCACATCAACATCGCAAGTGATTAACGCAAAGCGTCGGCAGTCGATCGCTCTCGCGCGGAATAAAAATAGTATCGGAGGCGAGTGACATTTCGCTTGGTCGTGCGATTACGCGCATTCGCCTAGAGAAGAATTGCGCGATTAGATTCTCGTTGTGCCTGTCAATATGCGATTACTTCACTAACACGCACCTCGAATACACACTCGATCACGCGAACGACCATCCCTAATCCATTCTTTACTCACTCGATCTATTTGACGATCGCCGAATCGTGCTGCATGATTCGAAACGGTTGGGGAAGCGCTGGCTGCGCGCTGACTTTGGGGATCGCAGTCGACCAACTTTGAGGGGCGTCAGAGCTGCCTATGACAGTGCATACCTTCGTAAAGGGCGCCAACACGGCGGCGCACTTGAGGCCTCCCACAAAGCGCAAGGTGATAGAACGAAGTCCGCCCGCCGGCACCGACGTCGGCGTTCAGACTTCCCTCTTCTTCCCGCCTCCCGCCTCCACCGCCCTTCCCACCCAAATCGATTCCGGCACGCCGGCACGCAAAGCCAACCGTTTCCCGGTCAGCGCTCAGGCCCGCGAGTTCTACAAACGGAATTTCCCGGGCACGACCCCCGACGACTGGAACGACTGGCGCTGGCAAGCGCGGGCCCGCATCCGCACGCTCGAGCAGCTGGAGCGGATGTTCGACCTGTCGAAGGACGAAAGATCCGCGGCTTTGCGCCATAAAGGCTCGCTGCCCGTCGGCA
>CAZXAQ010000034.1:0-35513 GCA_964638635.1 uncultured Flavobacteriaceae bacterium
GGTCGGCCGTCGTGCTGAACGGGCTTGGCGACATGGACGAGGTGAAGCGGACGCGAGTCGCGCTCGAAGAGGCGACCGGCGTGCGCGTGAGCTACGATCCGGCGAACTTGATGGATCCGGGCGAGACGGCCGGACTGGTGATGCGGACGGAGCGGCAGTTCGGGCGGCTCGACATCCTCGTCAACAACGCCGGCATTCAGCACGTCTCGCCGATTGAAGAGTTTCCGGTAGAGAAATGGAACGCGATTTTGGCGCTGAACCTTTCGGCCGTGTTCCACGCGACGAAGGCGGCGTTCAAGGGTATGAAGGAGCGCAAGTTCGGGCGTATCATCAATGTTGCCTCGGCGCATGGGCTCGTCGCCTCGCCGTTCAAGTCGGCCTACGTCGCGGCAAAGCACGGCGTGGTGGGCTTGACGAAGGTGACGGCGCTTGAGGGTGCGGAGTTCAACGTCACCGCGAACGCGATTTGCCCGGGCTATGTGTGGACGCCGCTGGTCGAGAAGCAGATCGAGGATCAAGCAAAGGCGCACAACATCCCGCGGGAACAAGTGATCCGCGACGTGCTGCTGGTTAACCAGCCGAACAAGAAATTCGCGACGGTCGAGGAAATGGGCGCGCTTGCCGCGTTCCTGGCCAGCGACCTGGCCGCTTCGATCACGGGAACGGCATTGCCGGTTGATGGCGGTTGGACCGCACACTGAGAAACAGGAGACACCTATGATGAACTTCATCAGCAAACGCGCGCGGGACGGCTATTGGCTCGCCGGCGAATTCGAGCGCAGACCGAATCCCTTCGTCGATCCGGCGCTCGCCACGTGGAGCGAGATTCTGGGGCGCGAGCAGGCGCGGCTTTGGCTCGCGGCGCGGGCGAACGAAGGACGTGGCCGATGAACAAGACCATCCCCCTGCCTCGCAAGCGCGGGCCCGCCACCGGCGGCATCAAGCGTGTCAATCTCGCGCTGCAAGGCGGCGGTTCGCACGGCGCGTTCTCGTGGGGCGTGCTCGACAGGCTGCTTGAAGACGACCGGATCGAGATCGACAGCATCACAGGTGCGTCGGCCGGCGCGGTGAACGCTGTCGTACTCGCCGACGGTATTGCTTCGGGCGACCGCGAACAGGCGCGCGATACGTTGAACAAGTTTTGGCACGGGATCAGCGATGCAGGGAAATATAGCCCCTTGCGCCGCTCGCCGCAGGAAGCGTTGCGCGGCGGGTGGAGCCTCGACTCGTCGCCCGCCTATGTTTGGTTCGACGTGCTGTCGCGGATCGCGAGCCCTTACGACCTCAATCCGTTCAATTTGAATCCGTTGCGCGACATTCTGAAGAAGTTCGTGGATTTCGACCGCGTGCGCGCGGCGCAAGTGAAGCTGTTCGTGTCGGCGACCAATGTCGAGACGGGCCGCACGAAGGTGTTCAAACGCGACGAACTGACCGCCGATCACATCCTCGCCTCGGCGTGTCTGCCGTTCATGTTCCAAGCGGTGACAATCGACGGCATACCCTATTGGGACGGCGGCTACATGGGCAACCCACCGCTCTGGCCGCTGTTCGAGAACGCGCAAGCCGACGACGTGATGATCGTGCAGATCAACCCGATCCGCCGTCCCGGCGTGCCGCGTACCGCGCGGGACATCTTGAACCGGCTGAACGAGATCACGTTCAATGCTTCGCTGTTGCGCGAATTGCGCACGATCGACTTCGTGACGCGGCTGATGGACGAAGGGCGACTGGAAGGCACCGGGTACCGGCGCGTGCTGGTGCACATGGTCGAAGACGAGATGTCGCTTTCCGCGCTCGGCGCCTCGTCGAAGCTCAACACTGAGCACGAGTTCCTCGACATGCTGTTCGCCAAAGGACGGCAAGCGACGGAGCACTGGCTCGCCACGCATTTCGACGCGCTCGGCGAACGCTCCACCGTTAACATCCGCGAGTTGTTCCAGGGCGACGAAGACGCGCTCGACGGCGAGCGCATCACGCGCGACGCCCGCTATCGCCAAACCCCAGCCGAATAAAGGAGACCTCCCATGCCCCCGATGCGCAAGCAGACGATCGCCGCTTTCGTGCTTTCGCTCTACATCTCGTTCGTGTTCGTACAGTCCCTGTTCTTCAAGTGGACGGGGTCGGAGGAGAGCATTTTCATCTTCTCGACCCTGCGCGATTGGTCGGGCATCGGGTTGTTTGAGCCGTTCGGGCGTTACTTCATCGGGTTCAGCGAGCTGGTCGCGTCGGTCTTGTTGCTGCTCGTGCCGCGCGGGCGGATGTGGGGGGCCGGGATGGCGCTCGTCATTATTACCGGCGCGATCTTCTTCCACCTGTTCACGCCGCTCGGCGTCGAGATCAAGGGCGACGGCGGGTTGCTGTTTACGCTCGCGTGCGGGGTGTGGGTGTCGAGCGTCGCGATCCTCATTATCCACCGCAACGAGGTGATTGCGCTGCTGCAGACGATCCTCGGGTTCGTGCGCCGGGACAAGATGGCGGCACGCTAACTCCCCTTCGCTAGCCGAGCGGTGGAAAGCCAGAAAGAAAGAGCACCACGAAGGACGGGAAGGTGCACGAAGCGCGCGAAGACGCTTGCAAACGTTGAACGCTGGTGCAAGTGCTCGATGCAGACTGGCCCTTCGCGCCACAATATTCTTCGGCGCGAAGCGCCAATGGGACTCAGGCGGCCCCACCAACTGCAGTGCAGCTCAAGTCTCTTCGTGCACTTCGTGGACCTTCCCGTCCTTCGTGGTGCTCTTTACTTTCTGACCCTCCACCTCTCAGCGTGTCGGCCCGCCGCCCTCACCCTCCGCCTTCGCCAAGGCTTCGGCGGACAGGCCGCCCCCTCCTTGGCCGCGGTAGCCTTAGCGAAGGCGGCTCCCACCCGACGTGGGCGGGCGAGGGGTGACTATCCGAAAGTGGTAGTCGTCTAGGACCGGATTCCTGTCTTGTTCTGCACGCTGTGCGCGTATCGCGGGGACAATGTATTCCCCTATGCGTATCGTGACCCCGGATTCTATTTTTCCCTTATTTCCACTGCACTTTCGCATTGACCCACATCATGGTGCTGCTACTTAAGCGCGCCAATTTATTGGGACGGCGCTGCTCCTCCCTCCTCGCAGCGTCCAAAAAACACACTGGGGTAGTTTCATGAAAGCAAGAGGCATTTTGCTCGCAACCGTTGCTGGCGTCTCCATGGCCGCCGCATCGCAGTCGAGCGCACATCATCGCGGCTGGTATGTCGGACTCGAAGCCGGCGCGAACTGGATCGACGACACGTCGGTTCTGTTCGACCGTCCGGTCTATAGCGATGTGTCGATCGAAGAGGTCAGCCCGGTCTCGTTCGGCGGCAGTTCGAGCGTGAACTTCGACACCGGCTGGGCGGGTTTCGCCACGCTCGGCTATGGGTTCGAGAAGAACTGGCGCATCGAGCTTGAGGTCGGCTATCGCGACAACGATGCGGAGTTCACGACCGGGTTCTATCCGGACGAAAAGGTTGAAGGCATCATCTTCCGGCCGACGCGCTTTTCCGGCGACATGACGGAATGGACCGCGATGGTCAACGTCATCTACGACGTGCCGCTGACCGAGAAGCTCGACCTCAACATCGGGTTCGGCGTGGGCGTCGATCATGTGGACCTCGAACTCAGCCGTCCGGGCTTTACGCTCGTCAGCGACAGCGACACGCGCTTTGCGTTCCAGGCGATCGCGGGCTTGAGCTATCAGCTCACGAACCGCCTCGATCTCACGTTGACGTACCGCTATCTGAACGTCAGCGAACCTGAGTTCGGTTCGGGCTATCAAAAGCTCGAGCTCGACGATCTGGAGAAGCACACGGTGACGGTGGGTCTGCGCTACGACCTCTATGAGGACGAAGCGCCGCTGCCGCCGGCTCCTCCGCCGCCGCCTCCGCCGGCACCGACGGCGCCGACGCAGTTCATCATCTATTTCGGCTTCGACAAGTGCAACATTTCGCCGGAAGCCGACGGGGTGTTGAGCGAGGCCGCCTCGGCCGCGAAGAGCCAAGGCGCCGTCAAGATTCTGATCGTGGGCCACACGGACACGATGGGCTCGAACGCCTACAACCAGCGTCTCTCCGAGTGCCGCGCGAATGCGGCGAAGACGAACCTCATCGGTAAGGGCATCGACGGCAACGCGATCGCCACATCCGGCAAGGGCGAAGGGGAACTCATGGTGAAGACCGACGACAGCGTGAAGGAACCGCAAAACCGTCGCGCGACAGTCGACCTGACCAAGTAAATCGGCTGCGTTTTAGCCGGTTGAGTGAGGGCGGGGCCGCAAGGTTCCGCCCTTTTCTTTTTCAAAGTGCGGACCGATCATGCCGGTGAGACTCAGGAGACCGCGATCATGACGACCACCCTGTTCCGCAATTTGCGTTTGCTCGATCCGCGCTTCGACGAGGCGCGCGGCGGGTATGAGGTTTTGGTCGAGGGGGAGCGGATCCGGGAGGTGTCCGACAAACCGATCAAGGCTGCGGCCGCGCGCGTGGTCGATTGCGGCGGACGCACGTTGATGCCCGGGCTGATCGACTGTCACGTGCACGTTTATCTTGTGGAGTTGGGGCTCGCGCGGCTTGAAGCGATGCCGCTGACCTTGCTCACCGCGAAGGCGTCGAAGTTGATGCGCGATATGCTGGATCGCGGGTTTACGACCGTGCGCGACACCGGCGGGGCGGATTGGGGGATCAAGGAGGCGGTCGAGACGGGCGTGCTGGCGGGGCCGCGGATGTTCATCTCCGGGCGGCCGATTTCGATGACGGGCGGGCACGGGGACTCGCGCCGGCGGACGGCAGGGGACGAACCTTGCAAGTGCTGCAACGCGCTGTCGTTCGTGCTGGAGACCGCCGACGGCGTGGACGGCGTGCGCAAAGCGGTGCGCGAGCAGATGCGGCAAGGGGCCGATCAGATCAAGATCTTCGTGTCGGGCGGCGTCGCCTCGCCCTGGGACCCGCTCGACAGTTTGCAGTACTCGCCGGCCGAGATCGCGGCGGCGGTGGAAGAGGCGCACAATTTCGGACGCTATGTGCTGGCGCATGCCTATACGCCGGAGGCGATCACGCGGGCGGTGACGGCAGGGGTGCGCACGATCGAGCATGGCAACCTGATCGACGACGCGGCGGCGAAGTTGATGGCGGAGCGCGGGGCGCTGATGGTCGCGAACCTTGTCGCCTATTACGCGATGAAGGAGCGCGGGCGGTCGTTCGGCATGTCGGCGGATCAATTGGCCAAGAACGAGCTTGTGATCGACGGCGGCTTACGGTCGCTCGAGATCGCGAAGCGCGCGGGCGTTCCGGTCGCGTACGGCAGCGACTTGCTGGGGCAGCTGCAGGTGGATCAGTCCCGCGAGTTTCTGTTTCGCGCGGAGGTGCTATCGCCGCTTGAGATTATTCGCCAGGCGACGCTGGTCGGCGCCGAGGTCGTGCGGCAGACGGGCAAACTCGGCGTCGTCGAACCGGGCGCGTATGCGGACTTAATCGTGGTCGACGGCGATCCGCTGAAGGACCTCGGGCTCTTCCAAGATCAGGGCGCGCATTTGAGCGCGATCATGAAGGGCGGCGTGTTCCACAAGAACCGACTCTGAGTTGCGTTGCGCGCTCGAATTCGGGTGTTGAATGCGCGTTGTTGTGATGTGCAGGGCGCGTGCGGTGTGGTAGTTCACACGCATGCTGCGTCCCCTCGCGGTTTTGATCTTGGCTGTGTCTTGTGTCGGGTGTGCCGGTCTTCCGGCGGCGCCTGGCTGCGGCGTGGGCGAGGCGATGGTGGAGACGCAGCTGTTCTTCGGGATGAGCAAGCCCGACGGCGGTGCGGTCAGCGAGCGCGCTTGGGCCGCGTTCGTCGCCGGCGAGATTACGCCGCGGTTTCCCGAAGGGTTCAGCGTGCTCGACGGCGCGGGGTTTTGGCGCGACGCGAAAACGCAGCGGACGATCTCGGAGAAGAGCAAGGTCGTCGTGCGCATGCACGCTGCGGGCGGCGAGGCCGACAGCGCGATCGGCGCGATCGTTGCCGCCTACAAGACGCAGTTTCAGCAGGATGCGGTGATGCGGGTCGACCGGCCCGTGTGCACGCAGTTCTAGGACGAGGCCACCACCCATGGACATCACCTATCGCCGCAGTTCGCTTCTGGTGTTCTTTGCGGGGGTTGCGAACTTCTATTTGCTGGCGTTTGCGGCTGACGGGTTCGTGTCGGTCGCGGACGAGGTGATCGCGATGGCGTCGGGAGCGAGCCCGCTGTCGGCCTTGCGCGAACAGCTGGCGGTCTTCGTCGTGCTCATGTCGCTGCTGATGGCGTTCGTCGTGGCGCTGGTGCCGCATTTGCCGAAGACGATTTTCCTGCCGCTGGTCGGCGCCGCGATTTGGCTGGCGCTCGGCGGGCCGCCGTTCGGGTCGTTGACGGAAAGCGGCGACAAGGCGGGGCTGTTCCTGGCGCTCTGCCAGACGGCGCTGGCGATGGCGGCGTTTCTGATCATTCACCTGCGCACGGGAAGCCCGTTCCTGAGCGCGAACGCCCTGCCCCATTTGAGCCACGTGTTCTTGCGCATCGCGTTCGCTTCGATCGTGACGCTGATCGTGGGGCTTGCGGGGCTGGTCGCGCTCGGCATTGCGACAGCGGTGACGTATGCGGAGAAGGAGACGAAGGGCTACATCCAGTTCACCTGGAACGATGTTCGCGCGCGCACGGCAATCCTGCGCAAGGAGGGCAAAGTCGTGCAGCTGGTGGCGACCGCGCATATCGCGGAACGGCAGTTCTACGAGCGTGCCTATGCCAGCATTCCGCCGAACGCGGTCGTGCTTGCCGAAGGCATCACGGACAACAAGGGCACGCTCGCGCGCGAGGCGGCGCGGCCGGACGAAGTCGCGCAGTCGATGGGGCTCGCGTCGCAGACCGTGTTCGAGGAGATGCTGGCGGCAGGGGACACGGTGACATCAAACGAGAAGCCGGGGGCTAAACCGGGTGCCGCGCAAGCTGGGGCAAAGACGAAGCCCGACGTGGTGCGGGCGGATGTGGACGTCTCGGACCTGTCGCCGCCGACGCTGCGCTGTCTGCGTGCCGACTTGGCGGCGAAGATGGACACCGGCGAGGTGTTGGCGAAGGACGGCGGCACGCCTGCCTGTAGTCCCGCGGACCTCAAGGTGTTTTGGGAGGAGATCCTGACGAAGCGGAACGCCGTTCTGATGGCGGCGTTCGACAAGCTTCAGGACAAGTACGACGTGTTCGTCGTGCCGTGGGGTGCGATGCATATGCCGGAGCTGGAGAAGGCGTTCCTGACACGCGGCTACCGGATCGAGCGTGCGGAGATGCTGACGCTGGCGCGGTACGAGACGGTGGCGGGGCATGTGTTCGGCGGGCTCGCCGCGTTCCGGCTGCTGGGGCCGGGGACACGGCCGTATCAGATGCGGACGTATGGGCCTGGGTATGGGCGCGCGATTCCTGGGACCGCGGGCGTCCCGCCCGCTCTTCGCTGACTCTCAACGCGTGGTTCGTTGGAGGCGTTGCTAAGAGCGGGCGAGACGCCCGCGGTCCCAGGACTCGCGCTTCCAGGCTGTCACCAGATTCTTATGCGTTGATCCGGGGCCAGATAGAGCTTCGCGCTCTCGGGCACGGCGAAGGCTTCGTACCATTCGTCCATGTTGCGCACGGTGCCGTTGGCCCGGAATTCGCCGGGGGAGTGCGAGTCGGAGACCACTTGGTTGCGCAAGGCTTCTTCGCGTTGCAGCTGGCGCCAGATTTGGGCGAAGCCTAGGAAGAAGCGCTGGATGCCGGTGTAGCCGTCGATGACCGGCGGTTCTTTGCCGCCGAGCGAAATCTTGTAGGCTTCGAGCGAGACGTTGAGGCCGCCGAGGTCGCCGATGTTTTCGCCGAGCGTGAGGCGGCCGTTGACGAAGAGGCCCGGCAGCGCTTCGAACTTCGAGTATTGGTCGGCGAGCTTGTCGCCCAGCGCCTTGAAGCGGCGTTCGTCCTCTTCGTTCCACCATTTGCGCAGCACGCCGTCGCCGTCGGACTTCGAGCCTTGGTCGTCGAAGCCGTGGCCCATTTCGTGGCCGATGACGGCGCCGATGCCGCCGTAGTTGACGGCCGGGTCCGCGTCGAGATCGAAGAACGGCGGCTGCAGGATTGCGGCGGGGAAGACGATCTCGTTCCAGACGGAGCTGTAGTAGGCGTTCACGGTTTGCGGGGCCATGCCCCATTCCTTGCGGTCGGCCGGCTTACCGAGGCGGGCCACGTCGCGGGCGCGGTTGAAGGCGCGCTCGCGCATGCGGTTGGCGAACGCGTCGCCGGGCTTGATGTCGAGCGTGCTGTAGTCGCGCCACTTGTCGGGATAGCCGATCTTGACGTTGATCTTGTCGAGTTTCGTCAGTGCGGCCTTCTTCGTTTCCTCCGACATCCAGGCGAGCTTGCCGATGCGCACTTTGTAAGCGGCGCGGAGGTTCTCGACGAGTTCGGCCATCGCGGCCTTTGCCGCCGGGGTGAAGTTCTTCTTCACGTAGAGCTGGCCCACGGCTTCGCCCATCGGGGCGTTGAACGGCGTGCCGCTCATTTGCGTGACAGCTCTCTTCCAGCGTTCGCGCTGCTGCGGCTGGCCGGTCACCACCTTGCCGTTGAAGTCGAAGGCCGCGTCGTCGAACGCTTTCGGCAGCACGTCGGCTAGGCCGTTCAAATAGTGGAACGTCACGTAGGCGCGCCAGGTCGCCACGGGCGTCGTGCGGAACAGTTTCGCCAGCGTTTGGATCGCGTCGATTTGCGTCAGGATGAAGAAGTCGTGGCTCGGCACGCCGTAGGCGGCGAGCGCCGCGTCCCATGGAAACTCCGGCGCGAAGGCGAGCAGCTCCGCGCGCGTCTTCGGATTGTACGTCAGATCGCGGTTGCGCGACTTGTCGCGCGGCCAGTGGATGTCGGCAATCTGGCGCTCGACGGCGACGATCGCGTCGGCGCTGGCGGCGGCGTCCGGGTAGGCGGCGAGCGTCAGTATCTGTTCGACATAGGCGCGATACTTCGCGCGCGTGTCGGCGAACTTCTTGTCGTCTTTCAGGTAGTAGTCGCGGTCGGGCATGCCGAGGCCCGCTTGGCCGATGCCGATGACGTAGGTGTCGGGACGCTTCGCATCGAGGCTGACACCCATGCCGACCGGCGCGTTGGCGCGGAACTCGGGGCCAGAGAGCAGCGTCACCATCTCCTCATGCGTTTGCACGGCGGCGATGCGGTCGAGGTCTGCCTTCGCGGGGGCGAGGCCTTTGGCATCGATCGCGGCGGTGTCGACATAGCTTTCGTAGTAGTCGAGCGCCTTGCGTTCGACCGTGCCTTTCGCGGGCTTCTTGCGCTTGGCGTCGTCGAGCGCGGCCTTCACGTCGTCTTCCGACTTCGCGGCCAGGATGTTGAACGAGCCCCAGCGCGAGCGGTCGGCGGGGATTTGCGTGTTCTTCATCCAGGTGCCGCCGGCGTGGCGGAAGAAGTCGTCGCCGGGGGCGATGGACTTGTCCATCGCGGTGAGGTCGAAGCCCCAGGTGCCGAACGCGGGTTTGCCGGTCGCGGCGCGTGCGGCCAGGCTCCAAGCGCCTGTGCCCATCGCAGCCAAACTGGCCGCCCCCGCGCCGAGTAACAGCGTGCGGCGATTGACGTTCATGCCCATATGACGATTCCCCCGACTGAAGGCGGTGATGTGAGGCCAAGCTCTAGCACCGGTCACGTCACGAGTTCGAGAGGGGGAACTCGCGTGGTGGGGGAAATGAGCTTCGCCGAGTCAATAAAGCACGTCATGGCCGGACTTGACGATCTTTTTGCGTTAGGGCGGGACGGCCTTCGAGGCGCGGAAGAAGGTCGCGAGTGTGGTGCCGGTTTCGTCGCTTAGAGTCAGCGTGTCGCCTTCGACGGTGAGCTTGCGGGCGCGTTTGAGCATGTCGTGGAAGCGCGTCTCGACGTCCATGCCGTAGGCGCAGGCCATGAGTGTCGAGCGCATTTGGCCGAAGCGGATCGTCGTGCCTTTGAGCTCGTAGCCGCCGCCCCAGCTGTTGCAGCCGGAGCGGCCGCCGACTTGGCCGTCCGCTTGGAAGTGGAGCGTCGGGATTTGCGGGGCTTGCTGCATCTCCCAGCCGGGCATCGATTTCAGCACCCATTCGCTGCCGGCGAGCGTGGGCGATGCCGGTGCGTTGTCCGCCGTGCAGGCGGCCAGGATCAGGGCGAGGAGGAGCGGGAGGAGGCGCATCGTATGACTCTATCACATGCGCCGTTGGCGTCGAAAGGGCGCGAGCGCAGTGTGGGAGCGTGGGGGTCCCGCCGGCTTTGCGTTGTTTCTCCGGGGTTGGTGCGTTGTTTATGTTGCCTAGCGGGGGGGGGCCGCCGGCGCTCCCAGACTGCGCTCTTCCCTTCTCGACACGACAATGACACAACGCGCGCGCCATGGGCGCACCTTTGATTCAGCTGCAAGACGTTCATTTGACCTTCGGGGGCGCGCCGCTTCTCGACGGGGCGGAACTTGTTGTGTCGGAGGGGGAACGGATTTGTTTGGTTGGGCGCAATGGCTCGGGCAAGTCGACGCTGTTGAAGATCGCGGCCGGGTTGGTTGAGGCCGACAAGGGGGCGCGGGCGGCGGCGCCGTCGGCGACCGTGCGGTATCTGCCGCAGGAGCCTGATCTTTCCGGCTTCGCGACGACGCTGGCGTTTGTCGAGGCGGGAATGGCGCCGGGCGACGATCATTATCGCGCGCAGTATTTGCTCGACTGTCTGGGGATGACGGGGAGCGAGGCGACGGATCGTCTGTCGGGGGGCGAGGCGCGGCGAGCGGCGCTGGCGCGGGTGTTGGCACCGTCGCCGGATATTCTGTTGCTCGACGAGCCGACGAACCACTTGGACTTGCCCGCGATCGAGTGGTTGGAGAGCGAGTTGAATTCGCTCAAGTCGGCGATGGTGTTGATCAGCCATGACCGGCGCTTCCTGGAACGGCTGTCGCGCGCGACGGTGTGGCTCGATCGTGGGCAGACGCGGCGGATCGAGCAGGGCTTCTCCGCGTTCGAGGCATCGCGCGACACGGTCTTGGAGCAGGAGGAGCTGGAGCAGCACAAGCTCGACCGGCGCATCGTGATGGAAGAGCACTGGGTGCGCTACGGCGTCACCGCGCGGCGCAAGCGCAATGTCGGGCGCATGGCGCGGCTCGCCGATTTGCGGCGGCAGCGGCGCGAGGCGCGGCGCGCGACGGGCAACGTGAAGCTTGCGGCGAGCGACGGCGAGACGTCGGGCGCGGTCGTGATCGAGGCGAAGGGGGCGTCGAAGGCGTTCGGCGCGCTTAGTGTGGTGAGCGATGTGTCGATCCGGATCATGCGCGGCGATCGTATCGGCATCGTCGGGCCGAACGGGGCCGGCAAGACGACGCTGGTCAATGTGCTGACCGGTCGGATGGCACCGGATGCGGGCGAGGTGAAGCTGGGCTCGAATGTGCGGATGCATGTGCTCGATCAGCGGCGCGAGACGCTGTTGCCGGACGTGAGCGTGAAGGATTTCTTGACCGGCGGTCACGGCGAGACGGTGAGCGTGGGCGGCACGACGCGGCACTATGCGTCTTACATGAAGGATTTTCTGTTCACGCCGGAGCAGGCGCGCACGCCGGTCAAGGTGCTGTCGGGCGGCGAGCGGGGGCGGCTGGTGCTGGCGAAGGCGTTGGCCGCGCCGTCGAACCTGCTGGTGCTCGACGAGCCGACGAACGATCTCGATTTGGAGACGCTGGATCTGTTGCAGGAGATGCTCTCCGACTATGCGGGGACTGTCATTGTGGTCAGCCATGATCGCGATTTCTTGGATCGCGTGGCGACGAGCGTGCTGATGGCGGAGGGCGACGGGCGGTTCGTCGAGTATGCCGGCGGGTACAGCGACATGGTCGCGCAGCGCGGCGCCGGCGTGTCCGCGAAGGTGCGCGAGCGCGACGCGCCAAAGGCCGAGCGCGCGTCCCCTGCCCCGCGCGCGGCGGCGGAGAAGCGCAAGCTCAGCTTCAAGGAGAAGCACGCGCTGGAGACGTTGCCGCGCGAGATCACGGCGCTAGAGCGCGAGATCGCGGCGCTGCACGAGCGGCTTGGCGGCGAAGGCTTCTACGAGCGCGATCCGAAGGGGTTCACGGCCGCGAGCGCCAAGCTCGCCGAGCTGCAGGCGACGCTGGCGGCGAACGAAGAGCGGTGGCTGGAGTTGGAAATGCTGCGCGAGGAATTGGAGCGCTAATCACTTCTCGCCCGCCCACTTCGGGCGGGACCACACGCTGAGCGGTAGTGAGTCAGAAAGAAAGAGCACCACGAAGGACGGTAAGGTCCACGAAGTGCACGAAGACGCTTGAGCTGTATTGCGGTTGGTGCGGCAGCTTGAATCCTAGTTGGCGCTTCGCGCCGAAGAAAATCTCGGCGCGAAGCGCCTGTTGGTATCGGGTTCTTGCGCCGACGTTCAACACTCGCAAGAGCCTTCGTGCACTTCGTGGACCTTGCCGTCCTTCGTGGTGCTCTTTCTTTTTGTCTGACTCTCAAGGGCCCAGGCGCGCGGCACGCCCACCCTCACCCTCCGCCTTCGCCAAGGCTTCGGCGGACACGCCGGCCCCTCCTTGGCCGCCGTAACCTTAGCGAAGGTGGCTCCCGCCCGAAGTGGGCGGGCGAGGAGTGACTCATCGCGCGGCTAACTTGCCCGAGCGATCGGGGCCCTTTGCTTCGCGGCCTTCGAAGGCGGCGCGCATGTAGGTGACGATTTCCCAGATTTGGTTTTCCTTCAGGTCGCCCTTGAAGGCCGGCATGTTCGAACCGAACTGGGCGCCGCCGTCGGAAATCGTCCAGAGCAGGAAGTCGTCCTTCACGCGCGGATCGGAAAGCGACCACGCGAGATCGGCCGGGCGCGGGCGTAGCGCATTGCCTGCCGCGCCGTTGCCGAAGCCCATCGGTCCATGACACGCGGCGCAGCGCGCGTTGTAGAGGTCGGCGCCCTTGATCACGTTCGGCACGTTCGTCGGCAGCGGATTCGTCTTGCCGCGGTAAGGGACGGGAATACCTTGCAGCGTGTAATGTTTGAACCGCTCCGGCGCTTTCGTGGTGGCCGGTTCGCTCGACGGTTGTGCGGCCAGCCCGCTCGGCGCGCTGGCGGCTTGGCCTGAGACCGTGAGGCTCAAGGAAACAACAAGTGCTGCCGCGATCGTCTTTGCCACGTGCATGGTCCAACTTCCCGAAGTTTCTTTTACGATAACAGCTCGGGGCTGGCGGCTCTTTGCTCTAGGTCAAGAAGGTCCCAGGGATTCAACCCGCGCCTAGCGGTAGTCCACGTAGATCGGGGACGACCAGGCGCGCGGCTCGGCGGGCGCCGTGCAGTCGCTGGGGCCGGAACGGTAGTCGCCGTAGCAGAGGTTGACCTTCACGCACTTGCCGGACGCGTCGCGTTCGCATTTCAGCGGGTCGGCGTTGATGGTGGGTTCGGCCTCCTGGATCGCCTTCACGTAGTAGAGCGCGTCGCGTTTGTCGGCGGCGTAGCTTGGGTCGGTGAAGGTGAACGTGCAGCTGCCGTCCTCTTTCGCTTCGCATTGGTGGACGATGAAGCGGTCTTGGATGAGGCTTGCCAGGTCTTCGCCCTTCGTAGCTTGCGGGCGGATTTTCACGACTTCGATGCGCGTGATCTTGGCGCGTTCGTCGGAGGGGTTGTCGCATTCGCCGCTACAGAGTTTCGTCAGGCGCTTCTCTTCGAGGCCCGTCTTCGCGAAATCCGGGCAGCCGGGTTTTTGCTTGAAGGCGCCAATCGCGCGGACTTCGAACGTCGGCGCTTCGCCCGCGGCGACGCGGCTTCCCATCGGCGTACGCGCGCCGGCTTTGTCGACGGCGTGGAACCAGAGCAGCATTTTCTGGCCCGAGGTCGCGTAGGTTTCGCGGCGCTGCAGCGCATCCCAGATCGCTTCACGCGACCGGCCCTTCGCATGCACGGCGGCGAGTCCGCCGGTGAGCAGGAACGCGGCTTGGCGTTCGGCTTCCACGGTGCGCAGGCCCGGGAGCTTTTGCACCTCTTCGAGCGTCATCGGTTTCGGTTGCGGGTTCTCGTCGTCGACGTCGCCGATCGCGCCGGTCAGGAGCTTGCGGAAGTCTTCGTTCGGCGCGCCCACCGCTTCGGTGTTGTTGCGGCGGTCGTATTGCTTGTAGCCGGTGCCGGGTCTGGCGCGGTGGTTGTCGCTGGAGCCGATGAAGCCCCAGTTGAAGCGCGTCGCTTGGTTGGCGTCGTCGAAATGCGTCGTGGCGAGGCCCGCTTGCACCGACGTCTTCGGGCGGTAGTTGAACGACGGCAGGAAGCAGTCGGTGCACTGGTTCGCGTCGAGCCAGTCGGCGCTGACCGCGCCGGGCACGGCGAGGTGGCCGAAGATCTGCATGTCGACATAGGCCTGGCGCGTCGTTGCCGCGCGCTTCTCGCACTCGGCCGCGTCGATTTTCGCTTTCAGACAGCGTTCCCGCATGATGTCGCCGGCGCGGCGGCAGCCGGGGGTGTAGGCGGCCGTCGCCTCCGGGCAGGTTTCCTTGCCGTCGCTACCGACATGCACCGTTTCCCATGAGCGGTACTCTTCCGAGTTGCCGTGGCCGGAATAGAGTTCGATGAGCGGGAATTTGTCGGGGCGGTCCTTCGCCTCGAGCGCTTTGTCCCAGGTCGTGCCCGGCGGCGTGTAGAAGCCCCAGGTCGTGCCGTGCGGGATAATGAGGGGGCTAAGCTTCTGTTCGTCGAAGAGTTTGCGCACGAGATCGCCCGGCGTGCGCGCGCTTTCGATGCAGTCCTTCGGCAGTTTGTCGGACGGCGTTTGGCTGTCGCACGCGGGCACCGCGTTCGTCGCGGCCATGAACTTGTTGTAGTCGAAATAGTCTTGGCGGTGGGCGAAGTCTTGCGTCACCACGAGCGGCGAGATCGGCGCGGCGAGGCTGATCTTCTCTGTCATGATCGCGCGGGCGGAGACTTTCTCGTCCCCGAGATCGCGGAAGATCACGTTCTTGTGGCCGAAGTGTTCCTGCGGCACGCGGCCGACCTGCGTCCACTCGTAGCCGATGAAGGAAACCATGTCGGGGTTCGCATCGTCGCCCGAGACTTTCTGGCAGGCGCGCACCGCGTCCTTGATCATCGTCCAGCGTTTGGGCGTGATCGACTCCGCGTGGTCGGTCGAGGCCCAGAAGTCGACCGCCGAACAGTAGCGCGCGAAGTCGCAGGCGTCGGCGAGCGGATGCAGGCCCGAGCCGCCCAAGACCGGCAGCGAGAATTGGTACGCGTCGACGGAGAGCGTCGTGTGGACGTGCAGATCGCCGAACAGGATTTGGTCTTCGTCCTCACCGGCGGCGCGGCGTGTGGCCATGCGCGCGGCGATCGTTTCGGCAGGCACCGCCTTGCCCTCGATCGTGCCCGCGCCTTGGTCGTTGCCGAACCACCCGCCGCGCGCGCCGAACCAGAAGATGGCTGCGGCGGCCGCGAGAACGAGAACAACGGCGGCGATCCAGCGTAGCATGGCGGTCCCTCGGTGTTGTGTTGGGGAAGGCTACGACAGGGTGGGCGCGGGTGTGGAGTCGTTTTTCGTGGGACCGCATCTCGCCGTCCGGCTTGCAAGGGCGGCCGGGGCGCCATTCATTGGGGGCGAGCCACCCATCGGCAGCACTGCCTCACGCGGCGTCCAAGAAGCCGAGTTCGTCCAACTTGGTGCGGTAGGCCGCGAACAGTTCGCGCATTCGTTCCGCGTCGGCCGCAGGTGCCGTCGCGGTCTGTTGTTGCAGCTGGGTCTCGAGCTGCGCCGCCAGGACCGAAAGTGCCTTTGCGCCCGCCATTGCGCTTGAGCTCTTGAGCGAATGCGCAAGCAGCACCGCCGATTTGCCGGTGTCACCCGCGGCGAGCAATGCATGCAGGCGATCGAGTTGCTTTGTCGCGCCCTCAAGATAGGTGTCGACGAGAAGCCTGAACCCCTCTTCGCCGTTCTCCACGCGGAACGCCTCTAGTACGCCGGGGTCGATGACCGGGGCATCGGCAGAATCGCCGGCAGCCTTGCGCGCCGGCGCGGTACGGCCGCTTCTGCCCATCAACGCGTGCGCGATGGCGACGATCAACTCGTCGCGGCTGAACGGCTTTCCGAGATGCCCGTTCATCCCGGCTTCGTGACAGGACGTGATGTCGCTTTCGAACGTGTTGGCGGTCAGCCCCACGATCGGCACGGTCTTGGCCGCGCCCGGCATGCGGCGGATGATGCGCGTCGCGGCAATGCCGTCCATTTCCGGCATCTGCATGTCCATCAAGACGATATCGTAATCCTTGCGCCGCACGGCCTCGACGGCCTCTAGCCCGTTCGCCGCTATGTCCGGCTCAATGCCGAATTTGCCCAGCGCTGTCTTTGCGACCAACTGGTTCGTTGCGTTGTCTTCGACGAGCAGCACGCGGATCGGCGCACCGGCGTTTTGAACAATCGTCGCCGCCTCGAGCGCCTCTTCTCGCGAGACCTTCGCGTTCCAGTCTGCGTCTGCGGCGCCCGCCGTCGTAACCGGCAGTTCGAACCAGAACGTCGAGCCTGCACCGACGGTGCTCTTCACGCCAATCGTGCCGCCCATGCGTTCGATCAGTTTCTTGCAGATGGCAAGGCCGAGCCCCGTGCCGCCGAAACGCCGAGTGATCGACACGTCCGCTTGGGTGAAACTCTGGAACAGCTTGCCCAAGCGATCCTGCGGGATGCCGATGCCCGTGTCGCTGACCTCGACCCGCAAGACGACCCGGTCCTGGCCTTGCGCGACGCTCGAGGCGCGGAGCACGACGCGGCCGCGCTCAGTGAACTTCACGGCGTTCGTCAACAGGTTCAGCACCACCTGCCGCAGCCGGCCGGCGTCCGTCTTGACGAAACGCGGCAGGCCCGGAGCCATCTCGGCAGTCAGCGTTACGGCCTTCTCCTTCGCGTGCGGTTCGCAGATTTCGACGGCGTAGCGCAGGACAAACGGCAAATCGAAGGCGGCGCTCTCGATCTCCATCTTGCCGGCGTCGAGCTTCGAAAAGTCGAGCACGTCGTTGATGATGCGCAGCAGATTGCCACCGGACTCGCGAGCGACGGTCGCATAGCGGCGTTGTTCGGGGTTCAGGTTCGTTTCCAGCAAGCTTGCCGTCATACCCAACACGCCGTTCAGCGGTGTGCGGATTTCGTGGCTTATCATCGCCATGAATTCGGACTTGGCGGCGCTCGCGCGCTGCGCGCGCATCTCGCTGGCGCCGATCTGGTTGATCACGCGCGACCAGACAAAAGCCAAGACCGCGAACAGCAGCAGCATCGCGCCGCCCATGACGAACACCCACGGCATGACGCCGGCGGAGAAATCTTGGCCCGGCGTCGACGGCGCCCAGACGAACCTGAACGGCGCCGCGTCGCCCCAGGGCGTGCGAAGCGCCAGGCCGCCGCTTCCGGTCCGTTCGACGCGGGCAGCGCGCAAACCGTAGTCGCGCGCCAGTGCGGACATCAGCGCGGCATCCAACGCGCGCATCTCGATCATGACGACTTTGGGACGCTCGTGCTTGACGCGCTCCGGATCGGCCACCTGGATGGTGGAGACGGCCGCAACGTAGGGGGCGTCGCCTAATTCGACGATCCCCGACACGGCGAAGGCGTGGCCCGGCACCGCTTTGGAGAACGCCAGCTGCGCCAAGCGGGTCAGCACCTGCGCGTCGGCCGGGGTCACGGCGTTGTGCGATCCGGTCGCGCGCGAGTGCTGATAGATAACGCGGCCGTCCTTTGCCGCGACGATAAAGCGGTCGATGCCGTGCGCGTTCAGAACATACGGGCCCAGATTGGTCTGTTCCCATTCGGCGTCCTTGGGCCCGTTGAAGTAGTCGTACATCTCGTCCCAGTACGAATAGTCCGCGACGAACTTCGACACGCTCGTTTCGATCGACTGGATCACGCTGCGCGCCATGCGGGTTTCGCCGTCGCGCTGCGTCACGTCCAAACGATCGGCCGACGCGGTCAGCAGCCAAACGACGAGACCGACGCCCAAGGCGACGATGCACAACGTCGGCACGGCCAGCGTTGCCGCCAGAAAACGTGCAAAATTGCGCGACGCGGGCGCGACCATATCGTCCCCGTAATAATCTTTGAGCAACGGTCGATTCTAACCGCGAATGGTGAATTCGCGGTTTCGGCCGAAACGCAGGCGAAACCTTACGGATTCAAAGGATTTTCTGGGTTGATAACGGGCCTGGCACGGGGGGGGCCCCGCCGGCTGTGGGCTCCCGCCCGCCCGCGGGCTTTGTTGTTGCTTACAGCGGGGCGGGGACGCCCGCGGTCCCAGGGACGCAGTTCCCAGACTTAGAACTTCTCCCCCACCAGCTCTTCGCTCTTGGCCCACAGTGCCTTCGCGCGTTCCGGGTCGATCGCGTAGGGGCGGACGCCTTCGCGGGCGGCCGGGTTCTGGTTGAGCGCGGCGACGTGGCAGTCTTCGCAGTAGTGGCCGCCGACGGCGTCGGCCGGCGCGACGAAACCCGCCCATACTGTGGTGGCGGCACCTTGCGGGATTGTTTTGAATTCGAACGGCGGCGCGCCGGCTGGGCGGCTCTCGTTGATCGACTTCATCATCTGTTGGATGAGCTCGGGCGTCATGTGGCGGCCGAGTTCGGTTTGGATGCCGCCGGGGTGAACCGCGGTTGCGCGCACGCCCCTGCCCTTATGGCGGCGGTCGAACTCCACCGCGAACAGCGCGTTCGCCGTCTTCGAGCGGCCGTAGGCGAGGAACGGCGTGTACTCCGTGCGGTCGAAGTTCGGATCGTCGAGATCGACGTCGGCGAAGCGGTGGCCCGCCGAGGACAGATTCACGAGGCGGCCGCCGGGCTTGATCAGCGACGCGATGCGGTTCACGAACACGAAGTGGCCGAGGTGGTTCGTGCCGAACTGCGTTTCGAAGCCGTCGGCGGTTTTGCCTTTCGGCGTCGCCATCACGCCGGCGTTTGCGATGACGGCGTCGAACGGGCGGCCGTCCTTCACCAGCCGGTCGGCGGCGGCGCGCACGCTTTTCAGCGAGGCGAGGTCGAGTTCGATGAGGTCGAACGCGGCGCCCGGTTTGAGGGCCGCGCGGACGGCCGTGGTTGCGTCGCGCGCCTTGCCGAGATCGCGCGCGGCGCCGACGACGCTGGCGCCATGGGCCACCAGCGCCCGCGCCGTCTCGACGCCGAGGCCCGCGGAGACACCGGTGACGAGCACGCGTTTGCCGGTGAGGTCGACGCCCGCGAGGACGTCGTCGGTGGTGGATTTGGCGTTGAACGTGGTCATGGGGCGGGCTCCGTTCTGTGGGGTTGGCGCCATCATGCGCCCACAGCCTGGCGGAGTCGAATGGCGATGTTGGCGCAGCTTATGCGTCCAGCGGGAAGTGGCAGCGGATGCCGGCGAACCGCAGGAAGTCGCGGTCGGCCGTGTGCACGACGGCCTTGTAGGTCTGCGCGAGCGCGGCGATCTGTGCGTCGGTGACGAGGTTGCCGCCTGCGCTGCCGGCGCCCGTCAGCAGCGTCACGACGTCCGTGACGTAGCTTGACGGCGGTTGAAGCACCTGCGCGACGCGCCGCGCCAACCACGTCTCCACGTGTGCCGCCGCCTCGGCCACCGTCAACGGCGCTGCAAACGCGCGCGCGTTCGTCGCGACGCGCTGGAAAGCAAACAGTGTCGGGTGGGTGAAGCCGACAGGCTCTGATCCGGAAAGGCAATCCGACAGCCAATCCCGCGCCCGCTCGTGGAACACGCTGTTCTCATCGTACGCGTAGAGCAGGAGATTGGCGTCGGGGACGATCATTTCCGGCTGCGGCGCTGCGGCGGCTTTGCGCGTTTCCGATCGAGCGCCAGAAACGCATCGACTTCGGTTTCGTCGGCGAACTGGTTGAGCCGCCCCGGATCAATCCCGGTTCGCAAGCCCATCGGTCTGGCGCGCACCTTGAAGCGAGCTTCGGGCGCCGCGGCGGCAGCGTCCGCAAGGCCGTTGCGGATCGCCTGGTTCAGCGCCTCCTTGAAACTCTGGCGGCGCCGCTGCATCGCATCGCGCAGCAGCTGCTCGACGTCGGGATCGAGGGTGACGGTGGTTCGGGTCATGATGCATCATGACAGCAACTCTTATTGCTGTCAAGATGCATCGGGGAAATTGGCGGAAAACTGAGGGTATTCAGGTCTATCGCGCGACGTCGATGAGCGGTTTGCCGAGGACGTCCATCTTCGGCGTCACGCCTAAGCCCGGCGCTAGGCTGGCGGCGAGACGGCCGTTCTTGCGCTGCGGGGCGCCGGTGGCGATGCTGACCGTCACGTAGCTGTTGAAGTCGGTCGACGTGAACAGGAATTCGCTCGGCGTGCTGTGCGCGAGGTGGGCGATCGCGGCGGTGACGATGTCGCCGCCCCAGCTGTCTTCGATCGTCATCGCGAGGCCGAGCGAGATGCACATGTCGCGCGCTTGGCGGGCTTTGGTGAGGCCGCCGAACTTGCTGATCTTGATGTTGACGACGTCCATGGCGCGATCGGCGTGACCGCGCAGCAGCATGTCGAGCCCATCCACGTTTTCGTCCAGCACGAAGGGATGGTCGCAGTGTTGGCGGACCGTCAGGCACTCTTCGTACGTGCGGCAAGGTTGTTCGATGTAGACGTCGATGTCGCGCACCGCGCGCACCACGCGCAGCGCGTCGTGCATGAGCCAGCCGGTGTTCGCGTCGGCGATCAGGCGGTCGCCGGGCTGGAGCTCTGCCGCCGCGGCGCGGATGCGTTCGATGTCGTCGCCCGGATCGCCGCCGACTTTCAGTTGGAAGCGCCGGTAGCCGGCGGCGCGATACTCGTTGACGCGGGCCGCCATTGCGGCGGGGCTTTCCTGCGAGATCGCGCGGTAGAGGCCGAAGTCGTCGCCGTAGCGGCCGCCGAGCAACATGCAAACCGGCTGCTTCGTCACCTTGCCCAGAATGTCCCAGCACGCCATGTCGATCGCCGACTTGACGTAGGGGTGACCGAGGAGCGCCGCGTCCATGCGGCGGTTGAGTTTGCCGAGTTGCGTCGGGTCCTCGCCGATGAGATGCGGGGCCAGCTCCGCGATGCCCGTGCGCGCGCCGGTCGCGTAGGCCGGCAGATAAAACGGCCCGAGCGGACAGACTTCGCCGTAGCCGGTGACGCCCGCGTCCGTTTCCACGGCGACGATCGTGCTGTCGAACACCGACACCGACTTGCCGCCGGACCATTTGTAGCTGCCTTCGTGCAGCGGGAGTTCCACGCGGTAGGCCTGGATGCGCGTGATTTTCATCGGTGGGTGACTCCATGTGGATGTTCGAGGGACATCATGCGCCGACCCGCGGCTTATGTCGAATGGCGTTCCTGGGACCGCGGGCGTCCTCGCCCGCTCTTTTTGACTCTTCGCGGGCGGTGCGGTGGAGATGCTGCAAAGAGCGGGCGAGGACGCCCGCGGTCCCAGGACAAGCGCTCGTTCTTCGGCGGCGGTGCGTACGACGGAGGCTGTGCAAGTTGCGGGGGTTGCGGCTAGACTTCGGTCAAAGGGTTGAGGTGCCACAATGATCAGATGGTTGGTTCGCCTGTTCGTTTTGCTGCTCGTTGTAGCGGCGGTCGCCTATCCGGTGGCCGATCTGCTGCGCGTGCCGATGGACGATGCGGCGCGGGCCGATCTTGCGAAGGCGGGCAAGGCGGGGCGGTTCGTGCCGCTCGCGGCCGGCGTCATGCATGTGCGGGTCGAGGGGCCGGAGGATGGGCCGGTCGTGCTGATGGTCCACGGCGCGGCCACCGGCGGGTTTGCGTTTCAACGCTGGATCAAGCCGCTCACGCAAGCGGGGTTTCGGGTGATCGTGCCGGACCTGCTCAGCTTCGGCTACTCCGACCGACCCACGGTGGCGCACGACCAAGCGTTCTTTACCGATCAGCTATCGGAGCTGATGGCGAAACTGAACGTGACGCAGCCGTTTCAGATCGTGGGCACGTCGATGGGCGGTGCCATCACCAGCGATTTCGTCGCCGCGAACACCGCGCGCATCCGCTCCGTCACGCTGATCGCGCCGGCGGGGCTTGGGCAGGTTCCGGCCGCGAGCTCGCAGAGCGTGCGGGTCCTTCTTGCGCCGGTCGTCGGCGATTGGCTCGCGCGGGTGCTCGGGCCGGCCGCCGCCGTGCGCGGGACCGCGCAGGCGGGCCTCGCGAACGTCGAGGGTATCGCCGATTGGATGGCCGAGCAGACGAAGTATCGCGGCTATTCGGAAGGCCAGCTCAACACGTTCCGCAACTACGATCTGCAGAACCGGCTCGCGTCGTACGATGCGATCGGCCGCGCCGGCTTGCCGGTGCTCGCGGTTTGGGGGACGGCGGACACGACGGTTCCGTTCGCGCATTCGGCGGAGCTGACGAAGCGCGTGCCAAAGACGAAGCTCGTGCCGATCGAGGGCGAGGAGCACGGCCTGCCGCTGCGCAAGCCGGATGAGATGGTCGCGATCGTGCTGCCGTTTCTGCAGGCGCAGAGCGGCGCAGCGAGCGCGGCGGCGCCTTAGAGCGAGCGGGCGCGGCTGCGTCTACGAAAACGCGTCACCCTGCGCCCGCTCCCCCGCGGGCGTCGTCCAACCCTCCTCGGCGGTGCGTGAGGTTTGCGTGGCGGAGGCGGCGGAGACGAGTTCGACCGCGGCCACGACGATGATGGCGGCGACGACCATCCAGGCGATCCAATCGCGCGGGTAGCTTTTCATGTGTTTCTCTCCCTGCTCACTCGCGCAAGCGTCGGCGCGTCGCGTGGTGGGCGCAATTCACGTTCGATTGATGTTTGTTGCGGTGAGTCTCGCCAACGCACGGTAACGTGCGCACGCGGGCGCATGACCACGCTGTCATCCATCAACACAGCGTGAGATTTCGCAGATGGCGCTCTTCCTGGGACCGCGGGCGTCCTCACATGCTGGTGCGTGCGATCGACCGTTTAACCGCTTCGGCGATCGCTTCGGGGGCAGCGGGTGGAAACGGGGAGACGCAGCTCACGTTGATTTCGCAGAGGACGAAGCGGCCGCGGGTGTCGGGCGGGGCGCGGTAGAAGAAGTCGGCGTCCCAGAGCGCGGGGAGGCGCGGTGTGGGCAGGTTCAAGAGGCGCTGCATCGCGGGGACCCAGTCGGTTTCCATCGCGGTGCGCAGGTCGGCGAAAGCGGGGGCGTCGGGGCCATGCATTGTCTTGGCGGAGTTCATAGCGAACGCGTCGCTCCCGTCGCGTCGCGGTTGTTGTTCGGCGAAGCCGACGACGCGGTCTTGGGCCAGATAGCAGCGCACCATGCCGGCGGCGGCGTTGTCGTTGAAGGCTTGGTCGATGACGGCGCCGCGCTCCAGAGCGGCGCGCACGTGCGCGGTGAGCGTGTCGCGCGTCATGGTTTCGATGCGGTCGTCGCCGGCGTGCTGGACGACGAGGTCCGCGCCCTCGCCCGCGACTTTCATCACGCCTTGGCCGTCGTTGCCGCGCAGCGGTTTCAGCACGCGCGGGCCGGTCGCGAGGTGGCGCCAGAAGCGTGCGTCGAAGGCGCTCGCATCGCGGTAGAGATCGGTGTTCGAGCCCCAGCCGAGATCGCGCGTCGTGTAGAGCACCTCTTTCGTGCCCATCAGAGCGGTGACGTCCGGGTGCGTCGAGACCCACACGCCGGCGCTTGCGATCCGGCGGAGCGCCGCGTCCACGATCGCGCGATCGCGCCCCGCGCTGAGCGGGTTGATCCAGACCAGCACGCCGCGCATCTGCGCGAGGTCGGCTTCGATCTCCCCTGCCCGCTCGTCGAACCAGACGACGCCTTCGGCCGCGAAGCCTGCGCGGGCGAGCGCGTCGACGACGGGCGCGAGGCGCGCTTCGTGGGCTGCGGGCGTGCCCGGTGCGTCGGGGTTGCCGCGCCAGAGAACGGCGATGCGTGGGCGGCGGGTGTGTTTCGGTGAAGACGCGTCCATGGCTCTTGCTCCATTCCTTAAAGGAATCAAGCGGCGCTTGGACGAGAACCGTCTAAGGGACCGGGCGTCCGCGTTTGCCCGATGCGTTTGATGCTACACGAACGCGGGCGGCGGCGAAAGAGCGTGCGGCCGCGTGCTCAGCCCAGTGCCTCCGCTCTGTTTGAGCATTGCTGCAGTTTATGATCGATCGATTGCCAAGACCGGAAACAAACGATCGATCACGAGAGGCCGGGATGGGTCTGCATCGCGCGCAGCGACTCGCCGAGCGCTTTGATGTGCCGCACTACCGCCTGCCGGTCCAGAAGTTCCGCTCCCAAGAGCGCGGGTCATCGACGACGGTCGACGCCGCACCGAAGCGCATCGTCGCGCGCCGGCGCGTATCGTACTTCGGCCAGCCGGGATTTCCCGTTCTTGCGAATGCGACCCAGGCCTTGTGCATCGCGTCGGCGAGCGCTTGCGGCGGCGCGGACCCAAGCAGCGGACCCAGCATTTGGTTGGCGCCTTTGTCCAACGTGTCGAACACGAACGCCATCTCGAGCCCGTGGCATGCGCCGATCAGTCCGCCGCCGGCCGGTGAAGGCCAGGCGAATTCATACATAAACGTCGCCGCTTGGCCGTTCGCGCGCGCTTCGGCCAGAGCGACAGCGGGCACGCGGCACCACCAATCGGTCTGGACGTAGGCCAGAATGTCGGCCGCGCTGGCGCCGGGATAATGTGCGCGATAGGCGGTCAAGGCCTGGTCCGGCGACAGACCGTAGGCGGCCAACGCGCGAAACCCATTTTGCGCCACGGGACCGCGCAGGATGTCTTCGCCGATCCCCATCAAGCCGTTCGCAACGACGAACAACCTCCAATCGTCCACGTTCGAGCCCGCCATGACATCGACCGCAGCGCTCGCGCCGGCGGAGATTCGATCGATCGGACGGGCGGGAATGATCTCGCCGTCGATGACGGGATGGAACGGCATCATCGTGGCAACGACTTCATCGCCCCAGCGCGCGGGGTCGGGGTCGGCGCCGATGGCGCTCTTGAGTTCGGTCTGGGCTTCAATCAGGCGGACGGCGTCGACGTTCGCAAACCCTTCGCGCGTCGGCTGGACGTCGAGTCTTGCCGCGAATTGACGGGCGACCTTGCGCGCCGTCGCGGGCGACATGACGGTGTGCGCACCGCCGCTCTGCAGGATCGCGCGGTGGAACAGGCCTTCCGCAGCAGGCATCGCAAGCAGCGCGCCGATGCTCATCGCGCCCGCGGACTCGCCGAAGATCGTGACGTTCGAAGGGTCGCCGCCGAAGGCCGCGATGTTGTCGCGCACCCAGGCGAGGGCCGCGATCTGGTCGAGCAGGCCCAGATTCGCGTCGACGCCGTCAACGAAGAGAAATCCCTCCGCCCCGACGCGATAGTTGATCGTGACGCACACCACGCCGTCGCGCGCAAAGCGGGCGCCGTCGTAGCTTGCGCCGGAGCCGACCTCGAACATGCCGCCGGGGATCCAAACCATGACCGGCATGCGCGCGTCGCCCGGCGCGCGCGTCCAGATATTCAGGTTCAGGCAATCCGCGCCCACCGCCGACGGGTCTGGGGCCATCGCCGCGATTTCGGGCGGCGCGATCGGCTGCGGCGGCTTGGCGCCGAAGTTCGCCGCGTCGCGCATGCCGTTCCAGCCGCGCACCGGCTGCGGCCGGCGAAAGCGATCGGGCCCGACAGGCGGCGCCGCATACGGCACGCCTTTGAAGCAGAAAATGCCTTCGACGACGGTGCCGCGGACACCGCCGGCGCGCGTCTGAACAATTGCATCCATGGTGATGCCTTGCTACCGCGATCGGGCGGCCCGCGAATTGACGCAGATCACCCGTGCGTCAGCATTTCGCGCAGCGACTTGTCGAACGCTTTCAGGTCGGTGGGAATGCCGTTCGGAGTCAGGACGTAGCCGTTTAGGAACAGGCCCGGCGTCCGCGTGATGCCGAGCAGTTTGCCGGCCGTCTCGCATGTGGCCCTTTATGTCTTATGTCGGGCGCGCGGGCGGCCGCTCGCCCGCAAAGTGCAGGCGGCTCGCGGCATCGATGCCGGGCGTGGTGCCGCGCAGCGCGCTATTTCTTCACGTATTTCGTGCCGTTGTAGCGGTATTTCGGGAACGGACCCATGCCCGGGCCGCCGACTTCGATGTCTTTCCAGCCGTTCTTGGCTTTCGTGTCCAGCACGAGCGCCATGCCGACCGCGTCGAGCAGCTTCGTCCATTCGCCTTTCGCGTTCTTGGCGACGAGCACGAAGGCCTCGGCCGTCATGCCGTAGCAGTTCGTGCTCGACTCGCGCACGAAGGCCTCCTTCGCGCCGTCGCCGTTCAGGTCGTCTTCCTCGATGAAGCCCGCCATGGCGGACGGCGCGTCGTCTTCGCAGCGGATTTGCTTGCCGCCCTTCAGCTTGAACCCCGCCGCTTTGAAGATCGCGGCCTTGTCGGCGGCGGAGAATGTGTCGGCGGCGAGCGCGGGCGTTGCGGCGAGAAGCGCGCATGCGGCGAGGAGGGTCAGCTTCAGCATGATGGTGCCTTTCTTGGCGAGGACTCCATACCGGTGTAGCCCGCGGATGCTGCGTCAAGCAATGGCGCTTGGCCTGAGCGTCTCCCCTCTCAATCGCGGCAGTTGTCGTCGCCGGCGAGGGGGCCCATGCATTCGAAGCGCGGTTCGTGCAGCCAGCCGGCTTGGCCGTTCGTGCGCTTGACCCTTGCCCAGAGGCCGAGCGTCGCTTTCAGGGCCGGGGACACGATCTGCGGTTCCCAGGCGATTTTGACTTCGCCCTCCAGGCTGGTCGGTGCGCCGCGGACCCAGTAGTTCGTGTAGCCTTCGCCTTCGTACTCGAGCTGATAGACGACTTCGCCGGCGCGCAGCGTTGCGGTTGCCTCGCGCACGACGCCGCGCAGCGGCACGAGCCGCGTCTCGACGGTTTCGACGGCGACCCACTCGCCGGGCGCGAGCGTCGCCAGAACGCGCGCCGCCGCGTTGCGCTCCGCCAGCAGCGCCGTCGGCTCGATCGTGCGCCAGTTGCGATAGGGACAGCCGCCCTCGCCTTCGCAATCGTTGAACGTGTAGACGCCATCGACGACCGGCGGGCCGCCGGGTGCCGGCGCCGCGGCGCCCGAGCGTGGCGCCGATTTGCCCGGCGTCTCTTCCGCGCCGCATGCGCTTAGAGCCGCACAAAGAACGACGACGACGGCAACGCGACGCAACATCGGCGACTCCCAAACGGTGCCGGCGCGACCCGCGCGGCGGCGATCGATTCCCGCGGGCAGCATAGCCGAATTCGGGTGGCATGTGACGGCGTCTGGCTCGGGCCGCTCGCCCGCCAGGCGAAAGGCGGGCGGGACTTTCTCACGACCGGCGGAGTTTGACGCGTGTCAAACCGCCTTCGACCGCATCCGGCTAGAAGCGCTTCGATCACGTGGATTGCCGGGTGCGACGCATCGCGGCTTGCCGGCATGCCACGTTCAACAACGTTGAGGTCGTTCATGCGAGCCGCTTTCCGTTTTGGTGTTTTCCGCTGCGCAATCTCCCTTTTTATCGCGGGTGCGGCTGCGTTTGCGTGCGGTGTTGCGCTGGCAAAAGACGGTCGAGACTTCTACCGTTGGCATGACCCTGTGCAGCTCGACTCGTCCAGCGCCGCCGCCGACACCCTTCGGCGATTGCAGCCCTTTATTCGTGGATCGTTGTCCTGGAGCTATCGGATGGGGGAGACGGACGTGTGGTGGTGGAACCAACTCTCCATCCAGCAGTTGACCTTCGACAGAGACGGTTTTGCCTTCACCGGCGTGAGAGGCGGTTACACGCCGCTGACCGTGTGGGTGCCATTCGAAAGGGTGAATCGCTTCGTGTTGGCGCAAGAGGACCCTCCAGGGTCTCAGAAAGACGGGTTCGTTTGGTGCGTCTCCATGGGAAAGTCCCTTCCGGCCGGCGACAAGACGAGCCCCGACGCCATCACGTTTTGTACGCAAGACGAAACGCTGACGCGCAAAGTCTTCGACGCGCTGTTCACCTTGGTGGCCCAAAATTCTAAGAACATTCCCGACTTCTTTTTTCCGGGGATCGTCTGGGAGGGTGGTACCGGACGGTGCCAGATCTACCGGGTCTTGGAGGGCGGCCCCGCGGCGGCCGCTGGGTTGGCTAAGGGCGATGTCGTTCTCGCCGCGAACGATGCAGCGGTGGCACCCGGTTTGTGGCCGCACTGCCAAGAAGCGTTCTGGCAGCAGTTTTCCGGCAGGGCCACGCTGACGCTGACGGTGAAGGCGTCGCGCAACGGGTCCGAATTCGCCACCCAAATGACGGTTCGCAATCCATTCGCGGGCGGCGCGGCGCCGCAGAGCGGACGCGAGGCGTGGTTGGGCAAGATCGTGCTCGATCCGAAGTTGCCGGGCGAAACGCAACGCAACTTCGAACGCGCCATCGCCGCCGTCGATGCTTTGATCACACGCTACGGATTGCGCACGCCGTCGCCGGTCACCATCATCGTGACCGCAGACACGGAGGGTTACATTCAAGCGCTGATGACCTATGCAGGGTTCACGCGCCAGGAAGCGGAAAAAGTGGCCATCAACAAGGTCGTGAGACTGGGCGGCAGTTTGTCTCAAACGCCCGTGATTTTCATTCGCTGGATACCCACGCGCGTGTTGCGTAAGGACGGAACGAGCTATGAGGTGAACAATCCCGAAGACGTCTTCTTTTCCCTGCCGCACGAAGTGTTCCATCAAGTGCAGCGGTCGTTCCGCCTCAAGAACATGCCGATATGGTTGAGCGAAGGACCGGCGACGGTCTTTCAATATCTGGCCATCGACAGCGCCGGCGTAAAGACGTTCGCCGACATGTATGAGAAAGTGAAAGACTCGGTGCTCAACAGCGGCCACCTCGACGTCGCCGTGATTTCCAGGATCACCGATCAGGAGCAATGGTCGGCGCTCACCGATAAGGCCATGCCGACCTATGCGATGGCGCACTTGATGGCGGCACGGCTCTTGGGCGACAAGAACTTCGATAAGATCTCGGCCTTCTATCGCCGCGTCGACCAGGGCATCGACATCGACAGCGCCTTCGCGGCCACGTTCGGGATGACCATTCCGGCGTTCGAGAAATCCATGAACGACTACATCCGGGAGAGCCACGCAAAGCGAGGGTCGCGCGCACGCTGACGCCGCTCTCGGCGAGCACGGACGTCAGCGGCGATGGGGGGCTTTGGGCGGGCGGCGCGGCGGCGGCGGGAATGGGACGGCGACGCACAAAAGAAAACGCCCCGGGTTCGCCGGGGCGTTTCGTTGCCGGTGAGGCGATAGGCCCTACCACATCGCCTTGATGCCGGCGCCGACGTCCCAGCCTTCGATGTCGTTGTCGAGGCCTTCGGTGACGCCGCCGTTGACGAACAGCGCGGTTTGCGTGTCGACCATGAGGCTGGCGCCGCCTTTGGCAACGACTTGCAACGCGTTCGTGTCGGTCGTGAGCGCGACCGCGCCGTTCGACACCGTGTTCGTGTCGCCGTTGGCGAGCGAGAGCGCGAGATAAGGCCTGAGTTCGCCGTTCGACAGCGTTGCGTCGGCGCGCAGGGTCCCTTTGAAGAACCAGTTGTTCGCGTCCGTCACCGTGCCGGCCAGGAAACAATCCGAGCCGCAGTCCATGTCGTTGTAGGCGACCTCGCCGATCGCGCCCAGGCGCCACCAGTCGATCGGCCAAGAGTGCCCGATCTGCAACGCGCCCACCGTACCGTCGAGGCGCGCCGCGACGACGGCGGTGTTGGGTCCATCGAACGTCCAGTCGAACGCGCCCCACCCGCCGGTGACGTTCGCGAAGAAGTCGCCGCTGTGGAACTCCGCGTAGAGTTGCACCAGGCCGCCGTCGCCTTCGAGGCGGCCGACGCCCGCCGGCGTGCGCACGTTGCTGTCGTCCATGCCGTAACCGCCGGAGAGGCCTAGGCGCAGTTGCTCGTCGGCATGGATGTCGACGCCGCCCGCGCCGCACGAGTAGTCGTGGCTCGCGTCGAGGCCGGTGTCGGCGCCGCTGTCGCGGTTGCCGCGGCCGGCCTTGGCCCAAGCGCGGCCGCGATGCGCGTTGCCGTCGCCGACCAGCGCGTCTTCGCCGGTGAGACAGCCCGCCATCATCGCTTGCCCCGCGGCCAGCATCGCCGCTTCGCCGTAAAGCGACTCGCTCGCGCGCGATTGCAGGAAGTAGCCGTCAAGCGCGCCCGAATAGTTCGGCAGATAGTTCAGTGTGTACTCGTAGGCGCCGAAAATGATCGGCGCGGCGAGCTGGAATGTGCCCGCACCCGTGGTGCCGCCGACGCGCACGAGTTCGATGCCGTTGCCGGTGGTGGCCGCCGGCGCGTTCGAGGGCGCGAACGGAACGACGTTGAGCAAGGTCGTGCCGGAGGCGTTGCCGACGATGTTCAGGAAGTCGTGGGTCATGCCGTTGACGGGCGTGCCGGCGTTGTTGAACTGCACCTCGGTCAGGACCGAACCGCCGCCGATGTAGTTGCCGCCGACGAAGACGGTGCCCGGCGAGTTGCCGGGCGACAGCGTGCCGAGATTCGTGAGGTTGCCGCCGAGCGTCAGGTTACCGCCGGCGAAGCCGCCCGCGTTGATCGTGAGCGCACCCAGCGTTTCGGGGCTTGTGGCCACGAACGAGGCGCCGCCCGAAACCGTCACAGACGACGTGTTGAAGATGGCATTGCCGCCGCTCGCCGTCAGCGTGCCGGCCAGCACTTGCCAATCGGCGGCCGCGCCTGCGATGCCGGTCAGCGTGACGTTCGACGTGCCGACTTTTTGGAAGAACTCGAAGTTGCGGAACGACGCGGCGTTGCCGATTTTCGCGGCGTCGAACGAGAAGCTCGTCGTGCCGCCGACTTGCAGCGTGTCGCCGGTGGCGTGGCCGTCGGCGTCGATGATGATGTTGGTCGCCGTCGACGACTGCACGAAGCAGGTGTCGTTGCCGGCGCCGACGTTGCAGAGGTACTGCAGATCGAGGAACACGTTGTCGAGACCGAGGCCCGCGGGACCGGTGAAGTTCTGCGGAATGGTCGAGGTGAAGCGCAAGGTCACAAGATTGCCGGCTTGGCTCGCCAACAAGGCCTGAACGTTCGCGGCGAACGCGGTCCAACCGACCGTGCCCACCGTGTCACCGTTGATGGTCGTCGTCGACACCGTGCCGATCAACACGTTGGCGGCGTCATAGAGTTCGACCTTGAACGTGCGCGGCAACGCGCCGTTCGAGAACGTGTCCATGTCCCAGCCGTAGGTTTGGGACCAACCCAGGTTCGCGACCGTGAGGCCCCCGTTGCCGACGACGAAAGACTGGCTCAGGACGCGCGTGAGCGGCCCATCACCATCGAATGATTGGTAAGCGGCGAAGGAGCCGAAGACCGGGTTCGGCACGTCGTGGCCAAAGCTCTCGCAACCGGTCGCGAAGTGCGAATTGCTGACGTTCCAATTGGTGTCGCAACTGCCCGACGTCGGATCCGGAGCCACCGTCCAGCCGGCGAGCGTGCCGGTCTCGAAGCCGCCGTTGACGATGACGTCGGTGGCAGCAGCCGGACCCGCGCCGGCGATAAGCGCGAGCAGCGCGCTCGTGCCAAGAAGCGCTTGCGCGAGTTTGCGCGCGTTCAGTGACTTGCCCATAAGAATCCCCTGATGTCCCCAAACCTCGAAGGCACGAGGGCCCGCGAGAACTGCCGAAAGCGTGGCGCGCCGGTCTGTTACGGTTCAAGCGCCGGCGACAGGGTGCATCGTCATTTTTGGCAGGCCGTGTCCCGTGCAACATCATTTTCGCGCCGCAAGCGCACGGGCGCACGACGTGCACACGCGGCAACGCATCCGAGATTTCGCGAATCCGGCGAAACGAATTCACGTGAGAGGCGAAGAGCGCCGGTTAGCGTTACTCAAGCCAGTTTCTTATACTGTCACCGTTTTGCGCCCCACGTGCTCCGCCATCCGGTCCAGCGCCTCGTCGCGCCGGGCGCGGACGGTGTCGCGGTGGATGGCGAGGATCGCCGCGGCGCGTCTTGCATCGCTTGCGGCCAGTGCGAGCGTAATGCGGGGTTATTCGGCGCCAATTTCCTTCGGGGTGCAGTCCAGTGCACTGTCACGGAATTTTCCACGATGATCGCTATCGACGGACATGGGTATCATGTCGCCGTATTGATGCCGTATTGATGATCTTCAAGGCTAGTGTGGCGAGGATGCCGGTTATCCGGCCAAGCGCCGCGCTCCTGTTCTAAGCGCATTGACCACCGCGGGGATCGGACTACTCGGCGGGTTAGCATCCACCAAGTGCCCTCCCTTTCTTAAAGCAGCGACAATTCGATCGGCCAGGAGTTCGATCTCTGGAGCGACTTCTTCCACTTTCGCGCGCCAGTTCTCTGCCGTCAACGCGGTCGGACCAGCCTTCACAAGGGCTGACGCGGCTTCTCGGATTTTTCCGTACTGAAGACTGCCAACCGGAACGGCGTCGCTCATCGCCAAGGCGTCTTTAAAGAACCCCTTCTTGATGGCATCCACGTTGTTGTGGTGCTCCTCGAGGTCCGGCGTTCCAATCCTTGAGTAGAGATTGCCTGCGAGCCAACCGACCTTCGCCTGAAATATGTCTTTGAGTTGCGCGATGCGAGAATCTTTCAGGGCATCGTAGTCTTGCACCTTCAGCGTAACCGCTGCTGCCAGCTCGAAAATAATAGACTCGGGCAGCCGCGCATGCGAATCCTGAGTAATAAGAAACAGTCCTTCGAGCGTATGATGCAGCAGGCGTTCAAGCTCTTGCTCAAGCAACCGTCGGCGATCTGCTTCGACAAACCTCAGTGGGCAACCTGGAATCTCGTCTCTGCAATACCGCGCCACGAACTTGACGACGAAAGATTGCCACGATCTGCCAACGGCAAGTGTGATGTGATCTGATTTGCAATTCCTCCCGTCCCTGCGCACCAGGTCACACGACTGGGTCAGGACCATCAAATGGGTGCAGTCTTCATCGTCTGCGATGGCAGGATAGCCCGACTTGAGAATAGCTCTGAGGCCTTGGCTGTTTTCGAGGATATCCCCCTGCAGAAGGTGAGCTTTGTCAGCTGCCTTGGAGTCCCGAAAAATAAACTCCATTGTCATTTCGGTAGCCTACGCGTAGCCGTCGCACTAGCTTGTCAACTTGTCATTGATCCGGCGCATCTCTTCAAGTTTCCGTTCTCGCGACGGCGCTATCTTGATGACACGTGCATCTTTTGCTTTGAGTTCAGCGTCGCTCCCGGACACACTTGGCGGCACCGCATCACCTGTCGACACAATCGTAACCGGTCGCACATCGCCCGCAGAAGCGGCCTGAGCCCCCGAGATCGTGTAGGCCGATGCAATACTGGTTGATCCGGTTACCATAATGTCACCAGACGTCACCCTGAGGGGTTGCGGCTTTGGACCCGGAGTTCCCTGCACTTTGCTCATCGAATCAGAAGCAGACTTCGTCATAGCGCTCCAGCCCGTAAACGTCCTTTAGCACCGCCATCGCGGCAGAAAGATAATCATCGGCGCGCATTCCGTCTAGCACCGTGCCCGCTTGTCGCGTCGGCCCTACGTCATGGTGAAAATTGAAATCCGCCAGAAAACCAGCATCGCTCGTTCTCCGCTTCAGATTTAACTTGATCCCGTCGCCGAACGCCAAACGAGTGGTGACCATTTGCTCCTCGATCTTGAACCTCGCCTCCAAGTGATCGGCAACAACCAACTTGTCGTGCAGGCTAGGCGCGACCTCCTCCTCGCGAAATTCAAAATTCACACCGATTCCCCCAATTGGGGTATGCGCTAGCACCTTGACCGCATTCTTGGCGAGATCGACCAGCCGCTTCAAAGGGGCCGCTCTGAACGAGCGCGAAAATAGTTCGAGACGCTGCTGCGAAACCGCAACACCGACATTGTCGAGAAACAGGATGGTTCGGGGCGCCGATCCGTCGAGAGCGCCGACAATCTCAGCGGACACATCAGTTCCTTCGGCAATGCCAAAGAGGTGCTTTGCGACCCAAGACGGGTTGAATACCCCGGGATTCCAAATACCAACCACAACCAGAGTTGGTGACTTCAGATCCAATATCACGACCGACACCTTCAGGTTAGATGGAGCTATTACCTCAAGCGGAGTGCGGATACAAATCAGCTTGGCGTAGAGCGTCTCAGCCCCTCCGCCATCCGATCCAGGGCTTCGTCGCGGCGGGCGCGGACGGTGTCGCGGTGGATGCCGAGGAGATGGGCCGCGCGTCTTGGGCCCATGCCGGCCGCTGCCGTGAGCCAGACGGCGCGGGTTAGGTGGGGGGCGTCTTCGAGGGCTTGGAACCAGGTGAAGGTTTCCATCATGCGGTCGATGGCGCGGGGGCTGGCGGGGTTGAGGCGCACGGTCGGCGGCGTGTAGCCGTAGGCGTCGGCGACGTCTTGGATCGTTTGCGGCCAGTGCGAGCGTAATGCGGGGACGCCTTGCGCGGGGACGCGGCGCAGCGTGTCCCAGGCTTCGCGCAGGCGGGCGGCGATGAAGTCGCGGGTGGGCATTGAGCCTCCGGGGTGACAGGGATCAGAATGTCAGGGATCAGGCATCAGAATTTGGCTGCGGCCCGTTCGGTGCTCATTCTGATCCCTGATCCCTGTCCTACTGATCCCTGCACCAAACACCCCGCCTCCCCCGGCCTCGGGCCCCAGCGGCGGGACCAGAGGCCGTGGGTTTCGAACATGCGTTTGCGTTCGGCCCATTGTTCGGCGCTGACGAAGGCCGCTGGCACCAGCGCGGTCGAGGCGAGGTGGGGCGCGCCGATCGTGCGGCTTGGCGGGCTGGCGCCATCGAGGCGTTTGTCGCGGGCTTCGCGGACGGCTTCGGTGAAGTAGGCGGGCGAGGCCGGGATTTTGCCGCGGCGCTTCTGGATGCGGGTGCGCAGCGTCGGCCAGATGTCGCGCTCCGGGTCGCAGCCCTCCTCCAGCCAGGTCGCGAACGTGTCCCCGAAAACGACCCAGGACGGTTTGCGGTGGAGCGCGTCGAGCGTCGTGCCCATCGCCTCGGCGGCGCGGATGATGGGGGCGACAGGCGAAGCCGGCGGCGCGGCGTTGTCCGGCTGTGACTGCTGACTCCTGACTTCTGACTCTTGACTCTTAACTTCTAACTTATGGGGGTTATCCGACTTTTCGCCGTCTTTGGCTGACAGCTGCGGATTTCCACCATGCGAACCGTTCGCCTTGTTGCGCTGACGTGCGCGGTGCTCGCGGACCATGCGCCGCGAATAGATGCGCCCGCGGTCGTCGCGCGAGAAGACGCCGTTCGTCTCAAGTTCGCCGATCAGGCGTGCCACTTTTTGCTTCTGCATCCCGGCCGCGCGCGCGATATCGGCGGCGGTGAGCACCGTGTCGCCGTCGGCCAGCACGCCCACGGGTTCGCTGCGGACGGAGAGCGCGAGCATGTCGACCCACAGTCCGCGCGCCTCAGGCGAGCAGCGGCGCAGCGCCTGATCGAGCAGCCAGTCGGCCCAGATGAATTTCGAATAGAAGATGGTGGTCATGCGGTACCTCCGTGGTTGGTGTTGAGGTCGAGCGCAGTCTGGGAGCGCGGGCGTCCCGCCCGCTCTTTGCGGTGCTTCCATCGCA
>CAZXAQ010000034.1:35523-38350 GCA_964638635.1 uncultured Flavobacteriaceae bacterium
GGGCGGGCGGGCCGCCCCCCGCCCTCGTGGGGGGCGCCCCACCCCCCCGCGCGCCCCCCGCCCCCCCGCCGCGCGCGCCCCCCCCGCGCTCCCAGACTGCGCATCATCTGATCCCCGAGCTCGGCGCGTCGAAGTGGGCGCGGACGTGGCCTTCGCGGCCGTTGCGGTGTTTGGCGATGTGGATGTCGAGCGTGTGTTTGCAGTCGTTGAACTCGGCGAGCCAGTCGGGCCAGTCGGGGTGTTCGCGGTGGGGCTCGCGTTTTTGCACGTAATAGGCTTCGCGGTAGAGGAGCAGCACGAGGTCGGCGTCTTGTTCGATCGCGCCGCTTTCGCGCAGGTCGGCGAGTTCGGGTCTTCGGCTTTCGCGCGATTCCACCGCGCGGTTCAGCTGGCTCAGCGCGACCACGGGTACGCCGAGCGCGCCCGCCATCTTTTGCAGCGCGTCGGAGATTTCCGTCATCTCGGCGACCTTGTTGCCGCGGCAGTCGCGCTCGGGGCGGATCTTTTGGATGTGGTCGATGAGGATGAGGCCGAGCGGGCTTCCTGTGTCCCTCAATTTCTTCTGCGCGCGTTTGGCGGCGAGCAGCAGGCCCGACGGCGTGAGCTGGCGGCCTTCGTGGATGTAGAGCGGGAGCGTGCTGAGGCTCAGCTCCGCTTCGCGCAACGCTTGGGTTTGGCGCGGCTGCAAGCGGCCGCGGCGGGCTTCGTCGTAGGGCACGCTCACGCCTTGCGCGAAGGCGTGGGCGGCGATGAGGCGGAGCGTGATTGCGCTCGCGGCCATTTCCATGGAGAAGAACGCGACGCCCTTGGCCTGCTTCGCCGCTTCGAGCGCAAGGTGGCCGGCGAACGCGGTCTTGCCCATGCCGGGGCGCGCGCCGACGATGACCAGCTCCTTCGGCTGCAGCCCGCCGGTGATGTCGTCGAGCCGGTCGAGCCCGCATTTCACGGATGGCTCATCGTCCGCGCGCGTCATCACCTCGCGCGCGAGTTCGCCCAAGGCGCGGAAGCGTTCGGGCGCCTCAGTCGCGGCGGTGAACGCGCCGGCGAGCAGGCCTTCCGCGTGCTCGGCGATTGCGGCGGGGTCGGTTTCGATCGGCGCGCGGTAGGCCGCGTCTTGGATGTCTCGCGCGGTCGCTATCAAGGCGCGGCGGAACGCGAGGTTCTTCAGGCTCTGCGCCCAGGCGGCGGGGTCGAGGCATTCGTGACCGCGTGCGGCCAGCGTCACGAAATAGCCGGCGCCGCCGAGATCGCGCAACGCGGCGTCGTTCTCGAACTCCGCGCGCAGCGTGAACGGCGTCGCGGGCAGGCCCGCTTTGAGCGCGCGGGCGATCGCATCGTAGAGGCGGGCGTGCAGGCTTTCCGCGAAATGCTGCGGCTCGAGCACGCCGAGCAGGCGCTCGGCGGCGGCGTTGTTCAGCAGGAGTTCGCCGAGCAGCTGTTGCTCTGTGTCGAGATCGTGCGGGCGCGGGAGGTCGAAGGTGCCGGCGTGGATGGTCATGGTGTCACCTCAACAACTCCTCTGAGCCGAGCGGGATACGCGCTTGAGTGCTTGAGAGCCGGGAAGAAAGAGCACCACGAAGAGCTCAAAGGGCCACGAAGTGCACCAAGACGTTGGTGCAACGTTGGCGGCAGGTGCGAGCCGCCGGAGAATGATCGGCGCTTCGCGCCAAGATTCTCTTCGGCACGAAGCGCCTGTGGAGCGCGGACGGATCGCTTTGGCTTCGTCACGGCGCATGCCTCTTCGTGCATCTTCGTGGCCCTTCGAGATCTTCGTGGTGCTCTTTCTTGCTGCCTCTCCACCGCATCACCTCCGAGGGATGCAGCGGCTTGCGTACGGCGTAGGCTCTGGCTTTGTGGTGGGCGCAGTAGGGCCAGCCTTGGACCGCGGGGCGGGCGCACATTGCCCAGGGGCCCGTTGGGTCGGCGGCGATCCAGCGGCAGAGGCCGGGTTCGGCGATCTCGCCCGCGGGCCCCAGCGGCGGCGGTTCGTCCGCGATCGCGCCGGCGCAACGCCGTCGGCGATAGGTGGCGGGCAGCACAAGCCCCAGGTTCACCGCCATCGCCACCGCGCGCAGCAGGTCGACGCCGAGGCGTCCGGCGATCCAGCGCATAGGCCGGCCGCGGCGGCGCTGAACCTTCAGAAAGCGCAGCATCGCCTTGTCCCACGGGCGGTGCGCGAACGCGGCCGCCGCCGCGCGGCCGGCGATGATATCCACAGCGCTTATATTCTGGGGTAAGGACGTCACGCGGGCTGGCGAACTCAAGGTTTTTCTTGGGGTTTCAGCGGGCAGGCACGGGCAGGCGAGAAAGGCGAGCGGCGGGCGCCAAGCCGGGCGGCCAGGGAGCAAACAGCCCGGCGGCGCACCGCCGCTCTCTACCGCCCCGCGAGCCGGCTCGTTAGCGTCGAGGGCGGGGCGGCAGTTCAGGGATCAGAAGACAGGGATCAGGGATCAGGGATCAGGGATCAGGGATCAGATGTTCGGCTGCGATTCTGATTCCTGATTCCTGATCCCTGTCTTCTGTATAAGCCCAGTATTAGCCCCTCTCGTAAGAACAAAGCAAGAACAATTTGCACTTGACAGATTAGCTGTGCTATGTCGGCGATAGGTTGGAATATAAGGAGCGCCCCCATGAAAAAGGTTCTGGCGAAACCCGCCAAACAAGTGTCCCACGACGTGCGCCGTCTCGGCATCCGCATCCGCGAGCATAGGAAGGCGCGCGGCATGACGATGGTGGAGGTCGCGCAGGCGATCGGCGTCAGCCAGCCCGCGATCTCGCAGTGGGAATCGGGCATCGCGCCCCCGGGCCGCGAGAGCCTGGTCGAGCT
>CAZXAQ010000035.1:0-37669 GCA_964638635.1 uncultured Flavobacteriaceae bacterium
GCCAGGTCTTCGCGCTTCTGGTACTCACCGTCGCGGCCGCGGAAGCCGCCATCGGCCTCGCCATCCTCGTCGTCTACTTCCGCAACCGCGGCACGATCGCGGTTGAGGACGTCAACATCATGAAGGGCTAGAGGCGCGTGATCTATCAAGCCATCCTCCTTCTGCCCCTGTTCGGCGCGATCCTCGCCGGCCTGATCGGCAAGCGTCTGGGCGAGCACGCCGCGGAGTACATCGCGACCGGCCTGCTCATGGTCTCGGCCGCGCTCTCGATCTTCGTGTTCCTGAGCTTCTTCGTATTTGGCGAAGGTCGCGTCGAAAGCCCAGTCAAGCTCTTCCAGTTCCTGGATTCCGGCACGCTCCAGGTCGACTGGGCGATCCGCATCGACACGTTGACCGCGGTCATGCTGGTCGTCGTGACCGGTGTCTCCTCGCTCGTGCACCTCTATTCGATCGGCTACATGAGCCACGACGACGGCCGCCCGCGCTTCTTCGCTTTTCTCTCGCTGTTCACGTTCGCGATGTTGGCGCTGGTGACGGCCGACAACTTCGTCCAGCTCTTCTTCGGCTGGGAGGGCGTCGGCCTCGCGTCCTATCTGCTGATCGGCTTCTGGTACAAAAAGCCGTCCGCGAACGCCGCCGCGATCAAGGCCTTCATCGTCAACCGCGTCGGCGACTTCGGCTTCGCGCTCGGCATCATGGCGATCTTCTTCGTCTTCGGCACGCTCGACTTCGCGCCCGTCTTCGAGACCGCCAAGGAGCAGGTCGGCAAGACGTTCGTCTTCGGCGGCTACAACGTGGACGTGATGACGACGATCTGCCTGCTGCTGTTCATGGGCGCGATGGGCAAGTCGGCGCAGTTCATGCTGCACACCTGGCTGCCCGACGCCATGGAAGGCCCGACCCCCGTCTCGGCGTTGATCCACGCGGCGACCATGGTGACGGCCGGCGTCTTCCTCGTCGTGCGTTGTTCGCCGTTGTTTGAGCTCTCCCCGGTCGCGCTCCAAGTCGTGACGATCATCGGCGCCACGACCGCGTTCTTCGCCGCCACCGTCGGCCTCTTCCAGAACGACATCAAACGCGTCATCGCCTACTCGACCTGCTCGCAGCTCGGCTACATGTTCTTCGCGGCCGGCGTCGGCGCGTATCAAGCCGCAATGTTCCACCTCTTCACGCACGCCTTTTTCAAGGCGCTGCTGTTCTTGGGCGCCGGCTCCGTCATCCACGCGCTCGACGGCGAGCAAGACATGCGCAACATGGGCGGTATCAAGAAAAAGGTCCCCTACACCTACGCGCTCATGATGATCGGCACGCTCGCGATCACCGGCTTCCCGTTCTTCGCGGGCTTCTGGTCGAAGGACGCGATCATCGAAAGCGCGTTCGCCGCCCACACCGGCGTTGGCAACTACGCCTTCGCGATCGGTGTGCTCGCGGCCGCCATGACGTCGTTCTACTCCTGGCGCCTCATCTTCATGACGTTCGAGGGCAAACACCGCGGCGACCACCACGTGCTCGACCACGCGCACGAGTCGCCGCCCGTGATGCTAGTCCCCTTGATCCTGCTCGCGGCCGGCGCCGTGCTCGCAGGCTTCCTGTTCGAGGGTCTGTTCATCGGCCACGAGCAAGCGCATTTCTGGAACGGCGCCATCGTGAACCTGCAGGAACACACGGCGCTCGAGGCGCGCCACCACGTGCCCACCTGGGTCTTCTTCGCCCCGGCCGCCGCGATGCTGCTCGGCCTGGTGATCGCCTGGATCTACTACATGGAGTTCCCCGGACTGCCGGCCCGCATGGCCGCGCGCCAAGGCATTCTGTACCAATTCCTCTACAACAAATGGTACTTCGACGAGCTCTACGACTTCCTGTTCGTGCGCCCGGCGAAGCGTCTGGGAACGTTCCTCTGGAAGATGGGGGACGGCTGGCTTATCGACGGCTTCGGCCCTGATGGCGTCGCGGCCATCGTCGCCGACTGGACCAAGTCGATCGTCCGCTTGCAGACCGGCTACGTCTATCACTACGCCTTCGCGATGCTGATCGGCGTCGTTCTGCTCGCAACCTGGTTCATGGCGGGAGGCGCGAAATGAACGTGATCCTCTCCCTCACCACATTCCTGCCGCTCGTCGGCGTCGCGCTCATCCTCCTGATGGCGCGCGGCACCCACGGCGACCTACTCACCCGCCAGATCGCGCTCTTCACGACGATCGTGACGTTCTTCTGCTCGCTCGCGGCGTGGAGCGCCTTCGACCCGACGGTGAAGCAGTTCCAACTTGTCGAAAACTACGCCTGGCTCGGCGGCACGATCCGCTACCACTTGGGCGTCGACGGCATCTCGCTGCCGTTCGTCATCCTGACCGCGTTCCTGATGCCGCTCTGCATCCTGGCGAGCTGGACCTCGATCGAAACGCGCATCAAGGAGTACATGATCGCGTTCCTGGTCTTGGAAACGCTGATGATCGGCGTCTTCGTCTCGCTCGATCTGGTGCTCTTCTATCTGTTCTTCGAGGGCGGCTTGATCCCGATGTTCCTGATCATCGGCGTCTGGGGCGGCCAGCGGCGCGTCTACGCGTCGTTCAAGTTCTTCCTCTACACGCTTCTGGGCTCAGTCCTGATGCTCGTCGCTATCATGGCGATGTACGTGACCGCGGGCACGACCGACATCGTGGCGCTGCTCGACTACGGCTTCCCCAAGCACATGCAGATGTACCTGTTCTTGGCCTTCCTCGCGTCCTTCGCGGTGAAGCTGCCGATGTGGCCGGTCCACACCTGGTTGCCCGACGCGCACGTCGAAGCACCCACCGCAGGCTCCGTCATCCTGGCCGGCATCCTCCTGAAGATGGGCGGCTACGGCTTCCTGCGCTTCTCGCTGCCCATGTTCCCGGACGCGAGCCTCTACTTCGCGCCGATGATGTTCGCGCTCTCGGTGATTGCGATCGTCTACACCTCGCTCGTCGCCTTGATGCAGGAAGACATCAAGAAACTGATCGCCTATTCGTCCGTCGCGCACATGGGCTTCGTGACCATGGGCCTCTTCGCGCTGAACCGCCAAGGCGTTGACGGCGCGGTCATCCAAATGATCAGCCACGGCTTCGTCTCGGCCGCACTCTTCTTGTGCGTCGGCGTCGTCTACGACCGCATGCACACGCGCGAGATCAAGGCCTATGGCGGCTTGGTCAACCGCATGCCGATCTACGCCGCCGTCTTCATGGTCTTCACCATGGCGAACGTGGGTCTGCCGGGCACCAGCGGTTTCGTCGGCGAGTTCCTCTCATTGGTCGGCGCCTACAAAGCGAACTCCACCGTGGCGATCATCGCCACCACCGGCGTCATCCTGAGCGCAGGCTACGCGCTCTGGCTTTACCGCCGCGTCGTCTTCGGCGAACTCGAGAAAAAGTCGCTCGCCGACATCGAAGACATGAACGGCCGTGAGATCCTCGTGCTCGCGCCGCTCGTCGCGGCCACGCTGTTTTTCGGCTTCTATCCGAAACCGATTTTCGACATGACCGGCGCGGCCGTCGACGGCACGCTCGACATCGTCCACGGCAAACTCAAGACCGCCGAAACCATCACGGAGCCGACGCCATGAGCCGCGAGTTCGACATCGCGCAGTTCAACGTCGACTTCGCGGCCATGGCGCCGGAAGTAACGCTCGCCTGCGGCTCGATGCTGCTGCTCCTGATCGGCGTCTTTGCCGGCGACAAGCGCTCGACTTGGGTGACGCTGGGCTGCGTCGCCCTGCTCGTGGCCACGGCGGTGCTCGTCGCGGCCATGCCCGACACGCGCACCACGGCGTTCGGCGGCACGGTGGTCCTCGACGGGTTCGCCCGCTTCACCAAGCTGCTCATACTCGCGGGCTCTTCCATCGCGATGCTGATGTCGCTCGACTACCTCCGCGACGAAAAGCTCACGCGCTTCGAGTACCCGCTGCTGGTCTCGCTCGCGACGCTCGGCATGCTGACGATGGTGTCGGCGAACGACCTCATCGTGCTCTACGTCGGCCTGGAACTACAAAGCCTCGCGCTCTACGTCCTCGCCTCTTTCGCGCGCGACAACACGCGCTCGACCGAAGCCGGCCTCAAATACTTCGTCCTCGGCGCGCTCTCGTCCGGCATGCTGCTCTACGGCGCAAGCCTGCTCTACGGCTTCACCGGCTCCACCGGGTTCGAAGGCATAACGGCTGCCCTCACACGCGACGGCGTCGGCCTCGGCGTACAGATCGGCGCCGCCTTCGTGCTGGCCGGCCTGGTCTTCAAGATATCCGCCGTGCCGTTCCACATGTGGACGCCCGACGTCTACGAAGGCGCGCCCACACCCGTGACAGCGTTCTTCGCCGCCGCGCCCAAGATCGCCGCGATGGCGCTGATCGCCCGCTTCATCTTCGGCGCGCTCGGCCCCGCGGAAGGCGTGTGGCTGCAAATCCTGGCGCCCGTCTCCGTCGCCTCGATGATCTGGGGCGCGCTCGCGGCCATCGGCCAAACGAACATCAAGCGCCTGATGGCCTACTCCTCGATCAGCCACATGGGCTATGCGCTTATCGGCTTCGTCGCGGGCAGCCAAGAAGGCGTCTACGGCGTGCTTGTCTATCTCGTGATCTATCTCGCGATGACCGTCGGCACGTTCGTCTGCATCATGATGATGCGCAGGGGCGGCCAGCAGGTCGAAGACGTGTCGGATCTCGGCGGCCTCTCCGACCGCGATCCGACGACCGCCTACATGCTCGCGATCCTGATGTTCAGCTTGATCGGCATCCCGCCGCTCGCAGGCTTCTTCGGCAAATGGTACGTGTTCCTGGCGCTCATCCACTCCGCGGCCGAGCACCCGTGGATGTACACCGTCGCGATCGTGGGCCTCGTGACCAGCGTCGTCGGCGCCTACTATTACCTGAACATCGTACGTGTGATGTTCTTCGACAAACCCGCGCCGCAATTCGAGAAGCCGCTGGGCACCGTCAACGCGGCGCTGCTCGGTGCCTCGACCGCATTCGTCGTCGCCTCGGTCATCGTGCTCGCGCCGCTGATTGACGCCGCGTCGGCGGCGGCGAAAAGCCTGTTCCCTTGACCATGTCGGCCCCGCGCGTCCCGGCGGGCTACTCGGTCGCCAGTTTCGATGCGATCGACTCGACGAATGAGGAAGCGCGCCGCCGCGCCGCCGTGGGCGAACGCGGGCCGCTCTGGATCTGGGCGAAACGCCAAACAGCCGGCCGCGGCCGGCGGGGCAGGGAGTGGGAGTCGCCCGAGGGCAACCTCATGGCGACGCTTCTCATCGCACCGGGCGTCAGCGCGCCGGAAGCCGCACGCCTGTCGTTCGTCGCCGCTCTCGCCGTGCACGACCTCGCTGCAGCCTACGCCAAGCGCAGCACCGTCCGCGTGAAGTGGCCGAACGACGTGCTGATCGACGGCAAGAAGGTTGCGGGCATCCTGCTGGAGTCCTCGGGCGACGCCGGCGTCGACGTGCTGCCCTGGGTCGCCGTCGGCATCGGCGTTAACCTGATCCACGCGCCCGCGGCGGCCCAATACCCGGCGACGTTCATCGGCGCGCACGGTGCGGCCCCAAGCCCCGCGGAAGCGCTCGCCGAGCTTGCGGAAGCCTGGGAAACACGATTTCGTACCTGGCGCGTGAGCGGCTTTGCGGCAATTCGGGAGGCCTGGCTCGGCGTTGCGGCGGGCCTCGGCCAAGCGATCGAGGTGCGCTTACCCGGCGAAACGCTGACCGGCCGCTTCGAAACGCTGATGCCGGACGGAGCGCTGAGCCTTTTGTTGCCCACCGGTGCTCGGCGGGCGATCACGGCGGGAGAGGTGTTCTTTGCCTAAAGACAACGGAATGCTGCTCGCCATCGACGCCGGCAACACGAACGTCGTGTTCGCCGTGCACGACGGCCAGACGATCCGCGCGCAATACCGCGCCGCGACGAAAGACACGCGCACCGCAGACGAATACTACGTCTGGCTGATGCAACTGCTGCAGCTCGAAGGCATCAAGACCTCGGAGATCGACGCCGCGATCATCGCAACCGTGGTCCCGCAGGCCCTGTTCCCGCTCCGTCGCCTCTGCGCCAAGTACTTCAATCGGGAGGCGCTTGTCGTCGGCGATCCCGCCGTTGACCTCGGCATCGAAATCAACGTCGACCGTCCCCACGCCGTTGGCGCCGACCGCATCGTCAACGCGATCGCCGGTTACAAGGAGTACGGCGGCGACCTCATTCTCATCGATTTCGGCACAGCGACGACGTTCGACATCGTGGGGCCGAAGGGCAGCTACGAAGGCGGCATCATCGCGGCCGGCGTAAACCTCTCGCTCGAGGCGCTGCACATGGCGGCCGCGCAACTGCCGCGCATCGCCGTCGAACGCCCGCAAGCCGTCATCGGCAAGGACACGATCCCCGCGATGCAGTCGGGCGTTTTCTGGGGCTACATCGCCATGGTCGAAGGCATGGTCGCCCGCATCAAGGCGGAATACGGCCGCCCGATGAAGGTAATCGGCACCGGCGGCCTCGCGCATCTGTTCCGCCACTCGACGAACGCGATCGAACATGTCGACCACGACATCACGATCCGGGGCCTTCGTCTGATATACGAACGCAACGCCGCCCTCGCGCGCAAGCCGATCGCATGAAAAAGCGCGAGGCCGGCACCGACGACGAGCTGATCTTCGTGCCCTTGGGCGGCGCAGGCGAAATCGGCATGAACCTGAACCTCTACGGCTACGGTCCGCCGAACAAGCGCCAATGGATCATGATCGACCTCGGCGTGATGTTCGGCGGCGACGACACGCCGGGCGTCGACGTCATCATGCCGGACCCCGGCTTCATCGAAGAACACCGCCGCAACCTCATCGCCATCGTGCTGACTCACGCGCACGAAGACCATATAGGCGCCGTCGGCCACCTCTGGCCGCGCCTGAAGGTTCCCGTCTACGCCACGCCGTTCACCGCCGCTCTCGTGCGCCTCAAGCTTGAGGAAGAGGGCATCCTGGACGAGGTGCCGCTCCACATCGTGCCGCTGGGCGGTGAACTGAAGCTCGGGCCCTTCGCGCTCGAATTCATCGACATCACCCATTCGATTCCCGAACCGAACTGCATCGCGATCCGCACGCCCTTGGGCACCGTGCTGCACACCGGCGACTGGAAGATCGACCCGAAGCCAGTAGTCGGTCGCAAAACCGACATCGAAGCGCTGCGCAAACTGGGCGATGAAGGCGTGCTCGCGGCGATCTGCGACTCCACCAACGTCTTCGTCCCCGGCCGCTCGGGCTCTGAGGCCGACGTCGGAACCCGCCTCGAATCCGTGATCGCGTCATGCAAGGGCAGGGTGGCCGTCACCGCGTTCGCCTCGAACGTCGCCCGCATGCAATCCGTCGTCCGCGCCGCGCAGAAGGCCGGCCGCCACGTCGCGCTTGTCGGCCGCTCGATGCACAAGATCGCGGCCGCCGCGATCGAGACTGGCTACCTCAAAGACATGCCGGGCATGCTGGACGAAGAAACCGCATCCGACCTGCCCGCGAACAAGGTGCTCTACCTTTGCACCGGCAGCCAAGGCGAACCGCGCGCAGCCCTCTCGCGCATCGCGGTCGGCGACCACCCGCATGTCGTGCTGGGCCCCGGCGACAGCGTCATCTTCTCCTCGCGCGTCATCCCGGGGAACGAGCGGCTGATCCATCAGCTGCAGAACGACCTCGCGATGCGCGGCGTCGAAGTGATCTCAGCCGAAGATCACGATGTGCACGTCTCGGGCCACCCCGCGCGCGACGAACTCGCCGACATGTACGCCTGGCTTCGCCCGCGCATCGCCGTGCCTGTTCACGGCGAAGAGCGCCATTTGATGGAACATGTTCGCTTCGCGAAAAGCCTGCAGGTGCCGACCGCGCTGCACGCGCCGAACGGCTCCATGGTCCGCCTGGCGCCGGGCGAGCCCACGATCTTCGACGAAGCCCCGCACGGCCGCTTGCATCTCGACGGCTCGGTCATCGCCCGCGGCGACGACAGCGCGCTGAAGGAACGCCGCTCGCTCGCCTTCGCGGGCTACGTCGCCGTGACAATCGTGCTCGATCAACGCGGCCGGCCAGCCGCCGACCCCGTGGTCATCTGCGCCGGCGTCCCCGCCGACATCGTCGAAACCGCGCGCCAAGCCGCCGGCGACGCCCAAGACCGCCTCGGCCGCCGCTTCGACGACGCCGCCCGCGCCGCCGAAGAAATCCGCCGCACCGTCCGCCGCGAAATCCAAGACGCCTGGGGCAAGAAACCCGTCGTAAAAGTTGAGATCACGCACGTCGGCTGACGTCGTTCCAACTCTCCGGAATCGCGAGGCCGCGCGCACCCAGCGCCTGCGCGACCACCGCCTCACCCAACGCCGCGGCATGCTTGAACCCGTGCCCCGAACAAGCGGAGACGACCGAAACGTTCGCGACCTGGGGATGCGGTCCAACCCAAAAGTTGAAATCGGGCGTTGACGTGTAGAGACAAGTCGCGCCGCGCAAATGCACCCCTAACGCGGGAAACGCCGCGCGAACGCGCGGAGTCACGAGGTCGATCTCTTCGCGCGTCACGGCGTGCGCAACCGCGTCCGGATCGACCACCGCATCAAGCGCTTCGGTCGCGATCTTCACGCCACCGCCCGGCGCGGCGATGGGAAAGCCATAGAGGTCGTTCCAGATGAACACCGGCATCCGCTCCGGCGCGTAGGCCGAAGCATCCGGTGGCGGCTGAAACCAATGCAGCGTCTGGCGCGTCACGGTCAGCCGCCGCGCGTGCGACGCTGGCAAGAACCCCGGCGTCCAAGCCCCTGCAGCCAACACGACCTTGGCCGCCCGAACCATCTCACCCGCCGCCTGCACAGCCACAGCGTCGCCGTCGGCTGCAATCGACACCACCGGCGTGTTGAGCCGCACCGTCGCCCCCAGCGCCTGCGCGCGCGACAGCTGCGCCGCAACCACCCGCTCCGGCACGGCGTAGCCCGCGCCCGGCTCGAAATAGGCCCGCGCACCGTCGAAGCGCTCATAAGCCGGAAACCGCACCCGCACCTCGGCCGCGCTCAGCACCTCGTGCGCGATCTGATGAGACCGCGCGGCCTCGATTGTGGTCTCCAAAAACCCCGCCGGCACATGCATCGCATGCGGCAGAACCCCGCCCAGCACCAGCAGCCCGCACCGCGTCACCAGCTTCTCGTCGGTTTCGGCGCTCAACTGGTCCCAGAGTTCGAACGACCGCTGCGCGAACGGCGTGTAGGCCGCGCCCTCGCCGATGGCCGCGCGCACGATCCGCGTCTCCCCATGCGTCGAGCCGAACGTATGCGGCGGCGTGAACCGGTCGAACCCGGCGACCTTGGCACCCGCCCGCGCGGCAGCCAGCAACGCCGCCCCGCCGACGGCGCCAAGTCCTACGACGACGATGTCAAAGTTAGCCATACCAGAGTCCCCGAAGGGCCTACCTTAAGGTGTCCGGCGAAGCCCACCAACCGGAGCGTTAGGACTCGAAAAAATGGCCGTTGCGCTCCGCTTCGCGCTCCACCAACATCCGCCCAACCAAGAAACTGAAGAACGGGAGGAAATGCATGTCGAAGAAGCCCGCGGTGGCTGTGATCGGCGCCGGTCTCGGCGGCCTCGCCGCCGGAATCAAACTGAAGGAAGCCGGCTTCGACGACGTGACGATTCTAGAGAAAGCGGCAAAGGTCGGTGGCACCTGGCGCGACAATTCCTACCCCGGCTGCTGCTGCGACACGCCGGTCGCGCTCTATCAGTTTTCCTTCGCGCCCAGCCTGAACTGGAGCCACCTCTTCCCCCGTTACAACGAGATCCAAAAGTACACCGAGGACCTCGCGGACAATTTCGGCCTGCGCCCGCATTTGAAGCTGAACGACGAAACGAAGTCGGCCGTTTGGGACGACGCGCGTGCCGTTTGGCAAGTCACGACGCGCAGCGGCAAGACGTACGAAGCGAACGCGATCGTCGCCGCGTTGGGGCAACTCAACCGGCCGCAGTTGCCCGACATCGAAGGCCGCGACAGTTTCGCGGGGCCATCGTTCCACTCCGCGCGCTGGGACCACGCGGTCAGCCTGAAGGGCAAGCGGGTAGCCATTGTCGGCTCGGCAGCCAGCGCGGTGCAGATCATTCCGGAGATCGCCAAGGAGGTGAAGCACCTGACGGTGTTTCAGCGCACGCCAAATTGGGTCATTCCCCGTCTCGATCGTCCGATCACGGACGAGGAAAAAGCGCTGATGATGACGGCGCCCCACGTGGCGATGATGAATCGCGACCTCATCTATCAGGGTGCGGATTATCTGTTTTGGCAGGCGTTCAGCTGGACGAAAGAGGGTCGCGCCGCGTACACGCGTGTTGCGCTGAACCATCTGGCGGAACAGGTGTCCGACCCCGAGTTGCGCAAGAAGCTGACGCCTGACTATCCGATCGGCTGCAAGCGCGTTCTGATCGCCGACGACATCTACCCGGCGCTGACCCGCGAGAACGTCACGCTGGAGACCGGCGCGATCGCCCGCATCACGCCGAAGGGCATCGAGACGAAGGACGGGACGAAGCACGACGTCGACGTCATCGTCTACGCGACCGGCTTCGAAACCACCGGCTGGCACTGGTCGGTCGATGTTGTCGGCAAAAACGGCAAACGCCTGAACGATCAGTGGAAAGACCGCCCGCAAGCCTATCTCGGCATCTCGGTCGCGAACTTCCCTAACATGTTCGTGTTGTACGGCCCGAACACGAACCTCGGCCACAATTCGATCACCTTTATGCTGGAACGTCAGGTCGAATACACGGTCAAGGCACTGACGGAGTTGCACGCGCGCGGCGCGGCCGCGATGGACGTGACGGAGGCGGCGCAAACGCGCTTCAACAAAACGCTGCAGGCGGATCTGGCGAAAACCACGTGGGCCGATCCGCACTGCCGCTCTTGGTACAAGAACGAACATGGTGACATCACGCAAAACTGGTCCTCGCACACGCGCGACTACGCCAAGGCGACCGAGCAGGTGGACTGGGCGGACTACACCGTCCGCGCCCGGCAACCGCTGGCGGCAGAATAGCCCTGGTACATCGTGCAGGTGTGGGTATGAGTGACACCACTAGCAGGTGGTCGAATCGAGCCGGAGCGGCTTGTATCGTGAACGGGCACGGGTGCTTCGCGTTAGGGTGAAGAGACGAATGACACTTCTTGGTCGACTCCTGTCGGCATCCGCACTTGTGACCTGCGCGAGCGTTGCCGCGCATGCTGCCACGCCTGCCGCCGCGACAAAACCCGCGCCGCTGGCGCCGCCGCTGTTGAAAGAAGTGCAGCTCTGCGACGGCGGCGGTGTCGTACGCGGCTTCGTGCCGGCGAAGGCGACAAGCAAATCCGCGCCGGTCTTCCCCGACGCCGACGTCTCGAACGACAGCGAAGGCTGGGTCCGCATCGGCTTCACGATCGACGCCGAAGGCTCGACGCGCAACGTCACGGTCCTCGATCGCGTCGGCTCGGAGCGCATGATCTCCGCGGCAATCAGTGCGGTGAAGAACTGGGACTACAAACCCGCGACCTTGAACGGCCAGCCCGCCGACCAATTCGGCAACACGGCCGAAATCCTCTACGAGCTGCAAACCGGTCAAGCCAAACCCGTCCACGAGAACGTGATCAAGCTCTACGAGCGCGGCCGCGATCTCGTGAACAAAGGTCAAGTTGCCGAAGGCATCGCCGTGCTGGAGAGCGCGAAGGAAGAGCGGCTGAACATGTACGAGCTCGCGACGATCTCGTTCGCGCTCGCTTACGCCTACAACCAATCGAACGAGCCGCAAAAAGCGCTGCCGCACATCCGCCACGCGATGATCGAAGACGGCAAGTATCTGGAGAAACGCATCTTCAATCCGGCCAAGCGCTTGCGCATCCGGTTGGAATCGCGCGTCGGCAATCTGCGCTACGTCGCCTGCGCGCCGGCGCTCGCCGACACCGACGACTTCGATCCGAACGGTGCCGACCGCAAGGACCTCATGCGCATCATCGCAAGCACAACGACGCTCCTAAAGAGCACTTCGCCGCTCGTCAAAGCCGCTAAGATCGACCAGCCGGACGACGAAGACAAACCCGGCATGTGGGAGCACGACTTGATCCGACGCAAATTCTCGTTCGCGGCGATCACCGGCGAACTCACGAAATTCCGCGCCAGCTGCGTCGTTCACCTCGTCGAAGACGAAGTGAAACTCGCCCAGCAATGGTCGACCCCGGAGTTCTCAGGGCCCTGCACCCTGCGTGTTTGGGGCACACCCGGAACAACGTTCAAACTCGTCGAAGAGTGGTGAGCTAACCGTCGCCGCCGGCGCAGCCGCGAGTCAGCTTTTCACCACGAAGACACGAAGGTCGCACCAAGAGCCACCAAGACGCTCGTGATGTCTCGACTCTTGCTGTCTAACCACATCTCTTGGGCGCGAAGCGCCCATCCAACTTCCTGAACACGCAGCGTCAGACGAAAAAGAATAGGCGCTTCGCGCCGGACCACGTGATTGGACAGCAGGACTCTCAACGGCCACAGCGTCTTGGTGGCTCTTGGTGCGACCTTCGTGTCTTCGTGGTGAAAGCGGCCTAGCCCCCAGCACCGCCGCCAGAAAGCGAGCCCTTGCCCCCTGCCGATTTCTGCGGAATGGTGCCCGCAACCGCCATCGCACCGAGACCAACCCCATGAACGACCGCGTCACCATCTCCATCGACAACGGCGTCGCCGATGTGCGCCTCACCCGCGCCGACAAGATGAACGCGCTCGACGAAGCGATGTTCGACGCGCTCATCGCCGCCGGGACGCGGCTGAAGACCGAGCGCGGCGTACGCGCCGTTGTGATCTCGGGCGAGGGCAGGGCGTTCTGCGCCGGCCTCGACATGGGCAACTTCCAACGCACCGCGGATACGGGCCGCGAGGTGCGCCCCGAAGGGCGCCTCATCGCCCGCACGAACGGCATCGCGAACCGCCCGCAATACGCCGCCTGGGTCTGGCGCGAGGTGCCCGTCCCCGTCATCGCGGCCGTCCACGGCGTCGCCTTCGGCGGCGGCTTCCAAGTGATGCTGGGCGCCGACATCCGCTACGCCGATCCCGCCACACGCTTCTCCGTCATGGAGATCAAATGGGGCCTCGTCCCCGACATGGCCGGCACGATCCTCATGCGCGGTCTCGTGCGCGACGACGTCATCCGCGAACTCACCTACACCGGCCGCATCTTCGAAGCGCCGGAAGCCGAACGTATGGGTATCGTCACGCGCGTCATCGCAGATCCACGCACGGCTGCACTCGAGGCCGCCCGCGAAATCGCCAACAAGAACCCCGACGCCATCCGCGCCGCCAAGCGCATGTTCAACGCGCTCCCGCTCGCGAGCGATGCCGACGGCTTGATGGCCGAGTCGCGCGAGCAAACCGCGCTCGGCGGCTCGCCGAACCAAATCGAAGCCGTGATGGCGCAGCTGCAGAAGCGCGCCCCGAACTTCAAGGACCAATAGGTGTCGAACCACGACGCGGGCGCGGAGCTGAACCGGCTCGCCTCGCTCGACTCGATGGAAGGCATCACGCGGGCGGAGCCGAGCGTGGCGCCGTCCGTGTTCCGCTACCTGCCGCGCGGCGCGCTGCTGCATGCGATCTACCCGGGCGTCCTCGTCGCGGTCACGATCGGCCTCGCCGCCGCGTTCCTGTCCGATCACTATGGCGGCCCGGTGATGCTGTTCGCGCTCTTGATCGGCATGGCGTTCCACTTCCTGCACGAAAGCGGCCGCTGCGTCGCCGGCATCGAGTTCACTTCGCGCACGATCCTGCGCCTCGGCGTAGCCCTGCTCGGCGCGCGCATCACATTCGACCAGATCGCAAGCCTCGGCGTCGGCCCCGTCGCGATGGTGATCGTGGGCGTCACGACCACAATCCTGATCGGCGTCACGCTGGCCAAAGCGCTCAATCTCAGCCGCACGTTCGGCGTCCTCTCCGGCGGTGCGGTGGCGATCTGCGGCGTGGCCGCAGCGCTCGCCATTGCCTCCGTCCTGCCGCGCACCCGGGAAAGCGAGCGAGACACGATCTTGACCGCGGTCAGCGTCACCGCCCTCTCGACGCTCGCGATGATCGTCTACCCGATCGGCGTCGGCGCCATCGGCTTCGACCACCAGCACGCGGGCATCTTCCTCGGCGGCACGATCCACGACGTCGCTCAGGTCGTCGGCGCCGGCTATATGGTTTCGCAGGAGTCCGGCGACATCGCGACTTACGTGAAGATGCTGCGGGTCGCGATGCTGTTGCCGGTCGTACTTGTCATCTCGTTCGTGCTCGCCCGTGCCAACGGCGGCGAGCGCCGCAAGGCGACGCTGCTCCCCACGTTCTTGATCGGCTTCGCCGTGCTCGTCGTCATCAACTCGACCGGCATCATCCCAAAGCCCGCCGTCGACGGCATCTCGAACCTCTCCCGCGCGTGCCTGGTCGCGGCCATTGCCGCGCTTGGCATGAAGACCTCGTTCAAGGACCTGATCGCCGTCGGCTGGCGCCCCGTGGCGCTCATGGTTTCTGAGACATTGTGGATCGCGTTGCTCGTCCTGGGTGCAGTGCTCTGGCTCGTCTAGCGAACCTCTAAGTGCACCACAGAAACCTGATCGCCCGCGAGGCGTATCGAATTGACACCGCCAGGGCTAGAGCGCGAGCTAGGCGCGACAATCCCCCGTAGTCGCCCCAGTACCAGGAGCCCCCGCATGCGCCGTCCGTTGTTCGCCGCCCTGATGTTCTCGCTCAGCCTCGCGCCCGCCTTCGCGGCGGACGGCACGTTGTTCCGCGACGCCGAAGGCCGCTTCACGGTCAGGGTCCCCACGGGCTGGCAATCGGCGATACCCGAACAGAAGGGCTCGCTCGCGGTCCTGATGGCCTCGCCGCAAGGCGCCGAAACCGCGGGCATGTGCATGGTCATAGCCGACCCCACGCCGCAAACGAAGGACACGCCGCAAACCGAACTCGACGAAGCCTTCGCCCAGGTGCTGACCGGCGATTTCTGGAAGCGCTCGCTCGCCGCCGGCGGCCTCAAGGACGTCGTCGTCCAAGACAGCGGCCAAAAGATGCAGAAGGGTCGCCGGATCTACTACTTCGTCGCGACCGCGACGGCGAAAGACGCCGAGGGCGTGTTCGAAGCGACCAGCAAGCAAGTCGTCCACGTCGTACCCGGCAGCCTCTACTTCGTGCAGTGCAGCGCCACGAAGGCGGCCTATCCGGTGATGAGCCCGACGTTCGAAAAAATCTTCGCCTCGTTCGACCCGCGCGTGAACGAATTGCTCGTCGAGGGCCCGCGCAGCGCCCCGTCGGTGCTGACGCTGTTCTCCGCGCCCGAGTTTGGCGGCGTCGCGCATGCGATCGCACAGAACACCGCGAACATCCCGGCGCTGACCGGCAAGGACGTCGCCGGCGGCATCTCGGTCGTCGGCTATGGCGCCTGGGAGATCTGCGAAAACGTGAACTTCACCGGCGCCTGCCAAATCATCGCCGCGACCGAAGCCGCAAGCCCCGGCCGCCTGATCCGCATCGGCTCCGTCCGCCGCCACGAAGTCCGCGACGACCCAAGAGCCGCCGCCGGCATCGTGAGTGCGGGCGTCAGCGCGACGTTCAAAGCATCGCTCGACAAAGCGCGCTAACGCTTCAGAACGAGACCTTGCCCTGGGAGAGCCGGCAATCCTGCCGGCTCTTCCAGCGGCGCTCCCAGGCCAAGCGCGCACCCATAGAGGCTTGTCCCCGCGCCCACCGCGCAGGATAGTGCTCCGCACCCCGCACGGAGCCCCGCCATGGCCGAGCCGATCCTCGAACCCGATCTGCCAATTGTCGATCCGCACCATCACCTTTGGGATCGCCCGACAGCGGTGCTGCGCAACCTGCCGCCGTCCGATCACGGCTTCATGGACATCATCCGCGACATCCCGCGCTACCTGCTCGACGAGTTGCTCGCCGATCTCACGGCCGGGCACAACATCCGCGCGACGATCTATATGGAATGCGGCGCGATGTACCGCGCCGACGGTCCCGACGCATTGAAGTGCGTCGGCGAGACGGAGTTCGTGAACGGCATCGCCGCGATGACGGCCAGCGGCCTCTACGGCGACGTGCGCGCCTGCGCCGGTATCGTGGGCCACGTGGACCTGCGCCTCGGCGATGCGGCGGAAGACGTGCTGCGTTCCCACATCGCCGCGGGCCACGGCCGCTTTCGCGGCATCCGCCATTCGGCCGCGCACGACGACGACCCGGACGTTCTCGGGCCGCTCGCCGGCCGCAACCCGCCCGGCCTCTACCGCGACGCCAAGTTCCGCGAAGGCTTCAAGCACCTCGCTAAACTCGGCCTCTCCTTCGACGCCTGGCTCTTGGAGCCGCAACTGCCGGACCTCATCGACCTCGCACGCGCCTTCCCCGGCACGACGATCGTGCTCGATCACGTCGGCACGCCCGTGGGCGTCGGCCGCTACAAAGGCAAACGCGAAGAACGCTTCGCCACCTGGGCGCAGAACATCAAGACGCTAGCCGCCTGTTCGAACGTCCACGTCAAACTCGGCGGCCTGCCGATGCCCTTCGCGGGCTGGCGCGCCCGCATGAAGGGTCCCGACGACACGTCGGAAACGCTCGCGGCGCAATGGAAACCCTACATCGAAACCTGCATCGAAGCCTTCGGCACCACCCGCGCCATGTTCGAAAGCAACTTCCCGGTCGACCGCTTCGGCGCCAGCTACGTCGCCCTCTGGAACGCCTTCAAACGCCTCGCAAGAGATTATTCCACGGACGAAAAGACAGCCCTCTTCAGCGGCACCGCAAAGAAAGTCTACCGCGTGAACGTCACCTGAAGCAGAGAAGAACGAGCGCCTGGGAGCGCCGGCTTCCAGCCGGCCCTTGGAGCATCGACGCCAGCCACCGCAAACTGTGATCGCGCGCACCGCCAACCCACTTCCACCGTGTGTCGAGCGTCAAGACGCGCTACATCTCCAAAATCAATCGCGGAGACCCCCATGTCCACTCGCGAGTACACGCTGATCGCGTTCGCCACCCTAGCGTTGGCCCTGTCACCTGCAATCGCCGCCTCCCTCGGCCCCACATCCGACGAACACCCGCCCGTGACCTGTGACCCCGGCCAGTTCGTGGAGAAGGTCACCTGCTCCGGCGACCGCTGTGACAACGTCGCGATCACCTGCCAAGCCCGCCCCGGCGTCGCCACGGGCCGCGCGCAATGGACGCCCTGGTTCTCCGAAGAAGGAAGCGGCCGCGGCAAATGCCCGGCCAAGCACTTCATCGCCGGCCTCGCCTGCAACAAAGGCTGGTGCGATAACATCTCGCTCTACTGCGTCGAAATCCCAAACGCGAACGCGGCCGGCACGTGTGCAGACACCCGCTTCACCGGAAGCGGCGCCAACGCCACCGTCTCCGTCCTCGACAACCCGAACCTCGACAAAGCCGGCCAAAAATTTCTGGCCTCCGAAATGAGATGTAAAGGCGGCTGGTGCAGCCAAGTGAGCATGTGCGTGCGCGAGCAGTAACCCGCGCACAAACCGACGAAGCCGAGGCCGAAGTTGACCGCCGACGTCGTTCGGTGATGCCCAAATGCGGCCCGAGAGAGAGCCTAGACCGCGGACGCCTGTTCAGGGTCCGGAAACCGTCACCGCGTAAATTGCGCCGACCACAGAGGCGCAAGCATCATGGCGCAGACGGACTACTACGGGCGTTCGCCGCTTCCGGCTGAGGCGAGGCCGCGGATGGGACTCGAGATGCTGCTGTGGATGGCGGTAATCTTCTCGCCGTTCGTGGCGTTCGCGGTGAACGGCAAAGTGGACGACTCCGATTGGACGCCGGCCTATGTGACGGCGGGGGTCTCGCTGCTGGCGCTCGCGCTGTTGTCGGCGCGCCGGCGCGCGAACTATCGAAACCTTCCTGCCCACCTTCGCGACGAGCACGAGCGCGGCAAGAGCTTTGCGCCGCTCCCCAACGAACGGGTGCGCCTTCCGCGCGACTTCAAGCTCGCCGGCGGGCGGGTGATGTTGCACCTGACAAGCGACGGCGTCGCGTACGCGCCCGCGGCCTGGCTTGGCATCGACGAGCGGCGGACGGTGCAGGCCGTGCGGATGCTCTGGCGTGCCGCACGCGAGGCGCGGCTCAACGTGCCCACGCAAGTCATCGCCTGGCGCGACATCAGGGAGTGGGAAGTTCACGAGGAGATGGAGAACGACGACTTCTACCGCCTAACCCTCGTCGACGGCGGCTACGTGCGCCTGCGCCGGCCGGCTGACGCGAAGGAAGAGTACGAGCTTCTGGACGCCGTCCGCAGCGTCGGCCGGGTCCCCGTTCGCATGTTCTGCGACATTCCACGCCCGCCGCCCCGCTAGCCGACAACGCGCAGACAGCACACTGGCGCACCAAGTTCGTCTGGTGCACTCAGAAGTCAATGGCGCTCTGAAGGACTCCGTATCACCGCGTCGTCTGTGGGGTCAGACGCAGGAGGATTGCGAGAAACAGCGTCGCCAACGTGACGATAACGCTGCCTTCCGGACCGGCGTTGCCGCCCGTCAGGTAGTCGGGACCCGACAGAGTCAGATCAAACAGCCGGCCCTGTGCGACGCTTACGCTATTGGCCAGGCCGAGCACCGAACTCTGTGTGAAGTTCCAAGCGGCGTGAAAGCCCAGCGCGAACCAGAGCGAGCCAGTCCGCTTGAGGCTGTAGGCCAGCACCAAACCGAACAATCCCGCGTTGATAATCCCGAGCGGGGTCTCTCCCGCATTACCGAGGTGGGCCGCCGCGAAGGCTGCGCTGGAAAGTAGGGCCGCGGGCCAGAAACCCACGGCTTCCGAAAACTGGACCATGCCATAGCCGCGCGAGAGAGATTCTTCGTGTGCAGACAAGCCCCGTCATCGACTTCAAGACATTGGAGACAAGCACGGCGCAGACAAATGCGAGGACGAAGTAGGCCACCGCGCAGATCGCGGAGACCGCACGAGCCTTCCAACCCGGACGCGGCTGCAACCACCCCGCGATCACTGAGTGACCCTGCGCGCTTTCGTTCACGTCAGCCATCTGTTCTTCCCCTCCGGATGACACGCGTCAGTTTATCCCCAATGGCGCGCGCCGCAAAGGCTGCGGCTTCAGAGCGCCCACCGACATTTGTGGTGGCAATTTCGGTGACAGTGCCGAGCTATTTTCGCAGATGTTTGCTTCGCGGTTTGGCCACCCAGCGCTTGCCATCCTTGGCGAATTTCCAGACTCCGCTACGCTTGTGGTCGGGCGGAACCGCTTCGTCGCCCTTGCGCGTGCCGATTTTCGCCGAATGCCGAACGGCGCGCGCGTAAAGCTGCTTGTCCTTTTTTTCGCTGACCGAACTCGAAAATCCGATCTTCGGCGTGCGTTTGCGGGAGCGGCTCATGTCTTGGCTCGCCGACGGGTGAGACAACGATTTATCGCAACGGTTGCCTTACCAAAGTAGGGCCTTGAAGTGCTCGCGGCGAGGTTCATGGTCATGATCCTTCGGCGAATGCGGATCGTGCATTGGCGAGTGTCGTGATCGCTGCGCAAAGTGTAGCAGACGCTCTGTCGCACACGGAATCTATCGACTTTTGCGCTTATCTGTTCTACCAATGTTCCCTTCCCGATTGAGCCCACCCGGACACCTCGATCGCGGCTGCGACTTGAACCTGTTCATCTGAAAGATCGCCCCGGCCGACATGGCTGGTGAGGCTTGCGGGAGAGGTGCGTCCGGGCGGCACGCGGCGCCCGGCCTAACGCACACCTAACGCTGACCTAACGCATTTATAACACCAAAAGCCGCAGTAATCCGCCAATCTAACGCATCTAACGGATTCGATTTTGCATCCGCCTGCCGGACAGCCTGTCGCAGACGGAGACCAGACGCATACCAGACGGATTCCAGACGGATAAACCCGCGGAAATCCGCCGTGCACACGGATCAAACGGATTCGATTTTGCTTACCGCCGGCCCGGCATCCCCGCTGCTACGCTAACTCCAGCGATTCCAACGGCTTGAGGGATAAATGCCCGCGCAACTGACGCCGATCGTGCTCCTGTTCGTCTCGAACGTCTTCATGACGATCGCCTGGTACGGCCACCTGAAATACAAGGACCAGGCGCTCTGGCTCGTCATCCTGGCGAGTTGGGGCATCGCGTTTATCGAGTACTGCTTCGCGGTGCCGGCGAACCGCTGGGGCCACGGCACCTACACCGCCGCCGAACTGAAAACGATGCAGGAGGTCATCACCCTCATCGTTTTCGCAGCGTTCTCGGTGCTCTATTTGGGCGAGGCGTTGCGCTGGAACCACGCCGTCGGCTTCGCGCTAATCGCAGGCGGCGCGTTCTTTGTCTTCAACAAGTGGTAGTTGCAAGCCCGAAGCGCCGCGCCGGTGCAGACTCGCGCCCGATGCCGGTGATTCGACCGGCCGAAAGAGTAGGGGAGGGGTCCCATGAAAGCGCTCCGCACAAGCGTCGCTGTCGTCTCGTTGTTGGCACTCGCCGCCTGCGCCTCGCTGAGCGCGCAAACGAACCGCCCGCTTGAGACCGCCGTCAACGGCCCCGCCTACCGCATCGACGCAATCCCCGACAACACCTCGGCCGAGCTCTTCATCGTGCTGGCGTTTTCGGGCGGCGGAAAGCGCTCCTCCGCGTTCGGCTACGGCGTGCTCACGGGCTTGCGCGAGATCACCGTCGACTACGGCCAAGGCCCGCGCAAACTGACGGCGGAAATCGACGTCGTCACCGGCGTCTCCGGCGGCAGCTTCACGGCCTCCGCCTTCGCGCTGAAACGCGAGGCCCTGTTCGACACCTATGTCGACGAGTTCCTGAAATACGATCTGAACGGCGAGATCTTCGGCATCTACCTGAAGCCCTGGCGCTGGGATTGGCTGTTCAACCCGAACTGGGGCACGAACGACGAAATGGCGCGCGTCTACGACGAGCTGCTGTTCAAGGGCACGGACTACGGCGAACTCGCACGGCTCGGCCGCCCGTTCTTAGGGGTCCAAGCAACCGACTTCGCGAACGAAGCCCCCTTCATTTTCAGCCAAGACACGTTCGACTGGATCTGCTCCGACATCACGACTTATCCCATCGCCCGCGCGGTCGCCGCCTCGAACGGTTTTCCGGTCCTGTTCTCGCCGATCAGCCTCAGGAACTACGCTTACGACGACACGCAGTCCTGCACCCGGCCGAAGTGGCTCGACGCTTACGCGAATATCGACGACGAACTCTCGCGCCGCCGTCACCTGGCCGACCTCGCAACATCCTATCTCGACAAACGCAAAAGCGCCTACGTCCACCTGCTCGATGGTGGCGTCTCCGACAATCTCGCGCTCCGCGGCTTCATCCAGCTCTTGGCGCCCGTCAGCGAAGGCAGCGTCGAAGACGAGCGCATGAAGCGCATCCGCGACGTGCTGATCGTCAGCGTCGACGGCCAGGCCGAGCCCGACCGCGAACTGACCGATGTGCCCTATCTCGACAGCATGTTCCGCGTTCTGGGCGCGGTGACCTCGACCGCGATCGACCGCTACGGCTTCGAAACGCTGATCCACGCGCGCGAAATGACCGGCCGCCTCGCCAACGCCTTCGCCCGCCGCAGCTGCCCGCTCGACGCGGAGGGCAAACCCACCGCGTGCCGCAAAGTCGAGCCGCACTTCGCCCACGTTTCGCTCGCGGACCTGGCCGATGACGAGAAGCGCAAAGAACTGGCGGCCATTCCGACGGGCCTTACGATCGCCGACGCGAACGTCGACGCCCTGATCGCCGCCGGCCACGACGCCGTCCTCTGCGACAAGGACATGCGCCGCTTCTTCGCCAGCCTGCCGAACGCCGTGGTGCCGCCGATGCCCGCGCGCTGCCGCCCCTACCGGCCCGGCTCGGACGAGGTCAACGCGGAGGCCGCCAAACGGAGCGCCGAACGCGCTTCCCGCACGCCCACACCCTGATCGTGCCGGAGCCGCTTCCAAGCGTCGAAACTGAGCGCGAGATCGAGCGCCGCAAACCGCGCTTTATCCTCCGCGATTTTCGCGGGTAGGACGCGCCGCAACGCCTCGCTCTGCGCGCGCACCAAGGCCGCATGCTCGGCGGTCAAAAACGGCGAGCGATAGCGATGCGCGTCGCCCGCGATCTTGAACGGCAACAGCCGCTCGAACATCTGCGCCCGCCGGTCGACGAGTTCCTCCAGCCGCCCGCGCCAGTCCGACGCCGCAAACGGCCGCTCGGCGATCGGCTTGATCTCGGCCGTCATCCGCGCCGAGATCGACGCGTAAAGGCTTTCCATGTCGGCGAAGTGACGGAACACGGTGCGCAAGCCCACGCGCGCCTCCGCCGCCACTTCCTCGGCGCTGGGCATCGGGTTGCCGGCCTCAACCAGCGTCAGCAGTGCCGCCACGATCTTGCGCTTGGTGTCGGCGCCGCGAACGCGCCGCCCGTCGGTCTCGCTACGCTGCAGCATCTTGTTTCCGCGAATACTCGAGCGCCGCCACAAGCCCGATCACGACCAGCGCGCCGAGCGCACCCCACTGACCGGGCACCGCATGGGGCAGGGGCCGCCACACGAAGAGCAGGAACACGGCCAACGCTGCTTGCGCCGTATGGATCAACAACAACGGCCGCACGAACGGCCGGAAGAAGAGGACCGCCGCAAGGTCGACGGCCGCCATCGTCAACTGCTCGACGCCGACCGCGCCGATGAACGTCAACACGATCGCACCCGACGTGCCCATGTCGAGGCCCGCGATCATGTCGAGTCCGCCATCCGGCGCGAACAAGTGAATGCCGCCGCGAAAGATATTGATGACACCCAAGAGCGCGATGACAGCGACGGAAAGAGTGGAGGGATTTCGCATGAACTTACGGTGTTCCAGCCTGCACAGACTGAATCAGCAGCTGCCCTGCCAACCCCGCCTCGCGATGTACGCCGATCTTGGCCACTTCCGGCGACATCGCGATCTTCACGAACGCCTCCGACGACGGATACTCGACCAGCGCCACCGCATCCCACATCTCCTCGACATTGCCGATGACAAGTGACTTGATCTGTCCGAAGAAAATCACCCGCCCGCCATGGTCCGTCACGAACTTCAGCATCGGCGCGCCGTAGCGATTGTAAGCCTCGGCGCCGCTGGCATCGTCCGTGCGCCCGTCTTTGTACGCCGACTTGTCCTTGAACTTCAGCAGATTGACCATGACGATCGGCCCGTTCGAACCTTTCTGGATCGCCTCGCCGAGCTGCTCCCCCCGGGGATAAACCGCGTTCTCGACGTTCATGACCGTGTCTCCATGATGAAGCGATGAATATGCGCGACCAACTCGTCCGGCGCGTCTTCCTGCAGGAAGTGCCCCGCGTCTTTGATGATCGTATGCGGCTGGCCCTTCGTGCCCGGCACGCGCTCCAAGAACACGCGCTCGCCGCCCTTCGTGACGGGATCGGAATCGCTGAAGAGTGCGAGCACCGGCTTCGAAAACCGCGAAAGCACCTCCCACGCCGCCTTGTTCTCGGCGACGGACGCATGCTCCGGCGTCACCGGCACGAGCGCCGGGAAACGCCGCGCACCGGCCTTGTAAGTCTCATCCGGAAACGGCGCGACATAGGCGGCCTTCACGGTGTCAGAAAGACCCTTCTTCGTGCCCATCCCAACGATCTCGCCGATCGGCAACTCCGGCACCGACTGACTGAACGTGAGCCACTGCTTGAAGCCCTCGCTCATCCCGGTGCCGACCGGAAGGCCCGTATTCGCCACCACGAACCGCGCAAACCGATCCGGAAAAGCAGCCACCAAACGAAGCCCAATCAACCCGCCCCAATCCTGTCCGAAAAACGTCGCGTTTTTGAGGTCCAACCGCCTGAGCCAGTCGCTCATCCAAGCCACATGCCGTTCGAACGTGTAATCGCTCTGCTCCGTCGGCTTGTCCGACTTACCGAAGCCGATCAGATCGGGCGCCACCACGCGATGTCCTTTGGCGACGAGCCCCGTGATCATCTTGCGGTAGAGAAACGACCACGAAGGCTCGCCGTGCATCAAGAGCACCGGCGCGGCGTCCCGCGGCCCCTCGTCGACGTAGTGGAGCCGCAACTCCGTGCCATCCGCGTCGCGGATCGTCATATAGTGCGGGGCAAAAGGATAATCGGGCAGGCCGGCAAAGCGGCTGTCCGGTGTGCGCAAAGTCTTCATCGGCGGGTCTCCGAGGGGGGGGCTTGAAATAGTGACACTAGAAGTGTCACTATCTCCAGCAAAGGTCAAGAGGTGATGGCATGCGACGTTTCTTCTTAGCGCTTCTCGTCCTCGCGGCACTCGCGGGCGGCGTTTCCTACGTCTTCCGCGGCGAGATCGCGCTCGCGCTGATGCAGCGCACGCTCGAACGCAATATGGGCGTCGATGCTGTCGCCGCGCTGCCGGACGGCCTGCATGCCGGCCTGTGCGGGGCAGGGGCCCCGTTGCCCTCGGCCGATCGCGGCGGTCCCTGCGTCGTGGTGATCGCGGGCAAGCGCATGTTCGTCGTCGACGCCGGCACCGGCGGCGTGCGCACGCTGGCCCGCATGGGGCTGCAGCCGGGCAGCGTCGAGCGCGTGCTGCTCACGCACTTCCACTCCGACCACATCGACGGGCTCGGCGAGATGATGCTGCAGCGCTGGGTCGGTGCCGCGAACAGCGCGCCGCTTCCCGTGCACGGCCCCCCGGGTGTTCAAGGCGTGGTGGAGGGCTTCAACATGGCCTACGCGGCAGACAAAACGTACCGCGTCGCCCATCACGGCGAAGCGATCGCCCCGCCGGCAGGCTTCGGCGGCGTCGCCGTGCCGTTCGAACTCGACACCGCCGGCAATGCGATCGTCCTCGACGAAGGTGGCCTGACCATCGAAGCATTCAAAGTCGAACACAACCCGGTCGAACCCGCCGTCGGCTATCGCATCACCTACAAGGGCCGCATCGCCGTCATCAGCGGCGACACGAAGAAGTCCGCCGCCGTCGAACAACGTGCGGCGGGCGTGGACCTGCTCGTGCACGAAGCGCTGTCGCCAAAACTCGTCGGCATAATCGGCGATGCGGCGGAGAAGAACGGCCGTAAGAACATCGCCAAAATCATGCGCGATATCCTCGACTACCACACGACGCCGGAAGAAGCGGCCGAAATCGCCGCGCGCGCGAAAGTGAAGGCGCTGCTGCTCTACCACATCGTCCCGCCGCTGCCGCTCTCGGCACTTGAGGTGCCGTTCCTAGGCCGCGCGCGGGAGATCTACCCGGGCCCGCTTCACGTCGGCCGCGACGGCGACTTCGTCACCATGCCGGCAGGCACGACCGAGGTTCTGTTCTCGAACCGTCTCTAAGAAAAAAGGGCGCCGCGGGAGGGAGACCGCGGCGCCCATCCCGGTTAGCGGGCGTAAACACGGACGAATGCGCGAGGTCCGTGATGCCAACCGAGGGTTTCGTAAGCCATGCTCACGAAGCGAATGTCGCGGCGGTAACCGAAGAGATCGACCGCGCGCGTGCACTGGCCGGGATAAAGGACGGCGCGCACCGGCACATCTTGGTGGCCGCCGTTGTGGAACACGACGTCGAGGTCGTAGAACCGGATCGGCTTGTTGTACGCGCAAACTTTGAGTTCGCGGTAATGGCGATGCCCGAAAGCGGGGATCACGTCGCGCTCCGCGAAATGGCGCACCGTGCGGGTGCCGAGCAAATCCCACGTCGGCGCCCAAGGCGGCGGATAATGCGCGGACGCAGGCGCGGCCAAACCAACCGTCATGAGGGCGGCAGCGAGTGCAAGTTTGAGTTTCATCGAAACCTCCTATGTGCCGAGACCCGATGGTCTCGTTGCGATGCCATCTTCAATGACAAGGAGGTTCGCAGAGGGCGCCTGAAGCGAAACGAAACCGGACGTTCAGCCGAGGTTCATTCATCTCACGAAAAACGCCGCGGAACCTAAGGTTTCGCGGCGTTCAGTGTCGTGTCGCTCAAGATGAACGACGTGACCAGCGTTACTCTGCCGGTTGAACGGATGCCTTCGGGCGTTTGTCGTCGCGCGCGAGCAGTCTCAGGATCGGAGAGAGCACGATGAGGCCCACACCAATCGCCGCGCCGTACATTCCGATCGTCTGGAAAACTTCCACGTAGGTCTGCAGCGCCTTCCCCGGGTCCAGCACCTGACCTGCGACTGTCTCCGTCGCCGTCAGCTGCGCAACCCACGCGCCGATCGTTTGTGCCCACGACGAAGCCAAGAACCATGTCGCCATGATCGTGGACGCGATCGCCGCCGGCGCGAGCCGGGTCATCTGCGAAAGACCGACCGGCGAGATGAAAAGCTCACCCGTGGTGTGCAGCATATAGGTGAGGAACAAGAAGATCATCGGCACCTTGAAGCTCGAGTCGGCGAACTGAGCACCCCACACCAGCACGTAAAATCCGGCGCCGACCTGAACCAGAGCCAGACCGAACTTCAGCACCGGATTGGGGTCGAGATTGATGCGCCCAAGACCCGCCCAAATCGCCGAAAAGATCGGCGCCAAGATCAGGATCATGCCGGCGTTAAACGACTGCGTTTGCGCCGCCGTCATTTGCACGCCGAACAGCGTAAGCTGCGTGTTGCGCTCCGCGAACTGGTTGAGCGAAGATCCCGCCTGCTCGAACAACGTCCAGAACACGGTCGAAGCTGCCACCAGGATCAAGGCCAGCAATATCCGCTGCGCTTCGACGAGCGTACATTGGGTCAGCATGAACACGACCAGATAGGCCAGCACGAGCACCGAGGCGACGCCGAGGAGCTGCTCAACCCATGGCGGTTGCTGGACGATCAACCAAACCGCACCCACGCCGATCAGCCCCAAAAGATAGAGCGACCATTCGGTATTGATCGGACCCAACGCCGGCCGCTTGAGCACTTCCGGGTTCGGCGGCTCGCCTTTGCCCTCAAGCCACGGCTTGCCCAGCCAAAAGACGACGAACCCGGCGAGCATGCCGATGCCGGCCAAGCCGAAACCGTAGCTCCAGCCGTATTTGGTACCGAGGTAGCTGCACAACAGCGACGCCCAGAACGCGCCAAGGTTGATGCCGTAATAGTAGAGCGTGAAACCCGCATCCCGGCGCGGGTCGGCTTCGGTATAGAGCTGGCCGACAATCGTGGAAATGTTCGCCTTCAGGAATCCGACGCCCATGATGATGAGAGCGAGTGCCAGATAGAAGATGTCTTTGAACATCGACGGCCCTTGGATCACGCCGATCTGATAACTTCCCTTCTCAAGCACCGCGGGTAGTGGAGCATCGGCCGGAAGTCCTTTGATCTCAAACCCGCCGCTTGAGCTTGCGCCGAACTCATATCCCTGTCCGCCAACGATGATGCGGGCCTGCTTTTCTTCCATCCGGCCCTTCACGTCGAACAGGTACTGCTGGCCCTGGTAGGTCAGCGTCTGCGTGGCGGCCGGACCTTCGAACGCCATCATACCGTGCCCGGCGACCAGCAGCAGCGCGCCGAACATGATGGCCTTGCGCGTACCCAGGAAGTAATCGGCAAGCAGCCCGCCGAGCAACGGCACCAGATAGACCAATGAGGTATAGGCGCCGTACTGACCTTGGGCGACGGTGTCCTCGAACAGGAACTGCTGGGTCATGTAGAAGACCAAGATGCCGCGCATGCCGTAGTAGGAGAAGCGCTCCCACATCTCGGCAAAGAACAGGACGAACAGACCCTTTGGATGTCCGCGCGAAAGTTGCCACAACACCGGTATGCCGCTCAGGACCGTGACAACGGCGCCGACGTAAAAGAGAGTCATGTCCATAAGAAGTGTCCCCTGAGAAGCACGAACATTACCGGCCGGACAAGACCATGCGAGGGTGCAACAGACAAGCGTTTGACGCGGTTGTGAGGCCGAGGGCTCGCCTACTCGGCGCGTTTCCTTAACGCCGCGACGGTTTCCTTCGGCTGGGCCGCGCCTGGCGTAAAGAACAGTCCGATCGCGAGGTCGCATAGCGTCTTCACCGCGACCAGAATCGCCAGCGCCCAGATCGGCGATCCCATCTCCCCGACGAGCCACCCGCCCGCAAGCACGGTTAGGTGCAACGCAAAAACACGCGGATAGGGCTCGAACATCATGTCGCCGGGCGCCCGGCCGCGAAAGCGCTCCGTGCGGATTGTATCGATGACGAGATAAATCGCCTGCCACGCGACGATCGCAAAGACCGGTCCTGCAAACCCGCCGCTGAGCTTGACTAGGCCGCCGCCAACCACGCCGAACAAGATGATCACGAAGATGCCGTGGATGAGCGTGAACAGGCCGTAGTGCATGGCGAAGAACTGCGTCGTCGAAAACGCAGACATGTCCCCGTTCGTCCGCGTACTGATCGAAAGGCGGATCGTGTGCGCGACCCCGATCGCGACGTTCTCGACCCAATAAAGAATGAGAACCGCAAACACGTCCCACCCGAACCAAAGCACCCCGGCGAGCGGGATCAGGTTCGTGAGCACAATGCCGAGCAGATGGGCGAAGGCGAAGATCATGCGAGTCGCTCAGTCTGGCCCGCGAGCATGTGCCTTGAAAAGGCGACCGTGACCCGGTTTGCGGCCGCCCGGAGCTGCAAGGTAACCCCAGGCCCCATGTGATTTTTGAAATCGAATAGAACGCTTGAGATCGGACGCGGCGGCCCATAGTTTGGGGCCGCTTCGCAATTGCAACAGAAAGCCCTCGTTCATGCTCGGCCGCCTAAACCACGTCGCCATCGCTGTGCCGGATATCGCGGCTGCCGCGGAGATCTACCGCTCCACCTTCGTCATGGGTGCCAAGGTCTCCAAACCGGTGCCGCAGCCCGACCACGGCGTGACCACCGTCTTCGTCGAACTGGCAAACACGAAGATCGAACTCCTGGAACCGCTCGGCGACAAATCGCCGATCGCGAACTTCCTGAAGAAGAACCCGTCCGGCGGCATCCACCACGTCTGCTACGAGGTCGAAGACATCTACGCCGCCCGCGACCAGATGCTGGCCAAGGGCGCCACGATCACCGGCACGGGCGAACCCAAAATCGGCGCGCACGGCAAGCCGGTCATCTTCATGCACCCAAAGGATTTCAACGGCACGCTGATCGAGTTGGAGCAGGTCTAGCGGATGCTTCGGTCGTTCAAACCGTCTCCACCACATTGTCATCCCGGCCGAGCGGAGCGTAGCGACGCGAGAGCCGGGACCCAGGGGATTGGCTTCAGCGTTTCAACTTGCAGGTTGAAAGGCCGCATCCGGTCTCCTGGGTCCCGGCTCGCAAGCTGCGCCGCGCTGCTCACGCAGCGGGCTCCGCTAGCGTCCGGGATGACAGCTCTGTTTCGTCGGAGCGACCCGTAGCACCATGGGCATCGCAGGCTCCCTCATGGTCATTGCCATCGCATGGTGGCTTGCGTTCTTTTTGATGCTGCCGGTCGGCGTGCGCTCGCAGATCGACGATGGCAGCGTCGTGCCGGGCAGCGAACCGTCGGCGCCGACAACGCCGCGCCTGTGGCGCAAGGCGCTTTGGGCGCTCCTCATTGCGCTCGTCGTGTGGGGCGCGCTGTTCTGGCTGATCGAAGTGTCGGGCGTTTCGGTGGACGACATTCCCGTGCCCTCGGGCCTGCGCTGGAATTAACCGCGCACGGGAGTTTCTCAAAACACTTCGCCTTGCGGGTTGCATTGACCATCGCAAGTGCGGTTTCTCGTCACCACTCGTCACATTTCGCCGTGTTCTCCCATGGCAGAAGCGCGAGGGGGAATTGCGCCCGCGCGCAATTTTCGCGACAGTCGCCTTGCTCCGTCGACGACCTGGAACCGGTATGTTTTCGCGTTTAATTCTTGCTGTGGTTGTCTTGGCTTGGGCGAGCCCCGCATGGGCTGACCAAGCCTGGCGCGTGACCAAGCCGGAATGGAGCGCCGAGGACGAGCGCGGTTACTCCGATTTCGTCCAGCGTATCGGCGAAAGCGGCTGCGAGACGCCCGACGACTGCATCAACTCAAACGCCAACCCGTATCGGGGAACCGACGGCCGCGGCATCAGCTTCAACGCGGATTGCGCCGACCTCGTCTACATGCTGCGCGCTTACTACGCGTGGAAGAACGGCCTGCCGTTCACGTTTGTGAACGGCGTATCGCCCCGCGGCGGCGGCGACGTGCGCTTCTCCCCCAAAGGCAACCGCGTCGGTGGCCGGTCCTACATCACCGGCAGCGAGAACGGACGCGCGGTCATCAATTGGATCAAGGACTCGGTCTCCTCGGCGACCTATCGCATCGGTCCCGACATGGACGAGAACCCGATCACTGACCTCTATCCGGTGAAAGTGCAGCCCGGCTCGATCCGCCCGGGCACGGCCATCTACGACGTCAACGGCCACGTCGCGCTCGTCTACAAAGTCGGCGAGGACGGCCGCGTCTTCTACATGGACGCCCACCCCGACTACACACTGACGCGCAGTGTCTTCGGCGCGCAGTTCGGACGCGACCTGCCGTCGATGGGCGCGGGCTTCAAGAACTTCCGCCCGATCCGCATGGAGCGCGGCCGCATCACGATCGCCAAGAACAACCAGATCCCCGACTACTCGATCGAACAGTTCTACGGCAACGTGAGCCCGAACCCGCGCGACGACTGGCGCAACGGCAAGTTCAGCTACAACGGGCTTGAGGTCGGCTTCTACGAGTACGTGCGTATCGCCATGGCTGGCGGAAAGACCACGTTCAATCCCGTTGCCGAACTGAAGGCGACGATGAAGACGCTGTGCAACGATCTCTACGACCGTCAGCGTTTCGTCGAAATGGCGATCGAAGCGGGCATCGACCGCAAGCCGCATCCCGAACGCCTGCCGCCCAACATCTACGGCACCGACAATATGGAGTGGGAGATCTATTCCACCCCGTCGCGCGACGCGCGGCTGAAGACCGCCTTCCGCGCTTTCCGCGACGACATGGAACGCCTGATCGGACTTTGGATGAAGCGCGACGAGCGGATTTCGTACGACGGCTTGAACTTGAAGGAAGACCTGCAGCGCGCTTACGAGTATGCGGCCGACACGTGTACCGTCGTGTACACGAGTTCGGCGGGCCGGCGGGTGACGCTACGCTACAACGATGTCGTGGAGCGGCTCTTCCGCCTCTCGTTCGATCCCTACGACTGCATCGAACGCCGCTGGGGTGCGACCGATCCCGGCGAACTCGCCTCGTGCCACAACACGCCGGCAAAGAATCGCTGGTACGAGGCGCTGCAACGCCTGCGCAACCAGATCGACCGCACCTACGACGCGCGCATGGACTTCACGGCCAAAGATCTTGAGGCGCGTGTTTACGGTTCGGGTGTCGACAATCCCCCCGACGTCGATCTGAAGCGTCTGATCGACTACATGGGCTACCGCACGCCGATCACGACGATGCAGCCGCCGGGCTACTAGCGGCATAGTAAACGCAAAAGCCCTGTAAACTTCGCTGGGTATCGCGCCCGGCGCAGCTTCATGCAACATTCGCCGCGAGGGGGAGACGTCCTTGGGGGATCGGCCGTCCAGCGCCGCGAATTTGCGCGGCATCTTTGCGATGTTGGTCTCGCAGGCGTTGTTCCTGATGAGCGACAGCATCATCAAACTCGCGGGCGAAACATTGGCGCCCAGCCAGATCATGGCCACGCGCGGGCTGATGGCGGTCTACCTCGTCGGCGCGATCTTGGTCGCAACCGTCGATTGGCGGAAGTGGTACATGGTGCTGCGCCCGCTGGTCGTCCTACGCGGCATCATCGAGGGCGCGGTCGCCGTCTTCTTCCTGATCTCGCTGCCGCATCTGCAGCTCGGCCAAATCACCGTCATCTCGCAAGTCACCCCGCTGATCCTGACGGTGATGTCCGCCGTGCTGCTCGGCGAAGCCGTCGGCCGTTCGCGCTGGCTCGCAGTCGCCGTCGGATTTGTCGGCGTTGTGCTGGTGGCGCAGCCGACGACGAACGGCGTCAGCATCCACGTGGTCGGCGCGCTCATCATGTCGCTGCTGGTGGCCGCCCGCGATCTCGTCACCCGCTTCGTCGACCCGAACGTGCCGACCGGCGTCGTGACGTTCACGAGCACGGTGCTCGTCTGCGCGATGGGATTCGCCGGCTTTGAGACGCAACCCTGGGCCCCGCTGACGACGAACAGCGCGTCGCTGCTCGCAGCCTCCGCGATCCTGGTCACGCTGGGCATCGTCTTCGTCGTCATCGCCTTCCGCGACGTCGAAGTCTCGGTCGTCTCCCCGTTCCGCTACTCCGCCGTCCTCTGGGCCACGCTTTACGGTTACCTGCTCTGGAACGAGCAACCAAACGACCTCGCCATCATCGGCACGGCCCTGATCGTGATGGCAGGGCTTGTCGCGATGCACCAGGAGGCGCGGACGCTTCGCAGGTAAGCTCCCGCCTCCCCCTTGTGGGGAGGCCAGCGACAGGCGCGCCGAAGGCGCGACTGAGCGGGTGGGGGTACCAGCGCCGCTGCCGCATCAGACCTGTGACGCCGTACCCCCACCCACTCGACATCGCTTCACTCGTCTCGCCGGCCTCCCCACAAGGGGGAGGCGGAGTGTAAGGTCCTCCCATGCGATTCCGGATTGCCTCGTTCAACGTCGAAAATCTGATCCTGCCGGACGTGCGCTACTACGACCGGCTGAAGGACACGCGCGAGCAGTACGACGCGAAGGTGAACTGGATCGCCTCGATCCTGAACCGCGCGAAACCCGACATTGTGGGCGTGCAGGAAGTCTGGTTCGAGGAAGCGCTCGCCGACGCGGTCAAGCGCAGCTTCCATTTCGCCGGCGCCGCGAACGTCGTCGCCCCCGGCGCAACCCGTGCCGAGAACCTGACCGACCACGTGGCGAGGCGCCCGCGCGTCGGATTGATCTCGCGCTTCCCCATCAAAGCCGTGTCCAGCACGATCGCCTTCCCGCCGACCATCGACCTGACGGTGCCGCTTCGCGTGGACGGCGGGGTGGTCAAACAAGTCCCCGTCGCCGTGCCGCAGTTCCAGCGTCCGGTCCTGCGAGCGGTGATCGACGTGAACGGCATGGACCTCACCGTCTACGTCACGCACCTGAAGTCGAAGGGCCCGCTGATCCGAGAAGGCGAGAACGGCGACGATCCCTTCGCGGCCTCGCTCGGCCAAGCCCGAGCCACGATCGTGCGCGCGGCGGAGGCGGCCGCACTGCGTCACCTGATCCTCGCCGACCTCAAGGAAACGAAGAAGCCGGTGATCGTGCTCGGCGATCTGAACGACACGCCGGATGCGGCCAGCACCCAAACCGTGCGCGGTCCAATGCCGAAGAAGGCGATGGACGGTGAGGAGAAGAAGGCGCTTTGGGACGTGATCCTCTATTCGACGTTCCGCGTCGCCCTCGAACGCTCGGCCCAGATTCACACGCACATCTATGACGGCGAGCGCGACATCCTCGACCACATCCTGGTGTCGGAGGAGTTCTACGGCCGCAACCGCGGGCGTATCGCCGACGTGCTGCGTCACGAGGTCATCAACGACCACTTGCGCGATAGTCCGGACGATCGGCCGCCGCCCGGCGCCTCCGACCACGGCATCCCCATCGCGGAAATCGGCACAATTCCGCAGGCGCCCTACACGAACCGGTGAGTTGCGGAGCGGGGGAGGGCTCGCCTAGGGTCCGCCGCCAGCTCTGGGGAATCGCATGAAAATCCTGTCCGCCGCAGCCGTATCCGCGCTCGCGCTCTTCGCCGCCGCCTGCTCCGACTCCTCGGCACCGAAGCCGCCGCAAGCACCCGCCGCGCTTAAAGTGGAGCCGCTGAAGTTCACCTCGCGCACGCTCCCCAACGGGCTCAAAGTCTACGCGATGCCCGACCCGAACACGGCGAACGTCTCGGTGCAGGTTTGGTACGACGTCGGCTCGAAGGACGATCCCGTCGGCCGCTCGGGCTTCGCGCATCTGTTCGAACACATCATGTTCAAGGCGACGAAGAACATGCCGCCGGAAACGCTCGACCGCCTGACCGAAGACGTCGGCGGCTTCAACAACGCGTCGACCTATGACGATTTCACGAACTACTACCAAGTCGTGCCCGCGAACCACCTCGAACGCATCCTTTGGGCCGAGGCCGAACGCATGGGTACACTCGTCGTGGACGCGGCAATCTTCAAGTCCGAACGCGACGTCGTGAAAGAAGAGTACCGTCAGCGCATTCTGGCCTCGCCCTATGGCAAACTCTTCGGCCTCTATTTGGCGCAAACGAACTTCGCGGTTCACCCCTACGGCCGCCCCGGCATCGGTTCGATCGAAAACCTCGACGCCGCAACCGTCGAAGACGTACGCGCGTTCCACGCGACCTACTACCGCCCGGACAACGCCGTTCTCGTCGTCGCCGGAAACTTCGACCAAGCGCAGCTCGACAAGTGGATCGACCAGTACTTCGCCCCGATCGCGACGCCCACGCGCCCGATCCCGCGCGTCACCGCCGTCGAACCCGCGCGTACCGGAGCGAAAGAGTACACGGTCTACGAACCGAACACGCCGCTGCCGGCGATCTCGATCTCGTTCCCGCAACCGAATTCGCTGAGCCCAGATATCGCCGCACTGACCGTGCTCGACGCGATCATGGCCAAGGGCGAAAGCTCTAGGCTCTACCAATCGCTCGTCTACACGCAGCAAATCGCCGCCGAAGTCTTCACGAACTTCGAAGCGACGCGCGACCCCGGCGCCTACACACTGGCCGCCGTCCTGAGCGAAGGCAAATCCGCCGACGACGGTGTGAAGAGCCTGATGGCCGAAATCGCGAAGATGCGCGACACCCAGGTGACCGCGGCCGAACTCGACGAAGCCAAGAACGAACTCGTCTCCGAAACGCTGGAGGGCCGCGAAACCGCGTTCGGCAAAGCGACCGAACTCGCGAACGCCGTCATCCGCTTCCGCGACGCGAAATACGCCGACAAGCTGCTCGCCGACATCCAGGCGGTCACCGCGGCCGACGTGCAGCGTGTCGCCAAGGCGATCCTCGACGACAACAAGCGCGTCACGATCCGCTACCTTGCCGAGGAAACGAAGGCAAAGGACGCGAAGGCGGATACCATCGCGACCGCGGCGACTGTCCAAGCGCAAAAGCTCGACATCCCGCAAAACGAGATCAAGACGTTCGCCCTGGCGCCTGAAGCCGAACGCGTGAAGCCGCCGGCCCCGCAAGCCCCGGTCGCGGCCAAACTGCCCACGCCCGGCGACAAACAGCTCGCCAACGGCCTACGCGTCGTCGTGGCGTCGAAGCGCGATGTGCCCCTGATCAGCGCCGAGCTGCGCGTGCTCTCGGGCTCTAGCAACGACCCCGAAACCGGCGCCGGCCTCGCGTCGCTGACCGCCGACGTAATGACGAAAGGCACGAAGACCCGCAGCGCCACCGACATCGCACGCCAAATCGAAGCGCTGGGCGCGTCGCTCAGTGCAAGCGCCGGCGCCGACAGCTCCGGCGTCTCGCTCGAAACCCGCGCCGACCGCGTCGGCGACGCGATGGCGATCATGGCCGACGTCGCGCGCAACCCGGCGTTCGCTGCCGCCGAAGTCGAGCGCCAACGCCAGCAAACTTTGGACGGCCTGCAGGTCGCCCTGCGCCAGCCCGGCCAAATCGCGCGCTTCGCAATGACCCGCGCGCTGTTCGGCCTCGGCCCCTATGGCGGCGTCGCCTCGCCGAAGAGCATCACGGCGCTCAAGCCGGAAGATCTGACCGGCTTCCACCAACGCCACTATCGCCCCGACAACGCGTTGCTCGTCATCTCCGGCGACGTGTCCGCGGAAGACGGCATCAAGCTCGCCGAGAAATACTTCGGCGACTGGCAGAAACCGGCGAGCCCGGTCGGCACCGAAGCGAAGGCGGACCTCGGCGTCCAAAGCGTACGCGCAATCGTGGTCGACCTGCCGAAATCCGGCCAAGCTGCGGTGAGCTTCGGTATGCTGGGCGTCCCCCGCACGGCCGATGATTACTTCCCGGTGCTCGTCGCGAACTCGGTCTTGGGCGGCGGCTACTCCGCACGCCTGAACCAGGAAATCCGCATCAAGCGAGGACTCTCCTACGGCGTGAGCTCCGGCTTCCCCGCGCGCCGGTCGCCGGGGCCCGTCATCGCGCTCGCGCAAACCAAGAACGAGTCCGCGGTGCAAGTCGTCGATCTGATGAACCAAGAGTTTGCCAAGATCATGACCGCCGAAGTGCCCGCGCCCGAACTCGGCGCGCGCCAGGCGAACCTGATCGGCTCCTTCGGCCGCGACGTCGAAACCGCCTCGGGCCTCGCCGGCCAACTTGCAGCGCTCGCGACATTCGGCATCCCGCTCGAGAAGCTCACGACCTATGTCGCCGACATCCAAGCCGTCACGCCGGCAACGGCCAAAGAAGCCGCCGCCAAACTCTACGACCCGAAAAAGGCGTCGCTGGTGGTCGTGGGCGACGGCTCCGTCTTCTTCAAAGCCCTGAAGAAGAAGCGCCCGGATGTCGTCCGCATCCCGGTCGACAAACTGAACCTGGACAGCGCCACGCTGCAGTAAGCGACAAGGCCCTCTGCCGAAGCGGCAGGGGGCCATCCGCCCCAAAACCAGCGGATTTGCGCCGCCCTATTGCGGCCGCTAAGACTGTGCACAACCTGCTTGCACGAGAATCACACCGCCAATGCGCGTATCCCGTTCCTTCATGCCTGTGCTGCGCGAGACGCCGGCCGAGGCCCAAATCGTCTCCCACCGCTACATGCTGCGGGCGGGCCTCATCCGCCAGCAGGCGGCCGGCATCTATTCGTGGCTACCGCTCGGCCACCGCGTGTTGCGCAAGATCGAACAGATCGTGCGCGAAGAGCAGGACAGGGCAGGGGCCATCGAACTCCTGATGCCGACGCTCCAAGCAGCCGACCTTTGGCGCGAAAGCGGCCGCTACGACGCCTACGGCAAGGAAATGCTGCGCATCAAGGACCGGCACGAGCGCGATTTGCTCTACGGCCCGACGAACGAGGAGATGGTCACTGAAATTTTCCGCTCGGCCGTGCGCTCGTACAAAGACATGCCGCGCATCCTCTATCATATCCAATGGAAGTTCCGCGACGAGATCCGCCCACGCTTCGGCGTCATGCGCGGCCGCGAGTTCCTGATGAAGGACGCGTACTCGTTCGACCTCGATGCGGCTGGCGCGCGGCATTCGTACAACAAGATGTTCGTCGCGTACCTACGCACGTTCGCGCGCATGGGCCTCAAATCCGTGCCGATGAAAGCCGACACCGGTCCGATCGGCGGCGACCTCTCCCACGAGTTCATCGTCCTCGCCGAAACGGGTGAAAGCCAAGTCTATTGCCACAAAGACTTGGTCGACATGCCGGTGCCGCAGAACGTCGACTTCGACGGCGATCTTGAGCCCTACATCAAAGAACGCACGTCGCTCTACGCCGCGACCGACGAAAAGCACGACGCCGAAGCCTTCGCGAAAATCCCAGCCGACAAGCAACTCGCCGCCCGCGGCATAGAGGTTGGCCACATCTTCTATTTCGGCACCAAGTACTCAAAGCCGATGAACGCCAAGGTCACAAACCAAACCGGTGAGGACGTGCTCGTCGAAATGGGCTCTTACGGCATCGGCGTTTCGAGACTCCTCGGCGCCATTATCGAAGCGAACCACGACGACGCCGGCATCATCTGGCCGGAAAGCGTCGCCCCCTACCGGGTCGGCTTGATCAGTCTCAAGGCCGACGACCCGAAAACCCGTCAGGTTTGCGAGGATCTTTACCAAAAACT
>CAZXAQ010000036.1:0-36938 GCA_964638635.1 uncultured Flavobacteriaceae bacterium
CCCTCAAACCCGCCTTGGGAATCCCTTCGATTCTCAAAAACCGCAAAACGCTCTAGCGCAGGCTCAACAGCCCAGTCCGCAGCTTCGGCTCCGACGTCTTCGGCGAGAGCCAAATCCCGAAGAACGGTTCCGCAAAGCCGCCGTCGGCGATCGTCGCCGTCGCGCGCCCGTTGTGGAAGAACCGCGTCCCCTGCCCCGGCACGTAGAGCGCCGTGATCCGGTCGCCGTCCTTCACCGCCGGAAACGCCCGCAAGAGCGCGGCGTTGTAACGCGCCACCGCATCTTTCGGCGTCGCGGGGCTCACCTTCGCCATCTCCTCGATCGTCCGCTCGACGAGTTCGTCGGTCGAAAACGACATCCGGTAGCGCAGCGTCAGCGCAAACGGCGCGCTCATCGACCACTGCGCCGCATCCGTCCACAGCGTCGCGTCATAGGCCGTGAACACCAGCCACGTTAGCGATCCGCTGCCATAGGGCTTCGTCGCGTTGATCGTGGGCGCAAGCTCCATCGGACGCGTCATCGCTGCGGCCGACACCGTCAACACAGCAACGGCAACCGCCGCAATCAACATCCTACGCATGAGCAAGCTCCACCTGATGAACGTCCGTGCGCCCAACGGCAAACGCCGCCGCACAGATGCCGAGATAGAACTGCCAGTTCCGAAGGAAAGGGTCGTCGTGCCCGAGGGAGCGAATTTTTACCTCAACCGCCTTCTGCCGCGCCGACCATTCGCGCAACGTGCGCGCGTAATCCTGTCCGAAGGAGAACACGTCGAGCACTTTCAACCCCGCGCGCCCCGCTTCCTCTTTGAAGCGCGCGAGCGAGGGCAACATCCCGCCCGGAAACACATAGTGCCGGATGAAGTCGCTGCGCGTGCGATAACCGTCGAACACATCGTCGCGCACCGTGATCGTCTGCACGACCGCGCGCCCGCCGCGTTTCAACCGTTCGCTGAGCGTCTGAAAATAGCGCGGCCAATAGCGCTCGCCGACCGCCTCGAACATCTCGATCGAAACGATCATGTCGAAGAGACCCTTTGTGTTGCGATAATCCTCAAGCCGGATGTCGGCTTTGGACCCAAGCCGCGCCGTCGCAAACCCATGCTGAGCGGGCGAAATCGTAATCCCCGTCACCTCGTGATCCCGCCCGGCCGCCGCTTCCGCGAAACCACCCCAGCCGCAACCCACCTCAAGCACCCGCGAGCGCGCATTGACGAACTTGTCGAGGATGCGCCCATACTTCGCACGCTGCGCATCGCCCAAGGCCACCGCCTTGCCGCCGAACAGCGCCGACGAATACGTCATCGTCTCGTCGAGCCACAGCGAATAGAAATCGTTGCCGACGTCGTAATGCGCTTCGATGTTCCGCCGGCTGCCGCTCTCGCTGTTGCGCCGTACGATCGAGTTCATCACGACGAAGCTGAGGCGGTTCAACAGCCCGCCATGCGCATACCCTTCCAGGTGATCGAGGTTGAGCAAGAACAGCGCAAACAGCGCCTCGATGCTATCCGTCTCCCAAGCCCCCGCGATGTAATCCTCGCCGAGCCCGATATCGCCACGCGCCACCGTTCGCGCGATCACGTCCCAAGACTTGATGTGAAAGCGCGCGTCGGGACCAGGGTTGGGCCCGGTCACGACATGCACCTCGCCGTTCGGCGCGACGAACGTCAGCCGGCCGGTCTGAATGCGGCCAATAGACTCCAGCCACCGCCGCTCGATCACAGCATTCGGAATAAGGCCCATCGCTCCACCAAGGCCCAGTTAAGCCAGCCGCCAATATACGCGATTGCGCAGCGCTTGGATTGCCCCTACCAAGACCCGAAATCCGCGTCTTCGCCGGCCCCGCCTTCCTTCCCGTCCGCGCCCAGGGAGGAGATATCGAATTTCCCGTGCGCCCCCGGCTGTTTGTACAGGTAGGGCCGCCCCCAGGGGTCGATAATGCCGTCGGCCTTGTTCAGGTATGGCCCATCCCATGCCGCGGCACCCTCAGGCTTTTCGACCAGCGCCTTCAGACCCTGCTGCTCGTTCGGGTAGCTCCCGTTCGAGAGGTAATAAAGGTCCATCGCGGTCGACAAATTCGCGATCTGAATCTTCGCCGTCTTCACTTTCGAGGCCTCGAAATAGCCGATCAGCGCCGGCCCGACGATCGCAATCATCAAGCTCATGATCGCAAGCGCGACCAAGAGCTCAAGCAGCGAGTACCCGCGCTCGTTCCGCCGATCCCGACGCTTCGTTTTCCGGCGCATGGCCGTCACCCTTCCTCTTGCGCGACGCGCGCAACTTCCTCTGTCGTCGTCACGCCTTCAAGTACTTTTCGCAAGCCCGCCCGCCTGAGGCTTTCCATCCCCGCGTCCACAGCCGCCGCATGGATTTGCGACGCACTCGCGCGCTCGCCAACCAAGCGCCGGATGCGCTCGTCCGGCACCAGCAGCTCGAACACCACGGTGCGGCCCTTGTACCCCGTCCCGTGGCACTGCGCGCACCCCTTGGCCCGGAAGGCCGTCACGCCGGGCTTTGCCCCGAGCGGCGCCAGCTCGTTGGCCCACTCCGCCCCCAGCGTCACGCGTTCCTTGCACGCGCCACACAGCACCCGAACCAGACGCTGCGACAGGATACCCGCGATCGTGGAGGTCAACAGATAGTCCTCCACATGCATGTCGAGCAACCGCGTCAGCGCCCCCGCGGCGCTGTTCGTGTGCACCGTCGACAGCACCAGATGCCCGGTGAGCGCCGCCTGCACCGCAATGCGCGCCGTCTCCGGATCGCGGATTTCGCCGACCAGGATCACGTTCGGGTCGTGCCGCAAAAACGCGCGCAAGACGCTTGCGAACGTAAGCCCGATCTCCGGCTTCACCTGCACCTGATTGACGCCCGCGATCTTGTACTCGACCGGATCCTCAACCGAGAGAATCTTCCGCTCCGCGGTGTTCAACGTCTGCAGCGCGGCGTAAAGCGTCGTCGTCTTGCCGCTCCCCGTCGGACCCGTGACGAGGAAGATGCCGTTCGGCCGCTTGAGCAGTGCCCCGAGCTTCTCCTGCATCGCCGCATCGAACCCAAGCGCATCGAAGTCGAGCGCAACCGCCGACTTGTCCAAGATGCGCAACGCCACCGACTCGCCGTTCGTCACCGGCGCCGTCGCGATACGCAAATCGATCTCCTTACCCCGCACCGCAAGCTTCACCGCGCCATCCTGCGGCAAGCGCCGCTCGGCGATGTTGAGCCCGCTCATGATCTTGATCCGTGACACGATCGCAGGCGCGAGTTCCAGCGCCGCCGGCTCCTCTTCCTTCAGCACGCCGTCGATGCGCGTGCGAATGCGCAATCGCCGCTCCAGCGGCTCGATGTGAATGTCGGACGCCCCCGCCTCCACCGCCCGCGAAATCAACCCGTTCACGAACCGGATCACCGGCGCCTCGCTCGCACTCTCGCGCAGCCGCGCCACGTCCGCTTCCGTCGTCCCTTGCGTGCTCTCGGCGGCAGCCAGCGCCTCGGATTCGCTCGTTGTGTAGAGCCGGCGCAGCGCCTCCTCGATATCGCTCGTCGACGCGGCTTTGACGACCACGCGCCGGTTCGTCGCCAGTGCCACCGCATCGACAACAAACCGATCGAGCGGATCATGCGTCGCGATCGTCACCGTGTCGTCGTTGGCGCCAAGCAGAACGGCTTTCGCATCCATCAAAAACCGCGACGTGACCGCGTCGGCCAACACCGGCTCCAGCGGATACTCCGCCGCATCCGCCACGGGAATGCCCAGCCCGTCCCCGAACGCCGCCACCAAATCGCGCTCCGGCACCAGACCCAACTCGAGCAGAATCTTGGTAAGGCTAACGCGCGTGTGTTCGAAAACGCGCCACGCCCGCGCCGCCCCCTCGCCATCCAACTTGCCGGATTGGCGCAGGTGGTCGATCAGCTTTTGCTCGACACTTTCGGTCGCCGGAGCGGCGGCAGACATCGGACACCTTCGGTTTTCGGCCGTAATTGGCCGCAGCCCTTCAGGCTACATTACCTAAAGAGCAGCGGCCCGTAGAGCCACGTCAACCAAAACCCCGCTGCAAGCCCTGCGCCGAACGGAATGGGAGAATCCGCCCCGATTTCCTTGCCGGCGCCCCGCAAAACCACAACCGCGGCGAGCGTCAGCATAGACCCGTAGAACAACACGGTCCCAATCCCCGTAAGACCCGTCCAGGCCCCGGCCGCCGCCATCAACTTGGCATCGCCAAGCCCAAGCCCCTCGCGCCCCCGCAACGTCCGGTACGCGATCGCGATGCCCACCATCGACACGAACCCCGCCGTCGAGGCCGCCACATGCCAAATCAACGCCTCCGGCGTCCAAACGGCGATCGCGCCAAGCCCGACGGCGATCAGCGGCAACGTCAAGGCATCCGCCAGGATCATCTCCCGCAAGTCCATCACCGCGAGCGCCAGCAGCACCCACCCCAGCACGCAGGTCGCCCAAAACATCCCGCCGCCGACGCCGGCCGTCACGGCCCACACGACCATCAGCGCCGCGCCAACCTCGAGCCCGGGATAGAGCCAATCGATCCGTGCCCCGCAGCTTCGGCATTTCCCGCGCTGGACGACCCAGCTCACAACGGGAATGAGCTCGAGCGGCGACAGTGTCTTGCCGCACGCGCGGCACCGCGACCGCGAGGCCACCACGTCTTCTTGCTTGGGCAAGCGCACGACTAGAACGCTCAAGAAGCTGCCGATGAACGGCGCGACGATGAGCGCGACGATCCACTCGTAGGGCGCATCCGCCATCAGTGCACGACTGCCACGCGCTTCGGACAACTCCGCGCGGCCGCCTCATCGAGCGGATATGCCGGTTCGATCGAGAGCACCGCGTAGGGATCGGACGGATTGCCCGTGATCCGCACCACCGCGCGCTCCGCCCGGCGCACGCCGCGCTTCGCATCGTTCAGGCGCGCCGTGATCTCGTAAACGTCACCGGGCTTCATCGGCACCGGCGCGCCCAGCGGCGGCTGGTCAAGACCGGCAACCCGGCGTATCGCGTCGCTCGCGAAGTCGATGTCGATACCTTGCCGCTGCGCCAAAATCGTCACCTCCGGCCGCACGCAGTCATAGAGCGTTCGGTTCATGCCCAACACGAACCGAAGCTCGTCCGGCGAGGTGAAAAACCGGTTCGCCGGCACGCGCCCCGCCCCGGCCTCTTCGTACTCGCGCCGCTCCGCACCGTTGACGTGAACGAGATCATCCCCGTCGCGCCAGTCTTCGACCGCAGCCGCTAGCGCCTGCGCGCGCTTCTGGTCCGCGCCGCCGGCCTCGAACAACATCGCCAGAAGATTGCCGTCGGCGTAGTTCAAATCCACCTTCGCAAACTCCGGCCGCGCGGAAACCTGAACGCGAAAGCCCCCCACCTCGACGATCTCGGACTTCGACAACAAAGGCGGCGCGAACCCCTGGGCCTTCAGCAACGCGGCGATGGCGTGGTCGATCCCACTCTCCACGGCGGCCTGCGCCTGCGCCCGTGCGAGCTCGCGCGACGCGCTGTTCGCCGTTATGCGTGCCGCGCCCACGATCCCGATGGTGATCAGCGCCATCACGGCCAAAAAGCCGAGCACGACAACAAGCGCGACGCCCCGCTCGTCGCGGCTACCGCGAACCACGGCCGCCAGTGCGCGTAACGCGGTCCGCCTCCAAAAGATCGCCGAGGCCCTGAAAACCGTTGCGCAACTCCTCCGTCATCTCGCGCGCCGCCGCCGCGCTACGCACGATACGCGGCCGCAGGAAGACGAGCAACTCCGTGCGGTCCCCGTCGACGCTCGTCGTCCCAAACAGCTTGCCCAGCACCGGCACGTCTTTCAGGAACGGCACGCCGCTGTCGCCGTAGCTCATGCTGTCGCGGATCAACCCGCCGAGCACGATGGAATCCCCGTCTTGCACCGCGATCGTGTTTGAGATTTTTCGCTGCTGAATCGTCGGCGAGTCGATCTTGGAGGTATCCGTCGTGACCGCGTTGCTGACTTCCTGCCGAACGTCGACGAACACCGTACCGCTCTTCCCGATCCGCGGCGTCACGCGCAGCAGAATGCCCGTGTCGCGAAGTTGCACCGAATTGACCACGGTCAAGTCCGTCGCATCGCGCACGCCGGTTGCGGTCTGCGTGATGATCGGCACCTGATCGCCGACTTGCAGCATCGCCATCTTGTTGTTCAGCGTCAGAAGCTTCTGCGAAAAGATCACCTTGACGTCGGTGACCGTTCCAAGCGCGCTGATCGCAATATCGACGTCCGGCACTGTGTAGCGGAACGCGAACCCTGGGAAGAACGAGCTCACCGTGCCGCTCTTGCTCAGCTTGAACGTCTGGTCTGCGTTCTTGAAAAACCACTCGACGCCGTACTTCAAATTGTCGTTAAGCGTCACTTCCGCGATCGTCGCCTCGATCATCACCTGGTCCGGCGCGACGTCGATCTCGCGCAAGAACCGCTCCAGCGAGGCGTAATCCGTTCCGTCGGCCCGGATGATCAGTGCGTTGTTCGACGCGTCGATCGCGATGTGCGGACCCTTGTCCGCCCCGCGCAACGGTTCCGGCCGCGGCTGTATCGCGGGCGGCGCAGCAGGATTCGGCGGCGGTGGAGCGTCAACGCCGGTCTCGAAACCGTCGACCGACGGTTGATCCTGCGGCTCGGCTTCAATACCGGAGAGATCGACCGATCCCGCGCCATAAATCGACGCCAGTGAACGCCCGACATCCTCGGCCTTCGCGTTCTGCAGGCGGTAGTAATAGATGCGCCGGCCCGGCCCGCGCGGCGGCACGTCCAACCGATTCACCCAACGCGCCACATCTTTGAGCAACGCTGAACTGGGCGACGCGATCAACAAGGTGTTGACCCGCGTCAACGGCACGAAGCGGATCAACCCGGCGCCGGGTCCGCGAATGGACGCGAACACGCGGCTCAACTCCTGCGCCAGCGCCGGTACATCGACGTGATCCGGCCGCACCAACGCGTAGGTCATCCCGCGCATATAGTCGACGTCGAACAGGCGAATACTCTCCAGCATCGACGCGCGCTCTTGGCCAGTGCCGGCGATGAAGATCAGATTGCGCGTCGTGTCGATGTTGAAGACGCCGTCTTTGGGCGCCATCGGCTCCAGCACCTTCTTCATCTCGGCGGCCGCGATGAACCGCAGCGGCACGATCTCGACACCGTAGCCCGGCATGCGCGCTCGCGCCGACCCTGCGACCGAGAAGCCGTCGGTCCGCTTCGCCGCGTCCGCCGCCGGAACGATGTTGTAGACATTGTCGGCAAACACGATCGCCGCGCCGTTCGCCTTCAATGCCGTTTCAAGCGCCGCAATCACGTCCTCGCGCCGAAGCGGCGAACTCGTCTTCAGCGTAATGCGCCCTTGCACCGCCGGATCGATCAGGAACGGCACCTTCAGCGTGTCGCCCAACACCGTGCGCGCGACGTCCTTGACGTCCGCATCCGCGAAGTCGAGCGTGACATCGCCCTTCGCCCCGCCGCTCTGCGGCCGCGACGCAGGCAAAGGCGGCGATGACGGCTCAAAAATCTCCGTCTTCGGTCCGGACGGCTCGTCGTCGTCCATGACCACAGTCGAACGCTCAGGGGCAGGCTCCGGCACGGGTTGCGCGACAACCGGCGGCACGGCCGCGATCGGCCGTTCGGGCGCGCACGCCGAAACAGCGATCGCAAGCCAGCACAACGCCAAGTGCAAACGCCTACGGGCCTCGCTACGCGATGGCATCCCCGTCCCCTCGAGAGTGTCCCAGTCATCCCCGCCGGTGGACGAATCGCAGCCCAGCCGACGCCGCATCGTGGCCACTTGAGGTTGTTACACGCAAGCTTTGACACTTCTACGCGACGGCACGTTCCGTTTACTCTTACGGTGTCCCCGTCCGCGATTGCGCCTTGGGAATGCCAATGCGGACCGAACGTGAGTCCTTACTTGCAACAACGCCGGATGCATCGATCTTTTCGATCCGCCAACCCGCAAGCCGATCGCCCGGACGCAACCTGACCGAGGGCGAACCTGCCCGTTCGACAATCGCGCGCTGCGTCACGCTGTCGGCGACAATGCCGACCAGACGATACTCGGAAAGCTCACCTTGATCCTCCGCCGGTGTTCCGGACGCCGCCGCGGTGGCGGACCGAGTCGGCGGGTCGGGCCGACGGCCGTCGTTGAAAATCGGCCGCGCCGCAATGTCGGCATAGGCACTCACCGGCGGCATGTTGGGCAGCACCAACGGCGGCGGCTTGCCAACCGCGACTTCGGCCGGCCGCTCGAACACCGACAACAGGCGCAACGGCGACGGCACGAACGCGGCAACCAGCACCGCGAAACCGGCCACTGCTACAATTGTGAGCATCCGGGTCAGTGTCATGACGGCCGCCTCGCATGCGCCGTGACGACCATGCCCACGATCAACTTGTTCGCCACGTTCGGCTGCGGGCCAACGGCGTTCACCCATTCGCCGTCCGGCTCGCGGATGGTGAGCTTCTCGACTTTAAGCAGCGGCCGCGATGTTCCGATCGCATGCAACGCCTGCACCAGCGCACCGATATCGGTTTCGACAGTCGCCTGAACCGCAATCTCGCCGCTGGGTGCGTCGGCACGATCCGCCAGCGCCTGCCCGCTCATCACAGTCGCGCCCGCGCCTGACAGGAGTCGATTGAGCAGCGCCTGGAGATCGGCCGCCCCCACGCCGGAATCCGTCGCGGCAAACGTGAGACTCTGCACGCTCTTGTTCGCCGATGCTCCGCGCAGCGCCGCGTCGAAGCGCGGCCGCGCCGTCGCCAAAGCCTCCAACCGCGACGCTTGCGCACGCAGCATCGCGACGCGCTCCTCCTGCCGCGCCGCCGCGTCCCAAATCGGCGCGACAACGAAGATTGCAAGGAGCGCCAGCACGCCGGCCAAGAGCCCGAGGGCAAGCCAACGTTGTTGCTGCGCGGACAGCGTCACCTTCATGGCGCCTTCACCTCGCGCTGCATCGCAATCTCGAAACGCTCGAGCGTGCTCTCGCTCTTGCGCACCACCGGCGACACGAACTTCACGTTCGAAAATGCGTCGGACTTTTCCAGCAAGCCCACAAGCTCCGGCGCACTCGGCGACAGGCCCGAAAGCTGCACCTGCCCACCCTCGATCCGCAGGTCCACCACGCGGCACCTGTCGGGCAAGACCCGCGTGAGCTCTTGCAGAACATCCAGCATCTCGGCCGGGCGCTGCGAATTCGCGAGTGCAATCGGCGCCGTCATGCCTTCGAGCCGGCTGCGAAGTGCCGCGCTCTGTTCGGCCGCCGGCCGGAGCGTCGCGATGCGGCTCTCCCAACCCGCGATCTCGCTCTCGCCCGCTTGACCCCATGCGTAAATCGCGAGCCCCCACACGGCAACCGCAGCGACCGCGAGCCCTAGATTCAAAGTCCGCTTGCGGCGCAGCTCGTCTGCGCCCGCGGGCTCCGCGAGATCAAAGCCTTGCGGCGTGCCGTCTTCGCCTTCGACATCGACCGCCGCGGGCGTCAATCCCAACGCGCGCAATCTCTGTTCAATGGGCTGCACCCGGATCAGCGGCGCGATCGCGACATCGACCAGCATCGCCCCTTTCTCGGCGTCGTAGCCCGCCGGACGCGCGGCCACGCGAACCGCATCGCTTTTGAACGGCGACAGCCGGTCGACCTGCAACTCCACCGCTTGGCGCAAATGCGCCGCCGACATCTGCGGCAATTCCAAACGCCGCACGATGACATGCTCGCGTGGCAACAACAGCGTCAACCGCGACAGCGGCGCGCCCTGCGCCAGATGCAAAATCTGATCGGCCAGCGCGCCGTCGCTTGCTGCCGGATTGAGAGCGACCGGCCGCTCCGCCATCGGCTGCAGCAAGAACCAGCGATCTTTGTGCGCATAAAGCAACGTCCCCCGCGCAGGCCTCTGCGCCGCGCCGAACGGCAGAAGCGCGCGCAGCTCGCCGAACCACCACGCGAAGAACCGCGACGCCAACTCCGGCAGGTCCGCGAGACGCGCCGGCGCCGCGAGATCGATGGTCACCGGCTCACGCATTGACGCACCCAAACGTGTCGGCGTTGTAGAGGCAAAGCGGATCGTGCGTAATCCGCGTGCGTACGATCAGCGGTGGCCAGCGACGGTTCGAACTCTTCGGAAACAGCGCTCGGATCATCACCAGCACCGGCGCCCCCGACTGATCGCTCCAACTATCCCGCCAGCGCAGCCCACCGGTCTGCTCGCGCACGGCATAGGCGATGTCGATACGCTCGGCTCCAGCGACGAGTTCCTGCGTCTTGGCTGGCGCCGCGCCGTTCGAGCCCTGCCACGACAACAAGAGGCGCTGCGCTGGCGCGTCGCCTTCGACGCGCAGTTCAAACCTGGTCAACCCTTCCGCGCCGAACGCGGACGGCGCGCTCGCCGTAAACGTCAACGCCTCCGCCGTGCCGCGGAACAAGTCCAAGTCGACCGCAAACGCCGGATCGAGCTGCCGCGGCACCGCGCGCTGCAACAGCGATCGCAACAAATTTTGCGCGCCCTCCAGCCGCTCCACGCTCTCAACCTTCTGCTCGCTCACCTCCCACGCCCGCGCACCGAAGCGGATGCCGCCGGTCATAGCGACGGCGATGAAGCCGAGCAGCGCCAGCGCGATCACGAGTTCGAGCAGCGAATATCCCTTCATGGCGCCGCCCGCTCCGCCTCAAGCAAGATCAAGCGGTCGATCGCGACGTCCGCCACGGACACGCGTACCGTTGCGCGCTCCCAGCCCGCCGTCACCGGCCGCCGTTCCAGCACCGTCAAGCGCCACGCCAGCGGCGTTCCGTCCACTGCCCCCTCCCGCACCGCCGGGAGCCGTCGCAGCGCCACAACCCGGTCGAGTTGCGACTGAGCGGCCAGCACCGCCTCTTCGACCTCCGCCGCCCGATCGAACGTACGAAAGCCCGTGCCCATCGCCTCGTAGAGCGCGACCAGCATCACGGCCAGGATCGCGAGCGCGACCAGCGTCTCGGCAATCGTGAACCCGCGCTCTCCGCTCACGGTGCACCCCGCTGCGTCGGCCGGCCGGTCAACGGATCGGCCGCAACGAACGCTTCCGCGCCGCCGCGCGACAGCACGATCTCGCCGCGGATCGTGCCGTCCCAAGCGACGGTCACGTCGTGCGCGCCGATGCTCGTGCCCGCCGTCACTTCGAGTGTGCTTCCGTCCGAAGCGCGAAGCGCGTTGGACGCATCGCCCGCCACCGTCAGCGTGATGTCGCTTTGCAGGTCCAACGCTTCCTCGCGCAGACGCCGCAACGCCGTCATCACGGCGCGCGCGTCCGCCCGCAGCGTCATGCGGTCCACCGACGCCTGCACCGCGGGCGTCGCGACCACGACGATGAGCGCCATGATCGCGAGCGCCACGATCAATTCCATGAGCGAATACCCGCGCGTCATAGCGCAAGCTCGTTGGCAGCCAGAATGCCGCTCACCACGCCGCTCATGATCGCCGCCACCACGAGCCCAAGCACAATCGTCACCGCCGGCAACAAAAGAGCCGATAACCGGTCGAGCTTCGTCTGCACGTCGCGGTCGAGAATGTCGGCCGCCTCGTTCAGCATGGGCCCGAGCCGCCCGGTCTCCTCGCCCACGGCCGCGAACTCGATCACCGCCGGCGGCAGCGCGTCGGTCGCGGCCAACGCTACCTTCATCGGCTTACCCTGCCGCACGAGTTCGATCGCGCCCGAAAGCCGCTGACGCAGATGTACGTTCGCGACCGCCGCCTGCGCCGTCTCCAACGCCCGGTTGAGCGGCATGCCCCCGCCCAAGAGCATCGACACATTCCGCGCGAACTGCGCCGCATGAAACCGCCGCGGAATGTCGAGCAGCAATCGCGACTTGAACGACCACCGCCCAAACGCCACCTGCGCCGCCGGCTGCTGCAGCGTGTAAAGCAACGCCACAAACGCAACGACGGCAACGATCGCCGTCAGCGTGCCGTACGCGTTGAAGAATTGCGCGATAGCCAGCAGCACGGCTGCCGGCCACGGCAGCGCGTCGGCGCTCTGCGCGAACAGCGGCGCAAGACGCGGAATAACGGTCGTAAAGATCATCACCAAAACCGCAAACATCACCACGACAAGCAGCGCCGGATAGATCATCGCCGACACCACACGATCGGTAAGCTCCTTGTTGCGCGCCTCCGCCGCCGCCAGCCGCGTCACGACCTCGCCCAGCTTCCCGCTCGCCTCGCCCGCCGCCACCAGCCGCCGGACCGACTCCGGAAAGAACGCCTCCGCCCGCCGCATCGCCCCGGACAGCGGCTCGCCCGCCCGCAAACCGTCGAGCAACGCCTGCACCGCCGCCTTCGTGCGCGCCTTGACGCTCAAGCCCTGCATCGCCGTCAGCGCCCGCTCGACGCTCAAGCCCGCCTGCAACAGTGTCCCCAATTCGCGCAGCAGCGACAGCCGCTCGTTGGCGATACCGAACGCCGGCATGAGTCGCGTCGCCGCCGCCACGGGCGCAGCGCCCGGCGCCTGCTCGACGATCCGCACCGGCGTGCGCCCCAAGGCGAGAATACGCTCGACCGCAGCGCTCCGGCTCGGCGCGTCGATGACACCCCGTCCGATGGCGCCGTCGGGACCCGCGGCCTCATACGCAAAACTCGGCACGACACTCCATCCCGCCGCTTGGGTCGAGTTGTGGGCGTGCGCCGTTAATTCTTCCTTACCGGCGCCCGCGCGATCAGCTCTTTCAAGCGCTTGACAATTACGTCCTGCGGCGTCCCGTAAGCGAGCGTGTCCACCACCGCCCCCTCCGCGTCGAGCAGGAACACGGCCGCCGTGTGGTCCAGTGTGTAATCGCCGTCCTGCAGCGCCACCCGTTCGCGCACCACCTCAAACGCCTTCGCCACCCGATCGATGTCGGCGCTCGCACCCGTGAACGCCCGCACGCGCGTGCCGAAACTTGAGAAATAGGACTTCATCGCCGCGGGCGTATCGCGCTCCGGATCGAGCGTCACGAACACGACCTGCACCGCTTCGGCAGCCTTCCCAATCTTCGCGAGCGCGGCATCCAGCTCCCACACCGTCACCGGACAAATCACCGGACATTTCGTGAAGCCGAAGAACACCGCGCGTGGCCGCCCGTTGAGTTCCCGCCATGCCACGGCAGTGCCTGACTGATCCGTCAGACTCACCTCGCCGACACCACGCCCAAGTTTTGCGAACGTACTGGCCACAACCGGCTTGGAAACCGACTCGGCGAACGCTGGCAGTGATGCCACACCGCCACCCGCGCCGGTGAAAAGCATCACCGAAACAACCACCTGGACGGCGAATCTACGCATCGACTCTCGCTCCAAGCGCCGGTTGGCGGACAAACCCGCCCGATGGTCACGGCCGCTCGCCTTGACACCCCATACTAGCTGCCGCGTCTTGGTTTTGGAACGCGCGACTTGATTCGCCGCGTTCGGGGATAAGAAGACCACGGGGGACATATGTACGAGGTCAGAATAGGGCTGTTCGCGGCCATAGGTTTCGTTGTTTTGGCCGCCACCCCCGCATACGCGGACAAGCTGAGCCTCGGTGCCGGTGCCGAATACTCCGTCGGCGACTACGGCGATCCGCAAGATACGACCGTCTGGTACGAGTACGTTTCCGCCCGCTATTCGACCGCGCCCTGGGCCTTCAAGGTCACCGTCCCCTTCCTGCAGATCGATGGGCCCGCGACCGTGACCGACGACGGCGAGGTCGGGTCGGGCGGCGCCAACCGCATGGTGAGCGGTATCGGCGACGTATCCCTCTCGACGACTTACACCTTCTCCTGGAAACCGGAGAAGCTCTATCTCGACCTCATGGGCCGTGTGCGCTTGCCGACCGGCGACGACGACCGCGGCCTCGGGAGCGGCGAAGTCGACTACGGCCTGACGGCAATCCTGAACAAGGACTTCGAGGGCTTCGGCGTCAACGTCAAAGGCGGCCGACGCTTCCTTGGCAGCTCCGTCGCGCGCGACCGCGAAGACGGCTGGCTCGCCGGCGGCGGTGTTTCCGTCGAACTCAGCAAGGAGACCGAAATCGGCGCCTCCTTCGACTGGCGCGAGGCAGCCTTCGACACCTCGCCGGATCCCGCCGACATTGACCTTTATGTCCGCCACAATCTGACGGAAGACTTGCGCCTCAACGTCTACATTCTGGCCGGCCTCTCCGACGGCAGCCCGGACTTCGGCTCCGGCCTCTCGCTAACATGGACCGCCTACCGCAGCGACTAACAGGCGAAGATGCAAAATCGAATCCGTCATATGCGTTATCTTCGCGGAAAACCGCGGCCTCTGCCGTAATGAACCCGTTACGCATGCGTTATTTCCGGTACTTCATCCGTCCGGCGGCCGCGCGAAGTACATCAGGCACGGAACAAGCAGGATAACTAAAGCTGATTGGTCCGCCTCTCAACGCGCATTCCGTCTCAGCCACCTTGACGCAGCCAAAGCCGCGCAACCGGAAACATGGCGAACACCATCTGCCCCGCAAGCCCCAGCGCGTGACTAAACTCGCGGTATATGGCCAAGTGCTCGCCAAGCGTCCGCCCCAACAAGCCAACGCTGATCGCGACCTCCCCACCCATAAGCAGCGCGAACGCCCCAACCCCCATGAGCGCACGCGCGCCGAACCTAGGCGCGACCGTAAACCGGCGGATCGCAAACGCGCACGCGAACCATGCCACGACCAAGATCACCGGCAGCTCGAGCGCAACCGCCACCAACCGCGCCTCAGCCCCCTCCGCGCCCAAGAGCGCGCGCAACGTGCCGAACACGAACCCGGCCGCAAACACGAGCGCGAAATAGAGGCTACCCGCACCAATCGCTCGACCCATCGCAACCTCAACCGCCGTGCTTCGGCTTCGCCTTCCGCTGCAGCTCCACGCTTTTCTCCCGCGCCCGCGCCGCCTCGCGGTAAGCTTGTGCCATGCCCGAGAGATACTGCGGCGGTGTCGTCGTTTTGACGCCGTACCACGCCGCCGCCTTCGCCGCGAAATAGGGATCGACGAGATGCGGCCGGGCGAGCGCGACCAGGTCGGCGCGCCGGCAGGCGATGATCGTGTTGACCTGCGCGGGTTCCGTGATCGCGCCGACCGCCATCGTCTTGATGCCCGTGATGTTGCGGATCGCCTCGGCGAACTGCACTTGGTACATCCGCCCGTAGGTGGGCTTTTGCTCAGGGACAGTCTGCCCCGACGACGTATCGATCAGGTCGGCGCCCGCCTCGGCGAAGAGCCGCGCGATCGCCACCACGTCGTCCTCGCTGATTCCGCCCGCCGTCCAGTCGCTCGCGGAGATGCGCACCGACATGGGCTTGGGCGCCGGCCACACGGCCCGCATGGCTGCGAACACCTCCAGCGGATAGCGCGCCCGGTTCTCGACCGCGCCGCCATACGCATCGTCACGTTGGTTCGTCAACGGCGAGAGAAAGCTCGCGAACAAGTACCCGTGCGCCGCGTGCAGTTCGAGCATATCGAACCCGGCACGATCGGCACGCCGCGCCGCCTCCACGAACTCGGCCGTGATACGATCCATCTGTGCGCGGTCGAGTTCGATCGGCAGCTGGCTCACACCCTTGAAGTAGGGAACCGGCGACGCTGAATAGATCGGCCAATTGTCTTCGCGCTTCGGCAACGGGTGATCGGCCTCCTCCCACCCCAGCTGCGTCGAGCCCTTGCGTCCGGCATGGCCCAACTGCATGCACAACTTCGCGCGGCTATTCGCGTGTACGAAGTCTGCAAGCCGCTTCCACTCTTGTTCCTGCTCGTCGTTCCACAAGCCGGTGCAGCCTGGCGAAATGCGCGCATCCGCCGACGGACACGTCATCTCGACATAGACAAGCCCCGCCCCACCCATGGCGCGTGAGGCGTAGTGCACAAAGTGCCAATCGTTCGGCACACCGTCGATCGCCGAATACTGCGCCATCGGCGAGACGACGATGCGGTTGTCGAGCGTGAGTTCCCGTAGCTTCAGCGGCGTAAACATCGGCGTCGGCCGGCTCGCCCGGCAGTCGATCCCCGTCTCCTCGAAATGGGTCTCGTACCACTCGTCTTCGAACCGCTTGACGAACGACGCATCGCGTACGAGCAGATTGTCCCAGGTGATGCTCTTCGCCCGGCACATCACGACCATCGCAAACTGCATCGGCTTCATGTCGTTCGAGCGTTCCATATGCTCGAACCAGGCAAGGCTCACATCCGCGTTGTGCTGGGTGATTTGAACGTCCGTCCGCCGCGCCTCGTCATAAGCACGGAAGGCCGCTTCCACCGACCGCTCGCCATGCGCGACAAGCGCCTTCGACAACGCAATCGCGCTCTCCATCGCAAGCTTCGTGCCCGACCCGATCGAATAATGCGCGCTCGCCTTCGCGTCGCCCAACAGCACGATGTTCTTGTGCCACCAGTTCTCGCAAAAGATGCGCGGAAAATTCCGCCACAGCGAGCGGTTTGTGATCAGCCCATGCTCTTGCAGCTCGTCTGCGAAGATCTTCTCGAGCTTCCGCGCACTTTCTTCTTCGCCGAGCTTGTCGAAGCCGAACCCCTCCCAAGCCGCCGGCGACATCTCCATCACCCAAGTCGACCGCCCAGGCTCGTACTGATAGGTGTGCGCGCAGATCAATCCGTACGGTGTCTGCTTGAAGAAATACGTGAACGCATCCAACGGCCGCGTCGAACCCAGCCAGGCAAACTTGTTGCCCTTGAGTTCCAACGACGGCTTGAAGTGTTCCTTGTAGCGCTCGCGAATGCGGCTGTTGATGCCGTCCGCCGCAACGATGACGTCGTAGTCCGCTAGCCCGCTCACATCGTCGATGACGGACTCATAGTGCACGCGAACGCCGACCTCCTCGCACCGCTGCTGCAAAATCTTGAGCAACGCCAACCGCGAGCAACCGGCAAATCCGTTGCCCGCGCAGCGGATCTCCTGCCCGCGATAGCGGACGATGATGTCATCCCAATACGCGAACGCGCCTTTGATCGCCTCATAAGATGGCGGATCGTGGCTCAAGAACTCTTCCAGCGTCTCGTCGGAGAACACGACGCCGAACCCGAACGTATCGTCCGCACGGTTCTGCTCATGGACGTCGATCTGCCAATCCGGCCGCGCTTTCTTCGTCAACAGCGCAAAGTAGAGTCCGCCCGGCCCACCCCCGACGACCGCGATCTTCATGCGCGCGGCACCACGGCGGTCGTTTCGATCTCAACCTTGGCGTCGGGCTCCACGAGTCCCGACACGATGATCACCGCCATGGTGGGATAAACCCGCCCCATCAACTCGCGCCAAGCCGCGCCGATCCCGGCAAGTGAAGCCGCATACTCCTCGCGGCTCGTCACGAACCACGTCATACGCACGATATGCTCAGGCCCCGCCCCCGCCTCTTTCAACACCGCAAGCGTGTTGACCAGCACCTGCCGGAACTGCCCCGCAAAGTCGTGTGCCCTGAACACGCCGTTGTCCCAGCCGATCTGGCCAGCGACGAACACCAACCGCCCCTCGGCCTCAATGCCGTTGGAATACCCCTTCGGACGCTCCCACCCGGCTGGCTGTAAAATGCGCATGTCGATCCTCTCCTAGAACCAATAGTCGCGAACGCAACGGCCGTCACGCGGCAGATCGTCGAACGTATCGAGCCCGTCGAAATGATCGATCGGCAAATCGGCTACAGCCTCCGGCAGCGCAAGGCGAATGTTCACCGCAATCCGCCGCCGCCCATCTGCCTGCACTTTCAAACCACGCCAGCACAGCACGCACGCACACGTCGGACAAAAGCGTATCTCAAGCGCCGGATCGGGATTGTCCGCCCGCGTGTAGGTCTTGCTCGGACCAAAGATGCGAATGCGCTCATTCTCATAGTCGTAGGCCCACAGCACGCCATAGCGGCGGCAAAGCGTGCAGTTGCAGGCCGTGACGGACCCGGGATCGCCCTCAAGAGTCCAGTGGGTAGCGCCACAATGGCATGTGCCTTTGAGCATGACGAAGGTCCGTCGTTCCTTTGCCTGGCTTGCCAAGCCGAAGCTCGCGGTGCAAGGCCAACTTCGCGACTGAAGCAATGGCTGGCTTGCCAAGCCGGAGCTCGCGGACGGGGCCCGCCTTCGCCCAAGTGGGCTTCGGCGTGGCAGCCTTCGCTCGCGGGGGCTGGCGTCAGCCACCCGAAGCCACGCAGTCCCCCTTCGCCAAGGCTTCGGGCGACACCCTTGCCGCTGCGCGGCGAAGGGTGGCGGATGGGGTGAGATTCGAACTCACGGAGGGCGTAAACCCTCGCCGGTTTTCAAGACCGGTGCCTTAAACCACTCGACCACCCATCCGGCTCATGCTGCGGGCGCGAGATGTAGCATCGGCCGAAGCGTTGGAAAAGACCGCCAACGCCTTCGCGGTTGCGGCAAAACTGAGGCGGTAACCCTGCACAATTTTGCGAGCGGGCTATCGAAACGATGCTGCGGGTGCGCTTGTCACACATCTCGCGCTCAACGATCATTTGTGAACTGGACCGCAACGAATGTGGTGTAGATTGACGCAAATCAGTGCCGTGCTTCGGAGCGTTCGCGAAAGCTGCGCTCCCCTGCAAAGCAGACCTTGAGATCTGCAAAGGCACGCATGGGAGAGACGAATGCCCGACTCTGCAATCACCTCCTACAACACCCTGCAGCCGATCGTCGTCCGCACGATTCGCGAGGCGTTCGACGACGCCGTCAAAGAGATCGAGCAGAAGCGCGGCACCTTGCCGGAGTGTGAACGCGTGAAGGTCGCGCGCCACATCGTCGAGGTGGCCAAGCACGGCGAATGCAGCTTCGAGCGCCTCCGCGGCGCCGCCATGGAAGCGCTGCCCCTCTAGTTTCCGCCGTATCCGCACCGCTTGCCCGCGACTGCCGGAGCATGGAACAATTGCGTCGATGTTCCGTGTGCTGATTGTCGTGCTCATCGCCCTCGCCGTTGCGAGCGCTGTCGGCGCGCGTCCGTTCGACCGTATGGAGAAGCCGCCCGCCGGCTGGCGCGGGCCCGTTTTCACCCCCAGCTTCACCTTCCCAAAAAGGGCCGCACCCGAGACCCATCCGTGGATCGCGATCAGCTTCCGCAAAGAACCGGAACGGTACCTCCACGCCCTGCTCGACTACGCGCTCGAGGGGCAAGACCGCGTGCACTGGCGGCTGCAAGCGAATAAAGCGCGCCGGTGGTACCACGTGCCATGGCTCGGCCCCGGCGCGCACGGCCGGGAGTTCATTCATGGCCTAACCCGCGCCCGCGACTTCGTCCCCGGCGAGCTTGGCCCCACGCAGACCGCCTGCCGCCAAAACTGGGCGGTCGCCTTCTACAACGACATCGGCGGCGCGACGCTGGGTAACATTTGGGGAAGCGGCACGCGCGACCCTAACCTGAACGCACTCCCGTTCCCGGAAGGGACCGTCGCCGTGAAACTCGTCTTCACCGAAGCAAGCGCTAGCGACGACCCGAAACTCGCGGGCGCGCCGGAACTTGATGCAAACATCCACACCGGCGCAAACGCGAACGCTTGCCCGCCAAGCGAGACTCTTTCAGGCCGTCCCGCCGCCCGCACGCCGCGAACGTTGCGGTTGATCCAGATCGACTTCGCCGTGCGCGAACATCGGGCGAGCTACAAGACCGGCTGGCTCTTCGGCAGCTTTCGCTACGACGGCACCATGCCGGGCACGGACCCGTGGAGGAAACTGGTCCCGCTCGGCCTGATGTGGGGCAACGATCTCCAGCTAAGCGACGAAGCCGCCGCCGCAGGCGCGCGCCCACGCCAGAGCATCGTCTTCGAGGCCGGCCAAGGCTTCGGCCGCGGTGGCCGCATGAACGGAATCGTCGACGAACGCAGCTCCGCCTGCTCCTCCTGCCACATGGCGGCCCAATGGCCGTCCGTCGCCCCGATGGCCGCGCCGGCCGCGTGGGCGGACGCGAAATGCTGGTTCCGCAACCTCAACGCCCGCTACACGTTCGGCTTCCCGCCGGGCATGAAAAGCGGCTGTGCCGACCCCAAGGCGTTGGAGCAGATCTCCGCCCTCGATTTCTCCCTCCAACTCACGATTGCGCTTCGAAACTGGAGCATGGAGCGCGCCGCGACCGGCAAGCCGATCGTCACCCGCATCGGCAAGCTCAAACGCACGGGCTACACGCTCACGGTCAACGGCCTCGACAGCCTTCCGCTAAAGCGCTGACGCTTTACCGCATCCGATTTTTCTTAGGCGCCACAAGCGGCAGATCCCGCGACACAGGCGATTTGCGCGCGGGCTTCTTCCTCGCCCGCCCCGCGATCGCCACCTCGTACGCGCGCCGCGCCCACTTCGCCAACTCGTCGCTATCGTCGAGAAGCCGCGGCGGCACCTCGATGTAGCTGGTCATGATCGTCTCGCCAGCCTTGCTCTCGAACACGAACGGCTTCATGCCTTCCGCGTCGAACGAAGGCCGCGTCAAATCATTGGCTTTGAGATAGATGCGCTCGTCCGCGAGCAGCGCGAACATCTGATCCTTGAAATAGACCCCGGCGCCGCCGAACATCTGCTTGATCTTGACCTCGCCGAACGGCGCGAACAGGTCGGTCACATAGTCGCGAAATTCGGCGCTGACCGCCACCTATTGAACCGCGGCCTTGAGCGCAACGGACTCGCCGCAGCCGCATTCGCTCGTCTGGTTCGGATTGTTGAACACAAACCGCGCTTGCAGCTTGTCGCGCACGAAGTCCATCTCGGTCCCGATCAGGAACAAGATCGCCTTCGGGTCGATCAGAATGCGCACGCCCTTGTCCTCGACCACTTCGTCGAGCGGGTTCTGCTTTTCGGCATAGTCCATCGTGTAGGACATGCCCGCGCAACCCGCGTTCTTGAGCCCCACGCGAATGCCGACGACGGGCTTCTCCGCTTTCGCCATCGCGGCCTTCACCTGCTCGGCGGCCGCGTCCGTCAGGCGCAGCGCCTTCGGCCGTTCGCGGCGGGGTCTTGGGGTTGCTTCGCTCATACGCCGAATCTGGTCCTAGAACATGTTCAATTCAAGTTTCGCTTCTTCCGACATGCGTTCCGGCGTCCACGGCGGGTCGAAAACCATGTTCACCGTGACTTCGCCGATCCCCGGCACCTTCGCCACCGCGTCCTTAACCCACCCCGGCATCTCGCCTGCAACGGGGCAGGCCGGCGCCGTCAGCGTCATGTCGATGGTGATGTCCTTCTTGTCCGACACGTCGATCTTGTAGATGAGGCCAAGCTCGTAAATGTCGACCGGAATTTCCGGATCGAACACGGTCTTGAGCTCGCGGATCAGCGCCTGCGTCAGCTCTTCCAGCTCCTCGGGCTTCAAGGCCCCGCTCTCCAGCGGCAATGGCAATTGCGTGTTCATGCGAAAATCGCCCGTGCCTTGTGCAGCGCCGCGATCAACACGTCGACCTCGGCGCGCGTATTGTAGAATGCAAACGACGCCCGCGCCGTCGCCGTGACGCGGAGCCGCTCCATCAACGGCTGCGCACAGTGATGCCCCGCGCGCACGGCCACACCCTGCCGGTCCACCAGCGTCGCCACATCGTGCGCATGTGCGCCATCCATCGTGAACGAGATGATCGATCCCTTCCCCGGCGCCTGACCCTGAATGCGGATCCAGTTCAGATCCTTAAACCGTGCCGTCGCATATGTCAGCAGATCGTGCTCTTGCGCCACAAGATCGGCCCGGTTGAACGACTGCATGTAGTCGATCGCAGCACCCAGCCCCACCGCTTCGATGATCGGCGGCGTCCCCGCTTCGAACCGTTGCGGCGAGCGGCCATAGGTCACGTGATCGAAATGCACCTCGTCGATCATCTCCCCGCCGCCCTTAAACGGCGGCAGCCGCTCCGCCCACTCGCGCTTCAGGTACAGCACGCCGATGCCCGTTGGCCCGTAGAGCTTGTGCCCCGTCGCGACGTAGAAATCGCAGTCCAAATCTTGCACGTCGATCGCTTGATGTACCGACGCCTGGCACCCGTCGAACAGCACCGGAATACCCCGCGCGTGCGCGAGCCGCACGATCTCCTTCGCCGGCGTCACCGTCCCCAGCACGTTCGACATATGCGTGATCGCGACAATCTTGGTGCGCGACGAAAGCTGCGCCTCAAAAGCCGCGAAATCGAACGACCCGTCATCCCGGATCGGCGCCCACTTGATCACCGCGCCTTTACGCTCGCGCAAGAAATGCCACGGCACGATGTTCGAATGATGCTCCATCTGCGAGAGCACAATCTCATCCCCAGCCCCAATCGACTGGCCGAGCGCGTTGGCGACCAGATTGATCGCATCCGTACCGCCGCTCGTGAAAATCACCTGATCGGCCGACGGCGCGTTGATGAACCCGCGCACCTTCTCGCGGGCATTCTCATAAGCCTCCGTCGCCGCCGTCGAGAGCGCATGCAAGCCGCGATGCACATTGGCGTAAGACGTGTGCATCAGCTCCGTCATCGCCTCGATCACGGCGGTGGGCTTCTGCGCCGACGCAGCATTGTCGAGATAGACGAGCGGCTTTCCGTTCACCTGCGTCTGCAGGATCGGAAAGTCCGCGCGCACCCGGGCCACGTCGAACGCGCGCGTCATAGCGCAGCCCTCGCAACCTGCTCCATCCGCGCCGCAAGCCACGCTTCGACCGGCGTGCGATAAGGCTCAGGCAACCGCTCCGTCACTTCTCCTAAGAACGCCGCGACAAGCAGATTGCGCGCCTCGTTCTCCGGAATGCCACGCGCCCGCAAGTAGAACAGCTGGTTCGCGTCCAACGCGCCGATGGCCGCGCCGTGTCCGCACTTCACATCGTCCGCGAAAATCTCAAGCTCCGGCTTCTGGTCGATCTCCGCATGCGACGTGAGCAAAAGCGCGCGCGACATCTGATGGCTGTCCGACTTCTGCGCCGCGGGCTGCACGATCACCCGCCCCTGCACGACGCCATGACCGGTACTGGCCGCAACACCTTTCGCCACGATGCGGCTCGTCGTGTTCGGCGCCTCGTGCGCGACCTCGAGCGTAAAGTCCGTGTGCTGCCCCTCGCCCGCCGCGTAAGCACACGCGCGCGAAAACACCGCCCCGGCGCCGGTCAGCCGCGCCGTCGCCTGCTGCCGCACCAGCGCCGCACCCGACGACCCCACGATGCCGCGATATTCCGCGTCTCGCGCAACATCGATCGCATCGGCGCGAACCACGATGCTAGCGCCCTCGCTCGCCGTCACACGTAAGTGCCGAAGCCGTGCCCCCGGCTCCAAGCTAATTGCAGTCACCGTACTTAAGAGCCCTGCCGCCACGCCGTCGTCGAGTTCGACGAGCGTCAGCTCCGCCCCCTCTTCGAGCACAATCACATTGCGGGTGTGCGCCATCGCCGCCTCGCTCAACGACGAACGCAGGAGCACCGGCAGCTTCACCTGCAGTCCCTTGGCCACCCGAATGAGCGCACCATCGGTCGCAAAGGCCAGATTCAAATTCTCGACCGCGTCCGCCGTCGGCTGCAGCCATTGCCGCAAAAACAACGACGGCATCCCCAGCGCGTCCGCCAGGCTCATCACCTCAAGCCCATCCGGTACGTCGTCCGGCACCGCGACGACCTTGCCGCCCACGAGGCTCAAGCGATGCGCCTTCAACCCCTCGAACACGTCGGCGCCCACTGCGCCGCTGCCCGCCGCCAGATCGAGCCCCGCCGGAAACTTGTTCCGTAGGTCCGTGTACTTCCACGCCTCCACCCGCCGGTGCGGCAACCCATCGCGCGTGACGCGGTTCAGCGCCTCCGCCCGAAGCGGCTGCAACCACGACGCCCCGGGAAGCTCGGCACGCACCCGCGCGAACAGCGCGACAAGCGCGCTCTCCGGTGAGGTTTCGCCCGTGGTCTCAAGCGCCGCCATCAAGCCGCCCTAACGATCTCGTCGTAACCGCGCGCCTCAAGCTCGCGCGCAAGCTCCGGCCCGCCCGACTTCGCGATCCGCCCCGCCGCCAGCACATGCACGCGGTCCGGCACGATGTAATCGAGCAGCCGCTGATAGTGCGTGATCACGAGGAAACTGCGCTCCGGCGCGCGCAACGCATTGACGCCCTGCGCGACCAGCTTCAACGCATCGATGTCGAGCCCGGAATCCGTTTCGTCGAGCACCGCAAGCCGCGGCCGCAGCATCGCCATCTGCAGCACTTCGTTGCGCTTCTTCTCGCCGCCCGAAAAGCCGACATTGACGGCACGCTTCACCATCTCGTCCGACATCTGCAGCTTCTCGCGCTCTTCCTTGAAGCGCTTCAAGAACGTCACCGCGTCGATTTCCGGCTCCCCTCGCGCCTTCAACTGCGCGTTCAAAGCCGTGCGCAGGAAGTTGATCGTGGTCACCCCCGGAATCTCAACCGGATACTGCATCGCCAAAAAGATGCCGGCCGCCGCCCGCTGCTCCGCCTTGAGCTCAAGCAGGTTCTGCCCGCGGAACGTCACGCTGCCCTGCGTCACGTCATAGCCCTCGCGCCCCGCGAGCACGTAGGACAGCGTCGACTTGCCGGAGCCGTTCGGCCCCATGATCGCGTGCACCTCGCCCTCGCCGAGCGCGAGCGTCAGGCCCTTCAAAATCTTCTTTCCGTCGACCGTGACGTGCAGGTCGTTGATCTCAAGCATCATCCCAATTGCCTCTATACGGACCAACCTCACGCCCTTTGCGGCGGAAGAGATTGCCGATGAAATACGCAGCCGCCGACCCCAATCCCACGATCAGCGCCACAACCAGCAACGTCGACGCCACGATCGCGATCAACGCCAGAACCGCGACCGCGACAGCCAGGAAACCCGCGGCACCAACCCACCCGCGCCAATCCCGCGGCTTGAAGTGCGCCCAGTTGATCGTGACACGCGGCAAGTCGCGAGGATCGCTCATCCCACACTTCCCTCCAAACTGACGCCGATCAGCTTCTGCGCCTCAACGGCGAATTCCATCGGCAGGTTCTGCAGCACCTCGCGGCAGAACCCGTTGACGATCAACGTCACCGCTTCCTCCGCCGGAATGCCGCGCTGCAGACAGTAGAACAGTTGGTCTTCGCTGATCTTCGACGTCGTCGCCTCATGCTCGAACTGCGCCGTCGGATTGCGCGCTTCGATATAGGGCACCGTATGCGCCCCGCACTTCGACCCGATCAAGAGCGAGTCGCACTGAGTGTAATTACGCGCGTTCTCGGCCTTGCCATGCGCGCTCACGAGCCCGCGATACGTGTTCTGCGCCTGACCCGCCGAAATCCCCTTCGAAATGATCCGCGAACGCGTGTTCCGGCCCAGATGCACCATCTTCGTGCCGGTGTCAGCCTGCTGATGATGGTTCGCGATCGCGATCGAGAAGAACTCGCCGACCGACTCGTCGCCGCGCAGGATGCAGCTCGGATACTTCCACGTGATCGCCGAACCCGTCTCGACCTGCGTCCAGCTGATCTTCGACCGCGCCCCCCGGCAGTCGCCGCGCTTGGTCACGAAATTATAGATGCCGCCCTTGCCGTTCTCGTCGCCGGGATACCAATTCTGCACCGTCGAGTACTTGATCTCCGCATCGTCGAGCGCGACCAGCTCCACGACCGCCGCATGCAGTTGGTTCTCGTCCCGCATCGGCGCGGTGCAGCCCTCGAGATAAGAAACGTACGAACCCTTATCCGCGATGATCAGCGTGCGCTCGAACTGCCCCGTCTCCGCCTCATTGATGCGGAAATACGTCGAAAGCTCCATCGGACACCGCACGCCCGGCGGCACGTAGACAAACGACCCGTCGCTGAACACGGCCGAGTTCAACGTCGCGAAGAAATTGTCCGTCACCGGCACAACGGTGCCCAAGTATTTCCGCACCAGCTCCGGATGCGTCTGCAGCGCCTCCGAAATCGGGCAGAAGATGACGCCAGCCTCTTTGAGCTTCCCCTTGAACGTCGTCGCAACCGAAACGCTGTCGAACACCGCGTCAACCGCCACACCGGCGAGCAGCTTCTGTTCCGTCAGCGGGATGCCGAGCTTCTTGTACGTCTCCAGCAGCTTCGGATCGACCTCATCCAAGCTCTCCAACTTCGGCTTCGATTTCGGCGCCGAGTAGTAATACGCATCCTGGTAGTCGATCGGCGGGTAGCTGACCTTCGCCCAACGCGGCTCCTTCATCGACTGCCAGCGCTCGAATGCGGCAAGCCGCCATTCCAGCATCCACGCCGGCTCGTTCTTCTTCGCCGAGATGAAACGCACGGTATCCGCGCTCAAACCCTTCGGCGCCTTGTCGCTCTCGATGTCGGTGACGAAGCCGTATTTGTAGCGGTCGCCGGCGCGGGCGGTGACGGCATCTATGGTTGCTTGCTCGGCCATCAAACCCTCATGCCGCCGCGCGCGCTTCCGCGCGCTTGACGATTTTAACCCAGGCGTCGGCAAACGAAGCCAAATCCTGCTCGCTCGTATTCCATCCAAAGCTCACGCGGATCGCGCACGCCGCAAGACGCGGCTCCACGCCCATCGCGGTGAGCACATGGCTCTGCGTCACCTTGCCCGACGAACACGCAGCACCCGCGCTCACCGAGATCCCGTCGAGGTCGAGCGCGATCACCATGTTCTCCGACGGCACACCGGGCGCCGCGATGCAAACCGTGTTCGGCAAACGCGCCGCGTCCGCACCAAACACCACGGCCTGCGGCACTGCGGCCCGAAGCCTGCGCTCCAAGTCCAAACGCCAACCGGCGTTCAACCGCAAACGCTCCGCCGCCTCCACCGCAGCGCCAAAGCCGGCGATCGCCGCCACATTCTCCGTCCCCGCGCGCCGTCCAAACTCCTGACCGCCGCCGCGAACCTGCGGCGCAAGCGGCACGCCCTGACGAACGACAAGCGCACCCACACCTTGCGGCCCGCCGAACTTGTGCGCGTTGAACGACAAATAGTCGACGCCCAGCGCACCGAAATCCACGGCCGTCTTGCCGACCGCCTGCACAGCATCTGTGTGCACCAGCGCACCATGAGCCCGCGCGATCTTGGCAACCTCGGCGACGGGCTGAACAACACCGGTCTCATTGTTCGCCGCCATCAGCGAAACGAGCGCCCGGCCCTTCCCTTCGCTCAACATCCGGCCGAGTTTATTCGTATCAACGACGCCCGACGTAAGCACCGGACACACGAGCACACGCAAGCCCGGCGCTGTCTCTTCGCACAACGCAGCCGTCGCCCGCACAGAGTCGTGCTCAATCGCCGAAACGATCAGCCGCGTGATGCGCTCGCCCGCGGCTGCCGCGCCCTGCACGGCGCCGCGCAAAGCAAGCGCATTCGACTCCGAACCGCCGCTGGTGAAATTCACGTCATCCGCATTGGCGCCAACCGCGGCCGCCACCGCGCGCCGCGCCGCCTCGATCGTCGCGCGCGCACGCCGCCCGTCGGCATGCACGGAAAGCGCATTGCCCGGCGACTCCAGCGCCGCGAGCATCGCGGACCGCGCCTCGGGGCGCAGCGGCGACGTCGCATTATGATCGAGATAGACGCGCATCCGTCAGGCCGCCGCATGCTCCTTCGCCGACTCGGCATGATCCAGTTTACGGCTCATGCCCAACACACGCTTGTTGACGACGTCGGCAAGCGTCACGGCGTTGAGGAAAATGTGAATCTGCCGCCCAAGCTCTTCCCACAGATCGTGCGTCACACAACGCCCCTGCTGCCCGGTGCAGCCCTTTGGCGACCCAAGCTCGCAGCGCGTCGCCTTAATCGGTTCATCGACCGCCAGCATGATGTCGGCAATCCGCGTCTCTTCCGGCAACCGCGCCAAGCGGTAGCCGCCACCGGGCCCACGCGCGCTAACCACCAACCCGCCGCGGCGCAGCCGTGCAAACAGCTGCTCCAAATACGACAGCGAAATCTCCTGCCGCTGTGCGATCTCGTTCAGCGCGACCGGCTTGCCGTTGGCATGCCGCGCCAAATCGACCATCGCCATGACCGCGTAACGGCCCTTGGTGCTGAGATTCATGGAGCAAAACTCCTCTTCTTCGGGACTACGGCGGCGATAACCTCGGCCATGCGGGATTTTCTTGCTTTTTCGCCCATGACCCATGTTAGAAAGCGCGCCCAATTCGCTTTCTGCCGCGCGATATAGATTTCCCGAGTGCTACGGTCAAGTATTAGGCAGCGGTTTCTTCCGCGTAACGCCTAATCTATTGCACAGGAACCCTTTTCGGACGGCCCACAGGGAACTACATCCCGAGACTGCGGATCGGAATTAAGCGCCGATTGACGAGGTGGAGCCCGAATGCCTGACGTGATTTTTGCCGGACCTTCCGGGCGCCTTGAAGGCAAGTACCAGCACCAAAAGCACAAGTCGGCACCGATCGCGCTCATCCTGCATCCGCACCCGCAGCACGGGGGCACGATGAATAATCCCGTGACCTACGAGATGTTCTACTGCTTCCAGCGCCGCGGCTGCTCGGTGCTGCGCTTCAATTTCCGCGGCGTCGGCCGCAGCCAAGGCACATTCGACGGCGGCGTCGGTGAGCTCTCCGATGCGGCAGCCGCGCTCGACTGGCTCCAGATGATGAACCCCGGCGCGCAAACCTGTTGGGTCGCGGGCTTCTCGTTCGGCGCCTGGATCGGCATGCAGCTCCTGATGCGCCGCCCGGAAATCCACGCGTTCATCTCGGTCGCGCCGCCGGCGAACATCTATGACTTTACGTTCCTCGCGCCCTGCCCCGCGTCGGGCCTCATCGTCCACGGCCGCAACGACCAAGTCTCGCCGGAGGCCGACGTGCAAAAGCTGGTCGACCGCCTGAACGCCCAACGCGGCATCAAGATCACGCAGGTGAAGATCGAAGGCGCCAACCACTTCTTCGACCAAAACCGCCCGGACCTCGTGAAATCGATCGAAGACTACCTCGACATGCGCATGCCGCCGGTGGAAGAGCCCGCGGCCTAGCGCCGAATTCTCCAAAGTTCGTCATGGCCGGGCAAGCGAAGCGCGACCCGGCCACCCAGGGATCGTAGACCCGAACGGTTGAACGATTGCGCGTTGACCCTGGGTGGCCGGCTCAAGGCCGGCCATGACGACGTTTGGGATGTGTGTCAGAGCTTTACCGATTGGCAACTCAACACGCCGCCGGTCATTGGCCGCGGCACACCCGTTGTCGTCGGGAAGCTGATCGGCAGCCCGTAAAGCGATCGCACCGCCAGATACGCGAACGCCTCCGCCTCGATGAAGTCGCCGCGCCAACCCGCCTCTTCGGCGGTGATGACGCGCGACCCTTGAAGCGCCGCGCGCAACTCGCGCAGCAGCACGAGATTGTGCCGCCCGCCGCCGCACACGATCCATTCCTGCGGCACGCTCGGAAAATGCTCCCGCGCCTTCGCGATGCCACGTGCCGTGAACGCGGTGAGGGTTGCAGCACCGTCCGCGGCACTCAGGTTGCGCGCCATGTCGAGCGAGAACGTCATTCGGTCGAGCGACTTCGGCCCGGGCCGCGCGAAAAACGCGTGCGTCAGCAAGTGCGCAACAACGGCCTCGTTGACCCGCCCTGTGGCGGCCAGCGCCCCACCCTCATCGACCGGCTTCCCCGTGTGCTGCAGAACCCAATCGTCGATCGGCGCGTTGCCGGGGCCCGTATCAAACGCAACAAGCTCGCCGTTTCTGCCCACGAACGTCACGTTCGCAACACCGCCGATATTCACCACCGCGACCGGCGCGCGCTCCTTCGCCAGCGCAGCGTGATACATCGGCACCAACGGCGCCCCTTGCCCGCCCGCACGAATATCCGCACTGCGAAAATCGCTGACCACATCGATCCCCGTCGCGGCCGCGAGCAACGGGCCGGAACCGACTTGCAGCGTCATCCGCCGCTCCGGCCGATGCACGAGCGCCTGACCATGGAAGCCGACGACATCGATCTCGCCCGTGCGTAGACCTGCAGCGCGAAGCAACGCGGCCACCGCCCGCGCATGCGCCTGCGTCAATTCGCGCTCCAAATCCGCGAGTTCACCTGGCAGCGGTCCCGCAGGCGTCAGCGAAGCGGCACGCTCCATTCCCGCCCGCAGCTTCGCCCGCATTTCGGGGGCATAGGCCTCGAAGTGAGTCGCGCCGAACGCGGCGATCCGCTCGCCGTCGGTCTCCAAGACGGCCGCGTCGATGCCGTCCATCGACGTTCCGCTCATCAACCCGATCGCCTTCAGAACGCGCGTCATTTCGTGTTACACACCCGCCCTTCACGAATCCGAACTAAAGGCACTTATAGACCATGAGCGCGTTCCGCTCCGCCTTCATGAAAGAGTTCGCCGCGCGCGGCCACCTGCACCAATGCACGAACGAGGACGGCCTCGACGCGCTGATGATGAAGGAGCGGGTCGCGGGCTATATCGGCTTCGACTGCACGGCCCCCAGCCTCCACATCGGCAACCTGACGCAAATCATGCGCCTGCGCATCCTCCAACGCGGCGGCCATAAACCGATCGTGGTCGTCGGCGGCGGCACGACGAAAGTCGGCGACCCCTCCGGCAAAGATGAAAGCCGCCAACTCCTGACCGACGCGCAGATCGAAGCGAACAAGGAGCGCCACAAGGAAATCTACCGCCGCTTCCTGAAGTTCGGCGACGGCCCAACCGACGCGATCATGGTCGACAACGCCGAATGGCTCGACACGCTGCAGTACATCCCCTTCCTGCGCGATGTCGGCCGCCACTTCACGATTAACCGCATGATCACGATGGACAGCGTGAAGCTCCGCCTCGACCGCGAGCAGCCGCTGACGTTCCTCGAATTCAACTACATGATCATGCAGTCCTACGACTTCGTGGAACTGTTCCGCCGCTACAATTGCCGCCTGCAAATGGGCGGCTCCGACCAATGGGGCAACATCGTCTCCGGCATCGACCTCGCGCGCCGCACCGACAACATTGAACTCTTCGGTCTGACCTCGCCGCTGATCACGACGTCGTCCGGCGCGAAGATGGGCAAGACCGCGGCCGGCGCCGTGTGGCTCTCGGCCGACATGCTGTCGACGTACGACTACTGGCAATACTGGCGCAACGTCGAAGACGCCGACGTCGGCCGCTTCCTGCGTGTCTTCACAGACCTGCCGCTCGACGAGATCGCGCGCCTCGAAACGCTCAAAGGCGCCGAACTCAACGACGCGAAGAAGGTGCTCGCGAACGAAGCGACCGCACTCTGCCACGGCCGCGCCGAAGCGGACCGCGCCGCCGAAACCTCCCGCCAAACGTTCGAAGCCGGCGGCCTGTCGGCGAACTTGCCGACCGTCGAAGTCCCGCGCGCCGAACTCGCAAGCGGCATCGGCGTCCTCGCGGCATTCACCCGCGCCGGCCTCACGTCGTCGAACGGCGACGCGCGCCGCCAGATCGCGGGCGGCGGCTTACGCGTGAACGACGAGGCGGTGGCGGACGAAAAGCTGACGCTGAACGAACAGCAACTGCGCGAAGGCGTGATCAAACTCTCGCTGGGCAAGAAGAAACACGTTCTTCTGCGCCCGGCTTAGTTCGTCTTCACCTCGGGCGCCAAGCTCTTCTGCTGCGAAACGTCAGGCTTCGGCTCTGGCACCGCCATCGGTGCAGCAGCCTGCGGCGTCGGCCCCATCTGGAAGATCTTGCGCAAGAACCCCGGCGCCAGCATGGACACCGGATTGACGGCAATCCTCAACTCGTCGACCTGACCCGACACGCCGTAGGTCACGCCAAAGATGCCTTCACCATCGCGCGACCCCAAGATGTCGCCGATCACCGGCACCTCGCCGAAGATACTGTTGAGCCCGTAGAGCGGCACGATCGTCCCGTTGAGGTCGATCTTGTCGTTCGCCCGGTTGATTGTTCCCTGTGTCGTCAAACCGATCGAAGGCCCGGCCGCGCGCCCGTTCGTCAGCGTGATCAGATCGCCGCGGCCTTGGAACACCTGCTCCAGCTTCGAGAACGTGATCCCCTCCCCGCGCATCAGATCGTCGAGGCCCGTGAACGACCCCGCCGCGAGCAACCGCGCAAAGAACGGCTGATTCACAATCTTGAACTTCTCGATCTTCAAAACGCCGTCATACGCATTCTGCGCTTTGCCCTGCCCAGGCATCGGCGAGAGGTCGACGACAAGCGAGAGCTCGCCGCCGATCAAACTCCGGAAGCCTGTGGCGGCACGGATCAACCGCCCCGCATCCGCCGTCTGCAGCTTGAGCTTACGCGTGTTGTCGCCACTGCGCACGAGTTCGCCACGCACGTTCGCGGCGTCCGCCGACGCATCCACCTTGAAGGCCGTGAGATTGTCGCCGTCCGTCCCATACTCGAACTTCAGCCCGGTGAACCAAACGTCGCCCTGCAGGTAAGCCAAGTCCATGTCGGCCTTGATCGACATCGGCCGCTTGCGTTCGGATTTCCCTGGCCCCTTCGGCTCGTCCTCGTCTTCCTCCAGGAATCCGCCCGCGTCGATCACTCGGCCCTTCGCATCGAAGACAAACCCCGCCTGATCGTCGTCGCGGTAGCTCAGCACGAAGTCGTTCCGCGGTCCGAGTTGCAGCTTCTTGAAGTCCGCCTCCCGGATCTTGCCGCCGCCGACAAGCAGCCGGCCCAGCGCCTTCATGCCGGGACCCGTCGCATCGATATTGCCGATCTCGATCAAACGATCAGGCCGGAACACAACGTCGGCTTTCAGGCTTGCGTTCGCGTCCTCGGGCTTCGCCCAGCCGAGTTCCGGCGCCGCCAGCCGGGCGCTCGTCAGATTGGCGTCGATCTTCGCCTTCTGGAACTTGCCGCCGCGCCCGGTGAACGTGGCGATGATCGTGGTCTTGCCCTCGATGTAGCGCCCGGTATCGAGGCCGAGCGCGGCGCGCTGCGCGCTGTTCAAAGTCGACGTCACGTCGATGCGCGTGCCGACGGGCGCGGTTCCGGTAAAGTCCTCCGTCCAAGTGAAACCCATCGGCGCGGTATTCACCTGCACGGCGCCGTGCGCCTTCATGCCCTGCCCGCCCAGCTTCACGTTGAAGACGCCGCCCGTCAGCCGCAGCTGCTCGTTGATTGGAAGCTTCACGTCCTTGAAATCGCCGTCGACGTCGATCGAGATATCGTCAGCCTTCAAGTCTCTGAGCATCGGAATGCCGAACGTGAACTTTACGTTCGCGCTACCCGCCGCCTCCGCTGCCTTAATCCCGTACCGCGACGGATAGCCGAGCCGCGGCTTGTCCAGCACCAACAGAAGCTCCTGGGTCGGCCCGGTGACCACACCGCTGATCGTACCGACAGTTCCATGTTGATGCAGAGTGGGAATAATCAACGAGCCGCTCGCAACCGATAGGCGGCCGATATTGCCGCCCTTGATGTCCATCTTGAACGTGTCGCCCAGCGCGGTCGCGGTGCCGCTGACGTTCGTCATGTCAGGCAGCCCATTCAGGTAGGTGAGCTTCACCCGCTCCATGCTGAGCGCGATGTTCATCATCTCGTCCGGAATCTTGCCCCCCACGATGGCGCCCGGCGCGATGTTCACAGCAACGGTCGCCTCGCGAACAAACCCTTCGTGCGCGTTCGCGATAACCCAGTCGCGCGCACCGGGAGCAGCCCCCGCGGGCCACAGTCGCTTCAAATTTGCGACCGTCAGATTCTTGAACCCGCCGTTCAGAACCACGCCGGTCGACACCGGGTGATCCTGCATCTCGCCCGCGAGCGAAAGCTCGAAGTCGCCGTTGGTCGCATGAATCTCGTCGATCGCAAGATGCTCGCGCGGCGCATCGAAGCTGCCGCGAAACTTCGCCATCTCAAGGGCAAGCCCGCCTTCGAAAAGCTTCGGCGCGTCGACCGAAATATTCTCCGCCGTCCAATCCGCCGTCAGCGTCTGCAGCGCACCGTCCTCGGCGAACGCGAACGCGCCCTCCCCGGTCACCTTTCCGCGGATGGTTTGCCCCGTCCACGTCATCTCCTCGATCGAGTACCGGTGCGACGGGAAGTCCAACTCAACGGTCAGCGCCGCGTTCTTCAGATGAATGGGCTCGGGCTTCAGCGACGGCAGCTTCAGCGAACCCGTACCGGCCGTTAGCCAGAGCTTGCACCGGCCCATCTGACCCGACAGCGCCAGATCACAGTTGGCGTTGCCTTCCACCGGAATGTTGAAACCCTGCAGCGCTTTCAGGCCCGCCCCGCTCGCCGCCAGCACGCTCAACCGCACCGGCTTGAACGCAGCCTCGAGTGCGACGTGCTCCGCGCCGCTTTTGTAGCGGGCGGCCGCCGTGAACAGCCACGTCGACTTGTCCTGCAAACGCACCGGCGCATCGACCGAAACGACCACGCCGCCAGGCTTGCGGTCGAACGCCAGCGAAGCCTTTTCCGCCGCCCAATAGGACCTCGTCTCCTCGTCGAACACCGTCAGCTTCGCGTCGATGATCGCAAAGCGCGTCAGATAGCGCGACAGCGCATCCTCCGGCTTCGGGTTGAGCATTGCCTCGAGCACGGCTTTGGTGACGCCGGGCGAGGCCGCCTCTTGCTTCGTTTCCTTCGCCGCGTCGCCGACCTGGAGGCCCAGCTGGAAGCCGCCGTCCTTGCGCCGCACGACCGTCGCGCTCGCCCCGGCGATTTCCACCTTCATCGGCGCGAACTCGCCGTTCATTAGCGCGGGGCCTGACAGCGCCACATTCGCCTTCGGCACACGCGCAATGACGTTGCCGCTATCATCCGTCGCCTCGACGTTTTCGAACCGGAAGAACGCGACCTTTTGGTCTTTCGTGAATTCGACGACCCCGTCGCCGAGGTCGACCTGCACGTTCTTGAGGCTGGCATTGATCGCCGCCTCGATGCGGGGCACGAGAAGACTAAGCGGCACCGGCCCGCCGCGCATCAGCTGCCAAACAAACAATCCGGCCGCGAGCAGCACCACGCCCACGACGGCGGCGCCAATCCGCAACGCGATCTTTGCCGGACGACTGATCAAACCAACACCCTTGCGACCGTCGGGGACGTGCGGACCAAAGCGCCACCACTGGCCGGGATCGCCAGCGTAGCACGCTCAAAAGGGACGCATACCTGACAATGCCCGCTATGTCTTGGTTCCCGTTGGAAAAACTGCTTCAAATCCGCGACCCCAGAAAAGGACGAACCCCATGGCCAAAGCACTCGCCGAAGGAGACAAAGCACCGGCCTTCACACTCGACAGCGACGGCGCCAAGAAGGTGTCCCTCAAAGACTTCGCCGGCAAACCCGTCGTTCTCTATTTTTACCCCAAAGACGACACGCCGGGCTGCACCAAGGAGGCGATCGATTTCTCGGCCTCCGCGGCCGCCTTCAAGAAACTTGGCGCCACCGTCATCGGCGTCTCAAAGGACAGTGTCGCCTCCCACGACAAGTTCAAGAAGAAGCACGCTTTGGCGCTGATCTTGGCCTCCGACCCCGAGGGCAAAGCCATAGAATCATATGGCTCCTGGGTCGAAAAAAGCATGTACGGCCGCACTTACATGGGAATCGACCGCTCGACGTTCCTAATCGACGGCAAAGGCAAGATCGCCAAAATCTGGCGAAAAGTGCGGGTTCCGGGGCACGTGGAGGAAGTATTGGCACTAACCAAGGCGCTGTGACCGGCTTCCTAAAAAAGATGTAAGGAATCCGCGATTTCTACAGCTTGGCGAAAAGCTGCAAATCCGTAACAATTCAAGAGCTTCCCCAGTTGGGCCGGGGGCGCGAGCTGCAGCCGGACAATCCGGCCGCGGGACCGTCACCGGCATTGCATAAGTTGAGGTTGTCGGATGTCCCGTATGGCGGCGCTCTCGCACCGGTTATTCCCCCACCGCCAGTTCTATCTCCGCAGCCGCGGGTCGGTTCAGTTCTTCGAATTCACGCCTGCGTTTCAGATGACCGTCGCCATCGCGACCGCATTCATTTTGGTTTGGGTCGCCTATGCGTCGGTGGTCGTGATCTTCAAGGAACAGATCATCGCCACCAAGGACCAGCGCTACGCCAGCATGCAGGCCGCTTATGAAGGCCGTGTCTCGCAAATGCAGCTGGCCTACGACGAGCTGAACGGCCTTTTGGTCTTGGCCGAAGAGCGCTTCCAAAACGCAACCCGCGACCTCGAATCCAAGCACCGTCAATTGACCGCCCTGCTCATGCAGAAGCAGGCCATGGACAAGAGCGTGCGCGACGTCCGCCGCCAAGTCGCCGATATGGGCGCCTATATGGGCCCAAGCTACACGCGGCCCGAAGCACCGGATGGCGCCAACACGCTCGTCGTACAGACGGCCGAAGCTGAGCCCGCAATCCGCCAGAGCCGCGGCCAAGAAACAATTGCCGACTCGACTTTTGCAAAGGTGATCGACTCGGTGAAGCCGACGGAAGGCATCCCGGGCAAGAGCCCGCTTGGCCGGAACCAAGTCGTCCAACGCATCGCGGGCCTCGAAGACCGCTTGAACACGGTCAAGAAGCAGCAGCTCGCCCTGCTCGGCGAACTGCGCGACGGCGCCGGGGTTCAGATCGATCGCTATGAACGCATCGTCCAAATGACCGGTCTCAACGTCGATCAGGTCGCCAACCAAGTGGGCGTCCGCCCGTACTCCGGCCGCGGCGGCCCGCTGATCAGCGAAGTCCGCGCCGCCGCCATCGACGGCGTGACCGACGAGTTTGACCGCCAGTTCGCCGATATCGCGGGCTCTTATGGCCGCCTGGACGCGCTCACCGTGGCTGTGTCCCGTATGCCGCTCGTGACCCCCATTCACCACGGCCAATACCGCTCAACCAGTGGTTTCGGCTACCGCGTCGACCCGTTCACCGGCCGCGTTGCCTTCCACTCGGGCGCCGATATGGCGGGCGAATTTGGCACCGCGATCCTGGCGACCGCGCCAGGCCGCGTGATCGCCGCAGAACGGCGCGGGCCCTACGGGTTGATGGTTGAAATCGACCACGGGCGTGGGATTCGCACGCGTTACGGCCACCTCCAAAGCGCCTTCGTAAAGGCTGGAGATCAAGTGGCTTTCCGTCAGAAAGTAGCTACGATGGGCTCCAGCGGGCGGAGCACCGGACCACATCTTCACTACGAGAT
>CAZXAQ010000037.1:0-35992 GCA_964638635.1 uncultured Flavobacteriaceae bacterium
TGCGGTGGGAGCCGACGCGGCACTGGGTGTTGTCGGCGACGGCGATCTATCAGGCGGCGGGTGTCGCCACGAACGATGCGGGTGGGGAGGACACGTTTATCGGGTCGAGCAGCGTCGCTTGGCGCTTCTAGACGTCTTGACGGCCGGCGGTTGGTCGTGGGCTGATGGCGGATCAGCACTTTCATGAGTCCGCACGTGTTTCCAAGAGTCTGCATCATCGGAGCCGGGTGTTCCGGCTTCACGACCGCGAAGGCCTTCGCCGATCGCGGCATTCCGTTCGACTGTTTCGAGATGTCGGACCAGATCGGCGGGAACTGGGCGTTTAAGAACAAGAACGGGCGGTCGGCCTGCTACCAGTCGCTGCACATCGATACGTCAAAATACCGGATGCAGTTCGAGGATTTGCCGATCCCCGATCACTATCCGGATTATCCGCATCATTCGCAGGTGCTTGAGTACTTCAACGCCTATGTCGACCGCTTCGGATTGCGCGACAAAATCGCGTTCAATACCGAGGTGAAGCGCGCCGAGCTGACGGCTGACAAACTTTGGCGGGTGACGCTTTCGACCGGCGAGACGCGTGTGTACGACGCGCTTGTGGTCGCGAACGGGCATCACTGGGATGAGAACATTCCGGTGTTTCCAGGGCGCTTCGACGGGCCGTCGTTTCACAGCCACAAATATCTGGACCCGTTCGAGCCGATCGACATGCGCGGCAAGCGGGTGCTCGTCGTCGGCATGGGCAACAGTGCGATGGATATCGCCTCCGAGCTGTCGCAGAAGCCGATTGCGAGGAAGCTGTTCGTGGCGGCCCGGCGCGGGGTTTGGATCTTTCCAAAGTACATCAACGGGCAGGTGCCGGACAAAGGCATCATGCCGATGTGGATGCCGGTTTGGATGCGCCGGTGGCTTGCAAAGCGCATGATCGTCAAGGCGGTCGGCCACATGAAGGACTACGGCTTGCCCGAGCCGGAGCATCATCCGGCCGATGCGCATCCGTCGGTTTCCGGCGAGTTTTTGACGCGCGTCGGCTGCGGCGACATTGCGGTGAAGCCGAACATCGCCGAACTGATGGGCGACAAGGTCAAGTTCACCGACGGTTCGGTCGAGCCGATCGATGCGATCGTCTACGCCACGGGATACAACATCACTTTCCCGTTCCTGGACAAATCCGTGGTCGAGGTCGTGGACAACCACATTGCGCTTTTCAAGCGGATTTGGAAGCCCGGCCTGCCGAACTTGTTCTTCATGGGGTTGGCGCAGCCGCTGCCGACGCTGGTCAACTTCGCGGAGCAGCAGGCGAAGTGGGTGTCGGCGGTTTTGACCGGCGAGGTGGCGTTGCCGTCCGAGGCCGAGATGGAAGAGACGATCCGGCGCGATGAGGCGCGCGATATCGGCAAGCACTACAAGTCGCGCCGGCATACGCAGCAATTGAACTTCGACGTCTATTGCGTGGAGCTGAAGCGCGAGATGGCGCGCGGTCGCAAGCGCGCGGCGGGGCTCAAAGAGCTGCCGATTCCGGCGCGCGCGCGTGATGTGGTCTTGGCGAAGGCGGCCGAATGATGTTCGTGCGATTTCCTCTCGATCGACTGGAGCAGATGCCGTTCGAAGCGGGGGCGCCGCTGGCGGAGCGGCTTTTGGCCGGGGCGCCTGCGTTCCGCACCTGGACGTTCGAAGAAACGCCCGACAGCAAAGTGTTTGTCGGGGTTTGGGAGTCGACGCCCGGCAAGTGGCGCATTGTGTATGACGAGTGGGAGTATTGCTCGATCGTGAGCGGGGTCAGCATCGTCACGCGAGACGGCGAGGCGCCGCAGCGCGTTCAGGCCGGCGATGCGTTCGTCATTCAGCCGGGCTTCGAGGGCACCTGGGAGGTCGTCGAGACGACGCGCAAGCTCTTCGTCATCCGGCTGCCTTAACCTTTTAAATCGCACGGGTTTCCGAAAGTTGACGGGGCGTCACGGACTCTCGATAATGTTCCGTGGGCTGAACAAAGCTTTGGGGACTTGATGCCTGTCACGCCGCGCGCGCCCGATCCGCGCCTGCCTAAGGTTTGCATTATCGGCGCCGGATCGAGCGGCATTGCCGCCGCCAAGACGTTTTCCGAGTTCGGGATTCCGTTCGACTGTCTGGAGAAATCCGACCGGGTCGGCGGGAACTGGGTGTTCAAGAACGCGAACGGGATGTCGTCGACCTACCGGTCGCTGCACATCAACACCTCGCGGGACAAGATGGCCTATTCCGACTTCCCGATGCCCGCGAGCTATCCCGACTATCCGCATCACGAGCAGATTGCGGCCTATTTCGATTCCTATGTCGATCATTTCGGCATTCGCGACCGCATCGCATTCGAGTGCGGGGTGAAGCGGGCGGAACGGACCGACGACGGTTTGTGGTGGATCACGCTCGAGAGCGGCGAACAGCGGCTCTATGACGGGCTTGTCGTCGCGAACGGGCACCACTGGGACCCGCGGCTGCCGGACCCCGCTTATCCGGGGACGTTCGAGGGTAAGCAGATACACAGCCACGCCTATATCGATCCGCGTGATCCGTTGATCTGCCGCGAGCGGAACGTGCTGGTCGTCGGGTTCGGCAACTCGGCCCTCGATATCGCGTGCGAGCTTGGGCACAAGGGCGTCGCGAAGAAGGTGTTCCTGTCGCAACGGCGCGGCTACTGGGTCGTGCCGAAATATACGGCGGGCGAGGTGCTGGACGCGCAGGTCGCGCACCCGAGCAAAGATCCGCCGTGGACGCAGCGCTATCTGCCGGCGCCGCTCGTCCGGTGGCTTGCCGAGAAGCAGATCGAGTCCACCGTAGGGCGGCCGGAACAGTTCGGTCTGGCTCCGCCCGATCATCCGTTCTTGTCGACGCATCCGGCGGTCAGCCAGGAGCTCTATGGCCGCATCGGGTCAGGCGACATTACGCCGAAGCTGGATGTGCGCGAGCTGCGCGGGAAGCAGGTGGCATTCGCGGACGGCAGTGTGGAAGACATCGACATCATCATTTGGTGCACGGGCTATAAGATCTCGTTCCCGTTCTTCGACGAAGGGCTGATCGCCGCGCCGGGCAACGACATTGCGCTTTGGAAACGGATGGTCGACCCCCGGTTCTTGAATTTGTTCTTTGTGGGACTGGTGCAGCCGCTCTGCGCGATGATGCCCATTGCGGAGGAGCAGGCGAAGTTTCTGGCGCACTACCTGACCGGCCACTATGCGATACCGCCGATCGAGATGATGCAGGCGGAGCGGATCGAGATGCACGAGCGCGTCAAGCGGGGCTATGTGTCGTCGCCGCGCCACACGATCCAGATCAATTGTGGGGAATACACCACCGATTTGCGGCGGGAGCTGGCGAAAGGGCGGAAGCGCGCCGCAGCCCACGGGTATATACTGCCGATCGAACCCCGGGTGATCCGGCCTTCGCCCAAAGAGACGGTGGCGGCATGAGCCTCGACATCGACGCAAAAGCCCGCGGCAAACGCGAGGAGACGAAGGCGAGCAATCGCCAGGCGATCATCGACGCGGCGCGGCGGGTTTTTGCGGAGTTGGGCTACGGCGCCACGACCGTGCGCGACATCATCCGCGCAACCGACCTCGCGTCCGGCACGTTCTACAACTACTTCAAGTCCAAGGAAGAAGTGTTCCAGGCGCTGCAGGACGAGACGGCGTTGCGCGTGCGTCCGCGGTTGCGCGCAGAGCGTATTCGCGCGCGCAATTTCGAGGAGTTTATCGCGGGTTCGTTCCGCACGTTCTTCGACTTCGTGAAGAACGATCACTCGACGTTCGCCACGATGCGGCGCAATCCGGAGATGCAGCGCGTGCGCATCGACACGCCGGAGGTTATCGCAGGGTTCGACGAGTTGCGCACCGACTTGGAGCGGGCGATCGCGAACGGGGTCATGCCGGACACGGACCCCGACCTGCTGATGGCCTCGATCGTCGGCGTGGCGTTCGAGATCGCCAACCAGCTGCTTGCGCGCGACGAGCTCAGCGTCGACGAGGCCGCGAAGTTCGCGACCGCGCTGTTCTTGGGCGGCGTCCAGGCCCTGCCGAAGCGGCGGCGGGGTTAGTTCCTACCAAACGCGGACGCGTCTCTCCGGCGACAGATACAGCTTGTCGGTCGGCTTGATCGGGAAGGCTGTGTACCAAGCGTCCAGATTGCGGACGGTCAGGGCTCGGTATTGCGCGGGGGCGTGGCCGTCGTTGATCAGGCGTTGGCGGAGTGCCTCCGGGCGCATGTAGGTGCGCCAGCTTTGGGCGTAGGCGAGGAAGAATTGCTGGTCGCTGGTGAAGCCGTCGACGGTCGGCGCTTCCTTGTTCCCAAGCGATGCGCGGTAGGCGTCGTAGGAGGCGCCGAGACCCGCGAGGTCGGCGATGTTTTCGCCCAGCGTCTGGGCGCCGTTCACGCCGAGGTCGGGGAACGGTTTGTAGCCGTCGAACTGCTTGGCCAGCGCTTCGCCGGCCGCCTTGAATTGCTTCAGGTCGGCATCGGTCCACCAGTTGCGCAGGTGGCCGACGGCGTCGAATTGCGAGCCGGTGTCGTCGAAGCTGTGGCTGATTTCGTGCCCGATCGTGGCGCCAATGCTGCCGTAGTTTACGGCGGCCGAGGCGGCCGGGTCGTAGAACGGCGGCTGCAGGATGCCCGCCGGGAAGTTCAGCGCGTTCAGGATCGGCAGGTTCACCGCGTTCACGATGTGCGGGATCATCACCCATTCATGGCGGTCGATGGGTTTGCCGAGGCGGGCGCGCTGCACGTTGGTTTCGAAGATTTCCGCGCGTTCGAGGTTGCCGACCGCGTCGCCGCGCACGACCTTGAAGGCGGAATAGTTTTGCCACTTGTCGGGATAGGCGATGCCGACGGTCAGCGTCGCGAGTTTGCGCTTCGCTTCAGCCTTCGTTGTCGGCGACATCCAGGCGAGCGCGTCGATGCGCTTGCGGAAGGCGGCCGTGATGTTCGCCACCATTTGGTTCAGCTTCTTCTTGGCGGCAGGCGGGAAGTACTTCGTCACGTACATTTTGCCGACGGCTTCGCCGAGGGCGTTGTTCGTGGCGTCGACGGCGCGTTTCCAGCGGGCGCGTTGTTGCGGCGTGCCTTGCAGCGCGGTGCCGTAGAAGGCGAAGCTTTGATCGGCGAACGCTTTCGGCAGCACGGCGGCGTAGTGATCGATGACGCGGAAGGTCAGGTAATCTTTCCAGTCGTCGAGGCTTTCGCTGGCGGCCAAGGCCGAGGAACCCTTCACGGCACTGGGTTGCCAGACGACGAACGTCTTCTGCTTGTCGAGGCTGGCCGCGGCGAAATACGTGTTCCAGTCGAGGCCCGGGGCTTTCGCGGCGAAGTCGGCGCGCGCCCACGGGTTGTTACCCTTCTGGATGTCGTCGCTGTCGCTGCGGCTGGCGTGGCCTTGGGCGATCTTCGTTTCGAGCGCCATGATGCGCTGTGCCTTCGCATCCGCGTTCGCGATGCCGGCCAGCGTCAGCATTTTGGTGATGTGCGCGACGTAGGCGGCGCGTGCTTTCTTCATCGGGTCCGCGTTGTCGAGGTAGTACTCGCGGTCGGTCATGCCGAGGCCGCCTTGGAACAGGAACGGCGCATAGCGCGTCGGGTCCTGGAACGACGGCGAGACCCAGAGGCCGAACAGGTTGTCCGTATAGACGTCGGTCGCATTCAGGATGTCGATGTCGGCGCGCAGATGGTCGCCGAGATAGCGTGCGAGTGCGGTCCGATCGCTGATCGCGGCGATCTTCGCGAACATGGGCTTCAGCGGCTCTGTGCCCTTTGCCTCGATGCCCGCTTCGTCCATGAAGCTGGCGTAGTAGTCGCCGACCTTTTGCGCGTCGGAGCCGGGCTTGGCGCCTTTGGCGGCGTCTTGGATCAGGTCGGAGGCGCGCTTGGCCGTCTCTTCGCTCAAGATTGCGGCGCTGCCGTAGGAGCTGCGGTCGGCGGGGATGGGGTGGCTCTTCACCCATGTCGCGTTGGCGTAGGCCCAGAAGTCGTCGCCGGGTGCGACGGCATTGTCCATCGCGGCGCGGTCGACGCCGGCGGCGAGGGCCACGGCGGCGGAGGCGGCGAAGAGGGTGGCGATCAGGGTCAAGCGCATGGGTCGAGCTCGTGTTGTGATGGCGGAGTGATAGACCGCGCAGGGCCAAAACAAAACCGCCCCTGAGGTGGGGCGGCTTCGCGTTCTCGTGATCGGCTCAGAGCGACTGAGCGCCGCGGATCAGCTTGCCGGGGAGGGCAGTCGTCGGCTTCCCGTTCCGGTAGGTGATTTGGCCGGAGACGACGGTCGCCTCATAACCGTCGGCGTGTTGCACCAGGCGCCGGCCGCCGGTCGGCAGGTCGTAGGCGACCGTGGGGCGATGCAGCGTGAGGCGGGCATGATCGATGACGTTGAGGTCGGCTTTGTAGCCGGGTTTCAAGAGGCCGCGATCGAGGAGACCGACAGCCTCGGCGGTGTCGCGGCATTGCGCTTTGATCACCCATTCGAGCGGGAGTTTGTCGCCGCGCACGCGATCGCGCGTCCAGTGGGTGAGCATCGAGGTCGGGAAGCTGCCGTCGCAGATCATGCCGACATGCGCGCCGCCGTCGCCCAGGCCTAAGATCGTTCCCGCGTGGCGCATCATCGCGAGCGAAGGTTCGAGGCTATCGTTCGCGTAGTTCAGGAACGGGAACAGGATTAGCGCCTTGCCGTCGTCGGCGAGCAGCCAGTCGTAGGCGAGTTCTTCCGCGCGCTTGTTTTGACGGGCCGCTTGCGCGCCGAGACTCTTGTCGGGTGTGGGCTCGTAATCCGGCGGATCGGAAAGCGGGAACATCTTGGCGAAGTTGCGCAGGACTGCTTTGACGAACGGGTTGTCGCTTGCCGGTTCCTCCGACAGCAACGCGCGGCGCATCTCGGGTTTGCGCATGGCGGCGAGGCGGTCCGCGAACGGCAGGTCGGCGATCTTTTTGTAGCTTTCGTGCGCGGAGAACGGGTTCAGCGTCAGCGACAGGCCGAGCAGGAGGCCGACCGGACGGCCGCAGACTTGCGCTTTCACGGGCAGCTTGTCGGCGGCGCATTGATCGAGGAACTGCAAGAGCATCTTCCAGGCGTCCGGCCCGCGGTCGCTTTGGGCGAGCGAGAAGGAGAGCGGGCGGCCCGATTCCGCGACCAGGCGGCGGAGCATGGAGAGTTCTTGCGCCGGGTTCAGGAAGTCGGAGACGACCTGCAGCACGCCGCGGTTCGCGGCTTTGAGGCCCATCGCGATGCCGAGGAGTTCGTCTTCCGCCGCGGTGAGCGTCGGTGTCGGTTTGCCGTCGCTGGTGCGGTGGTTCAGCGTGCGCGAAGTCGAGAAGCCGAGCGCGCCGGCCTCAACCGCACCGCGCGCGATGCGGCCCATGGCGGCGATTTCTTCGGCGCTGGCGGGTTCGCGGTCGGCGCCGCGTTCGCCCATCACGTAGACGCGGAGCGCGCCGTGCGGGACTTGCGTCGCGAAGTCGATGTCGTGCGGGCGGGCTTCGAGTGCGTTCAGGAACTCGGGGAACGTCTCCCAGTTCCACTTCAGGCCTTCCGTGAGGACGACGCCGGGGATGTCTTCGACGCCTTCCATCAGGCGGATCAGCATGTCGTGGTCGCCCGTGCGGCAGGGGGCGAAGCCGACGCCGCAATTGCCCATCACTGCCGTCGTGACGCCGTGCCACGAGGAGGGCGTCAGGCGTTCGTCCCAGGTCGCTTGGCCGTCGTAGTGGGTGTGGATGTCGACGAAGCCTGGGGTGACGATCTTGGCCTTCGCGTCGATCTCTTCGCGTCCGCTGCCGCTGACGCGGCCGACCTCAACGATGCGGCCCGCGTTAACGGCGACGTCGCCGTCGAAGCCTTTCGCGCCGGTGCCGTCAAAGATCGTACCGCCGCGGATGACGAGGTCGTGCTTCATCATGCAATTCCTTCAATAGCGTGGTGCGAAGAGGTTAACACGGCTCTGCGTGTCGCCCAAACGGCTTGACACTTGGCCTCGCGCCCGCAATTTCGGCGCATGCAAAAGCTATTCGTGCGCAGCTTGTTGAGCTTGCCCGGGCGTTGGCTCGTCGCCGCGTCGGGCGGCAAGCCGGTGACGATCGAGGGGCGCACGCTCGACCCGCGACTGCAGTTCTTGGCCGCGATGGCGAAGCGCCAGCCTGGGCTTGAGATGATGGCGCCCGCCGATGCGCGCAAAGCGGCGGCCGCGGGGTTGGCGATGCTCGACGGCGAGCCTGCGCACGACATCGACATCGCGAATATTGAGATCCCGGCCGATGGGCGCACGATCTCAGCGCGGACATACAAGCCGAGATTGCCCAACCGGCTGGTACCGACGCTCGTTTATTTTCATATGGGCGGATGCGTGATCGGCGATCTCGAGACGTGCCACGTGTTCTGCTCGGAGATTGCTTTCCGCGCGGGCTGTTTGGTCGTCTCGGTCGACTATCGGTTGGCGCCGGAGCACAAGTTCCCGGCGGCGGTCGAGGATGCGCTCGCAGCGTTCCGATGGGTGCGCGACAACGCGAAGACGCTGGGCGGCAATCCGAACCGGGTGGCGATCGGCGGGGATTCGGCGGGGGGGTATCTCTCCGCCGTCGTTTCGCAAGAGATGAAGCGCGCGAACGAGAAGCCGCCGGTGCTGCAGCTTTTGATTTATCCCGCGGTTGATTGGCTGTCGGACACGGCGTCGATGACGGCGTTCGGGCAGTCGTATCCGTTAACGGCGCCGGTCATGGATTATTTCCGCAAGCTCTATTTCGGCGATCCCGAGAGGGAGATTCCGGACCTCAGGGCTTCGCCCGGGCGCGCGCAAGATTTGAGCGGTCTGCCGCCCGCGTTCGTTTACACCGCGGGGCACGATCCGCTGGTCGATCAGGGGCGCGACTATGCGGAAGCGTTAAAGATTGCGGGCGTGCCCGTGATCTATCGCTGCTATGAACATCTGGCGCATGGGTTCACCGCAATGAGCGGGGCGATCCCGGCGGCGAAGACGGCACTCGCCGAAATCATCGAGGACTTGCGCAGGACGATCGGTTGATCGCCGTTTAGGCGAATGTGATTAACCGCACCGTTGCAGAGGCGGAGGCTTGACACCGCAAGGTGTCGCCGCGTTCCCTGGCGCCTTGCATGCTGAAGCACGTCGTCCGCACAATTTTGAGCATTCCGCCGCGCTGGCTCATCGCGTTCACGGGCGGCAAACCCATCACCATCGAAGGGCGGACGCTCGATCCGCGCATTCAGTTCTTGGGTGCCGCCGCAAAGCTTCAATCGGCGATCGAGTCTTTGCCGCCCGTCGAGGCGCGCAAGTTCGTGAACGCGTCGATGAAGCTCGTCGAAGGCGATCCGGCGCGCGAAGTCGACATTGCGAACATCGAAATTCCGGCGGACGGGTGGACGATCAAGGCGCGCACCTACCGGCCGCGGCTCGCGAACCGGTTGGTGCCGACGCTCGTCTATTATCACATGGGCGGGTGCGTGGTCGGCGATCTGGAGACGTGCCACGTGTTCTGCACGCATATTGCAGAGCGGGTGGGATGCCTTGTCGTGTCGGTCGACTATCGCCTGGCGCCGGAGCACAAGTTTCCGGCGGCGGTCGACGATGCACTCGCGTCCTATCGCTGGGTCCGCGACAATGTCGAGGCGCTCGGCGCACTTCCCGGGCGAGTGGCGGTCGGCGGCGACTCTGCGGGCGGTTATCTCTCGGCGGTGATTTCGCAGGAGATGCGGCGGCTCGGCGAACAGGGGCCGACGCTGCAGATGATGATTTATCCCGCCGTGGTTTGGCGGATGGAGACGGCGTCGATGGAGACGTTTGGCGCGTCCTATCCGCTGAACAAGGCGATGATGTACTATTTTCGCGATCACTATTTCGGCGATCACGAGAGGGAGACGCTCGACCTCAGGGGGTCGCCGGGCTTGAACAAAGACCTAAGCGGCTTACCGCCGGCGTTAATTTATGCGGCCGGGCACGACCCGCTCGTCGATCAGGGGCGCGACTATGCCGAAGGGCTGAAGGCAGCCGGCGTGCCGGTCGTCTATCGCTGTTACGACTCGCTTGGGCATTGCTTCACGGCGATGAGCGGCGCGGTGCCTGCGGCGAAGGCGGCTTTGTTCGAGATCATCGAGGACTTGCGGAAGGCGATCGCATGAGCCGCGCGCTTGTTTGCCCGGCGTTGGCGGACGACTTTTCCACGCTGCGGATCGAGCAGCAGACGTTGCCGGCGCCGGGGTCCGGCGAGGTGCGCGTGCGGATGCGCGCGGCGTCGCTCAACTTTCCCGACGTGCTGATGACGCAGGGCAAGTATCAGCTGAAGCCGCCTCTGCCGTTCGTTCCCGGCATGGAGGGGGCGGGTGAGGTCGTCGCGTTGGGCGCGCGGGCGGGTGATGTGAAGGTGGGCGACGAAGTGGTTGTCGCCTCGCGCTTCGGCATGATGGCGGAGGAAGTGAACGTGCCTGTGGCCATGGTGCGGCCGAAGGCGGCCGCGATGACGTGGGCGGAGGCTGCGAGTTATCCGGCGGCGTGGCTCACGGCCTATGTCGCGTTGGTGCGGCGCGGCGGGCTCGCGCGGGGCGAGACGTTGCTGGTGCATGGGGCGGCGGGCGGTGTCGGGATGGCGGCGGTCGATCTCGGGCTGTTGCTGGGTGCCACGGTGATCGCGACAGCCGGCACGCAAGAGAAGCTCGACGTGCTGAAGGCGCGCGGGGCGCATCACGTGATCAACTACACCAAGGGTTTTCGCGACGAGGTGAAGCGGCTCACGAACGACCGCGGCGCGGACGTGATCTACGATCCGGTCGGCGGCGACGTGTTCGACGAGAGCGTGCGGTGTATTGCGTTCGACGGGCGGTTGCTTGTGATCGGGTTCACCAGCGGGCGGATTCCGACGATCAGCGTGAACATGCCGCTGATCAAGGGGTTTTCCGTCGTTGGCGTGCGCGCGGGCGAATACGGGCGGCAATTTCCGGAGAAGGGGCGCGAGAACATCGCGGCGATCGAGAAACTCGCGCATGAGGGTCTGGTGCGCCCACATGTGGGTTTCAGCGTTCCGCTTGAGAAAGCGGTCAAAGCGTTCCGCGCGATGGCAACGCGGCGCGTGATCGGCAAGGCTGTGGTCACGTTTTAGAGACGACGCAAGCGGCCCAAAGAGGTCCGTCATGGCCGGGTTAAGCCAGGTCAAGCCCGGCCATGACGAACTTTTTTCTGGGGCTGGTCTACGCTGAAGCCTTCACCAGATCCGGGCGTTCGCGGAGCAACCTGGCGACCGCTTGGACGCGGGTTTCGACGTTGAGCTTCGCTTTGGCGTTGTCGATGTGGAAGCGGACCGTGCGCGGCGCGACGGCGATGATGCGGGCGACTTCTTGATCCGTCTTGCCGCGCGAGACCCAGGTCAGGCATTCGAGTTCGCGCGCGGTCAGGCTCGGCGTGCCGGCGGTCGAGGTGCCGCTGCGCAGTTCTTGCGCGCGGTGCCAGCCGGCGTGGACGGCGAGTTTGATCTTGTCGGAGGCGAGTGGGCTCAACGCCGGCTTCGCGCCGATCAGCGTCGCCATCGCGACCGCCGCGGTGCCGTCGCGCAGGGGCACGACCAATCCATTCGACGGCGCGGCAATGTCGGGGCGATGCGTCAGCTTGCCAAGAAGACCCAGGCTTGCCGACAGCGAGAATTCGAACGGCGAGTGCATTTGCCGCGCGCGCTCGATCAGCGGATGAGCCTGGAAGTCGCCGGCGCGATCAAGCCGGCGCAACACGCGCGCGGGCACGTTCGAGCACAGCAGCGCGTCGCTGACCCGCGCCGTCGCGCGCTGAAGATCGAAGAACGACACGCGCGTCAGGCCGTAGCCCGAGGCGTATTGCTGTAGCAGCGCGCACACCGAGGTGAAGCTTGCGGCTGTCGCCAAGCGGCCAAACAGCTCGCCGAGTTCCAAATATGCGTCCACGTCTCTCGCTTTTCTGTTGGCGCGGCCAGCCGGACGAAAACTCGCGCCCGGCTTGATTGAAGCGATTGAAATGCAATCGCTGGGGGTCGCGCGGGCCGTGACGTCGCATACGCGCCCTGACGGCGGCGACTGCCACAAAGGCCAGGGGCCCTGATTTACTCTACGGTTTTGAGCACACGCTCGGAAAACAGTTTTTCGAGCACCGCCTCGTCCTCGCGTTCGTGAACGAGGTCGATGGGTTTTGTGCCTTGGGTGCGGGCGATGGCGGCGACGCGGCCTTGGTTCAAGAACAACGTGTCGGGCTCGATCTCGGCGATCGGATCGGCGTAGGCAACGTCCGGGGTCACAATCGTCCAGCCGCGTTTGCGCAGTTCGGCAGCGAGGTCGCCGATGAAGAGCGCGGCCAAGTCGTTCTCGTGCAGCAACAGAACGTGGCGCGGTGAGCGGCCGAGCGTCTTCGCGCCGATGGCGTCGTAGAACTCGATCGCCTGCATCAGCGTCTCGACGTAGAGGGTGCGCAGCGCGGCATCGTCGACCGCCTGGCCCGCCTTCTTCGCGTTGTTCGCGAGCGAATTTAGGTACCAATCGTAATTGTCGATCGTGACGTAACCTTGGGCGTAGTTCATCGCACGCAAGCCGGAGCGCACCGCGTCGCGTTTTTCGCGCGTGTCGCCTTCGGACAGGAACGGGAAACGAAACCAAGCGCGGAAATTCTGCATGCCTCTCAGCGATGCGTCAGCCGTCGCGATGTCCGCGAGGTATTCCTCCGCCGTGAGGTCCTTCAGATTGCGGTGGGTGTTCGAGTGGTTCGCGATCAGGTGGCCTGCCGCGGCGTAGGCGGTGAGGCGCGCGAGTTCGGCTTGCGTTCGGCTGCGCGGAATGGCGAAGAACGCGGCTTGTTCGATGCCCGCCGCTTTGAGCGCCGCGATGAGGCGCTGCGTGCGCGCCTCGCCGGTCATGATGGCGGTGTCGTTCGTCGGCGCGTCGTCGAACGTGATCGCGATCTCGCGCGCCATCGCTGGCGCGAGCGACAAGGCAAACGCGATCGCGAGCAGAACGCGGATCATACCGTGCGTTTGACGCGATCCTTCTCATTCGCGCCTTTGATCATGTTGCGAATGTTTTCCCAGTCGCTGTCGCCGAGCTTGGAGAGTTGCGAGAAGTTGCCGCCGCCACCCAAGAAGCTGCCGCCGTCGATCGCGATCGTTTCGCCGGTGAGGTAATCGCAGCCGTCGGCCATCAAGAACGTCGCGAGGTTGCGGAGTTCGTGCATTTGACCGACGCGGCCCATCGGGTTGCCGGCGGCGCTGCCGTCCGTTTCGCTGCCCATGGAGCCGGAGCGCATCGAGCCTGGGTTCAACCGTTCCCACGCGCCCTTTGTCGGGAACGGTCCCGGCGCGATCGCGTTCAAGCGAATGCCGTGCGGCGCCCATTCGACGGCGAGCGACTTCGTCATGATGTTGAGGCCCGCCTTCGACATGGCGGAGGGCACTGTGAATGGGCCGCCGTTCCAGACCCACGTCGTCAGGATCGAGATGACGTTCGCCTTGTGCTTCTTTTCGATCCAGCGTTTGCCGGCGGCGAGCGTCATATAGAACGTGCCGTGGAAGACGATGTTGGCGATCGCGTTGAAACCGTTCGGCGACAGGTCCTTCGTGCGCGAGATGAAGTTGCCGGCCGCATTGTTCACCAGGCCGTCGAGCGGGCCTTCGTTGAAGATGCGGGTCATCAGGTCTTCAACCGCGTCGGCGACGCGGATGTCGCATTCGAGGGGGGTGACCTTCGTGTTGTGCGTTTTCGAAATCTCGTTCGCGGTTTCCTGAAGGACCGAACCTCTGCGGCCGCAGATGTAGAGTTCGGCGCCGAGCTTCGCGTACTCGTCGGCCATCTCTTTGCCGAGCCCCGTGCCGCCGCCGGTTACGAGGATGCGTTTGCCTTTCAAGAGGTCGCTGCGAAACATCGTCATGGCATGAGTTCCCAGTTTGTCAGTGTGGCCGGCTGCATCCGTAGACTGCGACGAGTGCGGCCGCAACGCTCTCGGCGTGCGGGCGGTGATCCATCGACGGAATCTGCTCGCTGATCCAATATGTGATTTCGTAGACCAGCGTTTCGTCCGATATGCCTTGCGGCATGCAGAGTTTTTTGCGCGCGTCCGGTCCGTATTCGACGGCGCGGCGGGCTTCGTTGATCTGCTGCAGGCACCAGGCGTCGTCGTCGCTGCAGCGGTCGAGAAACGCGCGCGTCGTGCCGGACCAGGCTTGCGACGGCAGCGCGGCGGCGAGAGCGAGTAGAGACAGTGTGATCCACCTCATGGGCGGCACTCCTTCGAGACGGCCTAACTATGCACGGACGTAGGATTGGCGCGCCAGGCCTTTGTCATAGCCTTGGGTGCCGACGAGTTTCAGGGCGCTTTCCGGGCGGCCGTCTGCGAACAGGCGGATACCGCCGCCCAGCAGCGTCGGCACGGTGAACAGGTCGATCCGGTCGATTGCCTCCGTGGCCAGAAACGCGTTGATCGTTTGGGCGCCGCCCATGATCCACGTGTCCTTGGCGCCACCGGCCGCGCGCAGCGCCGCGACGAGGCGCGGAATATCGGCGCCGACGCGCGTCACGTTCGGCGGCGCGTCCGCGAGCGGGCCCGTGGTGATGACGAGGCTGCGCATCGATTTGTAGGGCCACTCGCCGTGCGAGCTCGCGACGTCGTAGGTCTTTCGCCCGGCGACGATCGTGCCGATCTCCTGGATGAACGTTCGGTAGCCGTAGTCGACGTCGTCGAACGGGCGAAGCCAATCGATATCGCCGTCGGGGCGGGCGATGTAGCCGTCAAGCGATTGCGCGATGTAGAGGCGGATCAGGGGCATGGAGGCGACTCTACGTTGGGTGAAGCCGTGCTTCCAGTGCGCTAAGCGTGGCTGCATCGGATGGAGTGGCGGTTTCGAGCACGCGAACGAGGTGTGGGGCGCGGAGCGTGAGGCCGGCTTTGCGACGTGGTGTTTGTGTGATTCCTGTGAACGAGAGTTCTGCGACCAAGGCCACATCGCGGTCATGGCGAACTTCGCGCACGGGTCCGAAGCGGGCGGTGGTGTGTTCGGCGATGAAACGTTCGATGGGCTCGGCGTCGGCGGGGGCAACCTCGCAGTGACCGATTGGTGCGAGCGAGTCGCCGTTCCAGATGCCGAACGTGCAGCGTAGCGGCGAAATACGGGCGCGGGCGTTTGTGCGCTCGGCATAGAGCAGGATTGCGGCGATTGTGCCTGACGTGTCCTTCTTCGGCGCGGCGCGGAAGAGTTCGTCTTGGGCGGTCGTGGCCTCTGTGGCGCCGGTTTCGCGCGGACGGTCGATGCGCAGCGTGCCGGTGACGAGCTTGATGAGCACGTAGCGGCCGGTTTCGTCGCAGGCGTCGAGCCAGGCTTCGATGCGTTTCGGCAGTTCGCTGCGGCCGAGTGTGGCGAGCGCTTCGACGATCTCGCTCAAGGTTGGGTCGCGGTTGGCGCGGCGCTTGGGATTCCAAGTCAGTGCGATCGTTTCGGCGATGTCGCCTGTGTAAGCTTGCGCAAGGCCGAAAAGTTTCGGATCGATGCGCGCTTCCGCGAGGCCGCGGATGAGCGCGAGTTTCACCGCGCGGGGCTTCAGTTTGCCGTCGAGCAGGTCGCGGGCGAGCGTGCGATCGGGCTCCGGCGTTTCGTGCAGATAATCGGCGGCGAACGCTGCTTTCATCTCGGCATCGGTCAACGTTTCGAGGCGTGCGATCAGGGCAGCGAGGCGGTTCACGCGGGTGGTGCCTCTTGCGGGCCTTCTTCGTCGCCGTAGCCTGCGATCGAAAGCGGGCGGGCGCGGATGCCTTTTGTCTTTGCCCAGTGCAGCAGCGCTGCTTCCTCGCCGTGCGTGATCCAGAGTTCGCCGGGGGCAACCTCTTCGATCGTTTGGGTGAGTTCGTGCCAGTCCGCATGATCGGAGACGATGAGCGGCAGGTCGACGTTTGCGGCCCGCGCGCGCTTGCGGGTACGCATCCAGCCACTGGCGTAAGCGGTGACGGGATCGTTCGTGCCCTCGGGCAGCTCGGCCATGCCGACGACGATAGCGCCGTTGAGTTTGGTCGCCGGTGCGCTTGCGAGTGCGCGTATGTCGCCGAGCGGCACACCGTGGGCGGCGTAGACGGCGCAGAGTTTCGCCGTCGCCGCGTCGACGTAGATGGGGGCGGTGTATCCCGCCTCACGGAACAATGCGATCAGTCGCTGCGCCTTGCCGAGCGAGTAGGCGCCGATCGTGTGCGGGCGGTCGGGGAAAAGACGCAACGCGTGCAGCAATTTCGTGGCCTCGTCCGACGCAGGCGGATGGCGGAACAACGGCAGGCCGAATGTCGCTTCGGTGATGAAGATATCGCAGGGCACCGGCTCGAACGGCGGGCAGGTCGGATCGCGCGCGCGTTTGTAGTCGCCGGACACGACGACGCGCTTGCCTGCGACTTCGATCACGACTTGCGCCGAGCCGATGACGTGGCCCGCGGGTCTCAGCGTCACGGCGGCGTCGCCCAGCGCGACCGTCTCTCCGAAGCGCAGCGCCTGGCGCGTGCCGGCGAATTTCTCGCCGTAGCGTGCGGCCATCACGGCCAGTGTTTCCTTGGTTGCGAGCACCGCCTCATGACCTGAGCGTGCGTGGTCCGAATGCCCGTGCGTGATCAAGGCGCGGGGCACTTTGCGCACGGGGTCGACGTGGAAGTCACCCGCCTCGCAATAGAGGCCTGCGGGCGTGAGTTTCAATATGTTGGCGGCACGTGTCACTTGCCGCAGTAGGCCATGACTTCGACTTCGACCTGGGCGCCGAGGGCAAGTCCGCTTGCGCCGAAGGCTGAGCGGGCGGGCATGCGGTCGGGGTGGAAGTAGGTGACGTAGACCTTGTTGAAGTCGGCCCACTTCTTCATATCGGCGAGCATGACTGTCGCTTTGAAAACGTGGTCGAAGGTCAGGCCGTTTTCGGTGAGCACGTTTTTGATGTTTTCCATCGTCTGGCGCGCTTCGGCTTCCATGCCGCCCGCGACGAGTTCCATTTTGCCGGGGACGTTGCCGAGGCAGCCCGAGAGGTAGAGTACGTCGCCGACGCGGGTGGCGGCGCTGAACGGCAGTTTGGCGGCTTTGACGGCGGGGGATGAGATGAATTCGAGCATGGCGTTCTCCACAAATTTGCCGGTGACGTTACCCCGACCGGTGGTTTGAGGGCCAGGCGCGTGACTGAGCCCCTCGTGCTTGCGGTTTTGGTTCGATCTATGTTGGGTTCAGCCGCCGGTTCGCGGTTTCGAGGGGTTCGATTGGGCATGGCGCCAAAGTACGTGGTGGTTTTCATTCTGTTTGTTTGGGTCGTGTGGTGGATTGCCGGCGCCAACGCGAGGTCGGCTCCCGTTCTCAGGGCCGTGGGCTGGCGGCGGGAGTTGCCCTATCGCGTGCTCGTGGGGCTTGGGTTTGCGCTGATGTTCGTGTCCCTCGGTCAGCCATGGAGTCCGGTGCCGTTGCCGCCGCTGCGCGCGGCGATCCTCTCGTTCGGTTTTGCAGAGTGGTGGGACTTGCCGCAGGCCGCGTTGTGGGGGGCGGCGCTTCTCGCGGCGGCGGGGTTCGGGTTTGCGTTGTGGGCGCGGGCGCATCTCGGCGGTCTGTGGTCCAGCGGGGTGACGCGCAAGGAGGACCATAAACTCATCGACAGCGGACCTTATGCATTCGTGCGGCATCCGATTTATGCCGGCGTGTTGATGGGGTGCGTGGCGCTTGTTGCGATCAGCGGACGGACGTTTGGAGTGATGGGGTTTGCATTTGCGGTCGTTGGTTTGTTTCTGAAGGCGCGGCTTGAGGAGCGGTTCTTGCGCGAGGAGCTCGGGGTCGATGTGTACGGCGCCTATGCGAAACGCGTGCCGATGCTGGTGCCGGGGTCGCCGGTGTGATTGCGGGTGCGGCGAGCGAGGCGCTGTTGCCGCCGGCGTTTGCCGCTTGGTTTGCCTCGCGCGGGTGGAGCCCCCGGCCGTTCCAGTTGGCGCTGATCGAAGCGGCGCGTGACGGGGAGCATGTGTTGCTCACCGCGCCCACGGGCGGCGGTAAGACGCTGGCAGGGTTTTTGCCGTCGTTGATCGAGTTGTCCGACTCCCCCTCACCGCCGCGCGCTTCGCGCACGGCACCTCCCCCGCAAGCGGGGGCGGAGAATCCGATCATCGCGCGACTGAAAGCCAAAGCGGCGCAGCGGCCGCGTGGGGTGCATACGTTGTATCTGTCGCCGTTGAAGGCGTTGGCCGTCGACATCGCGCGTAATCTTGAGGCTCCGGTGAAGGAGATGGGCCTCAAGGTGCGGCTGGAGACGCGTACCGGGGACACGTCGGCGCACAAGCGGCAGCGGCAGAAGGTTTCGCCGCCGGACATCTTGCTCACCACGCCGGAGCAGTTGGCGCTGTTGTTGGCGACGCGCGACGCGCCCACGATGTTCGGCGACTTGCGCTGCGTGGTGCTCGACGAGTTGCATGCGCTGGCGCCGTCGAAGCGGGGCGATCTGTTGGCGCTCGATTTGGCGCGGCTGGCAACGCTCGCGCCGAGGCATCGGCGCGTGGGGTTGTCGGCGACGGTGAACGATCCCGATATTCTCGCGCGGTATCTGGCGCCGCAGGGGCCTGGCGAGGTGCGGCTCGCGCGCGTCGTGCGCGGCGCGCCGGGGGCGAAGCCCGACATCTCGATCATGGAAACCGAGACTGAGGTGCCGTGGGCGGGGCACATGGCCAAGCATGCGATGCACGACATCCTCGCCGCCATCAAAGGTGCGCAGACGGCGCTGGTGTTCGTCAACACGCGCATGCAGGCGGAGTTCGTGTTCCAGGCGCTTTGGAGCATCAACGCCGAGAACTTGCCGATTGCGCTGCACCACGGGTCGCTCGCGCCCGAGCAGCGGCGCAAGGTGGAAGGCGCGATGGCGAAGGGGGCTTTGCGCGGCGTCGTGTGTACGTCCACGCTCGATCTCGGCATCGACTGGGGCGCGGTCGATCTGGTGATCAATGTGGGTGCTCCCAAAGGGGCGAGCCGTATTGCGCAACGGATTGGGCGCTCGAACCACCGGATGAACGAGCCCAGCCGCGCGTTGTTGGTGCCTGCAAACCGGTTCGAAGTGCTGGAGTGCGAGGCGGCGCGGGATGCGCTGTTGCACAACGAATTGGACGGCGAGAAACCGCGGGCCGGTGCGCTCGATGTGTTGGCCCAGCATGTGCTGGGGTCGGCGGTTGCGGCGCCGTTCGATGCGGATGCGCTCTACACGGAGGTGCGGACTGCGGCGCCGTATGCTGAGTTGCCGCGCGCGGACTTCGACCGGGTGGTCGATTATGTGGCGACCGGCGGGTATGCGCTGCGGGCGTATGAGCGTTACGCGAAGTTGAAACAGACGGTTGAGGGGCTTTGGCGCGTGGCGAGCCCCCAAGTGGCGCAGCGTTACCGGCTGAATTGCGGCACGATTGTCGAGGTGCCGATGTTGAAGGTGCGCGTCGTGCGGCACTACCGGGGGCCGCGGGCGACGTATGCGGGGCGCGTGCTCGGCCAAGTCGAGGAGTGGTTTCTGCAGCAGTTGCTGCCGGGCGATACGTTCCTGTTTGCGGGACAAATTTTGCGCTTCGAGTCGATCGTCGAAAGTGAGGCGATCGTGACGCCGGGGCCGCCGGGCGATCCCCGCATTCCCTCGTTCGAGGGCGGCAAGTTTCCGCTGTCCACGTTCCTGGCGCAGCGGGTGCGCGAGATGATCGCCGATCCGAAGCGTTGGCAGTTCTTGCCGGATCAGGTGAAAGAGTGGCTCGCGATCCAGCGGCTCCGATCGGTGTTGCCGAAGGCGAATGAGATGCTGATCGAGACGTTTCCACGGGGGGCACGGCACTTCCTGGTTTGTTACCCGTTCGACGGGCGGCTTTGTCATCAGTCGCTCGGCATGTTGCTCACGCGGCGGTTGGAGCGGATGGGGATGAAGCCTCTGGGTTTCGTTGCCAGCGAGTATTCGCTCGCCATCTGGGCTCTTGGGGCGTTGCATTCGCTCGACATGAACCGGTTGTTCGACGAAGACATGATGGGCGACGATTTGGACGCTTGGCTCGTCGAGTCGGCGTTGCTCAAGCGGAGTTTTAAGACTTGCGCGGTCATCGCTGGGCTGATCGAGCGGCGTAACCCGCGCGAGGAGCGCACCGGGCGGCAGGTCAATTTTTCGTCCGATCTGATCTACGATGTTTTGCGCTCTCACGAGCCGGATCACATTCTCCTTCGTGCGGCGTATGACGATGCGGCGACGGGCGCGCTCGACATCGTGCGGTTGGGGGCGTTGCTCAAGCGGATCAAGGGGCACCTCGTCGTGAAGAAGCTCGACCGGGTTTCGCCACTGGCGGTGCCGGCGCTGCTCGACATCGGGAAGGTGCCCGTGGGAAGCGACGCCAGCGAGGCTTTGCTGGCGGAGGCGAGCGACGAGTTGATCGCGGAGGCGATGGGCGAGTAAGCCATCATGTCCCCCTCGGTTTGGCGCGGGCTGTTGGGATCGCGGTCCAGGGGTCGTCGGGCCAGTGGTGCTTGGGGTAGCGGCCTTTGAGGTCGCGTTTGACCTCCGGGTAGCCGTTCTTCCAGAAGCTTTTGAGGTCCCGCGTGACTTGCACGGGACGGCGGGCTGGCGAGAGCAGGTGGAGCGTCAGGGGCACGCGGCCGTTCGCGACGGTCGGCGTGTCGGCGAGGCCGAACATTTCTTGCAGGCGGACGGCGAGGATCGGCGTGTCGGTTGTGTAGTCGATCGCGATGCGCGAGCCGGAGGGCACTTCGACGTGCGTTGGTACCAACGCGTCGAGGCGTTTTTTTTGTTCCCAATCGAAGCGGCTGTGCAGGGCGTTCGAGAGGTCGATGCGCGCGAAGTCTGCCGCACGGGTGACGCTGCCCAGAAACGGCTGCAGCCAGGTTTCGAGTTCGCGTATCAGCGCTTCGTCGGAGAGGTCGGGCCAGCCCGCGTCGGGTTCGAGTCTACGGACGAACGCGACACGTGCGCGGAACGACTCGAGTTCGGGCGTCCAGTTCAGTGACTTCAAGCCCAGCTCGCGGATGCCGGTGAGCACCGCGGCTGCGAGCTTGACGGTGTCGGGTTTTTTGAGCGGGCGTTCCGCCAATGTGAGTGCGTGGAGGCGTTCTTCTTCGCGCGCGACGGCTGCTTTTTCGCGGCTCGACCATTCGCAGACCTCGCGGGTTTCGATGTGGGCTTCGAACAGGTCTTCGACGTCGGCGAGCGTGAGGGGGGCCGCTTGATGGATTTTTGCGTTCGCGCCGGCGCCGTCGAGGGCTGCGATCGCGAGGTAGTCTTGTGCGGCCAACGCGTCGGTTTCGGGGAGCGTGGCGCCGCGGCCCGACGCCATGCGGAAGCTTGCGGGGCCGCGGCGTTTGGCGACGCGCTCGGGGTAGGCGAGGGCGGTGAGGCGGCCGGCAGCGTTCGTGTCGAGGCGGTCCTTGGCGTCGAGTGTGCGGGCCCAGGCGCGGGCTTGTTCGCGTGCGCGGGCGAGTGCGCCGCGATCGGCGTTCGCGCTGCCGGATTCAAACGCTTCGAGGCGGGTGCGGAGGTCGACGTCTTTGGTGCCGCGAATGACGTCGCGTTCGCTCAAGATCGCGGCGAGGGCGGCGGCGGTCGCGCCTTCGCCGCGTTCCTTCGCGCGCAGCATCATGTGGGCGAGGCGCGGGTGGGCGCCGAACGTGGCGCACGCGCGGCCGTGCGGGGTGATGCGGTTGTCGGCGTCGATCGCGTCGAGTTCGCGCAGCAATTCTTGCGCTTCTGCGAACGTGCTGGCGGGCGGCGGGTCGAGCAGTTTCAGGCGGCTCGCGTCGCGTTCGCCCCAGAGTGCGAGGTCGAGCGCGAAGGGGCTGAGGTCGCTCGTCAGGATTTCGGGCGGTGTGTAGGCGGTGAGCGAGCGCGTCTCGGCTTCTTCCCAGAGGCGGTAGCAGATGCCCGGTGCGACGCGGCCGGCGCGGCCGCGTCGCTGGTCGGCGGAGGCGAGGGAGAGGCGCTGCGTGACGAGGCGCGTCATACCGGTCGCGGGATCGTAGCGCGCCGAGCGCTGGAGGCCTGCGTCGATCACCACGCGGATGTCTTCGATGGTGAGGCTCGTCTCGGCGATCGCGGTGGCGAGCACGATCTTGCGCGTGCCGGGTAGTGGGCGGATGGCGCGATCTTGTTGTTCCGCAGTGAGCGTGCCGTAGAGCGGCAGTAAGGTTGCGCCATGCTGGCCTTCGGCTTCGAGCAGACGCGCGACAGTGCGGATTTCGCCTTCACCGGGGAGGAAGACGAGGAGGCCGCCGTCCGTTTCGTGGAGCGCGCGGAGGACGACGTTTGCCGTTGCTTGTTCGATGCGCGTGTTCGCGAGCGGTGGGGCGTAGCGGGTTTCAATGGGGTGGAGGCGGCCTTCGCTGCGCACCACCGGTGCATCATTCAACAGCGTGGCCACGCGGGCGCCATCGAGGGTGGCCGACATGACGAGGATTTTCAGGTCTTCGTTCAGGGCGGCTTGGGTTTCGAGCGTAAGGGCGAGGCCTAAGTCCGCATTCAGGCTGCGCTCGTGGAATTCGTCGAAGATGACCGCGGCCACGCCCTTCAGTTCGGGGTCGCTTTGCAGGCGGCGGGTGAGCAGGCCTTCGGTCACGACTTCGATGCGGGTTTTCGCGCTCACCTTCGCGTCGAGGCGGACGCGGTAGCCGACAGTCTCGCCGACTTTCTCGCCCAAGAGGTCGGCCATGCGGGCGGCGGCGGCGCGGGCGGCGACGCGGCGCGGCTCCAGCATTAGGATCTTCTTGTCCTTCGCCCAGGGCTCGCGGAGCAGCGCGAGCGGCACCAACGTCGTCTTGCCGGCGCCGGTTGGGGCTTCGAGCACGGCGGCGCGCGCGGCCGCTAGCGTCCGCGTCAGCTCGGGCAGGGCCGCTTCGATGGGGAGCGTCATGCGCGTATCCCTAGCAGATGGCTGTCTGCCCTCAACCGGAAAACCGTGCGGATCGCCGGATGCAAAATCTCATCCGTTAGAAGCGTTAGAAGGGCGGCGTTCTGCGGGTTCATCCGTTAGATATCCGTTTGAAATGCGTTAGGTATCCGTTTGGTTGTCATGCGCGAGAAGCAGTTTCGGTTCTTTCTATATAATTTTAACTGACTTTCCTATGCGACACGAACTGTGCGGCAAATCGCTCAGTACCAGAACGCGTTTCGGTGTCGGCCGAAGCGGCGGCTGGGACAAATTGGCAACACCGTCGCGACTGGCCATTCAATGCCAATGGCAAATTTGATCTGGGCGAAGGGCGGCCTTCTTGTGGCCCGCGTATATTGCTCCGGGGAAGGAGCTGCCGCGTGGTTCAAACCGGAAAGACGAACAACAATGCGCCGGTCATTCGTGCCCGGCGAATGGGCATCGACACTTATCACGAGCCGATCGTGTTCATGCGCGCCGACTGCCACGTCTGCCGCTCGGAAGGTTTTCAGGTGCGCGCGCGGGTCAAGGTTACGGCGGGCGAACGGTCGTTGATCGCGACGCTGAATGTGGTGACGGAAGACTTGCTGGCGGCCGATGAAGCGGGCTTGTCCGAAGCTGCTTGGCGCGAGTTGCACGTTCAGCCGGGGCAGGTTCTCGAATTCGCGCACCCCGAACCCACGCAGTCCTTTTCCAATGTTCGTCGGAAAATGTATGGGCTTCACCTCGAACCCGAGGCGTATGTAGCGATTGTCGGCGACGTGGTCGCGGGCCGCTACTCGAACATCGAGCTGGCGTCGTTCTTGACCGCATGCGCAGGCGATCACATGGCGCACGATGAGATTGTGAGTCTGACGCGGGCCATGGCGGAAGCGGGAACGATCCTCACGTGGCCCATGCGGCCGGTCGTGGACAAGCATTGCATCGGCGGTTTGCCCGGCAATCGAACAACACCGATCATCGTCGCGATCGCGACGGCGGCGGGGTTGACGATGCCAAAGACGTCGTCACGTGCGATCACGTCGCCCGCAGGTACCGCCGATGCGATGGAAACGCTGGCGCCCGTCGATTTGGACCTTGCCGCCATGCGGCGCGTGGTCGAGCGCGAAGGTGGCTGCATTGTTTGGGGCGGGGCGATGGACTTGAGCCCCGCGGACGACATCTTGATCCGGATCGAGCGGCCGCTCGACTTCGACAGCGATGGGCAGCTGGTCGCGTCCGTGCTGTCGAAGAAGCTCGCCGCCGGATCGACGCATGTCGTTCTGGACGTTCCGGTTGGGCCCACGGCGAAGGTGCGCTCCGCGGCTGCGGCGCGCGCGCTCGTCGATAAGCTCACCCATGTCGGCAACGAGGTCGGGTTGCATGTGCACGCCGTGCAAACGCCCGGAACCGATCCTGTCGGGTTCGGCATCGGCCCCGCTCTGGAAGCGCGAGACCTGCTCGCTGTGCTGCAGCGGAAGAACGGCACGCCCATCGATCTGCGCGAGCGCGCTTTGCGCCTGGCCGGTGCGGTTCTGGTGTCGGGGGGGAAGGCGGCCGGCGATGGCATCGACGAAGCGACGCGCATACTCGACAGCGGCGCCGCGTGGCAGAAGTTCCAAGCCATTTGCGTGGCGCAAGGTGGATTGCGCGAGCCGCCGACGGCGTCCTTCCGGCGCGATTTCGCCGCGCCGCAAGCAGGCCGCGTCAAGGCAATCGACAATCGGAAACTGGCGCGCGTCGCAAAGCTTGCCGGCGCGCCGCGTTCGCCGGCGGCCGGTTTGGAGCTGCACGTCAAAACCGGAGAGCGCGTGGAACACGGTCAGCCGTTGTTCACGCTGCACGCGCAGAGCAAGGGCGAGTTGCTGTATGCGGCGGCCTATGCCTCAGGACACGGCGCGCCCTACGAGCTGGAGCCTGTCTAATGACGATGGCGTTTGTTCCCTTTCCCGGCAACGAAGCGCTTGCCGCAAGCCTGGCTGCGGCGTGCGGCGGCGGTGTTGTTCCGGTCGAACACCGGAACTTTCCCGACGGCGAGACCTATCTGCGGGTGGGCGGCGACGTATGCGATCGAACGGTCGTCGTCGCCTGCGGGCTTGATCATCCGGATGCGAAGACCGTCGGCCTTTATCTCCTAGCCTCGACGTTGCGGGCCCTGGGAGCGCGGCGCGTCGTGCTCGCCGCCCCCTATCTCGGCTACATGCGCCAAGATCGCGTCTTCCGCGACGGCGAAGGTGTTACCGCACGCCATTTCGCGCAGCTTTTGTCGGGCTTTTTGGACGGGTTGGTGACCGTCGATCCGCATCTGCATCGCATCCATGACCTGTCGGAGATTTACGCTGTCCCGACGCGAGCCGTGGCCGCAGCGCCCGCCATTGCTGCTTGGATCGCCGCCAACGTGGAGGCCCCGGTGGTCGTGGGGCCCGATGCGGAGAGCGAGCAGTGGGCGTCGGAGGTTGCGCGCCGGGCCGGTTGTCCGTTCGTGCTGTCGCAGAAGACAAGGCGCGGCGACAGGAGCGTTGAGGTGGCCGTGCCCGATCTCCAGTCATGGCGGGACCGGACGCCGGTCTTGATCGACGACATCATCTCAACCGCCAAGACGATGATCGCGGCGGCGCGGCACGTGCGCGAGACGGCACCAAGGCCGCCCGTTTGTGCCGCCGTGCACGCGATATTCGCCGAAGGTGCTTATCAGGAGCTCTTGGCCGCCAAGCCTGCGCGGGTCGTGACGTGCAACACGATCCTGCACGAGACCAACGCGATCGACGTTCGCCCCGCGATCGCGGCTGCTCTGTCGGATCTCCTCGTCCCGATGTTCTCGTCGTGAGGCAGCATTTGGGCCAGCTTGCGCCGGATCAAGCCAGCGCTTGCAGGGGGAGGCAGCGCTAGGCCGGGCGCAGCTCCACTGTGGCCTTGGCCAGGCGGTGGTAGAGGCTGCGCCGGCGCGCGAGCGGCCACCACTCGTAGAGGAAGATTTCGAGTGGGCGCCAATTCGCGACCCATCCCAGGATGATCAAGCTTTCGCGAGTCACGCTTGTGATGGGCCCCTCGCCCAAAACAACGTGGGCGTATTGGGCGGCAGCCACACAGCCGACGAGCACCGCGATTCCGATTGCCAGCGAAATGCGGCCGACTCGGAACAATTCGCGCAACTCGCGGCCGATCGCATCGGCTCGCAGCGCGAAAAAGCGTTTCATGCCGTTTTCAAGATCGCCGGCCGCAGGCGACTGCGCTTCCGCCTTCGGCAGATGGACGACGATACGGAATGCGCTGTCCCGCGGCAGTTCTCTCGCCCACCCGACGATGAACTCCTCCGCGTCCTTGTCCAGATCGCGTTCGTGGAACGGGTAGGGATCCAGCGATTCAAACACTTGCGCGACATCGCGGATGTTTAGCTCGATCGTGGACGTGGCGGGCGGCTTGGTCATCGGACCCGGATAGAAGCAGATTTTGGGGCGCGCGATAGCCCTGCCCGGCGTTGCTTGTGGCCCTCGAGCGTGTCGATTTCCGTTGCACTGACGCATTCGCGAACTAGGCGAAGTGGGCGAATCCTGGCATGGGTGTGGACGTACGATCTTGAGGTTTCTCAGTTGTCCGTTTCTTCCGTTGACGTGCCTGCGGCGGCTCACCAGCCGCGCGATGCCCGGGCTTGGGCGCAGCTTCTCATCCCCTATCGCGACCCGTCGACGCCGCGGTCATTTGTCGAGATCGCGATCACCATCGTGCCGTTCCTCGCGCTGTGGGCGGCGATGTGGTTCCTCATGGGCTTCAGCTATTGGCTGGCGTTGCCGCTGGCGCTCCCGGCCGCGGGGTTTCTCGTGCGCATTTTTCTGATCTTGCACGATTGCGGGCATGGCGCGTTTTTCAAGAACCGCGCGCTGAACGATTGGGTCGGCCGTTTGTGCGGCGTGCTGACGCTCACGCCGTTCGGCGTGTGGCGCAAGACGCACAACATGCATCACGCAACGTCGGGCAATCTCGACCGGCGCGGGCTTGGCGACATCGAGACGATGACGGTGGCCGAGTACAAAGCCTCGCCGTGGTACGAGCGGTTGCGCTATCGCGCCTATCGCCATCCGATCACGCTGTTTCTAATCGGGCCCGCGTTCGTGTTCTTCCTCTCGAACCGGTTGCCGGTCGGGCTGATGGACGGCGGCTGGCGGCCTTGGTTTTCGGCGATGGGCAACAACCTCGTCATCGCTGCCATCGTCGTCGGGATGATGTATCTCGTGGGGTGGAGCGAGTTTCTCATGATCGAGATCCCGATCCTGTTGCTCGCTTCGTCGATCGGGGTGTGGCTGTTCTTCGTGCAACATCAGTTCGAGGGCACGGTGTGGGCAGGGTCCGACAAGTGGGACTTGCAGCAGGCGGCCCTTCAAGGCTCGTCGCACTACGATCTGCCGGCGGTGTTGCGCTGGTTCACGGCGAATATCGGCGTGCATCACGTGCACCATCTCTCGAGCCGCATTCCCTATTACCGGCTGCAGAAGGTGTTGCGCGATCATCCGGAGCTGCGCGACGTGGGGCGGCTTACGCTGTGGCAGAGTTTTCGATGCGTGCGGCTGGCGCTCTGGGATGAAGTCAAGGGGCGGCTGGTGTCGTTCCGCGATCTGCGGCGGGCCTAAAACCAACCGAATGTGCCGGCGTCACGGCGGTGCTTCGCGCCGCTGACTGTGGCGCGCGTTTGCGGTATGGTGTGCGCCTGTTGGTTCCGTTCAGTTTTGGGGTGTTGCCATGCGTACCATGGGCACTGTGAAGTGGTTCGATCCGACGACGGGCGCGGGTTGCGCCGTTTCGGACGGCGGCATGCAGGCCGCGTTCACCGCCGCCACGCTCCGGCCGTTTGGGCTTGCCGCCATCGAAGCCGGGGTTGCGCTCGTCTATGACGTGAAGCTTGAAGCCGGGCGGCTGATCGTCGGCACGATCCACGAGATTGCGGGCAAAGGGCCGCATTCGGCTGTGTCGACGGGCAAGCAGCCCGGCACGGTGCTGCGCGTTACCGGGCGCGTGCAGTGGTTCGATCGCGCGAAGGGCTTTGGCTTTGTTGTCTCAAAGGATGTCGACGCCGACGTGTTGCTGCATCGTTCGGTGCTTGAGGCGATCGGCGTCGATGCGCTGGCGCCGGGGGCGGTTCTCGATTTCGATCTCCTATGGAAGGTCAAAGGCCCGCAGGTGAAATTCATCCACGCGGTGCTGGCGCCGGGCGTGCCATTGGAACCGCTGCCGTCGATTGTGCCATTCCTGAGACCGACGCTACCGCCCATGACGGGTGGCAGCATCGTGATCGGGCGCGGCGGGGCGATGGATTTGCCGGATCTTATTGCCAAGTCGTTCGCGGCCCTGAAGCGCGGCGCCCGCCCGGAGGTGGACGCGCCGTTGCTCGAGGCCGTGTGCAAGTGGTTCAGCCGGGCGAAGGGGTTCGGCTTCTTGGTGCCCGTGGAGGACGGTCAGGATATTTTTGTGCATATGGTTGTCCTGCGCGAATGCGGCATCCGCGCGCTTCGCCAAGGCCAACGCGTGCGCGTGCAGGTGGCGCACACGCCGAAAGGCATGGTCGCGACAGAGATTGAGTTGGACACCGACGGCGGCTGAGGCGAGCGAAGCGGCGTGTGGTCAAGCTTCGTGGCGGACTGTCTTTATCCTCGTCCGAATGTGCAACGTCGCCGCCGATTGTGTCCTCCGCCGGTTGGCGTTGAGCGCGGGCGGCGTCTAAGCTCTCGCGCATGATCAGAAGCATTGTGGCCGTCCTCGCCGGACTCGTTTTCATCTTCGTGACCCACATCGGCACGGACGAGGTGATGCATGTGTGGGGCGTATTTCCGCCGAAGGGTGAGCCGATGTTCGATCCGGCGCTGAACGCGCTCGCGCTCGGCTATCGGTCGGTGTTTTCGGTTTTGGGATGCGCGCTCACCGCGTGGCTCGCGCCGCGTGCGCCGCAAGCGCATGCGCTGACGCTGGGGGCGATCGGCACGGTGCTGGCCAGCCTCGGCGCCACTGCCATGATCCCGCTGAACCTTGGGCCGGTGTGGTATCCGGTCGCGCTTGCCGCCTCGGCGCTGCCGTGTGCTTGGGTGGGCGGGATGCTTGTGCGGCGCTGAGCCTCACGTGGGTTTGCGCTTGGCGGCGTAAGCGGCTACCAGCGCGCTCAACAGCGAAAGATTCAAATCCCATGAAGAAGAAAAAGGGGCTACCCGCGCCTTACGCCCAGCTCACCAAGGATGCGCGCTTTGAAGGCACGTTCGAGGTGCTTGTTCCCGTGCCCGACCGCGTGCGCCCGCACCGCGTGGCGCTGCAGTTCGACAGCCAAGCGGCCGCGGAAAGCTGGATCCACTCGCCCGACGGCGAGGATGCGATCGCGGCGATCATGAAAGACGCCGCGGCCGCGGTTTGAGTTCAGCCGCCCGCGCGCAGGCGTGACGCGCGGTCCCGGAGCGATGCCGTGAGCGAGGCGATGTCGCCGCGGTTTTGCGACAGCACGGACGCGAACTGATCGCGCTGTTCGACCGAAAGCCAAATGCCCGCCACCTGCACGTCAACGATCTTGTAAACGCCGCCGTCGGCGCTTAGGCGGAACGCGATGCGCAGCGGCTCGCGCAGCGTGCCGCCTTCGGCCAGCGTCATCACGGTGACGTCGCCCGGCTTGTTCGCGACATCGCCGGTCACACGCAGCGTGGATGCCGCATAGTCGACGAGGTGCGTGCCGTAGATCGCCGTCGAGTATTGGGTGAAGGCTTCGACGAACGGCTCCACCACGCCGTCGGGCGCGCCGCGGCGGTAGTTGCCCAGCGTGAATAGCGCCGTCTTGCGCGCGTCCATGTGGCCGACGACGAACGCGTTGAAGCGATTGACCCGTTCGGCCTTGCTCATGCGCGTGTCGCGCAGGATGCCGAAGCCTTGATCGATCAGCGTTTGCGTGAACGCGCGCGCGCCGTCGTCGGCGGAAGCGGGCGCCGCGCCGAGCGCGAGCGTGAATGCGATGGCCGCGAGCGTCGCGGCGAACCAAGATGAAAGCGTTAGTCCGCGCATGGCTACCCTCCTTGCACGAAGGGCAAGATGCTAGCGCGAAAGGGAGTCACTCAACCGCCACGTGTGAGGTGAAATTTGCGATGTTGCAGGTGCGAGTGGGGGTCGAAATAGATGGCGGCGTTAGGGTTCTGTTAACGCTGTGCGGTGTGACGGGCGTTGCGCCCGCGTGCTAGTTTTCGGTGATCGTGAGAAGACGCGAAATGCGGGGGGCGAGCACGACCCACGTCCTGCCGAGTGGAAGCGTTCAGCCGCACCCGGTTCGAATTGGCATGGGCGCGAAGAGCGCAGGTGATTGGCCTTGGCGGCGGAGAGTTTTGGGCCGACACGAAAATCGCGGTGATCTATGCTCAAACGTTGGCTGGGGTTTGGCTTAGCTTACATGCTGCTGGGGCTGCCCCTTATGTACATGGTTGTTACATCAGAGGTGCAAGGGCCGTGGCTTGTCGCCTTTGGGATCTACTTCGTTCTCAGTGCCCTTGTTGGAAATTGGTATGTCTTCTTCGGCACGCGGATTGATTGGCCGACGTTCTTCAAGTGGCTTGCGATCAACGTGTTTGGGTTTGGACTGATTGCAGTCGCCTATCTCGATATCGTTGGCGTGATCGAGCTTGAACGTTTGCTTCCTTGGGTGCGGTAGTAAGAAAGTGCGGGCTGGAAGCCCGCGCTCCCAGGCGAGGATTTACTCCGCCGCCCGCGCCAACTCCGGCTTTGCCACAGCGCCGGCTTTCGTGAACACCAGCGCTTCGTCTTCGATCGGGGCTTTGCGCATTTCTTTGAGGTCGGTGAAGTAGTTTTGGTTTTGGCGCCAGGGGGCGGTGGGGCCTTGTTTGGGCGTGGCGGCGATCGCGCGTTGGACGTAGCCTGACGAGAAGTCCAGCATCGGGTCGGCTTGCATGTTTGGGTCGGTCGGGCGCGGGGTTACGATCTCAGCGCCTTTCTCGTCCATCTTGTTCAGGACGCGCGTGACCCATTCGCAGACGAGGTCGGCGCGCAGCGTCCAGCTGGCGTTCGTGTAGCCGAAGACGAAGGCGAGGTTCGGGACGTTCGAGAGCATCATGCCTTTGTAGGCGAACGTCTTGCCGACCTCGACGGGCGCGCCGTCGACCGTCAGTTGCGCGCCGCCCAGCATCTGCACGTGCAGGCCCGTGGCGGTCACGATGATGTCGGCTTCGAGTTCTTGGCCCGATTTCAGCTTGATGCCTTTGGCGGTGAACGTATCGATGTGGTCAGTGACGACGCTCGCCTTGCCTTCGCTGATCGCGTTGAACATGTCGGCGTCGGGCACGAGGCAGAGGCGCTGATCCCAGGGATTGTAGCTCGGCGTGAAGTGGGTCTTCACGTCGTAGTCTTTCGGCAGAAGGTCGGCGACGCCTTTGATTAGGCGATCGGCCGTCTTTTGCGGCTTCGTGCGCGCCATGTTGAAGAAGACGCGCTGCAGCACGATGTTGCGCCAGCGCGGGATCATGTAGGCCCAGCGCGACGGCATGATCTTGCGCAGGAAGTTCGCGGCTTTGTCTTTCTCCGGACGCGAGACGTAGTAGGTGGGCGAGCGCTGCAGCATCGTCACGTGGGCCGCGGTCTTGGCCAGGTTCGGGATCAGCGTGACCGCGGTCGCGCCGGAGCCGATGACGACGATCCGCTTGCCGGCATAGTTCAGGTCTTCGGGCCAGTGCTGCGGGTGGATGATCTCGCCTTTGAAGTTTTCGCGGCCTTTGAATTCGGGCGTGTAGCCGTCGCTGTAGCGGTAGTAGCCGGCGCAGGAGAAGAGGAAGTTCGCGGTAAGCGTGACCGGGGTTTCCCTGCCCGCGTCGTCGCGCGTTGTCGCTTCGATGGTCCAGCGGGCGGTGGCTGAGTCCCAGCTTGCGCGCTTCACGTTGTGGCGGAAGCGAATGTGCTTATCGATGCCGTTTTCGGCGGCGGTTTCGGTGACATAGTCTCTGATCTTGTCGCCGGGGGAGATCGTGCTGTCGTGCGTCCAGGGTTTGAAGCTGTAGCCCATGGTCAGCATGTCCGAGTCCGAGCGGATGCCGGGGTAGCGGAACAGGTCCCACGTGCCGCCGATGCGGTCGCGGTTTTCGAGAATGACGTACGTCTTTTTCGGCGCGAACTTGTTCAGGTGATAGCCGGCGTCGATGCCGGAAATGCCGGCGCCGATGATGAGGACGTCGAAATGCTCGGCCATGGGGCGGAGATCCTTGAAATGGCGGTTTCGGGTGGGACCATAGCACGCCTGCCAAAAGTGACAAATTGTCAGTCGGCGGTTCGCGCAGGGTGGGTGGCGCGCGTGCTTTTCCACAGCTGATCCCGGCCTGCGCGCATGCAGCGCACGTGGTTAAGTGGTTGGCGTGGCGAAGAGATCGGTTCCGCGCGGTTTTGTCCGCCGGACGCGTCAGTTGACGCTTTCGCGGAGGCGGGCCACGTCCCGGTGAGCAATCTCGAATCCCCCAACGTTAGGCGACAAACATGACGATGAAATTCTTGGCGGCGGCCGTTCTGATGGCGGCGCTCACGGTGCCCGCGCAGGCGGCGGAAGGCTTCGGCATTCTGCTGGGCGGCGGCGGCTGGCGCGTGCCGGCCTGCAAAGAGGGCAAGGTACTGCGCGAAGTGCGTAGCGAGGCCACTGGCAAGCTGATTTGGCGTTGTGTGTCGGCGGCTGACCAGGCGGCGCAAGCCACGCCTGCGCCGCAACAGACCGCCCAGATGGTGGTCCCGCGCCAGAAGCCCCAGCTCGGCTCGCGCCGCTAAAGCTGCGCTTTAAGGACGATTTCGTAGAGGCGCTCCCGCGGGCTTGCGGGGGCGTTTTTGTTTTGCGCGGGTTCCATTACGCTGCCTCACGTCTTCAATGAGGGTGCGGTGGTTCGCCAAGTTTGTCTCGCGTTTTGCGCGTCGGTCGCGCTCGCCGCGTGCGGGCCCGCGGAGACGTCGGCGCAGAGAGTTGCCCGGGCCGAGGGGATGGCGCCTTCGGACGCGCGGCTTGCGGAGATCTACGCACGCTCCTGCCGGGCGTGCCACACCGTGCTCGACGCGCAGGCGCCGCTCGCCGGCGACAAGACGGCCTGGGATGCGCGCTTCATGCAAGGAATCGACACGCTCGTCAGCCATGCGCGCGACGGGTTCAAAGGCATGCCGCCGCGCGGGCAGTGCCTCGACTGTACGGACGACGATCTGCGCGCGCTGACGCTGTTTATGGCGGGACGCGAGCCGTGAGGTTCTCGCGCCGCGATGTGCTGATCGGTGCGGGCGCTGCGGTCGCCGCGCTCGGCAGCGGCGTGGGGTATCTCGCGCTCAACGCCGGTGATCCGGCGGAGGCGGTGCTGCCGCCTCCGGCTGCCGGCACGCTGCGCTGGCGCAACTGGTCGGGCTTGCAGCATTGCGATGCGGCTGTGATCGCGGTGCCGAAAGACGAGAACGAACTCGCCGACATTTTGACGAAGGCTCAAGGGCCCGTTCGTCCCGTCGGCGCCGGGCATTCGTTCACGCCGCTCGTGCCGACGGAGGGCACGGTGCTCTCGCTCGATCGGATGCATGGCATCGTCGGCCACGATGCAGCGGCGCTGACGGCGACAGTGCGTGCCGGCACGCGGCTGTTCGCTTTGGGCGAGGCGCTGGAGGGCGTGGGGCAGGCAATGGAGGCGCTGCCCGACATCAACAAGCAGTCGCTGGCGGGCGCGATGGCCACGGCGACGCACGGCACGGGGCGGGCGCTCTCTTCGCTTGCTTCGTTCGCTGTGGGGCTCACGCTGATGACGCCCGACGGCAAGACGCACGACTGCAGCGCCGCGAAGAACGCGGAGCTGTTCGAGGCTGCGCGCGTGTCGTTGGGCGCGCTCGGCGTGACCACGTCGGTCACGCTGCAGAACCGCGGGCCACTGAAGGTGAAGCGGCGGACGTGGTTTGCACCGTTCGAGGAGGTTCTGGGTAGCTGCCACGCGTTCGCGGCGAAGCACCGGCATTTCGAGTTCTACGCCGTTCCGTTCACGGGCATGGCCTATTGCATCGCGCACGACGAGACGGACGAGGCGGAGACGCCGCGTGGCGCGAACGCGGAGAACGACGGCGTCGACGACCTGATGATGCTGCGTGATTACACGTCGTGGGCGCCGTGGCTGCGGCGCGGGCTGGCGCAACAGCTGATCGCGGGCACGCCGACGGAGGAGGTCGTGGGGACCGCGTGGCGGTTGCTTTCGACCGAGCGGCCGAAGCGGTTCAACGAGATGGAATATCACGTGCCGCAAGAGGCTGTGGTCGAGGCGTTGCGCGAGGTCGCGGCGGCAGTCGAGCGGCACGCGGAAGTTTACTTCCCGATCGAGGTCAGATTCATCGCGCCGGAGACGGCCTGGCTGAGCCCGTTCCACGGCCGCGCGTCGTGCTCGATTGCAACGCATATGGGCGCGACGCAGGACTTCAAGCCGGTATTCGGCGCTGTGGAGCCTATCTTGCGCAAGCACGGCGGGCGGCCGCATTGGGGTAAGTTGCACACGCTTTCTGCGGCCGATTTTGCCGGGCTCTATCCGCGCTGGAGGGCGTTCTTGGATGTGCGCGCGGCGTGCGACCCGCAGGGGCGCATGCTGAACGCGCATTTGCGCGCGGTGTTCGGCGTTGCTTAGGTCACCCAAGCCTGTGAACAAGTCGCGCGGCGGCGTTTCGCGAGGCTCACGTTCGGGCCAATCTCGCGCCGGTTCTCACGGAGCGAAGCGTTTGAGCGCGCCGATCACCACACTCGAGTTCGATGTCGCCGGAGCGACGCTGACCGCCGATCCGTCGGGTGCTCTTTGGTGGGCGGATGAGCGGTTGCTCGCGGTTGCCGATCTGCATTTCGAGAAGGGCTCGGCGTTTGCGGCGCGGACGGGGCAGATGCTTCCGCCTTACGACACGCATGCGACGCTGGCGCGGTTTGGCGAAGTGGCCGAGCGGCTGCAGCCGAAGACGATCGTTTGTCTCGGCGATAATTTTCACGACGGCGAGGGGCCGGCGCGTTTGGACGCCACGGCCAAGCGCGCGATTGCGGGGCTGATGCGCAAGCGGCGGTTCGTTTGGATCGAGGGCAACCACGATGCGGCCTCCGCGCTTCAGCTCGGCGGCGAGTGTGCGCCTGAGTTTTCAGTGGGGCCGCTCGTGTTCCGGCATGAGCCGAAGCGTGGAAAGGCTGCCGCGGGGGAGCTTTGCGGCCACTTGCATCCTGTCGCGCGGGTGGCGACGCGGGTGCGGCGGCTCAAACGGCGCTGCTTCGTTGCCGATGGGACGCGCTGCGTGCTGCCGGCGTTCGGCGCTTACACGGGTGGGCTCGACGTGTTCGACGACGCGTTCGCGGGGCTGTTTCCGCGCGGGTTTCAGGCGTATCTGCTCGGGCGCGACCGGGTTTATCCGTTCGCGCACTCACGGCTCGCGGCGGAGTGATCAGTTCGCGCGTGCTGTTTGGTGAGTCCAGGCGCCTTCGGCGACCTTCGGCGCCCATTCGCCGTAGACGGTGATGTAGAGCAACGCTTCCGTTCCCGGTCGGGTCACGCCTTGCATGATGAAGTTCTTCGGGATCTCGGCGAACGTGCCCGGCGTTTGCACGAGCTGTGCGCGCTTGCCGTCGGCGGTCAGCGTGTCGAACACGAACGTGCCCTTCAGCACCGTGTAGTTGCCGGGGGCGGTCAGCCAATAGGGTGGCAGTGCGGACGCCGCCGGTGCTTTCAAGACGACGCGCGTCGCGCCGATCTTGTCGTTGCGTTCGACGATCGCGACGCGCAGCGGATTCGACTCCGGCTGATCGGGCGTCAGCTTCTGCCACGTCGCGTTCGTGAGATCGACGACGGGGATTTTCGGTTCGGGCGTCTTGAAGGTTTCGCCGGCCTTGTCGATGGCGGCGACGGTTGCTTGATAGGTCGAGCACGCGCTGAGCGAGAGTGCGAATAGCAACGCTGCGGTGCGAATCATTCTTTCCGTCATGGTTCGACTGCTAGGTGCAATGGATGATCACAACAAGCACTTCAAATCAGGCTCGATTGAGTCTTCGACGCAACGCCGTTTTAACCATTTGTTAACCAATTCGGCGTTAACGATCATTAACAAGATATGAAAGCCACAGCGCCACGGGTTGTGCGAGT
>CAZXAQ010000038.1:0-35414 GCA_964638635.1 uncultured Flavobacteriaceae bacterium
GCAAGCTGAACGAAGGCATCTTCAAGGGTGAGACGATCAACACGCCCTCGATGCTCTGCGTGGAAGATTACCTGGACGCGCTCACCTGGGCCGAAAGCGTTGGCGGTCTGAAAGGCCTGATGGCGCGCGCAGACGAGAACCTGCACGTGATCGAACGCTGGACGAAGACGTCCGGCTGGGCCGACGTCCTCGCCAAGGACCCGAAGACAAGATCGAACACATCCGTGTGTTTGAAGATTGTCGATCCTTGGTTCACCGCGAAAGACGCCGACGGCCAAGCTGCCGCCGCGAAAAAGATCGCCGACCTGCTCGACAAAGAAGGCATCGCCCACGACATCGCCGCCTACCGCGACGCCCCACCGGGCCTGCGCATCTGGGCCGGCGCCACCGTCGAAAACGCCGACCTCAAAGCCCTCACCCCCTGGCTCGACTGGGCCTGGGCACAAGTCAAAGCAAGCTGAACGCTAGCGGGATTTGGTGATCGGGATTCGGGAATCGTGATTCCTGCCGATCACCGAAAACCGAACCCCGATCACCGTCTTCCCGGAACGCAACCCATGCCCAAAGTCCTGATCTCCGACCAACTCTCCCCCGCCGCCGTGCAAATCTTCAAAGACCGCGGCGTCGACGTCGACGTAAAACCCGGCCTCTCGAAAGAGGAACTGAAAACGATCATCGGCCGCTATGACGGCCTCGCGATCCGTTCGGCCACGAAAGTCACCGCCGACCTGCTTACCGCCGCAACGCATCTGAAAGTCATCGGCCGCGCCGGCATCGGCGTCGACAACGTGGACATCCCCGCCGCAACCGCGCGCGGCGTGATCGTCATGAACACGCCGCACGGCAACTCGATCACCACGGCCGAACACGCGATCGCCCTCATGTTCGCGCTTGCCCGCGAAATCCCCGCCGCGAACGCCTCCACCCACGCCGGCAAGTGGGAAAAGAACCGCTTCATGGGCGTCGAACTGACCGGCAAGACCTTGGGCATCATCGGCTGCGGCAACATCGGCTCCATCGTCGCCGAACGCGCGAAAGGCCTGCGCATGAAGGTCGCCGCCTTCGACCCGTATCTGAGCCCCGACCGCGCCGCCGAACTCGGCGTCGACAAAGTCGAACTCGACGAACTACTCCACCGCGCCGACATCATCACGCTGCACACGCCGTTGACCGACAAGACCCGCAACATCCTCGACGCCAAGTCGCTCGCCAAAACGAAGAAGGGCGTGCGCATCATCAACTGCGCCCGCGGCGGCCTGATCGACGAGAAGGCGCTGAACGACGCGCTCGCGTCCGGCCACGTCGCCGGCGCCGCCCTCGACGTCTTCGAGACCGAACCCGCAAAGGAAAATCTGCTCTTCGGCTCCGACAAAGTCGTGGTGACACCCCACCTCGGCGCCTCCACCTCCGAGGCGCAGGAAAACGTCGCCCTGCAAGTCGCCGAACAGATGTCGGATTACCTGCTCACCGGCGCGATCACGAACGCGATCAACATGCCGTCCATCACCGCCGATCAGGCGACGAAGATGCGGCCGTGGATCGCGCTCGCCGAACGCCTCGGCGCGTTCGCCGGCCAACTCACCGAAACCGCGATCAAGTCGGTTGAACTCGTCTACGAAGGCCACGCCGCCGATCTGAACACCCGCGCGCTCACGCAAGCGGCGCTGAGCGGCCTGCTCAAACCCGCGCTCTCCGACGTCAACATGGTCAACGCCCCGATCGTCGCCAAGGAGCGCGGCATCCAAGTCTCCGAAGTGCGCCGCACCCAGCACGGCGCCTACGAAGGCTACATGATGCTGAAAGTCATGACCGAGCGCCAAACCCGCGACGTCGCCGGCACCGTCTTCTCGAACGGCGTGCCGCGCCTGATCCAGGTGAAGGGCATCGACATGGAATCGCACTTCACCCCGCACATGCTCTACGTCACGAACGAAGACAAACCGGGCTTCATCGGCAAGCTCGGTACGCTGCTCGGCGATGCGAAGGTCAACATCGCAAGCTTCAACCTCGGCCGCACGGCCGCCGGCGGCGACGCCATCGCCCTCATCGAAGTGGACGACGCCGTGCCTGAAAGCGTGCTCGCCGAACTGCGCAAAATCCCGGTCGTGAAACAAGCGAAAGCATTGGTGTTCTGATGGCAGGCGTTGCGGTGATCGGCGCCCAATGGGGCGACGAAGGCAAAGGCAAGATCGTCGACTGGCTCTGCGAGCGCGCCGATATCGTGGTGCGCTTCCAAGGCGGCCACAACGCGGGCCACACGCTCGTGATCGACGGCAAGACCTACAAGTTCTCGCTGCTGCCGTCCGGCATCGCGCGCGCGAACAAGCGCTCGATCATCGGCAACGGCGTCGTCGTAGATCCATGGGCGCTGATTGCCGAAATCGAGCGCATGCAACAGCAGGGCCTCACGATCACCAAGGCGAACCTCCTGATCGCCGAAAACTGCCCGCTGATCCTGCCGCTCCACGGCGAACTCGACACGATCCGCGAGACGTCGAATTCCGGCACCAAAATCGGCACCACGAAGCGCGGCATCGGCCCCGCTTACGAAGACAAGGTCGGTAGGCGGGCATTGCGCACCATCGACCTCGCCGACCCGGGAACGCTGAAGGCCAAAGTCGAGAACCTTCTCGCCCACCACAACGCGCTCCGTAGGGGCCTCGGCACCAACGAAATCGACGCGAACGACCTCGTCGCCAAACTGAAGGAGATCGCCCCCAAAATCGTCCCCTTCCTCGGGCCCGTCTGGAAGCACCTCCACGAAGCACGCATGCGCGGCGACCGCATCCTGTTCGAAGGCGCGCAAGGCGCCCTGCTCGACGTCGACCACGGCACGTATCCGTTCGTCACCTCCTCGAACACGGTGGCGGGCCAAGCCGCCGCCGGCTGCGGCATCGCCCCCCGCGCGCTGAGCTACGTGCTCGGCATCGCGAAGGCCTACACGACCCGCGTCGGCGAGGGCCCCTTCCCCGCCGAACTGACCGACGAGATCGGCGCCAGGCTCGGCGAACGCGGCCACGAGTTCGGCACCGTCACCGGCCGCAAGCGCCGCTGCGGCTGGTTCGACGCCGTGCTCGTGCGCCAGACGGTCATCACCGGCGGCATCGACGGCATCGCCTTCACCAAGCTCGACGTCCTCGACGGCCTCAAAGAAATCAAGGTCGCCGTCGCCTACGACCTCGACGGCAAGCGCATCGACCACCTGCCCGCCGCCGCGAACGCCCAAGCCCGCGTCAAACCCATCTACGAGACGATGGAGGGCTGGAGCGACTCCACCGCCGGCGCCCGCTCATGGGCCCAACTCCCCGCCGCCGCGATCAAATACGTCCGCCGCGTCGAAGAGCTGATCGGCGCGCCCGTCGCCGTCCTCTCAACCAGCCCCGAGCGCGACGACACGATCCTCGTCAAAGACCCGTTCGCCGCCTAACGCGCCGGCAGCGCGGCCACCTTCTCCGCCGGTCCACCGCCTGTACGCTTCGCCTTGGCCGCCTCGCGGATCGCGCGTTGCAGCTTGTCGAACGCGCGCACCTCGATCTGGCGCACACGCTCGCGGCTGATGTCGTATTCCTTCGACAAATCCTCGAGCGTCGCCGGCTCTTCCTTCAAGCGCCGCGCGGTTAAGATATGCCGCTCGCGTTCGTTCAGCGCCTTCATGCCTTCCGCGAGCAGCTCGCTGCGGTCGTCTTTCTCTTCCCGGTCGGCGAGCATCGTCTCCTGGTTCGGCGACTCGTCCACGAGCCAATCCTGCCACTCGCCTTCCGAATCCGCGCGCAAGGGCGCGTTCAGCGAATGGTCCGGCGCCGCCAAACGGCGGTTCATCGAAATCACTTCTTCTTCCGTGACTCCGAGCTTCGTCGCGATCTGCTTGACGTTCTCAGGGCGCAGGTCGCCCTCCTCGATCGCCTTGATCGAGCTCTTCGCCTTGCGCAAATTGAAGAACAGCTTCTTCTGCGCCGCCGTCGTGCCGATCTTCACCAGGCTCCACGAACGCAAAATGTATTCCTGGATCGACGCCCGGATCCACCACATGGCGTAGGTCGCGAGGCGAAAGCCCTTGTCCGGCTCGAACCGCTTCACGGCCTGCATCAAGCCGACATTGCCTTCCGAGACAATCTCGTTCACCGGCAAACCATAGCCGCGATAACCCATCGCGATCTTCGCGACGAGCCGCAAATGGCTGGTGACAAGCTTGTGTGCGGCTTCCGAATCCTCATGCTCGCGCCAGCGCTTGGCGAGCATGTATTCCTCTTCCGGCTCGAGCATCGGAAAGTTCCGAATCTCGCTCAAATACCGAGACAGCCCGCCTTCCGGCGAAAGCATCAGATAGCCAGCGGCCATATCCAACCCCTTATGCAGCTAGGTCCGGCCCCGTGCGACGTGCCCCGAAACCGATACCCGTCCACGCCCGCCAACAGCCCGGGCAAGAGCGGCACTATGTATGTATCGAACCGGGCCATTTTAAGACCCCCGACCCTTCGCCGCTAAGCCTTTGAAAGCAAGATATGTTTCGGTGAAATCTTCCGGCAACACACTCTCGAAGCGCATCGGTTTATGCGTCGCCGGATGTTGAAACCCCAGCACCGCCGCGTGCAGCGCCTGGCGCTTCAACTTGAGCTCCAATCCCGGCACGGACCGCGGCCGGCCGTACACAGGATCACCGATCAAGGGATGGCCGATATGCGCCATGTGGACCCGCACCTGATGCGTACGCCCCGTCTCCAACCGGCATTCCACAAGCGCAGCCGTTGAACCGAACGTCTCGATCACTTTGTAGTGCGTGCGCGCCGGTTTCCCGCCGACCCGTAGCACCGCCATCTTCTGCCGGTTCAACGGTGAGCGCCCAAGCGCCCCATCGATCGTGCCCGCGCGTTCGCGCGGCACACCCCACACGAGCGCTTTGTACACCCGCTCGATCACATGCGCCGCAAACTGCTTGCCGAGCGAGGTGTGCGCCTTCTCGGTCTTCGCGGCGACCATGAGCCCGGTCGTGTCCTTATCGATCCGATGCACGATGCCCGGCCGCAGCTCGCCACCGATGCCGCGTAAACTGTCGCCGCAATGCGCGATCAGCGCGTTGACCAGCGTCCCGTCCCGATTGCCCGCCGCCGGATGCACGACGAGCCCCGCCTGCTTATCGATCACGATCAGATGCGCGTCTTCGAACACGATGTTGAGCGGGATCGCCTCGCCTTGCGGCTCCGCCGCGACGGCCACTGGGACGACCAACACGATCGAAGCCCCCGCCTTCACCTTCGCCGACGCATCGTCGAGCACGGTCCCGCCGCCGCCCGTCACCGCGCCCGCCTCGATTAACTGTTTCAACCGCGAGCGCGACAAATCGGGCCACGCCGCGGCCAGCACGCGATCCAGCCGCTCGCCCGCTTGGCGGGCGTCAATCGTCAGTGTACGACGGTCGGCCTCAGAGGAAGTGGTCATGTCGAACGTCGTACCCGAAGCCCCGCCCCCCGCCAACCGCGGCTTATGGATGCTGGTGATCGGCCTCGGCATCGCGATCCTCTTGGTCGTGGCCGCCATGATCGGCATGGCGATCAAGCGCGCATACTCGACCGAACCCGCGCAAACCACGACCGTCGCCGTCAAACCCGGCGAAGTCCCCGAACTGAACCTGGACCTCGCCCCCGGCCAAGCGATCGCCGACACCCGCATCGAAGCGGGCCTGCTGATCGTGCGCGTCAGCGGCACCGCCGCCGACGAAATCCTGGTCATCGACCCGGCGAAGTCGAAGGTCTTGAGCCGCGTCCGCTTCAACAAACCCGCGACACCCTGACCCGCGCCCGACCGCCGGAATGCAAAATCGAATCCGTCTGATCCGTCTGCGCGGCTGATTTCCGCGAAGATATCCGTCTGGAATCCGTCTGCGCAGCGTCTGCGACACGCCTGCAAACCCGAAGATGAAAAATCGAATCCGTTAGAAGCGTTAGAACGGCGGAGTTCCGCGGCTTTATCCGTTAGATATCCGTTTGAAATGCGTTTGGTCGGCGTTTGCCGAAGCACCAAGCGCGGGCGGGATGCAAAATCGAATCCGTTATGTGCGTTATGTCCGCAGCCCTGAGCCATCTCATCCGTTCCAAATCCGCTATGCACCTGTGACCCCGCCGTTCGGCGGCGTTCCGGCGCGCTCCACGGGGCTCAAACTCAATCGTCGGGCAACGTACTCCAAAATATGTGAAAATCAATTGGACTTATTGTCCGCGGCGACTCAACACAGGCTGCCGCACCCTCTCAAACGCCTCAACCCTCCCCGCGCGAAGCGCGCGGGAGGAGGCGGCGCACAGTCCATCAGCGCGATGTTTGTCCGCCGACTTCGTGCCGCGAATGAAGACCCGACACCGACATGCGACCAGCGCTAAAACGTTGACAAAATTGTCACAACTTATATAATGTTGAGCTCAAACGTGCTGGACCTGAAAGTTGCCACAGAAAGTGTGAGCCGTCGACTTGCGCACAATCGCACAGCATGAGAAATAGATACGAAAGAACAGAGAGCTGTCAGCGCTAAATGCTGCCCCGGATCACCGCAGTCGAGCTAATCCGCCCGACGACGCAAGGGCGAACCAAACCCGCCTTCTTGACATGCATCACGCAAGATCAGTCTGAGGTCGAGGTGATCACCAAATTTTCCGCGGGATGCGACCAAAAGGAGGTCAATCTGGCATTCGAGGCCCTCGCATCGTGCCTGGCGCAAGACCTCGGGCTACCCATACCAAAGTCATTTATCGTGAATATACCGCCCGATTTTCCGGCAACCATCAAGGATGTGAATTACCGAAACATCGTAGAACGAAGCTCTCCAGTAGCGTTTGGTTCTCTAAAGTGCGAACCTGGGTTCACCGTCTGGAGTGCGAGCAACAAACTGTCCGACGCGATGATGTCTGTGGCGGAGGCGATCTTTGCATTTGATGGGATCGTGCAAAACCCAGACAGACGGAGCGACAACCCAAATTGCCTGGTGAAAGGCGACCGGTTGGTCATTTTTGATCACGAGCTATGCTTTGACACGTCAATTGTTCTTGGATGGCGAGCGCCATGGTTACTAGGCGGACTCGATTTGCTTGGGCAGCCTGGCAAACACATCTTTCGTAAGGAACTGCGCGGCAGGGTCTCTGACCTTGCCCATGTCAGAGATGCGTGGCTAAACATATCCGACGCACGGTTGGATGCATATCGAGTGAAGATTGTCGCCACGTGGCCAACAACAGCCGAAAAAATTGACCGCGGTCTTTCCCTAATTAGAGACGCGCGCAAGAACATAAACGGATGCATAGCTGAAATTCTAAGGGTGCTGAAATGAGAACGGCATATACATACACGGTACTGCGCTACGTTCACGACGTAGTCTCCGGAGAGTTCGTGAACGTAGGGCTGATCTTGCATGCGGCTGGGCTAAAAGTCGTAAAGCATCGAATCAGAACGACGATTGGCCGGGTGCGACACCTGTTTCCCGATCTGGACAAATACGGCTACGCCGAGGCGCTAAGAGCCGTGAAACGCGGACTGCGAAAGCAATCTGACCAGAGCAGTAAAGCGGGCGGTCTAGTGCTGCAAAACACCGATGCAGGACGTATCGCTCGTGCGGCTCTCCCTGGCGATGATAGTTCGCTTCAATGGTCTCCAGTGGGATCGGGAATCACCGATGACATAGAGAAGACATTTGAACGTCTCTATCTACGGCATATCGACCGATATGATCAAAAAGGCCCAACGCGAAGAACTGACGAAGATGTGTGGCGACCCATCGTAGAGAGTCTAATCAACAGGAATGTGCCAATTTGTTTCGAGCCCAAAGTGATTGAAGGCCCCGCTGACAGCGTCGAGTTCAAGCACGCTTGGAAGAACGGATCTTGGCACGCATATGAACCCGTATCTCTCGACCTTGCAGAACCGGAAAACATCAAGGACAAGGCGCGGCGTATCTATGGCCATTTGGCAGCAGTAGCAGATGGGGCTTCCGAGCAGGTGAGTCTACGCCTACTAGTTGGCGCCCCACAAAACAAAGACCTAAGCTCCGCCTACGAAAGCGCATTGAAAATCTTGAGGAAGGTTACGTTCTTCGACGCCAAGATCATCGAGGAGCGCGACTTCGACGATCTGGTTGATGAGATTGAGAAGGAAATCCAATTTCACGTAAATGAATGACTCCAGTTCCGAGAACGGTCGCGCATGCCCAAGAAGCTCAAACCCATGCACCCCGGCGAAGTTCTGCGGGAGGAATTTCTCGTTCCGCTGAAAATGTCTGCGGGCGCGCTGGCCAAGGCGTGCGGCTTGCCCCACACGCGGATCGAGCGCATCGCGAGCGAGCAGACCGGCGTGACCGCCGACACGGCCCTTCGCCTCGGCAAGGCCCTCGGCACCACGGCGCAGCTCTGGCTCAATCTGCAGAACGACCACGACGTCGAAATCGCCAAACGCGATCTCGGCAAGACGCTCGACCGCATCGAAATCGTCAACAAACCGAAGGCCGCATAAACCATCTCTTGGCCGGCGGATGACGCTCGGCGAGACCGGAGGTGTAGGCCGTCACCAAACTTCGACACCCCATGCCAAAGTACGAAACCAAGCCGCTCGATGCGAAAACCTGGCCGGCCTTCGCGCGTCTGGTCGAGGCGAACAACGGTGTTTGGGGCGGCTGCTGGTGCATGTGGTACCACACGAAGGAGAAACGCGCCGACGACTCCCCCGCATTACGGCGCAAGGCGAAGGAGTGCCTCGTGCGCGAAGGACGCGCGCACGCCGCTCTGGTCTTTGACGGCAAGGACTGCGTCGGTTGGTGCCAGTTCGGCTCGCCGGAAGAGCTGCCGCGAATCCACAACGAGCGCGCCTATCTGGCCACCAATCCGACCCTCCCCGACTGGCGCATCACCTGTTTCTTCTCCGGCAGCGGCCATCGCGGCAACGGCGTGGCCTCCGCCGCGCTCAAAGGCGCAATCGAGCAGATCAAGAAACTGGGCGGCGGCCGCATCGAAGGCTACCCCGAAGACACCGAAGGCCGAAAGGCCTCACCCGCCTTCCTCTTCAACGGCGCCCTCTCAACCTTCGAACGCCACGGCTTCAAACGCGCGCGCCTCATCGGAAAGCACAAGTGGGTGGTGACGCGGACGGTGCGGTGACCTTCGGCTCGGTCTCATCGCTGCACGATCATGTCACTTCCCGCCGGAAGACTCTGCCCTGTTCTTCAGCGCCAGGTTCATCGCCTCAAAGCCTGTTCTGATCTGCTCTCTGGCAAGCAGCCAGACCAGCAGACTGCCGATGCCGTAGATCCGCTCGTCATGATCGAGCCGTATGCGCCCGTCGTCCAGCGGCGCGAGCCGAAACGTATGATCGCCGAGCGCGAACCAGCGGAAGTAGAACGCACCCGTCCAGGTGAACGCGCGTCCCTCCTGATAGTCGGTCACGCGCGGCACGAAGACGTGTCGCTTGCCGCTTTCGACCTTGGGACTGACCTCGAAGGTCGCGTCCGGCGCGATCCTGCCTTTGGCGCTCGTGATGAACGGGTTCCATTCATGATAGCGGTCAAGATCGACGAGAATCTCCCAAATGCGCGCGGCAGGTGCGGCGATCTCGATGTGAGTGCGAACGATATGGCTCATGCGAGTTTCTCCGATCGAATGAGGGCTACCCTGCGCTTGAGGAAATCGAGCTGCTCGGCGATCGCCGCTTCGAACGCTTGCCCGAGATAGACGTCGAAGTGATCGACATCGTGAGCGTGAAATTCGCAGTCGGGGATGCGTTCGGCCGCCTTGCGCGCCGGTTCGAACGGCGTCGTCCGATCCTTGCGCCCCGCCTGCAGCAGCACGGGACACTTGATCTGAGAGGCGCGCTTGCCGGGCGAATAGAGCAAAGTCTCGACCATGCCGAGCGCCGTCACCCGATTGCGACGCTCGAAATACGCGCGCCATTCGGCGCTTTCTTCACCATCGATTCCTTTGGGGAGCATCGCCACGAGCGCGTTGTAAGCCCCGGGCGTGGACATGGCGGCGAACATACCGGCGGGACCGAACGCTTTGATGAAGTATCGCTTGCCGAACAGTCTCAAGAAGGCGTCGGCAACAATCGCGCCAAGCGCGCGCGGCAGCATGTTCAGTGGGACGGCCAGCGACGTCGCAAGTCCGCTGATATGCGGGACTTGCGAAATCACGCCGACAACCTGCGGGTCGTCCGCCGCGACCTGCAGCACATGTCCCCCGGCGAAGGACGAACCCCACAGCACGATGTGTGCGTAGCCAAGCGAGCGGGCATGCGCGATCGCGGCGTGCCAGTCTGCGAGCTGCCGCTCGACCTTGATCAGCCCGCGCGGTTCGCCCTCGCTTTCACCGAAGTGGCGATAGTCGAACAGAAGGACATCATAACCCTCCGCGCGGAAGCGGCGCGCATAGGCGTCGAGCCCGTAGTGACGGGTTGCGCCAAAGCCGTGCGCCATGACGATACAGACCGGGGATCGAGCTACCGGATCGGCATAGTGCCACGCGGCGCAACGCAATCCGCCCGACGCGAAGCGCGTGTCCCGACGCGCGCAAGCAGCGTCCCCTTCGAGCAATCGGCCCATCGCTGCTACGCGCCCCGGCGCAGCCGACTCAGTTGAATCCCGGCAATCAGCAGGAAAGAGCCGAGGAAGAACACCCACTTGATGATCGAGGCGGTAGTGCTGATCGCGGGCAGTGGATCGATGACCATCCGGTATCCATCCGCGTTCAGGAACACATGCTGAAGTCCGTTCTCGAACCAGTCGTTGATCCCGGCGATGAGCGGAAAAGTGAGAATGACGTTCCAGCGATCGGAAAGCCGAGCTGCATCAAGGCTGAGCGCAAGCGCGACGCTCAGGAAGATTGTGTACCAGATCCAGTGAACGTCATCGAAGATCAGATGCGTGTGGTAGAAGTCCATCACACCCTCCGCCTTCCACGCGGAGAACGTGGCGATGTAATCCGCCGGCGCGAAGCCCGTAACCTGCAGCCCCACCATCCGCTCGGGCCCCAGCGGATCGACCACCGTTGCGATGATGACCTGAGAGACGACGTAGATCGCGCCGAACAGAAGGAGCAGACCCTTGTGTGAGAGAAACACCCGCACCGCGTTGAGGTTGGGAAGTCTTGTCATGTCGTGCTCTCCGTTTGTCGCCTGACCGCCGGCGAAGGGGCAGTTTCGCGTTTCACTACATCTGTAGTAACATCCGTATCCCGGCCGTCTTGCATTGTCAACTACATATGTAGTAAGAACGCGAAATGAGCGGAAAAGCCTCGTCTGATCGTTTGTCGCTGGTCACCCGGGCGGCGGTGGAAGTCCTAGGCCTGGAGGGCGCGGCGGGGCTGACCCATCGCGCCGTCGACCGGCATGCGGGGCTACCGGAAGGCTCCACCAGCAATCACTTCCGTTCGCGCGAGGCGCTGATCAATGCGATCAGCCAGTTCCTCACGGACTACGACCTGGAAACGATCGGCCGGACGGCGGCGACGTTCGCGTCTCAAAACGCCGTATCGCTTGATTCCGCCGCCAATGCACTTGCCACAATCGTGCATCGTTGGACGGACAAGGAGGCCGTGCTCACGACCGCCCGGCTTGAGCTGTTTCTGATCGCCCACCGCGATCCGGAGTTTGCCGCGAGGTTCGCCGAGGTTCGGCGAACTTTCCGCGCGCGCGCCGCCGACTGGCTGGAGGGCTTGTCCCCGCGCGCCGGACGCCATGCCGGTTTCATCATGGCGCTCATCGAGGGGCTGACGTCGAACCAACTGCTCCACGCCGAGGGCCGGATGTCACGCAACGAATTGAAGCAAGCATTTCGCCTGGCACTGCGTGCGCTCGTCGAGCCGCCGGCGATTGATCAGGCTCCGGCCCGACATCGATCGACCCGAGATGGCTGACGTTGGCGATCAGGCATCAATGCCGGGCCGGCCTTGCGGTGTAAGCACCGCTGAGTCGAAGATGATATGCTCCTCGACCGCCATACCGTCGACGATCCGAAAGCGATCGACGCCCAGAAACTTACGCTGTTTCCCGTGGATGACGCTGGATGTCTCCCACGCGATGTAGAGCATGTCGCCGTTGCCCGCGCAGTCGAGGGGCGTGACCGTCATGCCCGGGAACGCGGCGAGCATCCCGTCCATGTGGCCGATGTATTCGGCCCCCGATATCGGCGGTTGACCGGTGAAGTGGATCTTGGCGTCGGCGCTGATGATCTCTGCCACGCGCGGACCGGAGGGAGCATTCCAGAACGACTTGAAGCGCTCGTAGAAGTCCCGGTGCTCGGGGCTGAGGGACGTCTTGGCTCCGTTAGGCATCGTGCGCTCCTATGATTTTTCAGTTCCGTCGCTCAAATTATGTGCGCTACGCACATACTGTCAAGTTGAAAAATGTGCCCCCCGCACGTATCTTCGCCGGATGACGAACCGCACAGCCAATCTGCTCGGTGTTGTGGGCTTAGCCGTCGCCGATCGCATCGAGGCGGCGGCGCGCGACATCCTCAGCCACGCCGGTGAAACGCCGGCAGCACTCGTCGTCATCGGCTACGGCACCGGCCCGTCCAACGATCAAATGCGTCGCGTTCTGGGCTTGTCGCATCCGGGAACCGTGCGCCTCATCGATCGGCTTGTCGCCGACGGCCTCGTCGAGCGCCGCGAAGCGCGCGACAAACGGGCGATCGCGCTCTACCTCACCAAGCGCGGCAAGGCGCTGCGCGAAGAACTCCTCAAGGAACGCCTGGCCGCCATCCGCCGGCTTCTGGCACCGTTGACGAGCGCGGAGCAGGAAACGTTCGCGGCCCTCCTGCACAAAATGCTGTCGTCGATGGAGACGACGGATTTCGAACGCCGCACGCTCTGCCGCTTGTGCGACAATCGCGTCTGCACCAACTGTCCGATTCCGGCCGACTTCGTGGCGACACCAAACGCGTAGAACCCTCATGCGTCAGTTCGAACAAAGCTTCACCGCCCAGCGCGCCGACATCGACGAACTCGGCCACGTCAACAACGCAGTCTGGGTGCGCTGGGTCCAAGACCTCGCCACCGCGCACTGGGCCGCGGCCGCAACGCCCGCGCAGATCGCCGCCTACATCTGGGTCGTGGTCCGCCACGAGATCGACTACCTCGGCAATCTGAAAGAAGGCGAAAGCCTCACCGGCCGCACCTGGGTCGCTGAAGAAGCCGTCGGCGCGAAGTTCGACCGCTACGCCGAATTTTCGAAAGACGGCCGCATCGTCGTCCGCGCCCAAACGACGTGGGCCATCCTCGACCGCGAAAGCGCACGGCCCATCCGCGTCCCGAAAGCCGTCGTCGAACGGTTCGCCTGAAAGCGCGGGGGACAGAGATTCGGCGTCGAAATCATGGCGACAGTGCGATCGATCGAACAAAGTGCACTGTCACCGAATTTGCGGCCGCGGACTCGCTCGTCCGGGGCTCCTAAGCTTCGCGGAACGCGAACGCTGCCACGATGCCGATAACACCGGCGGCGACCCAGGTCATAAAGATCGGCACGTGGTAGGTGCCCACGGCCACGTCGATGCCATAGTACGCGCGAAACGCCAGCGCGCCTGCGATCACACCTAGGAATATGGCGGCAACGGTCGAGAACAGTCTCGGCACGTCGGCTTGAGGCAGTTGTTTCTTGTCCATAACGTTTCTTCCCGATAACCCGCCCCGACAGCGAAGACGCACCGTCACCCGCGCGGAACCGTCCAGTCCGCACGCGCCACATGCGCAAGTTGTCATTGAACTACGGGCCTACGGGCCCCGCTCCAGAGCAAACCGACTATAGCCCGGCGACCGGCATTTGGCCAATGCGCTCCGGCCCGCCCCCTCAGCGCCCGCTAGCGGAACGAATTCACCAAGCTCCGCCGCGATTCGCTCGCTGCCACGGTCAGCTCAATCTCACGCGCCACGCGCCAACCGCGCACCGGCGGCTCGCAACAGCATGATCGAATAGAGACGATGAAACCACAACATCGCGCCAAACCCGGCGCCCATCGTCTTGCGGCCGTTCCGGTCGGTGATCGGCACGACGGCAGAACCGAAGAAAAGGCGCGTCGATGGCACGCCCCCAATCGTCTCGCCCGTCACCATGAGCCACGACCGCGTACGCTTCATGAAATCGCACATCAGCAATTGATTTCCGGTTCGGCCTTCGACGGTCCATGCCGCAAAATGCTCCGCCGCGCCTGAGGCAAGCCGCGCAGCGTCTTCATCGCTTGACGGCTTGCGAACGGCCCACCTGAGAACGAACCGCTCAGTCTTGAAGAGCCACGTTGTATAAAACGCTTCCACATAGCGCTCGAACGAGTGTGCGTTCGCGATCACGGTTGAGTAGCAGTCCGCATACCCTCCAGCCTCGCGGTAGACCCAAAGCAACGAGCCCTGCGGAAGCTCCACCGCTTGGATGCGGCTCACGTCTCTCGTCCAAGCCATAGTACAGCCTCCGTTCTCTGCCGCCCAAATCATTCCGCCAATCGCACGCGATTCTCGGTGACAGTGCGCCTAATTCCCGCCCCAGCCCGGCAGCGTCGCCGCTTGCTTCATCCACTTCCTGAGCTGCGCTTCGTCGATCGCCTCGCCTTCGTGGATGTCGATCCAGCGGCCGTCCTTGCTCTTTGGCGTGCCGCCCGGCGGAAGGGGCTTGAGGCGAGCGCCGTTGAAGAACGTCAGCTTCACGTAACGCGTGAACACGTGGAACGACGCAATCCACCCCTGGCCTTCCATGCCGTAGAACGGCGAATTCCACTTCACCGCCTTGCGCACGGAAGGCACCGCCCGCGTGATCAGGGCATCGAGCTTCGCGCCGACGTCGCGCTTCCATCCGGGCATCGCCGCGATATAGGCCTGAACCGGCGCATCGCCATCCGCCTTCGCGATCTGCGGATTGCCGCCCGAGAGAAGCGCCGGTTGCGTCTTGCGCGGCTTCGCAACACGCGCCTTCGCGGAACCGTTCTGCGCGACGGCGGCCTTGATCAGCGCCTTGAACGCCGCCGCATCGATCTTTGCGCCTTCGGGAATGTCGATCGCGCGTCGCACGTTGCCCTCCAAGCTGGAGTTGAACAACCGCTTCGGATCGGGAACAGCCGCCCCCTTCGCGAACGTCAGCTTCACGACCTTCTTGTACGCCTCGCCCGTGCACACGATCCCATCGCGCGACCACACCGGCGTGCCCCACTTCCACTCCTCGACGATCCGCGGGTCGGCCTCTAAGATCAGCGCCCGCATCCGCGCCAGCGTCGCCCCGCGCCAATCGCCAAGCTCGGCCATCCGCTGATCGATCAGCCGCGAGGCGTTCACGACCGCGGTCTTCTTGACGGCTTTCGCGGGTGCGTTCGATGCCTTGCCTGCCATCCCGTTCACGCCGCGCCGCCACTGGATCGTCCGCCACCCGAGCGCGTAACATACGGCAGCACGAACAGATAGAGACCGGTCAGCATCAGCAAGGCGAGGGGAAACAACGGCAAGTAGTACACCCAGAAGACGGGTTCCGTGCCCACGCCCATGCTGATGAAGATGGCGCTGACGATGGCCGTAAAGACCAAGGCCATCCAACGGTGAAACTGCCGAATTCCTTCGCTCCAATTCATCGAAACCTCCTCCTCAATCGGTCCGCGCGAAACTCGGCGCTATGATAGTGCTAACCCAGACCCGAAATCACCACTGAAGGAGCCGCCCATGCCCCGCCTACGCCAAGTCCCCCGCACCGAAGCCGATCCGTTCGCGCAACAGCTCTACCAGGTCCTGTTCGGCAACCGCGATCCGGTGAAGGAGCCCGGCACCGCGACCGGCACGCCCGGCAATTGGTGGACCGTCTTCGCGCTGGTCCCCGACGCGTTCAAGCACACGACCGAAGGTTTCCAATTCTACCGCAGCCCGAAGCGCAAGATTTCCGCGAAGCTGCGCGAGCTCGGCCAAATCCGCGCCGGCTGGGCGCGCGGCTCGCAATTCGTCTTCTCCCAACACTGCAAAGCCTCGCGCGACGTGGGCCTCACCGAAGCGCAAATCAAAGCGATCCCCTATTGGTCCATTGCCGACTGCTATGCGCCGGTCGAGCGCGCCGTCCTCGCCTACACCGACTGCCTCGTCCTCATGGGCGGCCGCGTGCCGGAAGAAATCTTCGCGGCGATGAAAACCCATCTCTCCGACGAAGAAATTCTCGAACTCACTTACATCACCACGACCTACGAAATGCACGCCACGATGTCCCGCGCGCTTCGCCTCGAATACGACGACGTCGACGAACGCGTGGTGGAAATCGCAGCCCCCGCCGGCGCTAGCACGGACGTGATGAGCATGGTGGACAAGAAGTAGCGGAAGTCCCTCATCAGTCTCGCCGCTGACGCGGCGAGCCAGCTTCTCCCGCAAGCGGGAGAAGCGCAACAATCATCGGAAATTCACTCCAGCACATTGCCCTTCTCCCGCCCGCAGGGTGGGAGAAGGTGGCGCGCCGCACATCAGTGCGGCGTGACGGATGAGGGCCGCCCTACCGATAACTCACATAAATCGGCGACGACCACGCGCGCGGTTCGGCGGGGCTGAGGCAGTCATCCTTGCCCGAACGATAATCACCATAGCACAGATGCACCTTCACGCACTTGCCGCTTGCGTCGCGCTCGCATTTCAGCGTGTCGCCATTGATCATCGGCTCCGCCTCCTGGATCGCCTTCACGTAGTAGAGCGCGTCGCGCCCGTCAGCCGCGTACGACGGATCGTTGAACGTGAAGCTGCACGAACCGTCGGCCGACGCGACGCATTCGTGCACGATGAACCGATCTTGGATCAGCGTCGCCAACGCCTCCCCCTTCGTCTTCTGCGGGCGGATCTTAACGACCTCGATCCGCGTGATGCGGCTGCGCTCGTCCGACGGGTTGTCGCATTCGCCGGAGCAGAGCTTCGTCAGCCGCCCCTCATCCATCCCCGCCTTCGCGAAGTCGGGACATCCGGGTTTCTGCTTGAACGCACCAACCGCCTTCACCGTGAACGTCGGTGAAGCCTTCGCCTCGACGCCACCACCCATGCGAACCTTCGCCCCGGCCCCATCGACCGCACTGAACCAAAGTAAGATCTTCGGACCCGACGTCGCGTATGTTTCGCGGCGCTCAAGCGCATCCCAGATCGCCTCGCGCGTGCGCGCCGTGGCATGCACTGCGGCGAGCCCGCCCGTGTGCAAGAACGCCGCCTGGCGCTCGCCCTCGACAAGCTGCAAGCCCGGCAACTCCATCGCCTGCTCGCGCGTCATCGTCTTGGGGAAGGGGATTTCGTCTTCGCCCTTTTTGCTGGGCCGCAGCAAATCCATCCAGCCTTGGTCCGCCGCTCCGCGCGCATCCGTATTGCCGCGCCGGTCGACCTGCTTGTAGCCCGTGCCCGGTCGCGCACGGTGATTGTCGCTCGAGCCGACAAAGCCCCAGGTGAAGCGCGTGGCCGTCCCGTCGTCGGCGAAATGCGACGTCGCAAGCCCCGCCTGCACCGACAGCCGCGCGCGATAATTCAACGACGGCAGGAAGCAGTCCGTGCACTGTCCCGCGTCGAGCCAATCCGCGCCCTTCGCGCCCGGCACGGTCACATGCCCCGCGATCCCCAGATCGACATAAGCCTGCCGCGCCTCGGCTGCTCGCGTCTCGCACGTTGCGGGCGTTTCTTTGGCCTTGAGGCAGCGCTCCATGATGATCTCGCCCGCGCGCCAACAGCTCGGCAGATAATCCTTCGTCGGTGCCGGGCAGGTCAGCTTGCCGTCCGACGCCACGTTCACGTCCGCCCACGAGCGATACTCCTCCGAGTCCCCGTGCCCCGAATAGACTTCGATCAGCTTCAGATGATCCGGCCGTTCGTCGGCGAGCAACGTCTTGCCCCAATCCGTGCCTGCGGGCGTGTAATACCCCCACGTCGTGCCGTGCGGAATGATCAGCGGCGAGAGTTTCTGCTCGTCGAACAGCCGCCGCACGAGCTCGCCCGGTGTCGCCGCAAACTCCATGCAATCCTTCGGCAAGCTTCCCGACGGCGCACTGCGATCACAAACCTTCGCGCCGCGCATCTCGGTCGTAAACTTGTTATAGTCGAAATAGACTTGCCGGTTCGAAAAATCCTTCACGACGACGAGCGGCGTCAAACTTTGCGCCATGCGCTTCATCGCGGTGTCGCCGCCCGCCCCAATCGCCGCAATCGGCCGCGCCGAAACTTTGTCGTCCTCGAGATCGCGGAAGATGACGTTCTTGTGGCCGTAGTGCTCGGCCGGCGTGAGCCCGACCTGCGTCCATTCGAAGCCGATGAACGAAACCAAGTCGGGCGCGGCATCGCCGCCCGAGACTTTCTGACAGGCGCGCTGCGAATCCTTGACCATCTGCCACCGCGGCGGCGTCAGCGACTCGGCATGGTCAGTCGAGGCCCAAAAATCGAGCGCCGAGCAGTAGCGCGCGAAATCGCAAGCGTCGGCGAGCGGATGCACGCCCGTCCCGCTGAACAGCGGCAGCGACCCCAGGAACGCGTCCGCCGACAGCGTCGTATGCACATGCAGATCGCCGAACAGGATGACGTCGTCGGCGCCCGCCGGCGCCGCGGCCTTAATGCGCGACGTGCGCGCCGCAATCACCGCGCCCGGAATGGCTTTGCCTTGGATCGTGCCCGCTTCCGGCGGTGTACCGAACCAGCCGCCCAGCGTCGAAAACCACGCGAGCGCACCCGCGCCGCCGAGCACCACCACGACCAACGCGATGCCGATCAGTATCCGCCGCATCCGATCTTCCCCTTGCCGTTCCTTGCGGACCAAGGCTAGCACGCCCACGGCAAAGTCCTAGACCCGCGTGACGCTACGCCTCGCTTGCCCGCGCGCCCCGCTGTCGCGTATACGGGGCGCTCGTCGCGCCGCCCCCATCGTCTAGCGGTCTAGGACGTCGCCCTCTCACGGCGAAAACAGGGGTTCGAGTCCCCTTGGGGGCGCCACACCGTCGCCCCGCGCGTCAGCGCATGTCCCTCGCTGAAAGCGCCATGCAAAGCCCCTCCCCGCCCGCCAACATCGTCGACGCGATCGTCATCGGCCTCATGCAGGTCTTGGCGCCCGGCTTCGAAGCACTGGCGCAACTCATCTTCGCCACCCTGATCGCGGGCCCCGCCCTCGCGACCATGCTGCTGCTCGCGCTCGAACCCCGCATGCAAATGCTCCGGAATTCGAAAGCCGCAACCGGCATCGCCGCCGTCGTGCTCACGTTCGCAAGCGCATACGCCTTCGCCTGGATCGCCGCACGACTGAGCACGGCGTTCGACATACAGGGCAGCATCTACCAATGGGTCTTGCCCGTTGCACTCGCGCTCGCGGCGCTCGCGCTGCTGCTGCAGTGGTCCGCGCGCGCGACGATGTCCGCCACTCGCGCGACAGGCGTGGCATGCGCGATTCTGACACCCCTCACGCTCATCGCCATCGACGCAATGCTCTGACTCGGGCGAACCGCGCGCGCTGCAGCACGTCCACAGCGCGAAACGCCGCGCACGCGCGTTCGAATCCTGTGCAAACGCCACGAACGCCGCATTGACCCACGCGCCACCATTCGCTGCTTTGCAAGCCCAACGGATATTGCACGCGAGTAAACCCATGGCCGCGCAAACCGATCTGCGCGAACGGCTGCGCAAGATCGAAGCGCTTGTCGAGGCGGCAGGCACCCCGGCCGAACGCGACGCCGCTGCGGCGGCGATGGAACGCGTGCGCGCCAAGCTCGACGCTCCCGGCGACACCGAAGAACCGGAGGATCTGGACTTCTCCATCGCCGACGACTGGTCGCGCCATCTGTTCGTGGCGCTTTGCCGACGCTTTGGCCTGAAGCCCTATCGTCGGGCGAACGACGATCGCGCAACCGTGACAGTCCGCGCGCAGCGCAGCCTGATGGAAGGCACGCTCTGGCGGCAGTTCCAAACCATCGACGCCGAGATGCGCGCCTACTTGACCGAAGTGTCGCTTAAGATCATCCGCAAAGAAATCCACGCCGACGCCAGCGACGCGCACGAACTGCACGAGGCACTCCCCCCGCCGCCGATCGAACTCACCGCCCCTATGGAAGCGCCGCCCGAGCCCGCCCCGCTTGAGGCCAAGCCGCCGCAAAAACCCTGGTTCGCGTTCGGCAACCTGATCCGCTTCAACCGCCGCCTCGCCCGCGCCGCCGCGCGTACGAAGCACTAGGCGATCACATCATCCGGCACATCATGCCCATCGGCAGGATCTCGTCCGCCGTCCGCTTCTGCTCGGCGGAGAGCGACGCATAGAGCGGCGTGATTGCGGCGTGCATCTTCTTCATCACGCCGAGCCGCGCTTCCATCATCTGCTCGTGCTGCGCCATGCGCTCGGGTAGCGGTTGCGCTTTCCCGCCGCCCATCATGCCGCCCGGCATCATCGGCATCGGCCCGCCCTTCGCTTCGCGATAGGCGGCGGCGAAGGCATCCCAGGTCTTCTCCTGCGCGGGGGCAATCTTGAGTTCGGTCTTCAGGAACGAAAGCATACCCTCGCTGTGACGCGCGGAACACATCCCCATGCCGCCACCCATCATCCCCATGCCCGGCCGGTCTTCGCCCATCATCTGACCTGGACCCATACCGGGCCACGGTTGTGCGACGGCAGACGTAGCCAGAACTGCCGCAAATGCGGCGATCAAAAACACCTTCATCGTCAAACTCCTTCGTTCCTTTGCCGGCCGAAGCTTTCACGCAGCGATTGGCACCACCTTGCGCAGGATCAATTCCCGCCGGCGCGCATGATGCACCAAGCCCGCGAACACAGGCGCGTGAGCGGTCAAAATCAGGCGTTGGCTTGATCGCGGCGCCTCTTTAGGGTTCGCACCGAATTCGGACGAGGCGCGAGAATGACCTGGCGGACGGCAGCGATTGCTTTTGTTGCGGGCGTGACGGCATGGACCGCGGCCGCCGCGGACCGCATCGTTCTGCCTGCGACCGCAACGCCGGTGCACTATGACATCGCGGTCGTTCCCGACAGCGCTCACCTCACCTTCAAGGGCAGCGTGACCATCGACATCGATGTCGCGAAGCCGACGCACGACATCGTGCTGAACGCAGCCGACCTGACGCTCGCCCGCGTGAAACTCGACAAAGGCTCGGACACACCGAAGATCACGCTCGACGACGCGGCTCAAACCGCGACCTTCACATTCGCGAACGAACTGGCGTCCGGCCGCCACCGCCTGACGATCAACTACGTCGGGAAAATCTACGAGCAAGCCTCGGGTCTGTTCGCGCTCGACTACAAGGCGGGCAAGCGCACGAAGCGCGCCCTCTTCACCCAATTCGAAAACTCCGACGCCCGCCGCTTCGTTCCCTGCTGGGATGAGCCGAACCGCAAGGCGACGTTCGCGCTCACCGTCACCGTGCCGAAGCGCGACCTCGCCGTGTCGAATATGCCCGTCGCCAAGACCGAACGCGCCGGCCGCGGTCTGAAGCGCGTGCGTTTCCAAACCTCGCCGAGGATGTCGTCGTACTTGCTGTTCCTGTCGACCGGCGACATGGAGCGGATCTCGCGCCGAGTCGGCAAAGTCGATGTCGGCGTCGTTGTGAAGCGCGGCGACCGCGCCCGTGCGCGCTACGCCCTCGACGCCGCGGTCAGGATCTTACCCTACTACAACGATTATTTCGGCACGCCCTACCCGCTCCCGAAGCTCGATGCGATCGCAGGTCCCGGCTCCAGCCAATTCTTCGGCGCCATGGAAAACTGGGGTGCGATCTTCTACTTCGAACGCGCGATCCTCGTCGATCCGCGCACGACGACGGAGAACGACCGCCGCCGCGTCTTCAACGTCATCGCCCACGAGATGGCGCACCAATGGTTCGGCAACCTCGTCACCATGGACTGGTGGGACGACCTTTGGCTGAACGAAGGTTACGCGACCTGGATGGCGTTCAAGGCGGATGACCACTTCCACCCGGAATGGAGCGTGGCGCTCGACAAGATCGATTCGAAGGACCGCGCCATGGGCCGCGACGCGCGCATCGGCACGCATCCGGTCGTCCAGCCGATCCTCGACGTAAACCAAGCGAGCCAAGCCTTCGACGCGATCACGTATCAAAAAGGATCGGCCGTTATCAGCATGATCGAGGACTATGTCGGCGAAACGGCATTCCGCGACGGCGTCCGCAACTACATTGCCGCCCACGCCTACGGCAACGCCGTCACCGACGACCTCTGGCGCGAACTCGACAAAGTCGCGCAGACGTCGGTCACCGACATCGCGCACGATTTTACGCTGCAGGACGGCATCCCGCTGATCCACGTCGAAGAAACATCGAAGGGCCTCCGCCTCGAGCAATCGCGCTACAAGCTCGACGACTCGGGTCGCGAAACCCACGAATGGCGCGTGCCGGTGATCGCGGCGGGCGGCGGCAAGCCCTGGCGCGGCGTCGTCACGGGCGACGGCGCGAAAGCGCCGCTCGACGCCAGCCAAGGCGCCGTCGTCAACGCAGGGCAAACCGGCTACTACAAAACGCTCTACACGCCCGACTCGTTTGCCAAGTTGGCAAACCGCTTTCAGACGCTGGAACCAGCCGATCAGCTCGGCCTCATCTACGACGCGCGCGCCCTCGGCTTTTCGGGCGACGCGCCGCTGTCGAACCTCCTCGCACTCGCGCGCACGGCAACGCCGAAGCTGCACCCGCATGTGCTGACCGTCGTCACTGAACGCTTGCAGGGCCTCGACGCCTACCACAAAGACTTGCCCACCCAAGACGCCTATCGCCGCTATGCGCGCGGAATCCTGAAGCCGATCTTTGCGGAGGTGGGCTGGACGCCGGAGCGCCGCGAGCCGGCCGACCAGCCTCTCTTGCGAGCCGCACTCCTCGATGCCCTAAGCCAGCTCGACGATGCCGATGTCGTTGCCGAAGCAAAACGCCGCTTCGCCCGCCTTGTCGCGCACCCGAACAGCGTTGCTGCTGAAGAGCGCCGCGCCGTGCTCGGCATCGCGGCACGCCACGCCGACATCCAAACGTGGGAGAAACTGCTACGGCTCGCCAAAACGGCGCCAACAAATGTCGAGAAAGAACGCTTCTACATCCTACTGGGACGAGCGGTCGATCCGGCGCTCGCGGACCGCGCGCTCGACCTCGCGCTCAAGGGCGACCTCGCTCCCACCACGCGCCCCAATATCATCGAGGCGGTCTCGGCCGAGTTCCCGGAGAAGGCCTTCGACTTCGTGGTCGCGCATCGCGAAACGGTGATGACCTGGCTCGAGCCCACCAGCCGCGACGAGTACGTCGTCGATCTTCTGGGCGCGGGCCAAGAGCAGCGCCTCATCGACAAGCTGCGTGCCTACGCCAAAGAACACATCCCCGAAACCGCCCACCGTGCCGCCGATGTCATCGAAGGCACGATCGCGCTCGCGGTCCAAGTCCGCGAGAAGCGCCTGCCCGAACTCGACAAGTGGATTGCCGCCGGCGGTTCGTGAGCCCTCACTCGTAGCGAAGCGCCTCGATCGGATCGAGGCGGCTCGCCCTCAGTGCCGGGAAGAACCCGAACGCGATCCCGATGGCGGCAGGCACGGCAAAGCCGAGCGCCAGCACTTCCGCGTTGATGCGTATCGGCACGCCGATCAGCGCCGACAGCCCGCCCGAAACGCTCAAGCCCAAGGCGATGCCGGCCAAACCCCCGGCAACCGATAGAACCACGGCCTCGATCAAGAACTGCATCAAAATCTCAGGCTCCCGCGCACCCATAGCGAGCCGGATGCCGATCTCGCGCGTCCGCTCGGTGACCGAGACCAGCATGATGTTCATGATCCCAATCCCACCGACGATGAGACTGATCGCGGCCAAACCCGCGACGCCGAGCGCGAGCTTGCGCCCCATCGACTCCGCCGTCCGCATCGCTTCGCGTACGTCGGTGACGCTAAAATTGTCCGGCTCGCCGTCCAACACGTGCCGCCGCTCGCGCATGACCTTAGAAATGCCGTTCACGACCCGGCTCGTCGTCGCGCTGTTCACCGTGCCGACGAAGAACATGTCCACGTTGCGATTGCCGGCAAGGCGGCGGTGATACGTCTTGATCGGCATCAGGATCGCCTTGTCGACTTCCTCCGTGAAGTTGGAGTTACCCTTGTTCGCAAGCACACCGATCACCCGGCACACAAAGCGCCCCGACCGCACGCTCGCGCCGATCGGATTCTGCAACCCGAAGAGATCGCGCCGCGTCGTATCACCCAGAAGGCACGCCGCGCCCCCGCCCGCCTCCTCGACCGGCGAGAACAACCGCCCCGCCGTGAGCTTCCAGGTCCGAACCACGAGATAGGCATTCGTCGTGCCGAACGTCGCGACCTCAATGTCGTTGCCGTTCGCGTTGAATGTATACAACTCGACCGCCACCGGCGCCGCCGCCACAACGCCGGAAACCTCGCGCTCGATCGCCTCGGCGTCGTCGGTCTCCAGCGGAACCATCCGCCCTTCGTGCTTCAACCGCTTCGGGTGCACCAACACCATGTTCTGCCCGAGCTGCGAGGCGTCCTCCATAACCTGCCCGGTGACGCTCTGCATCACGGTCACGACCGAAACCACCGCCGACACGCCGACGATGATCCCAAGCGCGGTCAGCACCGTGCGCAGCTTATTGGCGGCGAGTTCCCGGACCGCCATGCGAACACATTCGAAAAACATGGGGGGAGGTTAGCGCACCGCCCGTGGCCGTGGCGTGTGGCACCGGACACATCCGCGCGAGTTTGCTACACTTCGGGCACGTTGGAGACCCGCGCCATGCACGCCAAACTCGCCTACGTCATCAAGTTCGTCGAAAACATGGGCAACGCCGTCGCCTACCACCGCGACAAGCTCGGCCTGCCCCTGAAGTTCCAGTCGCCCGAATGGAGCGAGTTCATCACCGGCGACGTGACGCTCGCCCTGCACGCGGCCTCGCCGACCAACGCAGCCGGCACGGTGCAGCTGGGCTACGCCGTCGACGACCTGACCAGCCTCTACGAACACCGCGCGCAAAACGGCATCGACTTCACGAGCCCGCCGCGCGCCCAACACGGCGCCCTGCTCGCAAAGTTCCGCGACAACGAAGGCCGCGAATGCTCGATCAGCGGGAAGCGCTAGCGCCAAGATAATCTCGATCCTAACCCAAGATCGTCATGGCCGGCCTTGACGAAATTGGGTGAATGCTGGAGTCGGAAAAGCGATCAAGTGGCGAACTACTTCTTTCCCGCCAACTCTCCGATCAGCACGCGCCAGTGTGTGAGTCCGTTGTAGAACGCGTCCACCGGCACGCGCTCGTTAAGCCCATGCGCGAAGGAATCGCTGTCCTTCATGAAGAGCTCGCTGGTGCCGTACGTGGGAATGCCCGCCGCGCGGTAGAACACGCCGTCCGTCGCTCCCGACGACATCGTGGGCACGATCCGCACGCCCGGACGCGACGCCTGCACCGCCTTCGTCACCGCTTCGACGACATCCTTACGCAAGGGCGACGCGTCACTCGCCGTGTATTTGTCGAGCGGTGCAATCTCGATCTTCTTGCCGACGACCTTCTGCAGCTGCGCCTGCACCTGCTCGATCTTCACACCCGGAAAGATGCGGCAGTTCACGGTCACACTCGCCCGCTGCGGCAGCGCGTTGTCCGCGTGCCCGCCGGCCAGCATTGTCGGCACGCAGGTCGTGCGAATCTGCCCAATGCTGAACGGATCGGCGGAGATCACGGCCGCCGCGCGCCGGTCGCCCGGCCGCCGCGCAAACCGCGTCATCGCCTCGCCGACCTTGGTCTTCGTGATTGGCCCGGTCGCACGAAACGCCGCAATCGTCGTGTCGTTCCACATCACCGGAAAACTGTGCCGGCGGAGCCGCGCGACGGCGTCCGCCACGTCGAAGATTGCGTTCTCTTTCCGCGGTGCTGACGAGTGGCCGCCCGGGTTCTTCGCCGTCAGCGTAAAGCTCGCGAACGTCTTCTCCGCCGTCTGCATGCCGTAGAAGACGGGCGCACCCTGTTCGCTGAGCTGCCCGCCGCCCGCATCCGAATTCAGCGCAAACTCAGCCTCGACCAAGCCGCGATGCTCCTTGAGCAGCATCTGCGTCGTGTTGCCCGACGTCTCCTCGTCGCCCGAGAACACGATGACGAGATCGCGCGACGGCTTGAACCCCTCGGCTTTGAACGTAAGGAACGTCGCGGCCAGCACCGCAATGCCCGACTTGTTGTCCTCCGACCCGCGGCCGAAGAAATAGCCCTTCTCCTCGATCAGCTTGAACGGATCGCGCTCCCAATCTTCGCGGTGCGCCGGCACCACGTCCATATGCGCGAGCAGCAAGATCGGCTTTCCGCCCGACCCGTCGCCGCGATAGCGCACGACAAGCGCCGCGGTCTTCTCGAACGGAACGAGATGCACGTCCTCGCTCGCAAACCCGCCGTCGCGGAACTGCTTGGCGAGATATTTCGCCATCTCCGGCGTCTTGCCCCCTTCGACGGACGTGTCCATCTCGACGACGGTCTGATAAATCTCGCGAGCGCGCGCCTTCTCCTCGGCACTCGGTCCCGCGGACGCGGGCATCGCAGCCGCAAGCGCAATCAACACGACACGAAGAACAAGGCGCATGAGAAGTCCCCGGATCAGCCGGGCCCTTCATGCGATGCGGCCATGCGTTTGGCAAGAACGGGCCGTTCAGCCGCCGTCTTCGACGTAGCGGCCCTCTTTCTTCCGCCGGGAAATGACGTAACTGACGCAGGCAAACCACGTGGGCGCCAGGTCGATGAACGGAATGAGCTCGATGGCCAGCGTCGGCAGCAGCGCCCAGTGGAATCCGATCAACCGTGAGACGATGAGGGCGGTTGCCGCGTCGATCGCAAGATCAAGCGCTTCGGCTGGCAACGTCCCGATGCCCGTAAGCGAGGCCCCCTGCAGCGGCACCTGGATCGCATCGACCAGCACGGCGAGCGCCAGCGCAAGCCGCGCCCGCGACGCCGTCACGCGAACTTGACCGCTCATCCCGCTCTCCTCGCCACGCGCGAAGATAAGCGGAACGAGCGGCCCAATGGCAAGCGGTTAGCGAACCCGCGGCTCCTGCTTCACGTCGTCGAGCCACACAGTCCCGATCAACCGCCGCTGATGGCTGATCACCGGCAAGCGGCGAACCGCGTGCTTCTTCATGATGCGCAGCGCCTCTTTCGTATCCTCTTCCGGATAGCAATAGGCGATCGGCCGATGCATCACCTCGCGCGCCGTCTTGGCTTTCTTGTGCTGCGTGAGATCACGCTTCGTCACCTCGCCGATCAGGCGGTCGTACTGGCTGATCGGCACGACGTCTTCGTCGCTGATATGGGCGGCAACTTCGGGCAGCGGTGCATCCGGCCCGACCCAGGTCGCCGCGTGATGCATCACGTCTTTGACTTTCATGGGAACTCCTCCCGAGTTCCCCCCGCAAATCAGAGCCTACACGCAGCCTATGTCTGCGTGAAGGCAACCGCGATCACAAACTGGGTTCCAGAAGCTCGCGCAAATAATCGACGTAGTCCTGGAGCGCCCGCCGCCCCGCACGCGTCATGGAAACGCGCGTGCGCGGCCGGTTGTTGTGGAAATCCTTTTCGACCTTGATGTATCCGGCCGTCTCCAGCGTCCCGATATGGGCGCCGAGATTGCCTTCCGTTGCCTGCACAATGGCCTTGAGCCGCACGAATTCCAGCCGCTCGCCGTCCGGCAGCGCCTTCAACGCCGCCAAAATCTTGAGCCGAAGCGGCTGATGAATAACTTCATCGGGTTGCGCCATGGCTCAAACGCTCCTGAGCCAAAACCCGGTGAGCAGCAGCAAGCCGCCACCCGCCGCCGCCATCCAGTACCCGAACGCGTCGCCCGCCAAGTAGAAGCCGGCGACGGTCACGGCCGCGAGAGCAAGCCCTGCAATTCCAAAACGCGGCCCGCCCCAAATGCCCCCGAACACATAAAGGCCCGCCGTGAGCAGCGGCACGAACGCATCGATTTGGCGCGGCTGCATGGGTCCCAAAACCACCGTCGTGACGCCGATGAAGCCCGCAATGGAGCCGGCAATCACCAACGAATACCCAAGGCTCGGCTTGCGCCGGCTGACCCCGCCACCGCGCATACCGGCCAGGATACTGAGCAGCGTACCCACGCCGACCGCGCCCGCCCAAACCAGAGTGCGCTCATCCGGCAGCGCGGCGCTAAGCCCATAACCGGCCGCCCACGCAAACCCCCAAATGAAGAAGTAGGGCGCTGCGGCGGCGTAGCCGTGCAGCGTTCCACTCAACCGCTCCGTCCCTTCGATCGTTCGCAAGGCGTCCGCGGCATCACTCTTCGACAGCGGCATGGCTGATCTCCATTTATGCCATCACTCTATACGACAGAGTAATCTGCTGCAAGAGATTTCTTGCGACCGCCCACCCGGGGATTTCAGCCAAATCGCTCCACCCGGAACGGCGCCAAATCGACCGCCGGTGCAGCGCCGGTGGCCAGCGCTTCGACGAGTTCCGCCGTAATCGCCGACAGCGTCATCCCCAAATGCTGATGCCCGAACGCATAGAGCACGCGAGGATGCGCCTGCATCCGCCCGATCGCCGGCAGAAAGTCGGGCAACGTCGGCCGCGGCCCGCGCCACCGATCCGGCGTCTTCGAGAACGCAATCCCAAGCTCGTCCAACTGCCTCTCAAGCCACAGCCACTTGCGCGCATCGCCCGGCGGATCGGGATCGCCGAGTTCGAGGAAACTCGCCGCGCGAAGCCCGCTCGAAAACCGCGTCACGATCAGCGACCGCTCTTCAAACGCCGTCGGCGGCAATTCGGCCGGCCACGCGTGCGCCGCGCTCTGCACCGAATACCCGCGCTCCGCAATCAACGGCGGATCGAGCCCCAGCAAGCGCATCACCCGCCCCGACCATGCCCCCGCCGCAATCAACACTTCATCGGCATGACGCACCTCGCCGGTATCGAGCGTCGTCGCCACACCACCTTCATACACGCGCAAGTCAACAACGCTGCCGCGAACCTCGATCCCACCCCGCGCCCGAAACGCCTCGAGCACGCCATCGCGTGCGGCTTGCGGATCCTTGAACTGCCCCGATCCGGTGAACCGCAACCCCGCCGCCGGCGCACTTCGCATGGCACCGCGATAAACGTCGAGCTCGCCGCGCGTCATCTCGCGAAAGCGCGTGGTGCCGGTGTTCGCCTTCGCCCACGCCGCCAAGCCACGCCGCGCGTTCTCCAGCGACATCCAAACCACGTTGTGCCCATCGGCCTTCACAAGGTCCGGCGCATCGGCGAGCGCCGCAAGGCCCTGCCAAGCCTCAAGCGCGCGCGCCTGCAACGCGCCGAGCGCCGCAGTCCCACGCGCAAATTTCTTGGCGCCACTCGCCGCCATGAAACGGATCGACCACGGCAACCAAAGCCCGACGTCGCCCGGCCGAAAGTCCAGCGCGCCCCCGAACGCAAACAGCCGCCGTGGAAACCCGAAGATCATCGGCCACGACGCCAGCGGCTCGACCTGCTCCGTCGCGATGTGCCCGGCATTCCCGAACGACGCGCCGCGCCGCCGGTCGCCCAGATCGACGATCGCCACCTCGAACCCCGCGGCTTTGAGGCGCAAGGCCGAGGCTGCACCCACCATCCCGCCGCCGATCACCAAGATGGATTTGCGCAACGCCTGTCCGCCCGATATTCCGTCCGTATCCGATCTGCCCAAATCCACTGCCGAAGGTCAACCAATGACGGCACTGCGCATCGATTGGTCCGGCGTTATTCCGGCCGCCACCACCCAGTTCAAGCCCGATCTGTCGATCGACTACGAAGCGACGCAGCGCGTGCAGGATGCGCTGATCAAGGACGGCGTTAACGGCCTCATCATCATGGGCACCGTCGGCGAAGGCAATTCGCTCGACGCCGACGAGAAGCGCCGGATGATCACCGCCACCGTCGAAGCCGCCCGCGGCCGCGTGCCCGTGATCGTCGGCGTCTCGGAGATGACGACGCCACGCGCCGCGACCCTTGCCCGCGACGCGGAGAAACTCGGCGCGAACGGCCTGATGGTGCTCCCCGCGATGGTCTACGTGCCGAGCGAAGAAGAACTGATCGCGCACTTCCGCACCGTCGCTGAAGCGACCGCACTGCCGATCATGCTCTACAACAACCCGCCCGCTTACCGCGTCAGCATCTCGTTCGACACGCTGAAGCAGCTGGCACCGCTCAAGAACGTCGTCTGCATCAAGGAGAGCGCGCCCGACACCCGCCGCTTCACCGACATCTTCAACGCGCTCGGCGATCGCTACGTCGTATTCGCGGGCCTCGACGACGTCGCGCTGGAAGGCGCGATCCTCGGCGCCCGCGGCTGGGTGTCGGGCCTGACCAACGCCTTCCCGAAAGAGTCGCTGGCACTCTGGCGAGCCGCCACCGCCGGAGACCTAGAGACCGCGCGAAGAATCTACCGCTGGTTCATGCCGCTGCTTCACCTCGACGCCGAACACGACCTCGTGCAGTCGATCAAGCTCGCCGAACAGATCATGGGCCGCGGCAGCGAACGCGTCCGCCCGCCGCGCTATCCGCTCACCGGCGCGCGCCGAGCCTACGTCACCGAAATCGTCGAAGCCGCCGCCGCCAAGCGCCCAAAACTCTGATGCGCCACACGTTTCACTGCATCGACGGCCACACCGCAGGCAACCCCGTGCGCCTGATCACGCAGGGCGCGCCGGCGCTGAACGGCCGCACGATGAGCGAACGGCGCCAAGACTTCCTCGCCCGCTTCGACTGGATCCGCACCGGCTTGATGTTCGAGCCGCGTGGCCACGACATGATGAGCGGTGGCTTCCTTTATCCACCAACAAACCCACAAGCCGACATCGGCATCCTCTTCATCGAAACAAGCGGCTGCCTGCCGATGTGCGGCCACGGCACGATCGGCATCGCAACCTTCGGCATCGAGAACGGCTTGATCAAGCCGCGCACGCCCGGCCGCTTCGTCGCCGAAGTCCCCGCAGGTCTCATCGAAGTCACCTACGTGCAAGACGGCACCCGCGTAAGATCCGTGCGCATCAAAAACGTGCCGAGCTACCTTGCAGCGCAAGGCATCAAAATCGACGTCCCCGGCTTCGGTCCGCTCACCGTTGATGTCGCCTATGGCGGCAACTACTACGCGATCATCGAGCCGCAAGGCGTGTACAAAGGCCTCGACGACCTCGGCGCTGCGCGCATCCTGCAGCTCTCGCCGATCGTGCGAAGCCTCATGCGGGAAAAGACCGAACCGGTCCACCCGCTCGACCCCACGATCAAAGGCGTGAGCCACGTGCTCTGGGCCGACGCGCCGAAGTCGCCGGACGCGCACGGCCGCAACGCCGTCTTCTACGGCGACCGCGCGATCGACCGCAGCCCCTGCGGCACCGGCACATCCGCCCGCCTCGCGCATCTGCACGCGAAGGGCAAACTCAAAGTCGGCGACACGTTCATCCACGAAAGCTACATCCTGAGCCGCTTCGTGGGCCGCATCGAAGCCGAAACGAAACTCGGTTCGCACAACGCGATCATCCCCTCAATCGAAGGCTCCGCCATCGCCACCGGCCGCAACGAAATCTGGCTCGACGACGAAGATAGGTTTGTGAAGGGATTTCAGGTGGTGTGAGGGAAATCTAGCGAAGGGTGGCTTGCCGAGCCGTAGCTTGCGGACGCGTCGCCCGCCTTCGCCCTAAAGGGCTTCGGCGTGGCAGCCTTCACTTGCTTCGCAAGCGAAGGCTGGTGGAGCTAAGCGGGATCGAACCGCTGACCTCTTGAATGCCATTCAAGCGCTCTCCCAGCTGAGCTATAGCCCCTTAACCAATCGCTGCGCCGCTTTGGGCGGCGGCGCAATCTCAATATAGGACGCGGGCCGGCGTGCAGCAAATGCCCCCGCTATTCCTTGTCGATGTCGTCCTTGTCGATGATGTCGCCGACGTCGTCGTCTTCGTCGACGTTCTCGATCAGCGTATCGTCGTCTTCCTCGTCGTCGTCGCCGTCTTCCTCGATCTCCTCGAGATCGACTTCGTCGCCGACGGTCTCCGGCTTGTCCTCTTCGTCCTTGTCCTCGGCGTCCTCGTCCGTGACCAAGTCGGGATCCGCAACCGTCTCGTCGTCGAGCGCGACTTCCTTGATTTCTTCCTCGACGGCTTCCTCCTCGTCCTCGGACTCGGCGCCTTCTTCTCTCTCGTCGGCCTCATCGTCGTCGTCCCTGTCTTTGCGGACGACGGCGGCCTTCACGACACTCTGCTCTTCATCGCGCGCGCCAGCGCCCGCACGCGGCCGGCGCATCTTCACGATTGCCTCCGGCGCGAACGCAAAGCTGCACTTCGGGCAAACGATCGGCCGTTTGCTCAAATCGTAGAACCGCGCCGCGCAGCTGGGACAAATGCGCTTGAGACCTAAATCCGGAGTGGCCACCGGGTGATATCCTAGACGTTTAAGGGGAATTTGAGGGGGGTCCCATTGCCACGAAGCGGGGCGCCTGTCAAAGAGAAGTTGCAGCGCAAAACCGCGACACGCTCGAGCCCGTTAAGCCCTTGACCGAAAACGCCCAACCGGCCCCGCTGACCGCCCGCGCCTCCGGACCGCTCAAGGGTCGCATCCGTGTGCCCGGCGACAAGTCGATTTCCCACCGCGCGCTCATCCTGGGCGCGTTGAGCGTCGGCGAGACGATCGTCGAAGGCCTGCTCGAAGGCGAAGATGTCCTCAATACCGGCGCCGTCCTGCGGGCTTTGGGCGCCGATGTGAAGAAACAAGGCGACTGCTGGCACGTGCACGGCTTCGGCGTCGGCGGCTTCGCGGAACCCTCAAACGTCCTCGACCACGGCAATTCGGGTACGGGCGTGCGCCTCATGATGGGCGCGGTCGCGACAAGCCCGATCACCGCGACATTCACCGGCGACGCGTCGCTCCGCCGCAGGCCGATGAAGCGCGTCCTCGATCCGCTCGCCCTGTTCGGTACCGAAGCGACCGCGCGCGAAGGCGGTCGCTTGCCGATCACGCTGAAGGGCGCACGCGACCCGATGCCGGTGACTTACCGCTTGCCCGTCGCCTCCGCGCAAGTGAAATCGGCCGTACTGCTCGCGGGCCTGAACGCACCGGGCGAAACGACCGTCATCGAAGCCGAAGCCACGCGCGATCACACCGAACGCATGCTGATGCACTTCGGCGCCACGATCCGCCGCGCGCAAACCGCCGACGGCACGGCAATCACCGTCGTCGGACAACCGGAACTGAAAGCAGCCCCCGTGCGCGTACCCGCCGATCCTTCGTCGGCCGCCTTCCCGCTCGTCGCGGCTCTGCTCGTACCGGACTCGGAACTGCGCATCGACGGCGTGATGTTGAACCCGACGCGCACCGGCCTGTTCACCGTGCTGAAGCGGATGGGCGCGAACATCACGATCGAAAACGAGCGCCTCGAAAGCGGCGAAACGATCGGCGACCTGATCGTCAAAGCGAGCCAGCTCAAAGGCATCGACATCGAACCCGAAATCGCACCCTCGATGATCGACGAGTATCCGATCTTGGGCGTCGCCGCGGCGTTCGCGAGCGGCCGCACGCGCATGACCGGCCTCGCCGAACTGCGCGTCAAGGAAAGCGACCGCCTCGCCGCCATCGCCAACGGCCTCAAAGCCTGCGGCGTGAAAGTCGAACTGGGCGACGACTGGCTCGCCGTCCAAGGCGGCACGATGCCGGGGGCCGGCAAAGTCGAAACCCACATGGACCACCGCATCGCGATGTCGTTCCTCGTCGCAGGCCTCGCCGCGAAGGCGCCGATCACCGTCGACGACACCAGCTTCGTCGCCACGAGCTTCCCCGACTTTGTCCCGATGATGCAAAAACTCGGCGCGACGTTCGTGAGACCAAACCGATGAGCGGAACGAACGCCATCTGGGAGCGCGGGCGTCCCGCCCGCTCTTCCTTCACCACCAACGCCCCCCGCGCAACGCGTCGGCAAAGAGCGGGCGGGGCCCCCGCGCGCCCCGACGGCGCTCAGCCCAGACCACCCTCCCCGGCATCGCTATCGACGGCCCCGCTGCCTCCGGCAAGGGCACACTCGCACGCCGCATCGCACAAGCGCTGGGCTTCGCGCATCTCGACACCGGCCGCCTCTACCGCGCGGTCGGACTCGCGGTGCTCAAACGCGGCGAAGACCCAGCCGACCCCATCGCCGCGCAACGCGCCGTCGAAGCGCTCGACCTCTCGTTGCTCGAAGACCCGGAACTGCGCACCGACCGCACCGGCGGGGCAGCCTCGAAAGTCGCCGCCATCCAAGCCGTCCGCGACGCCCTGCTCGACTTCCAGCGCAACTTCGCCGCCCACCCGCCGGGGGGCAAAGGCGCGGTCCTCGACGGCCGCGACATCGGCACGGTCATCTGCCCCGACGCGACCGTCAAACTCTTCGTGACGGCCACCCCCGAAATCCGGGCGCACCGCCGCTATTTGGAGCTGAAAAACCAAGGCTCTACCCGCACCGAAGAGCAGGTCCTAAACGACATTCACACCCGCGACGCCCGCGATTCAGGACGGACGGTCGCACCCCTGCGCCAAGCGGCCGACGCGACCTTGCTGGATACCACCCATTTGGATATAGAAACGGCCGTCGCGCGGGCTTTGGATATCGTTCGCGCGGGCTTGGCGCCACCAAACGTGTGACGCACGCGCTTGAAGGGTTGGGGCCCTTCGAAGCGCTTTTTCGTTTTTGGAAAACCAACCGGGTGTCGCGCCGTGGGTCCCGCACGGGCAGCGCCATCAAGTCCGCCGGGCAACGATCCGGTCGGCACATGCCTGAAAGAACGTAATGGCTCGTACTGCCGCGCGCACCGCCGCGCCCCAAGCATCCTTCAATCCCACCCGCGAAGACTTCGCCGCCCTGCTCGAAGAGAGCTTCAAGACGAACGCGCTTGAAGAAGGCAACGTCGTCACCGGCAAAGTTATCGGGATCGAAAAAGAATATGCGATCATCGACGTCGGTCTGAAGACCGAAGGTAAGATCGCCCTCAAAGAATTCGCCCTCGCTGGGCAAGCGCCGAAGATTGCGATCGGCGACAACGTCGAAGTCTTCCTCGATCGCGTCGAAAACGCGATGGGCGAAGCGATCCTCAGCCGCGACAAGGCACGCCGCGAAGAAAGCTGGACGAAGCTTGAGCGCGCGTTCGAAGACAAGCAGCGCGTCACCGGCGTCATCTTCGGCCGCGTCAAAGGCGGCTTCACCGTCGACCTCGACGGCGCCGTCGCGTTCTTGCCGGGCAGCCAAGTCGACATCCGCCCCGTGCGCGATGCCGGCCCGCTGATGAACAAGCAGGAACCGTTCCACATCCTCAAGATGGACAAGCGCCGCGGCAACATCGTCGTCTCGCGCCGTGCGGTCCTCGAAGAGAGCCGTGCGGAACAGCGTAACGAACTCGTCGCCAACCTCAAGGAAGGCCAAGTCATCGACGGCGTGGTCAAGAACATCACCGACTACGGTGCGTTCGTGGACCTGGGCGGCATCG
>CAZXAQ010000039.1:0-34845 GCA_964638635.1 uncultured Flavobacteriaceae bacterium
GATGAAGACGCTGGGCCTGCACGACATCAAAGTCGCGCTGCACCCGGAAGTCCGCATCGGCATCACGATCAACGTCGCCCGCACGGCCGAAGAGGCCGAGCGTCAGGCGCGCGGTGAGAACGTGCTGAAGACGGAAGCCGAACAAGCCCGGATCGACGCCGAAGCGCTGTTCGAAAGCGAAGAGGCCGCGAAGGGCCTGAAGGGCGAAGGCGAAGCGGAAGAACCCGCCGCCGAAGCCAAACCCAAGAAAGAAAAGAAAGCCGCCGCCGAAAAACCGGCCAAGGCCGACGCAGAACCCGCGGACGAAAAATCAGCCGCCAAAAAGAAAAAGAAGAAAGAAGAATAATCACGCTCAGGAAACACGCCAGGAATCGGGGCCGCGAGGAAACTCCCTCGCGGCCTTTTTTTCTTGCGCCGGTGCGGCGGTGCGTCGGAAAGAGCACCACGAAGAGCACGAAGGTTTCACCAAGAGCCACCAAGATGCTGCGACGGCGGCAAGTCCTGCGGTCTAATCACGGAACATTTCTTCCGGGCGCGAAGCGCCCATTCAATTTTTGGACCGCTGTACCCGCGGCGAGAAATTTGATGGCGCTTCGCGCCGGGAGACTTACCCTGCGTGGCTAGACAGCATGACACGACACAACTCGGGCATCTTGGTGGCTCTTGGTGAAACCTTCGTGCTCTTCGTGGTGCTCTTTCTGACGCAAAACCGCACTGGCGCTCGCGGCAAAACACCAAAGCCGCGGGCTTTCTCGAGAGCACCGGACCCCCTAGAATACTCCCCAACGCGAATCATCCGCGCGCTTGACACAAGATGCATGCGCGAACGCAAGCGACGCTCCGCGAAGAGCTGTGAATATGTCGCCAAGGTGATTGCGCACCGAACCCCTTTTGCGTTTCTAGGGTAGTCATGAGCCTCGCCGTCGCCCCCAAACCGGACACACCGGAAAAGTTCCGCCAAACGCCCTTCGATGTGGAGGCGGAGCAAGCGTTGCTCGGCGCCATTCTCGTCAACAACGACGCTTTCGAACGCGTGTCGGGCTTCCTTGAGGCCGAGCACTTCCACGAGCCGATGCACCAGCGCATCTATGAAGCGCTCGCCCGCGTGATCCGGAAGGGCCAACTCGCCTCGCCCGTCACGCTGCGCCCGTACTTCTCGCTCGACGCGTCGATGAAGGAAGTGGGCGGCGCCGACTACCTCGCCGAACTCTCGCGCTTCTCGCCCTCGGTCATCAACGCCGCCGACTTCGGCCGCATGATCTTCGAACTCGCCCAGCGCCGCGACCTGATCCGCGTGGGCGAAGACATCGTCAATCTCGCCTACGACCCGCCGGTCGACCTGTCGCCGGCCGAGCAAGTCGAAGAAGCCGAAAAACAGCTCTACGGCATCGCCGAGAAGGGCCGCTTCGGCGGCGGCTTCAAATCCTTCGCCCACGCGATCACGGGCGCAATGGAAGTTGCCGAGCGCGCATATCAGTCGCCAAGCCACGTCACCGGCGTTGGCACCGGCTTCGTCGACATCGACAGCCTGCTCGGCGGTTTCCAAAAGTCGGACTTGATTATCCTCGCCGCGCGACCCGGCATGGGCAAGACGTCGCTCGCGACGAACATGGCCTTCCACGCCGCGCGCGAATGGATGCGCTCCGAAGGCCAAGGCGGCGGCCGCGTCGCGTTCTTCTCGCTCGAAATGTCGGCCGAGCAGCTCGCCACGCGTATCCTCGCCGAACAAGCGGAAGTCTCCGGCTCGAAAATCCGCCGCGGCAAGATCGAAGAACGCGACATGCAGGCGCTGATCCGCGTCGGCGCGGAACTTGAGCGCCTTCCGCTCTTCATCGACGACACCGGCGGCATCTCGATCGCGCAAGTCGCGGCACGCGCCCGCCGTCTGAAGCGCTCAGGCGATCTCGGCCTCATCATCGTCGACTATCTTCAGCTGCTGACCGGCACGCAGTCGAAGCGCAACGAAAACCGCGTCCAAGAGATCACCGAAATCACGAAGGGCTTGAAGACGCTCGCCAAGGAACTCGCCGTTCCGGTCGTGGCGCTCTCGCAGCTCTCGCGCGGCGTCGACAGCCGCGACGACAAACGCCCCGTGCTCGCCGACCTTCGCGAATCCGGTTCGATCGAACAGGACGCCGACGTCGTCATGTTCATCTACCGCGAGGCCTATTACCTCGAAACCAAAGAACCGCCGATGGACGATCCGGTCGAATTCCAGAAATGGAAGGAAAAGATGGACCGCATCCACGGCCTGGCGGACGTCCTGGTCGAAAAGCACCGCCACGGCCCCACCGCCAAGGTGACGCTACGCTTTGAAAAGCAATTCACCCGCTTCTACGACCTCGCCAGAGAAGATACCCTGCCCGCCCAAACGCGGTAGGTGATTTGCGTGCAGTCATCCCTCTATTCGTCACGGCCGGGCTTGACTGTCCGCCGAAGCCTTCGGCGTAGGCGGAACCCGGCGACAACGCTACTCAGTGTAGCGGCTGCGCTCATCGCATACACTGCTGCAGCGGGCACGATCACCGTCGTCGGCAAGCCCCAGATTTACCAGGGTGTCTACGCGCAAGATTTCGAGTCGCGGAACTTCTATCCTTGTCATGTAGAGAACGAAGGCTGGTGGGTTACCTCAAACGACGAGCGCTTCTTCGACGCCATTAGACAAGCAAGAAAAAGAGTTCCGAGGTTCGGTTTACTGTTCATCGAGATTGAGGGAGTTGCAAGTAAGAAGGGAAGTTACGGCGGTGGTTGGCGTATGGAACGAGAGATTCGGGTAATCCGCTTGCTAAGAGCCGAGCCGCTTCAGCCAACTGACCCGCTGTGCCCGGCTAAGGCGAGCGGAGCACTTTCGAGATGACCCGCCCCACGCTCACCGTCGACCTCCTCGCCATCGTCGAGAACTACCGCCGCTTGATCGCGCAGGCGAAGACGGCGGAGGTGGCGGCCGTCGTCAAGGCGGACGGCTACGGCCTCGGCGCGAAGCCGATTGCGATGGCGCTCGCCGCCGCCGGGTGTAAGACGTTCTTCGTCGCTCACGTCGAAGAAGGCGCGGAACTGCGCCCCGCAATCGGCGACAAGAAGCTTTACGTCCTTCACGGTTACACGCCCGCGCACAAGGCGACGTTCGCCGAGCATAAACTGTCCCCCGTTCTCTCAAGCGTCGGCCAGCTGTCCGACTGGCTGAAGTCGGGCTTGCGCGCCGACTGCGCACTGCATCTCGACACCGGCATGTCGCGCCTCGGCCTCTCGGAGGCCGACCTAAAAACCGTCGAAGGCGCCGTCGCCCCGGCCCTCGTCATGAGCCACCTCGCCTCCTCCGACGACCCGGAGCACGAGAAGAACGCCGAGCAGCTCACGCGCTTCAAAACGCTCGCCCGGCGATTCCCAGATGCGCGCCTTTCCCTCGCTGCATCGGGCGGTTGTTTCCTCGACCAGGCCTACGCGTTTGACTTGGTCCGCCCGGGCATCGCGCTCTATGGTGGAAACCCCCGGAAATCGGGCGAAAACCCGATGCGCGGCACGGTTACCCTGACGGCGCCGCTGCTGCAGGTGCGTTCGATTGACAGGGGGGACACCGTCGGATACGGAGCCACCTACTCCGCGAGCGGACCGCGGCGCTTAGGGATAGCCGCCGTCGGCTATGCGGACGGGCTGCTCAGGACGCTGTCGAACAGGGGGTTTGGTGTGATCGCAGGCGTCAAATGTCCGATCGTCGGACGCGTATCGATGGACCTCGTCACGCTCGACGTCACCGAAGTGCCGGAGCGCGACGCCCACGCGGGCGCGGCAGTGGAATTCATCGGCCCAAATCAAACCGTCGACGAACTCGCTCAGGCCGCCGGCACGCTTCCCTATGAAATCTACACGCGCCTCGGCGACCGCATCACGCGCCACTACACGGGAGCGCGCTAAAGCAATCATGAACCCGCTCGCCCCCTTCAAATGGATCGGCCGCTTCATCATCGCCTTCTTTGGCGAAATCGGCCGCATCGCGATGTTCGCAAGCCAAGCCGTACCGGCGAGCTTCATGCCGCCGATCTATGGCCGGCTGATCGCCCAGCAGATGATGCGCATCGGCTATTTCTCGCTGCCGGTCGTGGGCTTGACCGCGTTCTTCACCGGCGGCGCGCTCGCGCTGCAGATCTTCGTCGGCAGCGACATCGGCGCCGAAACGCTGGTGCCGCAGATCGTCGTTCTCGGCATCACCCGCGAACTGGGGCCCGTGATGGCGGGCCTTATGGTTGCCGGCCGCGTCTCCGCAGCGATCGCGGCCGAGCTCGGCACGATGCGCGTGACCGAACAGATCGACGCCTTACGCACACTCTCGACGAACCCGTTCAAGTATCTCGTCGCGCCGCGCCTTATTGCCGCGATCTTGACGATGCCGATCTTGGTCGCGATCGCCGACATCATCGGCGTTATGGGCGGCTGGGTCGTGGCGGTTTATTCCCTCGACTTCAACTCGGCCGCCTACCTGAAGAACACCGCCGACTTCTTGAAGACCGGCGACGTGACGTCCGGCCTTTGGAAGGCCGGGGTCTTCGGCTTCATCATCGCGCTGATGGGCTGCTTCCACGGCTACAACTCGAAGGGCGGCGCACAGGGCGTCGGCGCTGCGACCACGAACGCGGTCGTCTCCGCCGCCATCCTGATCCTCGCCGCGAACTACTTCATGACCTCGATTTTCTTCGGCGAGGGCAGCCGATGACGCCGAAGATTGAGCTCAAAGGCGTACACAAGCGCTTCGGCTCCAAAGTCGTGCTTGACGGTGTGGACTTGAGCGTCGAACCGGGCGAGTCGCTCGTCATTATCGGCGGGTCGGGCTCGGGCAAATCCGTCACGCTGAAATGCGTCTTGGGCCTTATCACGCCCGATAGAGGCTCGATCAAAGTGGACGGCCGTGAGGTCACCCGCCTAACAGGGCGCGCCCGCGAAGACGTGAACCGCAAGTTTGGCATGCTGTTCCAAGCAGCCGCCCTCTTCGACTCGCTCAAGGTCTGGGAAAACGTCGCCTTCGCGCTGATCCAAGGCCGCGGCCTCAACCGCACCGAAGCAAAGCAGATCGCCCTGCAGAAGCTCGCCAAAGTAGGCCTAGGCCCCGAAGTCGGCGAACTCTCGCCGAGCGAACTCTCCGGCGGCATGCAAAAGCGCGTCGGCCTCGCCCGCGCCATCGCCGCCGAGCCGGAGATCATTTTCTTCGACGAACCGACCACCGGCCTCGACCCGATCATGGCCGACGTCATCAACGACCTGATCGTGGCGACGGTGAAGGACATGGGCGTGACCACGCTCTCCATCACCCACGACATGGCAAGCGCCCGCAAGATCGCCGACAAGATCGCGATGATCTACAAAGGCAAGATCATCTGGTCCGGCCGCAAGGAAGACATCGACAACTCGGGCAACCCCTACGTCGATCAGTTCATCCACGGCCGCGCCGAAGGCCCGATCAAAATGGAACTGGCAAAATAGGAGAACGCCCATGGCCCGTTGGTTCACCATCGTCGCGGGCACAGTCGGCGTCCTTGCCGCAGCAGGCGCAGCCGCCGTCTTCATCGGCGGCCCCGACCTTATCTATCCGTACGTGCCCGACCCGAACTACGGCCCCTCTTCGATCGCGTTCGAAGACACCGACCCCGGCCCCACGATCGGCGGCACGATCACGCTCGGCCGCGCCGCGGATGAGAAGGGCGTCGAAGTCTACATGGTCCACTGGGGCCTCGAAGTGGGCGCGCCCGGCACGGACGACGACGCCGGCCACGGCGATCACGGCGGCAGCTGCAAAGGCTTCCGCGACACGAACCACGTCGCGATGGCCAAACCCTCCGACCCCGGCGACATGATCACGATGCAAATCCCGCAAGGCACGAAAGTCCCCGAAGGCGCCGTCTACCTCGTCGGCCACACGCTCTACAACGGCATCCACAACCTGGCCAAGTGCGTGCAAACGCCGATCGTGAACCGCATCGACTAGACGCGCATGACCACCAGCCTGCCCGGATGGCTCTACACCGACGCGCGCTTCTTCGAGCTGGAGCGGCAGAAGATCTTTCGCCAGTCGTGGCACATCGTGGGCCACATCAACGACGCACCGAATGCAGGCGACTACGTCACGCTGGATGTACTGGGTGAGCGCGTCGTCACTGTGCGGGGCCAGGACGACCAACTCCGCAGCTTCCACAACGTCTGCCGCCATCGCGCCGCGAAGATCGCGCCGGAGTCACGCGGCTCCTGCGGCCATCGTCTTGTATGCCCCTATCACGCCTGGAGCTACACACTCGACGGCGACCTCGCGGCCACGCCGAAATGGCAGGGCTTCGACGACCTCGACAAGACGAAACACAGCCTGCATCCGGTCGAGCAGGAAATCTTCCAAGGGTTCATCTTCGTGCGCTTCGAGAAAGGCCTGCCCAGCATCGCCGAGATGATGGCGCCCTACACGGAGGAACTGAAACCCTACGCGCTCGAAACGCTGATCCCGAACGGCCGCGTGACGCTGCGCCCACGCAAGGTGAATTGGAAGAACATCGCCGACAACTACTCCGACGGCATGCACATCCCCGTCGCCCACCCGGGCCTCTCGCGGTTGTTCGGTTCGACCTACAAGATCGAGGCTGAGACCTGGGTCGATAAGATGTCGGGCGAGCTACAGCAGAACACGTCGGAGAATTGGTCGGAGCGCGCATATCAGGGCCTGCTCGGCCACCTCGACCACGTGCCGGCTGACCGCCGCCGCACCTGGGTCTATTACAAGCTCTGGCCGAACGTCGCCTTCGACATCTACCCCGATCAGGTCGACTTCATGCAGTTCATCCCCGTCTCACCGACGGAAACGCTGATCCGTGAGATCGCCTACGTTCACCCGGTGAAGACGCGCGAGATTCACGCCGCGCGCTACCTGAACTGGCGCATCAACCGCCAAGTCAACGCCGAGGACACGCGCCTGATCGAAGGCGTGCAGGCCGGCATGTCGTCCTCGAGCTACACCTCGGGCCCGCTCTCGCCGAAGGAAGTCTGCCTCGCCTCCTTCGCGAACCGCATGCGCAAGCTCATTCCCGAAGCCGCCCTCGAGCGCGCGCCGCACTAATCGCGGTAGAAAATGTGCGAACCGATGCGCGCCACCTTCACCATGCTCGACGCCCAGTAAGGCCGCACCGACGTCGCGTGATAGTGCGTCGCGCCGCGCGAGACCTTCTTGCGCGAATTCAACACAAGGGCGGCGACGCGCTTCGCCCGCGCCCACGCCGCACTGTTGCGCACCACATCCGCGATCCCATCGCACGTGAACGAAAACTGGCAGCCCGTGGCCCGCGACGAGCCTTCATAGACGACGCCGCACACCGTCTTCGGCCGTCCCGGCTGACGCGTGCGGGCAAGAATAACCTCGCCGACCGCGCGCTGTCCCTTCGCACTCTCGCCCCGCGCTTCGAAATAGATCGCCGTCGCAAGACACGCCGTCGCACCCGCACCTTTGCCGCGCGCAAGCTCGGTATCGGCATCGTCGCTCGCAACGGTCCCGGCAGGCTCATCCGGAATCGGCGCCATCGCGATCACGCCCGGCTTCATCTCGAACAAGCCCGTCTTCGCGCTCAAGCTCGCCGGCACACCTTCGCTCGCCGCGTAAAGCGGCGCGGCGATCAGCGCAAAGCTTGCAGTAACCAAACCAGCGTGAAGCAAACGCAACATCCGTCGTCCTCCGGAATTTCGGAGGCGCGAGGTACCGTCTCAACACGGGACGAACCACTCGCGATCGTGTCACAGCGAAAGCGACAGGTGCGCGCAAACGCTACGAAATCAGCGGCTTTCGCGCCGACGCCTGACGAATTTGTAATTGGAATCCAGTCGTTCGAACTTAAATCGAAATTTAGAAAAACTGCCGCGTGCATTTTCGCAAAGGCTTAGAGCGTTACGCGCAATGATCGCATTTGCTGCAAAGTCGTTCAAAGGCAACTCGCCATGGGAAAAGGCCGCCATCATCGCTTCGATCGTCACCAACGTTTCGAGGACACCGCACACACGCCGCAGGACGAAGCCGCTTCGTTCTTCTTCGATCTGAAACTGATGCTGCCACCCGGCATGACGGCGCACGACATACAGATGGCGCGCCTCGCGGTCGAACACCGCTTGCAACGCGTGCTCCGCAAGAAGGATCGCATTGTCTGGACGGCGGACGGTTTCTTCCTCTCGATCGGCACCGGTCACCCGGTACGCGCCGCCGCCGCCGCCGAGCGCATCCACCAAGACCTCTGCGCGCTGCTCGCCGGCCAAACGCCGCAAGCATCGAACAGACCGGCGGAGTTGTACGAATCGAACGCGCGGCCTACAGTCCGCGCCGATCATGTTTCGCCCTACACCACGCCGCGCGCGCCGCACGCTTAAGCGCCCGCGCCAACGCACATGATGAGGAGGAAGCGGCCGCGCCGCTGACCTCCGCATGTCCGAACACCGCCCCGCCGCCGATCCGACCGACGCGCGCCAGCACCACTGGCGCGGCGCGGCGTTGAGCGTCTGGATTCTCGCCGCCGCGGCGTATTTCAGCTTCCGCCTGACCACGCTGAACGGCGCCGCACCGGTTTATTCCGCGATCTTCTTCGCCGCCGAGTTCTTCATCGCGATCTCGCTCGCGCTGTTCGTCTTTTCGACCTGGCGCTTCCCGAAACGCGATCCGGAAACACCGGAACAGGGCCTGACGGTCGACGTCTTCATCGCCACCTACAACGAGCCGCTCGACCTCGTCCGCTCGACCGCCGCCGCCGCGCGCGCGATGGACTACCCGCACGAAACCTGGATTCTCGACGACGGCAACCGCCCGGCGTGCGCGGCCCTCGCCGCCGAACTCGGCTGCCGCTACCTCGCCAGGCAAGAGAACACGCACGCGAAAGCGGGCAACCTCAACAACGCGCTCGCCGCATCGACGGCCGATTTCGTGGTGACGCTGGACGCCGACCACGCGCCGCACAAAACGCTGATCACCAGCACCCTCGGTTACTTCCGCGACAAGCGAATGGCCTTCGTGCAAACGCCGCAAGCGTTCGACAACACCGGCTCGTTCCTGCACCTGAACGTCGGACCGGGCAAAGACGCGTGGAACGAACAAACGCTCTGGTTCCACGCGATCGAACGGGGCCGCGACCACTGGAACGCGGTCGCCTATTGCGGCTCGCCCGCCGTCTTTCGCCGCAAGGCGCTCGACGACATCGGCGGCTTCGCCACCGGCACGATCACTGAGGACACCCACACCTCGATCCGCGCGCACAAGCGCGGCTGGTCGGCCGTGTACCACCCGGAAGTCTTGGCCGCAGGCCTCGCCCCCGACACACCGGCCGCCTTCTTCACGCAGCGCCTGCGCTGGGGCCGCGGGCAGATGCACGTGTGGCGCTTGGAGCCGATCCTGCGCGCGAAGAACCTCAGTTGGGCTCAACGCGTCTGCTACCTCGCGAGCTCAGTCCACTACTTCGCGGGTCTGCAATACGTCGTCCTCGCGCTCGCCCCCGCAATCGGTCTCTTCGCCGGCATCGTGCCGTTCGCAGCCGACGCGCGTATCCTGTTTCCGCTCTTCGTCCTGAACCTGGTCGCCGGCGCCGCGACGTTCTCGCTGTTCTCCCGCGGCCACGGCCGCTTCCTCGCGGGCGAACACTTCAACGCCGTCCTGACCGCGCCCTACGTACTCGCGCTCACCGCGCTCGTCGCGCCCGCGAGCCGCTTCATCGTGACCCCGAAAGAAGCCGAAGGCCGCTTTGCGCTTTGGCCGATCGCCTGGCCGCTCGCCCTCAGCCTCCTGAACACGCTCGCTTTCGCGAACGGTGCGGCGCGTCTCGCATCCGGATTTCCCGTGAGCGAATCGCCCGGAACCACGCTCGCCCTCATGTTCTGGTCAATCTGGATCGCGACGTTCTCGGGAAGTGTGGTCGCCAAAGCATGGAGCCAACATGCAACACGCGGCCGCTCATTGCGTCACCCAAATAGACACCAAGCGAACCCTCCCTAGACTGGCGATCGATTGATTCGTCAGGTGCGGGGCCGATTGTCGGGCGGCGTGGCGGATCGCTTGAGGGAAAAAACATGCGCCACACGAACTTGAATCTGGCGGTCTCCGCGGCCGCCCTGATGTGCTTTGCCACGGCGGCGAACGCCGACGTCTTTCCGAACAGCGACGCCAAGGCCCAGCAAGGCGTCGTCTTCGGCGCCGCCAACATGGGCGACGACACGACCTACGCCGTCATCGGCGCGGTCCACGCCATCAACGGCGACATGAACAGGAACGGCTTCCTCGTTCACGTGACGGCCGAGCTCTTGAACTACGAGTACGACAGCGCCGGCACGACGATCTCGGCCGACGGCTGGGGCGGCTCGATCATGGCGGGCTATCAGTTCAAATTCGCGTCCGACGGCAAAGTCGCGCTCTACGCCGGTATCGGTCACCGCGACATCGACACGACCCCGAACGATCCGTTCAGCGACACGAACGGCGAGAACACGGCCTTCAAAGGCCAGGTCGAAGCCTATTACGGCGTCGGCGAAATGGTCGACCTCTCGGGCCTCGTGAACTACTTCGACAGCGCCGGCGCCTATTACGGCCGCGCTCGCGCTGGCTTCCACCTAGGCGGCGTCGTCGTCGGCCCCGAAATCGCGCTGCACGGCTCTGACGAATACGACACGCGCGAATACGGCGGCTTCATCCGCTACACCGCGACCGACGAAGTCGCCATCGGCGCGAAGGTCGGTTACGCCGACCGCGACGGCCGCGGCGACGACGGCGCTTATTTCGGCGTCGAAATCGGCTTGGGCTACTAAGCGCGAGGCCAATGGCGGTTCACGTCAAAAACTCGGCGGCGGCAGTCATTGCCGCCGCCGTTTTGTTTGCGATGCTCGCAGTCGGCTGGCTCTACTGGCGCGGCGGCGGCGCGCCGCTGGACGCCGAGTGGGTGCGTTACCGCGACCGCTTCATGAGCGCCGAAGGCCGCATCGTCGACGAAGGCCAAGGCGGCATCTCGACCAGCGAAGGCCAAGGCTTCGGCATGCTGCTCGCCGCCGCCTACAACGACCGCATGACGTTCGACAAACTCTGGACCTGGACGAAAGACAATCTCGACAAACGCAAGGACGGCCTGTTCGTGTGGAAATGGAAACCGGACGACGATCACACGCCGGACCTGGTCAACGCCACTGACGGCGACCTGTTGATCGCCTGGGCCCTCACCCGCGCAGGCCAGAAGTGGAACGACCACGCGCTCACCGACGAAGCGATCCGCCGCGCCAAAGCGATGCGCAGCTTCGACACGCTCGCCCGCGAGATCAAACAGAAATTCTACCTAGCGCCCGACATCACGCAGCCCGAACACGGCGCAGGAATCGTCGTCAATCCGTCCTACATCGTCTTCCCGGCGTTCCGCGATCTCGCTGTGATCGACCCCGATTGGCTCTGGGGCCAACTCACGCATTCAGGGCTTCGCCTGCTCGAAGCAGCGCGCTTCGGCCCGAGCCAACTGCCGCCCGACTGGCTGATCGCGCGCGACGACGGCACATTCGCCTTGCCCGAGAAACAATTCGACCGCGTCGCCGGCTACGAGGCGATCCGCATCCCGCTCTATCTGATGTGGGCCAATCTCGCCGACGAAGAACTCCTGCGCCCCTACGCCGAGGCTTGGACGCAAAGCCGCAAGGGCCGCGAAATCGGCATTGTCTTCGACCTCGACAAAGGCGTCGTCAAAACGCGCAACTTCGGTACCGGCTTCCGCGCGATCGAACGCGCCGTCGACTGCGTTCTCACCGGCTACCCGATTCCGGCAGAACTGCGACTGAGCGAACACGACGACTATTATTCCGCCTCGCTCTACTTGCTGACGCTGGTGATGCTGCAAGACATGCACCCGGCCTGCCTTTCGGCGCGGAACTAGGCAGGTTGTCCGAATCGGACACGCACCCTACATTCCGCCCGCAATGGCCCGCCCCGCCCCCCGTTATGTCTGCCAATCCTGTGGCGCCGCGTACCCGAAATGGAGCGGGCGCTGCGAATCCTGCGGCTCGTGGAATTCGCTGACCGAAGAAGCCGACACCACAGCCATCCCCGGTGCGAAGACCTCCGGCCGTGGCGGCCGCGTCATCGCGCTGGAGCCGGTGAAGGGGACCTCCCCTGCCCCACCGCGCATGCTCACCGGAATTGCCGAGTTCGATCGCGTCTGCGGCGGCGGCCTGGTTGCGGGCTCCGCACTCCTCGTCGGCGGTGACCCCGGCATCGGCAAATCGACGCTGCTGCTGCAGGCGATGACCGCGCTCGCCAAGTCGGGCAGACCCACGGTCTACATCTCCGGCGAAGAAGGCATCGACCAAACGCGCCTCCGTGCGAAACGCCTCGGCCTTGAAGACAGCCAAGTCAAACTCGCCGCCGAAACCAGCCTGCGCGACATCCTGACGACGCTCGACAGCGCGAGCCCACCCGCGGCGCTCGTCGTGGACTCGATCCAAACACTTTGGTCCGACGCGATCGAAGCCGCCCCCGGCACGGTCAGCCAAGTCCGCGCCTGCGCCCAAGAACTCATCCGCTACGCCAAGCGCAAAGGCACCGCACTCATCCTCATCGGCCACGTCACGAAGGACGGCCAGATCGCCGGCCCCCGCGTCGTCGAACACATGGTCGACGCCGTTCTCTATTTCGAAGGCGAACGCGGCCATCAGTTCCGCATCTTGCGCGCAGTCAAAAACCGCTTCGGCCCGACCGACGAAATCGGCGTCTTCGAAATGCGCGAAGAAGGCCTCTCCGAGGTCGCGAACCCCTCCGCCCTCTTCCTCGGCCCGAAAGAATCGCGCGCCTCCGGCGCCGCCGTTTTCGCTGGCATCGAAGGCACAAGGCCGCTGCTTGTGGAAATCCAAGCCCTGGTCGCGGAGGCAAGCTACGGCGCCCCCCGCCGCGCCGTCGTCGGCTGGGACTCGGCCAGACTGGCGATGGTGCTAGCTGTCTTGGACGCCCGGGCCGAAATTGGAATTTCAGCACAAGACGTCTATCTCAACGTCGCGGGCGGTCTGCGCATCGGCGAACCGGCGGCAGATCTGGCGGTCGCAGGCGCACTCGTGTCCTCGCATTTCGGCGTCATCGTGCCCCACGATTGCGTCTTCTTCGGCGAGATCGGGCTGTCGGGCACGGTACGCCCCGTGGGCCAAGCCGACGCACGCCTGAAAGAGGCGCAAAAGCTGGGCTTCAAGCGCGCTTTTGTGCCGCCGGGCGTTTCGCCGCCGAAGGGACTAGAAGTCACGCCCGTACCGACCGTTGCCGCACTGATTGCCCTGTTGAAAACGCTTCATTAACCCAAAAGGTCGACACCATTGATGGTAGGTGTCCGGAGCCCATGGAGAGCGAGCTGACGATCGTCGATTACGTTGTGCTGGGGATATTGCTGATCTCCGGCCTGGTCGCGGCGTATCGCGGATTCCTGAAAGAGACGCTCTCCGTCAGTTCGTGGCTCGTGGCCGCGCTTGCCGCGGTTTTCTTTTGGCCCGTCACAAAGCCTTTCGCCCGCGCGCTTCTCGAACCCCATATCCTCGCCGACATCCTGGCGCTCGTCGGCGTCTTCTTCCTGATCCTGATCCCGGCCTCGTTCGTGAGCTTCCGCCTCTCTGAAATCGTGCGCGACAGCAGGGCAGGTCCGCTCGACCGGTCGTTGGGCTTCGTGTTCGGCCTCGCCCGGGGCTTGCTGGTCGTGGGCTTGGGCTACGTCGTGTTCACGTCGCTGGCGTCGGAGGAAAATCACCCCTCCTGGGTGCGCGAAGCCCGGCTGCTGCCCGTCGTGAAGGGTACGGCCGACGTTATCCTGTCGCTCGGCGACAAAAAGAAAAAGCACAATGACGCACCGGCGGAAGAGGCCGTTGCGGACGAAACGCAACATGCAGACAACACCAGCACGGAACCGGCAAAAGAACCAAAGCCGGCGGCTGACGAAGACACCGGCAACGCAACCAACGAAGGCGGTGGTGGGAACAAGAGCAAATCTTACAGCGCGGGCCAGCGGCGCGCCTTGGATGAGCTCGTGAAATCCACCTCGAAAGAGTGATGGACCAAGACATCAGGACGAACCCCTTCGCGGACGACAGACTGCGTGAGGAGTGCGGAATCTTCGGCATCTGGGGTAAACCCGACGCGGCCGCCTTTGTGGTCTTGGGCCTCCACGCATTGCAGCACCGCGGCCAAGAAGCGGCCGGCGTGGTTTCCACCGACGGCGAACAGTTCTTTCTCGAGCGGCAAGAGGGCCTCGTCGGCGACAAGTTCTCGGTTGGCGGCCCGGTGCCGAAACTCAAAGGCCATAACGCCATCGGCCATGTCCGCTACTCGACAACCGGCGGCACGCTGAACCGCAACATTCAGCCCTTCTTCGCCGACGTCGCGAACGGCGGCATCGCGGTCGCCCACAACGGCAACCTCACGAACGCAGTCGCGCTCCGCAAGCAGCTCGTCGCCAAGGGATCGATCTTCTATTCGACGTCGGACACGGAATGCATCGTCCACCTGATCGCGACGTCGAAATACGAAAAGATCGTCGATCGCCTGGTCGACGCGCTGAAGCAAATCGAAGGCGCCTACTCGCTCGTCTGCCTCACGCGGAAAAAGCTGATCGGCGTACGCGACCCGTTGGGTGTGCGCCCGCTCGTCATCGGCAAGCTTGAAGACGCCTATGTGCTCGCATCAGAGACCTGCGCACTCGACATCATCGGCGCCGACTACGTGCGCGACGTGAAACCGGGCGAAGTGGTCGTAATCTCCGACGAAGGCGAGAAGATCGAGACCTACCAGCCGTTCCCGCCGCAACGCCAGCGCTTCTGCATCTTCGAGCACATTTATTTCGCCAGACCCGACAGCATCATCGACGGCCTCGGCGTGTACGAAGTGCGCAAATCCATCGGCGCCGAACTCGCCCGCGAAGCGCCCGTCGAAGCCGACATGGTTGTGCCCGTGCCCGACTCGGGCGTTCCCGGCGCCATCGGCTACGCCGAGGCGTCGAAGATTCCGTTCGAACTCGGCATCATCCGCAACCACTATGTCGGCCGTACGTTCATCGAACCGACCGACCATATCCGCAACCTCGGCGTCCGGTTGAAGCACAACGCGAACCGCGACCGCATCAAAGGCAAGCGCGTGGTGCTGGTCGACGATTCCATCGTGCGCGGCACGACCTCGAAGAAGATCATCAAGATGGTGCGCGACGCGGGTGCTTCCGAAGTGCACTTCCGCATCGCCAGCCCGCCGATGACCGACCCCTGCTTCTATGGCGTCGACACGCCGGAGAAGAAGAACCTGCTGGCCGCGAACTACACCGTCGCCGAGATGTGCCGCTTCATCGGCGCCGACTCGCTCCACTTCATCTCGATCAACGGCCTCTACCGTGCGCTCCGCCAAAGCCGCCGCGACGGCAGCAACACCCGCTTCTGCGACGCCTGCCTCACCGGCGATTACCCAACCGCGCTCACCGACCGCGACAACACCGTCGAAAACGCGCAGCTCTCGCTCCTCGCCGTCTAACGCTTCATGCGCTTGAGCAACCGCATCGCCCTCATCACCGGCGCCTCGCGCGGCATCGGCCGCGCGACCGCTCTCGCCCTCGCCAAGGAAGGCGCCCACGTCGTCGCCGTCGCGCGCACCGTCGGCGGCCTCGAAGAACTCGACGACGAAATCAAGCGCGCGGGTGGCGCCGCAACGCTGGTGCCCCTCGACCTCAAAGACGGCCCCGCCTTCCCGCGCCTCGCCGGTGCTATCGCCGAACGCTGGAAAAAGCTCGACATCCTGATCGGCAACGCCGCCGTGCTTCAGGCGCTCACGCCGCTGATCAACGTCAACCCGAAACACTGGCTCGAGGCGTTCGACGTCAACGTCAACGCGAACCTGCGCCTGATCCAATTCTTCGACCCGCTGCTGAAAGCCAGCGACGCCGGTCGCGCGGTGTTCGTCACCTCGGGCGTCGCCAGACACCCGCGCGCCTATTGGGGCACTTACGCCGCCAGCAAAGCGGCCCTCGACGCGCTCGTCCTCACCTACGCCGCCGAATGCGCCTCGACCCCCGTGCGCGTGAACCTCTTCAACCCCGGCCCGACCCGCACGGTGATGCGCGCCAAAGCCGTCCCCGGCGAAGACCCCGAAACGCTCCCTGCGCCGGAAGCCGTCGCCGCCCAACTCATCGAACTCGCGCTCCCCGCGGAAACCCGCAACGGCGAAAGCATCGCGTTCAAGCGCTGAACTGGGGCAAAAAAATAGGGACCGGAAGGCCCCCCTTCCGATCCCCATTCCCCTCTAACCCTGATCGGGTCAGGCGCAAAGAATTCGCATCTAAGCCCGCGCGCGGAACTTCTCCGGGAACACGACCTCGCCCGGTTCCCCCGGTACGTCGTGCCGCGCCGCGAGCGGCAGTTTCAGCGTCACCGTCGTTCCGTCGCCGAGCGCGCTTTCGATCATCATCGCCCCGCCATGCATCTCGGCGAGCGCCTTCACCAGCGACAAGCCCAGCCCCGTGCCCTTGTGCGTGCGTTGCATCTCGCCTTCGACCTGTTCGAACGGCTTGCCGATGCGAAGCAGATCCTTCTCCGGAATGCCGACGCCGGTGTCGCTCACCGAGATCATCATGTCGGAGCCGACCTTCCGCGCTTTGACCGTGACCTTGCCTTCCATCAGCGTGAACTTGATCGCGTTCGAGAGCAGGTTGATCAGGCACTGCTTCAACGCCCGGCGGTCGGCCATGAAGCTCAAACCCGGTGCCACGTCGCACACGAGCTCGACCCCCGCTTCATCGGCCGCCACCTTCACCATCGCCAGGCATTCGTCGGCCACCGGCTTGAGCTCCACGAGCTTGGCCTCGATCGTGAACTTACCCGCCTCGATCTTCGACATGTCGAGCAAATCCGAAATCAGATCGACCAAGTGCGAACCGGAATTGCGGATCAGCTCCGCATACTCGCGATATTTCGGCGTGCCGATCGGCCCCATCAGTTCGTGCCGCATCACATCGGAAAAGCCGATGATGGCGTTCAACGGCGTGCGCAACTCGTGCGTGACGGAGGCCAGGAACCGCGACTTCGCCCGGCTCACCTCTTCCGCTTTGTCCAGCGCCTGCGCGAGTTCCACAATCTCCGCCTTCGCGTTCGACATGTCGCGCGTGACGGCGATCGACTCGCCCTGCCCGCCCTGCACCCGCATCTCAACCGGCAGATACGTGCCATCGCGCCCGCGCAAACGATAAGCCACCGTCTGCGTCTCGCCCCGCGCGGCGGCGGCGAACGCCTGCTCCACCGTCTTTAGGTCCTGAATGTGCACGAACATCGCGGGGCTCATCCCCTCAAGCTCGCGTGCGCGCAAACCCACCATCTCCTCGACAGCCGGCGATGCGTAAAGCACGGCGCCGTTCGCGCCATGCCGCGTGATCAGATCCGCCGCATTGTCGGTCAGCGCCCGGTGCCACGCCGCGTTCGCCCGGATCCGTGCGATCTCGTCCTCGTTGCGCCGCTGCAGCGTGCGCATCGCAAACATGCCGACGATAATCGCCGCGAACACGGAAACGCCGTAGGCGAAGCTCGTGAACGCTGGATCGATCCGCGACACCGGCAACCATCCGACCAGCGACAGCATCGCGGCAGCGAAGAAACCAAGGCCCGCCACGCACGACGCGATCGTCACCGCCGAACGCTTGCCCGCGATCGCCGCCTCGACCGGCACAATGAGCAACCATGGGAGCAACGGCGACGCGAGCCCGCCCGTGTAAATCGCGGCGAGCGACACAAACCCGCCCAGCGCCAGCGCCGAACCCATCTGCCCTTGTTCGAGACTGAGCGTCTCGCTTCTCACCAGAAGCGCGATGCCGAGTGGCGCCCACAGGAAAAGAAACGCCGCCGCCGTCGCGGCATCGACTGGCCCGACAAACGCGAAATAGAGCGGCCAAAGCGCAACGCCCATGCCGCCTGCGAGCAGGTTGGCCGAAACGAAAGCCTGCTTGCGCCCGGTTTCCGTCTCCGGTTCCGACCCCAGCACGCCGTCAAACGCATCCAACAGAAAATCGGCCCAAAACCGACGGAAATTGTACGGCGACGCCATAACGCGACTCGACCCCCAGAACTGAGGGGTAAGGTTTCGTTTATGGAGGTTAATGAGGCGTTAAGGGACGCAGAGGTCAGGTATCAGGGATCAGTAATCAGGGATCAGAACGCGCACCCTTCTGATCCCTGATTACTGATCCCTGATACCTAAAGTTCTCAGCGCTCTTGAATCAATCCCCCGCCGCCATCGTGAACGCGCGTTGACGCTAATACGCGTTCACGCTGATACCACCCTCGTTTGCTTCAATTTATCCGTTGTTTTTGAGCACTTTCGAACAGCCTTGGGACGACACTCCGCCCGAAGTTTGGAGCAGGCGCCCCGTGGGTTTCATTTTCCGCACGATCTTTTGGTTGAGCCTCGCGCTGGTCGCGTTGCCGCCCGAGGCGCGCCTTGGCGGCGGCGACGAAACGGCCGAGTTCCGCACCGCCGATCTCGCCCGCGCACTGGCGAATGCCGCAAACGTTGTGTGGTCTTCGGCGTCCGCGTCGGCCCGCGAAATCATGGCCACCTGTGAAACCAACCCGCAGTTGTGCAAGGCCGGCGTCGATTTGGTGAACACGTCTCTCGCAGCCGCAGCAGACGCGGCCAACAACGTCGCTGTCCAATTGGCCAGTGAGCCCGAGAAGCCGCTCGCACTTGCGGAATCGCGCAAACCACGTTCGGAAAAAATTCAAGCGCGCGTTGAGTGACTCGCGCGGAAGGCCTACCTATAACTCCGGCCGCCTGAAGCACCCCTCGGCTGCGTTCTGCCGATCGATGTGAGGGCCACGAAGAACAGTACCTCGCGTTCGGAGTCGCAAAACCAATGCCGGCCTCAGCCGCTCACGCAGTTTTTCCCGCCACGAATACCACCGTCACCCTCCGCAAAGCCCGCGCCGAAGATTGCGACGCGATGCTTTCCATGATCGAGGCGCTCGCCGAGTATCAGGGCGTGGGCGATCGCGTCCACGTGAGCGCGAGCGAATTGCGCCGCGCGGGCTTCGGGCCCGCACCGCAATTCGAAGCGATCATTGCGGAAGACCGCGGCCGCCCCGTGGGCCTCGCCCTGTTCCAAACGCACTACACGATCTGGGACGGCACGACCTCGCTGCAGATCACGGACCTCTACGTCGACGAAGCCGTGCGCGGCACCGGCGTCGGCTTCCGCCTGGTGCAAGACGTCGCCCGCACCGCACGCGACCGCGGCTGCACCGGCCTGCAGCTGAACATGGTGCACGCGAATCCGTCGCGCACCTCGCTCGACCGCATCGGCTTCGTGCACCAGGACGACCTCTTGCACTACCGCCTGGACGCCGCCTCGCTGCGCAAGCTGGTCGAGGCGAAGTGAGCACGTTCGACCCGGCCGAACACCGGGTCGTGCCTTTACGCGGATTCGAGGAGCTGAAGGTCGGCGAACGCTTCGTCCTGCCGTCGCGCACGATCACGGACGCGAACTTCGCCGCCTTCCAGCAAGTGAGCTGCGACAACCACCCGATCCACTACGACGTCGAATACTGCCGCGCCAACGGCCACGACGGCCTCTTGGCCCACGGCCTCCAGGTGCTGAGCTTCACGGCCGCAGGCGCCGGCCTCTTCCCCCACGTCATCGGCGAGGCCCTGATCGGCTTCGTCGAAGTCCAGGCCAAGTTCCTGAAAGCCGTCTGTGCCGGCGATACCCTCTACCCCGCCCTGACAATCACCGAACTCAAACCCCAACGCACCACGGGCCTCGTCACCATGGCCGCCACCGTGCACAACCAACGCCGCGACCTGGTCTTGGACGGCAAGCACGTCTATCTGTTGCGTCTGAAGCAACCGCGCAGCTGAGGCGAATGTCCATCCAATCCATCCTCGACGACTTCGCCGTCATCGACGACTGGGACGAGCGCTACCGCTACATCATCGAGCTCGGCCGCAAGATGCCGCCGCTCCCGGACGCATTGCGCACCGACGCCGTCAAAGTTCGCGGCTGCGCCAGCCAAGTCTGGCTGATCTCCAAACGAGAAGACAACAAGCTCACGTTCGTGGGCGACAGCGACGCCCACATCGTCCGCGGCTTGATCGCGATCCTGCTCGCCCTCTACAACGACAAAACCCCGGGAGAGATCCTGTCGATCGACGCCAAGCAGGTGCTCCACCACCTCGGCCTCGACACCCACTTGAGCCAACAACGCTCAAACGGCCTCTTCTCCATGGTCGAACGCATCCGCACCGACGCGCGCGCCGCCGCCTAGACGATCAAAATAGGTCGTCATGGCCGGGCTTGACCCGGCCACCCAGTGTTGCCGTCCTCAGCGCTGACGGCAGCGAGCCTGGGTGGCCGGGTCAAGCCCGGCCATGACGGACCTTTTTTGCGTTTTCGCCATTCGCAATAGAATTGAGGGACAGCTTGCCGCGCCACAGGGCCGAGAATAATTCACCACAACCTCCCCGCCTTCAGAATTTCTTGACCCGCGCTACGTAGTCTCGAAATCGAACAAACGCCGGGGAAGCACGCGTTCACGCGCTCTTCACCCGCACTAACAAAAAGTAACGGGCGCAGGAAATGCGTGGGGTTTCGATTCTCTTGGCCGTGGGCGCGCTGGCGCTTGCGTTGACCGGCACGATGCCGGCAAACGCGAGCCCGTTCGATGCCGTCGAACGGCTGGCACAGGAAAAGGCCGCCGCCGTCGCGCTGCTCAAGCACCGCAGCGAGCAACACATCGCGATTGCCGCTGGCGACCGGCTGTTCGCGGCCTATCTGAACGCCGCCACGATGGGCGAAAGCGCGCGCCTCCAGCCGCGCATCGCCGCCATGCTGGCATCGCTGATCGGCCGCTTCGGCATCCGCGAAGTCTCGGTCGCCGACCGCACCGGCACCTTCCTCGTCCGCGGCGGCAACTACAGCCGCATGGTCGCAAACCTCGACCCGAAAGCCGACCCGGCCATGCTCGCCGTCTTCGGCACCGAGCCGCGCCGCGCGACGATGCTGGACGCACAGCATCTGACGCTCGCGACGCCGGTCACCTATCGCGGCCAACCCGAATTCGCGCTCACGGCCCGCCAGGACTTCTCAAGCTACCACGCCGTCCTCGCCCACGGCACGAACGACAACCGCTTCGCCGTGCTGACGGACGCCGCCGGCACGATCCTCGCCGACAGCCGAACCGGCGCGAGCGGCGGCACCACGATCGTCGCGAACCTGACGCTCGACGCGATCCGCAAGGCCGCCCCCAAAGGCACCGGCGAAGTCGTCGGCAACGAACGGCGCTACCGCGTCAATTACCGCGCCGTCGGCGCCTGGACCATCATTGCCGTCGAACGCATCCCCGCGCCGACGCGCTGCCATACCGAAGGAGCCCGCCTATGTGGCTAAGGGGCAAGATCAATACTGCGCTCGCCATCTGCATCGGCGCGCCGCTCGCGCTCGGCTTCGGCGCGATCTGGTTCGGCACGCAAGAGACGATGCGCGAGGCCGGCACGCACGAGATCGCAACCGCGACGGTCGCCGCCGCCAACGCGATCGAAGACCGCGCGGGTTTGAACCTGCGCCACCTGACCGCGTGGAGCAAACTCTCCGTTATGCAGGACGTGCTGATCGCCGGCGAAGGCGGCGAGCTCGCCCGCACGCTGGCGGGCTTCGTCGCGCAATACCCCGACTTCGCAAGCCTGACCGTCACCGACGCGCAAGGCGTCATCGTCGCCTCGTCGGCGAACGCACAAGGCGACATGGCGGCCGACGAAGGCTTCCGCACCGCAGCCTCGGGCCGGATCTACCAAAGCCCGCTCGGCCTGCGCGCGGGCGACACGAAGGAAACGGTGTCGTTCACCGTGCCGCTGATTGCCCGCCACGACGGCCAATCGGTGATCGGCACGCTGACCGGCGTCTTGAACTTCAACGCCATCCTGAAATCTGTGCTCGCCCCGACCCCGCTCGCCGCGAACGGCAACGCGCTCGTCCTCGCCAAGAAGAACGGCCAAGTCGTCTTCGCCTCGCGCACCGATGCGACGCTGCTCGAAGCCCTGCAATACGACCGCGACGGCGCCACCATGATCTGGCGCGGCGAGCCTTACTTCGTCGCCAGCACCGCGCTCAAGAAGAAGACGGTGCCGCAAGACCTCGGCCTGACGGCGACCGGCATCACACCCGCCGCCACGATCCTCGCCGTGACCGACAGCCTCTTGAACCGGTTCCTGACAGTCGCCGGCCTTGCAGTCATCGCTGCTTTCGCGCTGGCTTGGGTTTGGACGACCCCGCTGGTCGAGATCGGCAACGCCATGGAAGCGCTCGCGCGCGGCAACTCGCTCTACCGCGGCCCGAAGACGAAAGAGACCGACACGTTCCATCCGATGGCGCGCGCCTTCGAGATGTTCCGCCAGATGAAGATCGTGCGCGACAAGCTCTGGGCCCGCGAACGCGATCTCAGCCGCGCCAAGGAAGACGCCGAAACCGCGCTGAAGGCGAAATCCGAACACATCGCCAGCCTCAGCCACGCCTTGAGCGAACAGCTTTCGACGATCGTGCGCCTCTCCGACCTCATCAACCGCGAGACCCTGGAAGCCGCCACCGGCGAATCCCGCTCAACCTACGCGAAGAACATCGCCCAAACCGGCGCCTCGCTACTGGCCGTCATCAACGACCTGTTCGACCTCTCTGAAGTCGAAGCAGGTCACGTGACGCTGAAGGAATCCACCGTCGACCTGACGAAGCTCGTCAGCGACGGCTGCACCGACATGCAGCCCGCCGCCTTCAAAGCGCAGGTCACGCTGGGCCACGACGGCATCACGAGCCCCATGATGGTGCGTTGCGACGAAGCGAAGATAAAGCACGTGCTGGCGAACCTGTTGTCGAACGCTGTGAAGTTCACGCCCGCCAGCGGCCTCGTGACGGTGCATCTGCGCGTCTCGTCCGACGGCTGCCCGATCATCTCCATCCAAGACACCGGCATCGGCATGGAACCAAGCCTGCCGCCGGTCGCCGCCACGATCGTCGACGCCAACGCCGCCGGCCACCACGGCGCGGGCCTCGGCCTGCCGCTCGCCCGCCAACTCGTCGAACTCCACCAAGGCGCCCTCGAAATCGAAAGCGAACCGGGCGTGGGCACAGTCGTCACCGTCGCGCTACCCGCCGACCGCCTGATCGCCACACCGGCCGAACGCTTGAGCGCCTAGATCTCCTCTCGCCCGCCCACTTCGGGCGGGAGAGGGGCCGGGGGGTGAGAGTGGGCGATCAACCGGCAGTGTGCTTGTGGCGAGGCACAAAGGAAGTTTCACCACAAAGCCACGAAGCACACGAAGCCACTTGCATCGCTCTGGTCCTGTGCCACCTGAATTATTTGAACTGGCGCTTCGCGCCAAAGAGTCTTGGCGCGAAGCGCCAGCAGGCTTGAGTGATCGCACAGACGTCACCGACGCTCGACCTCTTCGTGGCACTTCGCGGACCTTCGTGCCCTTCGTGGTGCGATCTTTCTGTCTGACTCTCAGCCGCCCAGCGCGTGGAACGCCCACCCTCACCCCCGACCCCTCTCCCGCCCGAAGTGGGCGGGCGAGGGGTGAAGAAAAAACACCGCGTCTCTACCCCTTCGGCATCGACCGAAACAGTTGCTCCGTCACCGCATCTGCCGGAAACAGGCTCTCGATCCGCAGCTCGTCCGCCGTCACGTCCTGCGCCGTGCCGAACGTCGCGATCACGGTGAACAGCGAGATCTTCAGCCCGTCCTTTTCCATCTCGAGCGGGAGCACGGGCACAAGAGCAGCATCCTCCGCCGCCCACAGCGTCTCAGCATCCTGATGCTGCGCGAGGTCGGCGAGCACCGCCTTCATCTCGTCGCCGCCCAGCGACTCGGCCTCGCGCTGCGCGCGGTGCCAGAGCAACGGCCCGACCAAGCTCCAGTTCTTCACGAGCGGCCGGATCCCCTTCGGATGAAAGAAGAGCCGCATCAAATTGCGCTCGGACCCGCCGACGCGCGTCCACAAATCCTCGCCCAGCATCGCCCCCATCATCTCGAATGGCCGGTTCGCCATGCGGATGTTCCACGCCCGATCGATCGCAACCGCCGGATAGGGCTCCGCGTTCGCAAGCATCACCTTCACGGCATTCATGACCAGCGCCATCTGCGGATCGTCGAGCGGCCGCGCCCGAAACACCGGCGCAAACCCAGCCGCGGTCAGCCAATCGTTCCGCTCGCGCAACGGCACCTCCAACGTCTCGCTCAGTTGCAGGATCATCGTGCGGCTCGGCTTCGCGCGGCCGGATTCAAGAAAGCTCACATGCCGCTGCGAAACACCCGACGCCAACGCGAGGTCGAGCTGCGACATCCGCCGCTTCGTCCGCCAGGTCTTGAGCAGATGCGGGAACGCCTCGCCGGCCTGCCGCACGGCATCCAACGTCGAAAGGGACATGGGGTCGATCTCCTGCTTGAGCCGCATATTGCGGCAATACGGGGACCGTTCAATGACCTCCAAGGTAATTGCAGGGATAACCGGGCGAGTGCCTTCTAAGCCCGCAACAAGGAGGTTCCCATGTCCACCCGTTTGATCCTGCTTCTCGCCGTAGCCGCCGCCTTCGGCGTCCTCAGCGCGATCGCGCTGATGGATGTCGGTTACTGGGGCATCATCGCCCCGCACTTCCAAGCCTGGGGTGCAGGCCAAGTCTTCGCCGACCTGGTGATCGCGCTCACGCTGATCATGGTTTGGATGGTCGCCGACAGCCGCACCAGCGGCATCAACGCCTGGCCGTTCGTCGTGCTGACGCTGCTCGCGGGCTCGTTCGGACCACTGTCCTATCTCATCGCCCGCGAACTGAAAGCGACCAGTTCCTCACGCCAAAGCGCGTGACACGAACCAAAACGTGCCAAGCGCAAACAAGAATGCCGCCGCCGCGTCGAACGCGAGCGGCGGTATCTCTTTGAACACCCGCCGCGCAACCCACAGCAAAGCCGCAAGCACCGCCAGCGCCGTCAGTTGCCCCAGTTCGACGCCGACGTTGAACGCCAGCAGTGTCCAAATGAGATTCGCCGGCGGAATCTCCATCTCAAGCAACGGCCCTGCGAACCCCGCCCCGTGCGCAAGCCCGAACACGGTCGCAATCGCCGGCGCCAAATAAGGCGCATCCGCCCGCGCATAAGACATCGCCGCCGCGAACACCGCGACACCGAGCAACACCGACCACGCCAACACCGGCAACCCGACGAGCCACGCCACGACTGGCAGCAGCACGATGCCGCCTGCGCCGACGAGCCCGTACCACTGCGGCGTGCCGCGCACGCGCCTGAGCGCATCGCCCGCCGCCCACGCCACGGTGAAGCCGATCAGCGCCTCGATCGCCGTTGTGTCGGGCTTGAGCACGTTGAACGCGACCAACGCGAGCGTCAGCGAATGCCCGAGCGTAAACCCCGTGATCGCGATCAGGATGCGCCACACCCCGCCCGCCAGCATCGCCAGCGCAATCAGAAACGCGATGTGATCGATCCCCGACAGCACATGCTCGAAACCCAACACCAAGAAGCTGCCGAACGAACTCGGAGCCGCCTCGTCGCCGCCGACCGGAAACGTCGTCTTGCCCTGCGTCAGCACGCCCTCGCGCACGCCCTCTTTGCTGGTCACGCGGATGTAGTGCGTATGGCTGATCGACACGCCGAAGAACGCGCCGATCGTAAGTTCGCCCGGCGCCTCCGCGAACGGCTTCGCGCACTTGAACGCGATCTCGACCCGCATCTCCCCGCGCGGCGCACGGATCGGCTGCAGGCTGGTCCGGGCGCACGCCGCGCCCGCTTGCTTCAGAGCAACGGTGCCCTCCAACTCGCGCTTCAGCAGCGCCGCCAAATCCTGCGGCGTTTCGCTGAGCTGCGTCGCGCGATAGGCATCGACCTGGAAGACGCCCGCAATAGTGTCGCCCGCGACCGTCCACGTCGAAAAACTCTGACTGCGCGTGTGCGCGCTCGCCGGCACGGCGGCAAACAACAACAGCAGCGCGAGAACGAAGCGCATTACTTCACGGAATCCGCATAGGTGATCCGCGCCGTCGCGCGCAGGCCTTTGAGGTAATCCTCGAACGCCTTCTCGGTCGCGCGCTTGCGCCACTCGTCGGCGACGACGGCCTTCACCTCTTCGAGCGGCGGCGGCGGCGCTTCGATCCGCTCGACCAGATGCACGAAGACGACGCGCCGCCCGATCTCGAGCGGCCTCGATGTCTTACCCGCCTCAAGCCCCAACGCCGCATCGCGCACCGACGCACCCGCGTACTCCGCCACCTTCGCGGGGATCACGGGTCCTTGCGGCAGCAGGACCGGCTCGCCCCCGGCGGCACGCGCGCTCGCCTCGAACGCCTTGCCCCCGTCGAGCGCAGCTTTGAGCGCCGCGATCCCTTGCGCGTTCGTGTTGTCGAAGGACGCCGCACGCACTGTGAGCAGCGGTTGTGGCGCAATCAGCTTCGGCCGCTCGGCGTAGAACTTCCGCAACTCCTCGTCCGTCGGTTCCAATTTCGCGGCATCGGCGATCGACAGCTGCAGCATCGCGTTGACCAGCGCCTTGCGCGACGGCGGATCGGATTCGGGCAAGCCCAACTTGATCGAACGCCGCAGCAGCAACTCCTCGTCGATGATACGGTCGAGCGCCTCACGCCGTTCTTCGTCGGTGAGCGGATTGCGCTTGGCCGAGGCCAATCCTTCGATGGCAGTGTCATAGACGGCACGCGGGATCGCGACCCCATCGACGACAGCGATCGCATCGTCGTATTTCGCGACCGTTTCGCTGACGCCGAGCGCCGACCACATTGCAGCGCCAAGCCCCAAGGCCGCCGCCGCGATCAGCAAGTAATCGGTGGCGCTCCGCTGCGCCGTCTCAGCCACCGCTGCCGCCAGCCGGTGCAGGCATCGCGGGCGCGGGTTCGGCCGGAACCGGAGCCGCCGGCGCCACGGCGCCGTAGTCGAGATAGATCGGCGAGGACCACGCACGATGCTCCGACGGCGACGTGCACGCGTCTTCGCCGGAGCGATAGTCGCCGTAGCAGAGCGTCGCCTTGATGCACTTGCCGTTGCCGTCGCGCTCGCACTTGACCGGTTCGGCGTTGATCGTCGGCTCCGCCTCCTGGATCGCCTTCACGTAATAGAGCGCGTCGCGCTTGCCCTTCGTGTATTCCGGGTCGACGAACGTGAAAGTGCAGCCGCCATTCGCATCGGGCTTGCAGGTGTGCACGAGATAGCGGTCTTCGATGAGGTCGCCGAGTGTCTCGCCCGCCTTCGATTGCGGCCTGATCTTCACGACCTCGATCCGCGTGATCTTCCGCCGCTCGTCGGAGGGGTTGTAGCACTCGCCCGAGCAGATCGTCTTGATCCGCTTCTCGTCCAAGCCCGCCTTCGCGAAGTCGGGACACCCCGGCTTCTGCTTGAACGCGCCGACCGCGCGCACCTCGAATGTCGGCGCCGTCTCGGTGGTCACGCGGCTGCCCATCGCAACCTTGTTGCCCTGCGAGTCCACCGCATGGAACCACAACAGAATGCGCGGCCCTGAGGTCGCATAGACCTCGCGCCGTTGCAGTGAATCCCAAATCGCCTCGCGCGACCGCTCGCTCGCATGGACGGCGGCCAAGCCGCCCGCCAGCCAGAACGACGACTGCCGCTCGAACTCCGTCAACTGAAAGCCCGCCAGCGTCATCAACTCGTCGCGCGAGATGCGGTGCGAGACCGCGTCAGGCTCGCCGGGCGCCGGACGAAGCCGCTTTGCCCAAAACTCGCTGATCGGGCCGCCGGCTTCCGTATTCTTACGCCGATCGACGGCCTTGTAGCCCGTCCCCGGCCGCGCGCGGTGATTGTCGGACGAACCGATGAAGCCCCATTGGAAGCGCGTCGCCTTGCCCGACGGATCGTCGAAGTTCGACGTCGCAAGACCCGCCTGCACGGCGTTCCCCGCGCGGTGATTGAACGGCGGCATGAAGCAGTCCGTGCACTGGCCGGAGTCCAGCCAGTCCTCGGACGCCTCACCCGAGACCGCAAGGTGGCCCGCCACACCCATATTCGCGTAATCGTCGCGCGCTTGGCGTGCGCGCTTCTCGCAGTCGGCCGCCGCCGTGCCGGCCTTCAAGCAGCGCTCGCGAATGATGTCGCCCGCGCGCCAGCAGCTCGGCGTGTAGGTGTCCGTCGGCGGTGGGCACGAAGCGCTCTGCCCATCGGAATTCAAAACGACATCCTTCCACGGCCGGTACTCTTCCGAGTTGCCGTGGCCGGAATAGATTTCGACCAGACGGAATTTGTCGGGCCGCTCCGCCGCGACGAGAGCTTTGTCCCACGTCGTACCCGGCGGCGTATAGAAGCCCCAGCTCGACCCGTGCGGGATGATCAGGGGGTTGAGCTTCTGCTGATCGTAAAGCCGCATCGTCAGTTCGCCGGGCGTCGTCGCGGTCTCGTAGCATTCCTTCGACAGCTTGTCGGACGGCGTCTTCGGATCGCAATCCGGCACCGCCTGCGTCAAACGCAAGAATTTGTTGAAGTCGAAATAGACCTGCCGGTTTTGAAAATCGAGCAACGACACCATCGGCGAAACGCCGCCGCTGGTGCGCAGCGTGGTCGAGGCGAGGCCGCCCGCACTGATCGCACGCGGCGAGATCTTGTCATCGTCCAGGTCCTTGAAGATGACGTTCTTGTGCCCGTAGTGGTCCGTCGGCAGGCGCCCGACCTGCGTCCATTCGAAGCCGACGAACGACACCAGGTCCGGGTTCGGCCCGTCGCCCGCGATCTTCTGACAAGCGCGGATCGAATCCTTCGTTCGCTCCCAGCGCAGCGGCGTGATCGTCTCGGCGTGATCCGTGATCGACCAGAAATCGAGCGCCGAGCAGTACCGCGCAAAGTCGCAAGCGTCCGCCACCGGATGCACGCCGGGCCCGCCGATGATCGGGAACGAGAACTGGAACGCGTCCGCGGAGAACGTGGTGTGGACGTGCAAATCGCCGAACAGGATCTGATCGTTGGCCCCCTCCAGCGCAACCGCACGCGTTGCCGCCGCGCGCCCCGCGACAACCTCGGCGGGAATTTGTTTGCCCTGGATGACCCCGGCATCGCGCTCGACCCCGAACCAGCCTTCCTGCGCGCCGTACCAATAGAACCCGAACGCGGCCGCCAAAATAACCGCCAACACCAACACAAAGCCGATGATCCGCAGCACGCTCGTTCCCCCGTTTGTGATCGGCCCTTGGCGTTTCTTTCGCCCAGGCCTTTGCCTTCTTTCGGATTCGTACCAGAAACCCCGCAATTTCCAAGCGCTGCCTGGCACCTGCGGCATCGCCGTCCACGGGGGAAAATCGCAGCATCGTGAACCAAATCGGCCCTCGATGCCGTTGCGTCAGATGCGGGTCTTCGCCCACAACCAGCACCTCTCCAAAGGGGACAGGATTATTCCATGAACATCAGAAAGACTGTGGCCGTGTTGGCCATGGCCGGCACCGCACTCTCGGCCGGCGTGCTTGCGCTCAACGCGGCAACCGGCAAAGCGACGTTTGGCACTTGGGGCTTCGAAGAAACCGCGATGGACAAAAGCGTGAAGCCCGGCGACGACTTCTTCCGCTATGTCGGCGGCACCTGGATGAAGAACACGCCGATCCCGGCCGACCGTTCGCGCTGGGGCTCGTTCAACATCCTGGCGGCGAAGTCGGAAACCGACATCAAGAACATCGTCGAAGAGGTGGCGCGCCAGAGCAACCGCCCGGGCTCGATCGAACAAAAGGTCGCCGACTTCTACAACGCCTATCTCGACACCGCGAAAATCGACCAGCTGGGCTTGAAGCCGTTCGAGGCCGATCTCGCTCGCATCGCCGGCTTGAAGACGCACGAAGAACTCGCCGCCTTCATCGGCACGCCGGGCCTGCCCGGCAACGCGCCGGTCGGCATGGGCATCGGCCTCGATGAAAAAGATCCGAACCGTTACGCGATGAACGTCGGTCAAGGCGGCCTCGGCATGCCCGATCGCGACTACTATTTAAAGCCGGATCAGAAGTTCGCCGAAACCCGCACCGCCTACCAAGCTTACGTCGCCAAGATGCTGGGCATGGTGAACTACCCGGATGCGGCAGGCTGGGCGGCCAAGATCATGGCGCTCGAGACGAAGATCGCCGAACTCTCCTGGCCGATCGAAAAGCTGCGCGACCGCGAAGCGAACTACAACGCCAAGACCCGCGCCCAGCTGAAGGCGTTCGCCCCCGACTATCCGTGGGATGACACGCTGGCCGCCGCCGGCATGCCGAACCAGGACCACTTCATCGTCGGCTCGCCCGACGCCGTCGTGGCGCTGTCGAAGCTCTACCGCGAGACGCCGATGGACCTGTGGCGGGCCTATGAGACGTTCCACTACGTGAACGCCCAGGCCGACATCATGCCGACCGCGTTCGACGACGCCTCGTTCGACTTCAACGGCAAGACCCTGACCGGTCAACCGCAGAAGCGCGAACGCTGGAAGCGCGCGACAATCGCCCTGTCCGGCCAAACGTTCCTCGCCCCGATGGGCGAAGCCGTGGGCCAGATTTACGTCAAGCGCCACTTCACCCCGCAAGCGAAGGCGGAGATGAAGAAAATCGTCGACAACCTGCTCGCCTCCTATCGCGAGCGCATCCAAAACCTGGAATGGATGTCGCCCGAAACGCGCCAGATCGCGATGCGCAAGGCGCAAACCGTCCGCGTCAAAATCGGCTATCCCGACCGTTGGCGCGACTACTCGAAGCTCGAAATCAAAGCGGGCGACGCCTACGGCAACCGCCAGCGCGCATCGATCTGGGACTTTCAGCGTCAAGCCGTACGCATGAACCAGCCGACCGACAAGGACGAATGGGGCATGAGCCCGCAGACGGTGAACGCCTACTACAACCCGACCTGGAACGAGATCGTGTTCCCCGCCGCGATCTTACAGGCGCCGTTCTTCGACGTGAACGCCGACCCCGCCATCAACTACGGCGCGATCGGCGGCGTCATCGGCCACGAAATGGGCCACGGCTACGACGACCAAGGCGCGAAGTCGGACGAGAACGGCATCCTGCGTTCGTGGTGGAAGAAGGAAGACGAAGACCGCTTCGCCGGCAAGGTGAAGGCGTTGGCCGCGCAGTACTCGCAGTTCGAACCGCTCCCGGGTCTGAAAGTCAACGGCGACTTCACGTCGGGAGAGAACATCGGCGACCTCGGCGGTCTGACCGTAGGACTGCACGCCTACAAACTCTCGCTGAAAGGCAAAGCCGGCCCCGTACTCGACGGCTACACGCCCGAACAGCGCGTGTTCTTGGGCTGGTGCCAAGTGTGGCGTTCGAACATCCGCGAAGCCGCACTGCGCCAGCAGGTCACGGCAGACGTCCACTCGCCCGCCGAGTTCCGCTGCAACGGCGTCGTTCGCAACGTCGACGCCTGGTACGACGCCTTCGGCGTGAAGCCCGGCGATAAGCTCTACCTCAAGCCGGAAGACCGCGTCCGGATTTGGTAAGCCATCGCGCGAAGCGAATGACAAAGGGGCGCCCAACCGGCGCTCCCAGGCGATTACCGATTCACCTGCGCCTGCGCGACCGACGCGCGCACCACAGGGATCTCGTGATCCGCCAGCGCCTTCATCCGCGGCTTGCGCGCGAGCGCCGCTTCAATCGCGGGCTTGAGCCGCGCCGCCTTCGCTACTTCCCGCTCCGCCGCTTGCGCCTTGAATTCGCCCATCACCTCGCCCGCAAACAGCTCCAGCGACGCGCAGATATGCTCATGGCGGTTCCGCCCCGCCTGCTGCATAAAGATCACCTGATCGACGCCGCTCTCCTGAAACGCGCGCAGGTGCAGCCGCATATCCTCCGGCGTCCCGATCCCCGCCCCCGCCGGCGCGCGGTTCGCGGCCGCGGCCAGCTCCTCCGTCCGGTTGCCGCGCAGCGCCAGATACTCGCCCCAAAGATTCGTCCGCCCCGGCACCGTGTCGCGCGCGACGAGCGCGTTCAGCGCATAGCCGAAGAACTCGAACCCCTCGTGCCCGCGCCTAATCGCCTCCGCCCGATCGTGATGGATCGAGAACGACGACACCATCGCGATATTCGCGTTCACGCTATGCCCGATCGGCACGCACTCATCCGACGCGACGATGCCGTAATAGATGTCGGCCCACGCGCGCGCCTCCTGCGGATTGACGAACGCGAACGCGAGCGCGCCGACGCCGAGCCGCGCCGCCACCTTGATCGTGTCCCTGTTCGTGCACGCCATCCACATCGGCGGATGCGGGCTCTGCACCGGCTTCGGCAGCACGTTGCGGCACGGCATCTTGAACCACTTGCCCTCGAACCCCGGGTAAGGATCCATCACCATCATATTGGCGACTTGCTCGGCCGCCTCGATCGCCATCGCGCGCTTCTCCTTGGCCGGAATCCCAAACCCGCCAAGCTCCAACCGCGTCGCCCCCTCGCCGATCCCGAAGTCCACGCGCCCATCCGACATAATGTCGAGCGTCGAAAGCGCCTCCGCCGTCCGCGCCGGATGATTGTAATTCGGAATCACCTGCCGGATGCCATGCCCGAGCCGAATCCGCTTCGTCCGCGCGGCGGCCGCGGCAAGAAACACCTCCGGCGCCGAAGAATGCGAATACTCGTCCAAGAAGTGGTGCTCCACCTCCCAGGCATAGTCGTACCCCAACCGATCCGCGAGCTCGACCTGCGCCAAAGCCTCATGAAACAACCGCCGCTCATCGCCGGGAGCCCACGGCTTAGGCAGTTGCATCTCGTAGAACACACCGAATTTCATGGGATGGCCTCAATATCGCGATGAGTAAGTATGGACACGCACGAGGCAGTCCACGCAATCCCTAACTACGATGAAGAGCTACTCACGCCCTCGTCGCGCAACCTGCTTCACACGTTTCCAATTCAAGGAAGGGTCAAGTTTGAGGTCTTCGAAGAGCTTTTCCTTGAGCACGTCAAACTGCTTGCCGAACCAGGTAAATGCCTCACTTTCAGCGTCAACTGCCGCTGTTCGCTCAGGACCCTCGGGAAGATTCTTGTAGCCTAGATTGAGCGCATGAAACTTAACAGCCCGCGTCCTTATCTCGTTCAAATAGGCACCCACGGACGGTTCAAAGATCATGTCGGCGTCTGTTATCCTCCAGGTATATTCGGCGATATCGCTATTCTCAGCGCGCCCTTCCCTGCATATCTTTGCCAGAAATTCCCGCGCTGCCTCGTAGATAGCCCACCGTGGCTTGTACAGAAGCTCGTGCGTGAGCTTCCATCGAGCGATTGTCATCTGTTTGTGCGCGACATAGACGCCAACCGCACCTATAACGATTGTAAGGGCCGGCACAGCAAGCGCCTGAGCGTACTTCACCCAGAGCGGCAGCTCAGACTCCATCCACTTCTCCCAAACGGCTACGCAGTGATGGACCTCGCCGGAAAGTCATAGAAATTCGCTCATTGCTCGAGAACTAGCAATTGTAGATATATTCCATGGTTGATTCTTCGAGAGGCGACCTTCAGTGCCGACGCTAGCCACCATTGGATACGAAGGCATAACAATAGAGCCGTTCATCCAAGCGCTCAAGAAGGCAAGGGTGCGACGGCTCGCTGATGTTCGCGACCTTCCGTTGTCACGCAAGAAGGGCTTCTCCAAAACCCTGCTCGCCTCACGCTTGGCGGAAGAGGGCATTGTCTATCTGCATGTCAAGCCGCTCGGCGATCCGAAGCCCGGCCGACTTGCGGCAAGGCGCGGCGATATCGCGGATTTCAAGCGCATTTACACGAACCATCTAAGGAAGAACGCGGCGCAAACGGCGCTCAGCCAACTCGGCGCGATAGTTGCGCAGGCAAAGACGTGCCTCCTCTGCTATGAATACGAACCAAAGAATTGTCACCGCCAGATTGTGGCGTCTCGCCTCGCGAAGAGGTTTGGGCTAGAAATCGAACACCTTAAGGTCGCCGCCCAACCGAAGTCGCCCGCACATGAAACCCGAACAAGAGTTCGAAGAAATCTTCGTTCTGGTGAAGGCGCTGCCGCACCCTAGCGTCAAACACGGCGAGACGGTTTGCTGCGCTGGCGTAACGACAGACGGCGAATGGCGCCGCCTCTTTCCGGTCCGCTTTCGCCAACTCAAGGATAGCAGGTTTCAACGTTGGCAGCGGCTCAAATACCGCTGGCGCAAACCGACGAATGACGCGCGTCGCGAGAGCCGACACGTTTTCGAGGATACATTCGAAGTCGGCAACGAATTACCCAAACGGGAGCGGCCACGACTGTTGGCGCCCTTGGTTCGCAAATCGGTGAAAGATGCAATCGCAATGGGCGAAAGCCTAACGTTGATAAGACCGCAAGAGTTCAAGTTCACGTGGAAGGTGAAGGGCAAACCACAGATCGCGGAAGAACGCGCATCCTATGCAGCCGCCGGCCAGCAGACGTCGTTGCTCGATACCGCCCTGACGAAACTCGAACCCTGCCCGTTCGAGTTTCGCGTAAGTTTTCGCGACGACGCGGGCAAGCACAACCACGCTTGCGAAGATTGGGAAACGACGGCCGCATTTTGGAATCTCAACAAACGCGGCGGCGCGGACTACGCTCTCGGTCACCTCGATCGCATGTATAACCACGAATACCCGGAACACGGGGTGGTGCTGGCACTCGGCAACATGGCCGCACGCCCGCAAACCTGGCTGCTTCTCGGGATCATCCGATTGGACGACCCTAAGCAGGGACAATTACTGTAGCCCCCTACCCCGGCAACTTCTCAAACGTCGGGATCCCCTCCGGCACGCGGTGGAACGGTTGGCTGTCGCAGGTGTAGATCGCCATCTTCGGCGTGAACACTTTCGGGTCGTCGAGCGAGCCCACTTTCAGGATCAC
>CAZXAQ010000040.1:0-34797 GCA_964638635.1 uncultured Flavobacteriaceae bacterium
AGCTGACTCTTAATCAGCGGGTCGCAGGTTCGATTCCTGCATCACCCACCACTTTTCATTCGAAGAGCGAAATGAAAAGTGCCGCGCCGAAGCCCCTCTTGGGCGAAGGCGGGCAGACTCGCGAGCTTCGATCGACCACCAAGACCAGTCGGTTGCGGTCAGTCTAACGACGAGATCGATTGAGGCGTCACCAGAAAATTCGCCGCAGTTTCTCTGAGCGTGGAAGCGGATCTGCAGAGCCCGCCTCATCTTCTTTTGTGCCGGACGCTGCGGTCGGTCTACCACCCCAAGGTGCGAGGCCACTCGCGACGATTGAGGAGTAAGGCGAGGCACCACCGACCGGGCAGCTTGCTTGGAATGGGGCAAGACTGCTTTGTTTGAAGCGGAACCGGCATCCACGAGGACGACAGTCGTTGCCCACGTTCGCCTACGAAGCCACGAGCCCCCAAGGCGGTGTGACGCGCGGTGTCATTGAGGCACCGACGCGGTCGGCGGCGGTCGAGCGCATCTTGGGGCAAGGTCAGACGCCGATGCGCGTCACCGAGCAAAGCGCCGGCACGGCGGCACCGGCGCTCGATCGGCTCTGGCCGCAGTGGGATTTGAGTTCGCAACGCCTGTCGATTTTGCGCGAATTGAGCCTTCTCCTGCGCGCCGGCCTGAGCGTCGAGCGCGCGCTGGTCGCGATGCAAGGCCTTGCGAAGAAGGCGCGTACCAGAGCCACGCTGGCGCAACTGTTGGAGGGTTTGCGTTCTGGTGAAGCGCTATCTTCGTCCATGGGTCGTGCCGGAGCGCTGTTCCCGGAGACAATGCGCAAGCTGATTGCCGCGGGCGAGGCGAGCGGGCGTCTCGCCGAAGTGACCGCGCGCCTCTCCGAAGCACATGCGCGAAACAAGGAAATGACGGATCGCGTCGTCTCCGCGTTGATCTATCCGGCGCTGCTTGTCGTCGTGATGATCGCGGTCCTTGTGCTGATCTTCACGGTGGTGCTGCCGCGGTTGGAGCCGTTGTTCGAACAGTCGTCGGGGGCGTTGCCGTGGCCGACTGCGTTGCTGCTTGGGATCTCCTATTTCTTCGAGACGTTCGGATTGTCGCTTCTGCTCGCGCTCATCGCAGGGCTCGTTTATGCGCTCTACGCTTCGCGGACGCCGGCCGCCAAGCTTTCGATAGATCGCTTTGCTACGAATTCGCGGCTGATGCTCGACTTGCCGCGGCGCTATCAAGCGGCGCAGTTCTGTCGTAACCTCGGCATGCTTCTCGAAGGCGGCATGACGCTGAACCGCGCGCTTGAGGCGGCGGAAGGCGCGATGTCGAACCGTTACATGCGTTCGTTCATGCCGAAGCTGATCGACGATGTGCGCCAGGGCCGCACGCTCAAGGCCGCCCTCGATGGTGCCGGGGTGTTCCCGCGCTTGACCGTCGAATTCGCGGCCGTCGGTGAGGAGACGGGCCGCGTCGGCGCGATGATGAACGAAGCGGCGGACGTTCTCGATCGCGACGTCCAAACGGAGCTCGACAGGTTATCCGCGCTGCTGTTGCCCGTGGTGACCATCGTCCTTGGTGCGATTGTCGCGGCCATTATGACGGGTGTCGTCACCGGCATCATGGCCGCCAACGATTTGGCCTTGTGATATGGCGCGCGGCTATTCGCTTCTCGAACTCGTTGTGGCGCTCGCGATCATGGGATTGATTGCCGCGGTCGCCGCCCCGGTGGTCATCGGCGGCATCGACCGCGTGACGTTGAACACCGATGCGCGCGAGGTTGCGACGAAGCTGCGGGCGCTGCGTGAGGCAGCGCTGGACAGTCAGCGCGAAATCACTGTGACGGAGGGCGACTTCGACGTGGCGGCGGGCACGCGTATCGAGTTCCCCAAGCGCGGATTCGTGATTGGGGCCGACGGCACTGCCGGCGCAGCGTTGCACCTCGTACGCGGCGACGCTTCCGTGCGCGTCGTCGTGAACCGATTGACTGGGCGCGTCGCCGTGGAGGCGCCATGAGCGGCGAACGCGGCTTCACGCTTGTCGAAGCGCTTGTGGCATTTGCTATTTTGGCGCTCATGCTGGTGGCGCTCTACGGCGCCGTCGGTACGAGTTTGAACGGCCTTGCGCGCTCTGGGCGGTACGAGGAAGCGATCCTGATTGCAGAGGGACGCCTCGCCGAGCTTACCGCGCTGCGGGTCCTGCCGCAGACCCTTGAGGGGCAGGTCGAGGGAAGCGCGCACCGTTGGAAGATCGAGGCGATTGCACCGGCAAAGCCCGAAGCGTTCGAGACCTCGCTTTCGCCGCTGCGGCCGGAGCGGATCAAGTTGACGATTGCCTGGCAGGAACTCGGGAGCACGCGCGAGATCGTCGTCGAGCGCGAAATTCTGCTTTGGCGGGAGCCACGTTGATGCGAAATCAGGCGGGATATTCGTTGGTCGAACTGATGGTCGTGCTGGCGCTGCTCGGCCTGATCTCGCTCGCGATCGCGGGCAGTCTTCGCTTCGGCGCGCGCGTCTGGGAGCGAACCGAGCAAGAGGTTGCGGCAACTGAGACGGCCCGCGGCGGGCATGCGTTCTTGGGTACGCTGCTATCGCATGTCTATCCGCGAGCCGTTGCCGACGGTTCGGACGCTGCGTTCGACGGATCGGCCGAGCGTATGACATTCCTGACAGACGCGTCTTCGGCCTATGGCGGCGGCGGTATCGCCCGCGTGACACTGTCCTTGAGGAAGGAGCGCGGTGCCGTCGCGCTTATGCTCAGCCATCAAGATGAAGAAGGCGCATTGTCCGCGCAGGACGAGGTGTTGTTCGCCGGGGCGGAGCGCGTCGCCTTTGCGTACGCGGAAGTCAAAGACGGCGGCGTCGCCTGGACGGATACGTGGACGGGCAAAACGAGCTTTCCCGCGCTCATCCGGGTGCGGGTTGCCTTTCCAAAGGGCGCCGGCACGTGGCCCGATCTCATCGTGCGGCCGCGCATCGATCGTGCGCCGAACTGCGTGTTCGATCCCGTTTCTTTCGGGTGCCGCAATGGGTGAGCGCTCGAACGAACGCGGGATCGCACTTATCGCCGTGCTTGGTTTTCTCACGGTGATGTCGCTGCTCGTGCTCAGCGTGACCAGCGCAGCGCGCACCTCGATCAACGCGAGTGCGCGCCACCTCGCGCGGCTGCAAGCGCAGGCCGCCGTCGACAGCGGGATCGAGATGGCCGTCAACCAACTGATCGACGGCCAACAATTGGCGCCGCCGGTGCTTGCCGGTCCGCAAGAGCTGGACATCGGCGGCTACAAGGTCGTCGTGACGGCGCGGCCGGAGAGTGCGAAAATCGATCTGAATTATGCGGACGTCGCTCTGCTCATGGGCATGTTTCGTGCCGCGGGTGCTGGGGACGACGAGGCGAGCGCGCTTGCCTCCGCCGTTCTCGATTGGCGCGACGGCGACGACCTGCTCCACTTGAACGGCGCGGAGAAGAAGGAATATGCGGCTGCGGGGCTGAAGTACGGTCCTGCCGATAAACCGTTCGAAAGCGTTGACGAGCTTCGCCTCGTGCTCGGCGTGACGCCGGCGCTGTTTGCGTGCTTGCGCGGCGAAGTCACCGTCCTGGCACAGCGCGCGAGTGTGGATGTTGACCACGCCTCGCCGCTTGTGCGCCGGGCGGCCGGCGTTAGTGCCGACAACCCGAAGGGAAGCGCCTCCACCTTCAGCGTGATCTCAGGCCAAGCTGTGGGGGCGGGCGAGGTCTACGAGATCACCGCGCGGGTTGACGACGGCAAGCGCGGCATCCGCCGCGGCGAACGGGTGGCCGTTCGCATTACCGGCAACCGCCAGGATCCCTTCTGGACCTTGGCCGCAAGCCCCGCGCCCGTAGACGGACCAACCTGCGCGAACACCAACCAGCGCTAGAAATTCCCGCTAAATAAACCATTGCGTCCCTGCAAGTCTCTGTGTTCGTTGATAGCGTGTCGGACAAGACCATCACCATCGACCTGAATGCCCCGGTGCGCCTCGCAGACGCGCCGGCGCTTGCCGCGCGCGTGTTCGATTGGTGGCTGCAGGAGCTTCTGGAATTCGCGCCTGCGGCGTTGATCAGCCGCTTGCCCAAGCCGCCGCGGACGGCGACGCTGCATGCGGACGCGACGACGTGGCGGATCGTTTCGAACGGCGACGCGCCACGGACGATCGAGCTTGATGCGACCGCGAGCGACAAAGAAATCGCCGACCGCATTTTGGAGTCCGCCCCGGATTTCAGTCTTTCGCGTCTGACCGTCCTGCTGCCACGCCGGACGGTGTTGGAGCGGCGCGTTACGCTGCCCTTGATGCCAGACGCGGCGTTGCGTTCCGCGGTGGAACTTCAGATCGACCGCCTGTCGCCGTTCGCGGCCGATGCCGTGCGCTTTGATGCCCGCGTGCACGAGCGCGACGCGGTTGAAGGCACGATGCTTGTCGATATAGCTGCGACGCCGCGCGCTTCGGTTGAGGCGCTCGAGCAGCGGCTGACGTCGTTTGGCCTGAAGCCGGTGACGATCGACATCGAAACCGGCAATGGCGAGCGCGCGGGCTTCGATTTACGGGCGCCGGACAACGGGACGAACGCGCGGACCGCGTGGCTCACTACGGCGGGATTTGCTGCTGCCGCGGCAATCGCCTGGTATGTCGCCGTGGTCGCCTGGGGTACGGCGCGCGAGCGCGAAATCGACGGTTGGAAGGCTTCCGTCGAGAGTCTGCGTCCCGTGGCCGCCCGCACAGCCGCACTACGCCGAGAGGTCGAGGGTTTGATCGAGCCGCTGCAAGTCGCCCGGGCGCATGTGCCGGGCGCAGCGCTGCTGCCGATCGCCGAAGTTACCAGAATCTTGCCGGACACTGTGCGCCTTGCGGAGTATCGGATGCTGGAGGGCGGTATCGAGCTCACAGGCCTTGCCGACGATGCGCCGAGCCTGATCGGTAAGCTCGAAGCCTCGAAACTGTTCAAGGAGGTGAAGTTCCGTTCCCCCGTGATGCGCCGGCCGGAACTGGCCAAAGACCGCTTTGAGATCACGATGAAGCTGGAACAGGCAGGCGGCAAATGACGTTCGATCTGACGCCGCGTCTGCAACGTTTCATCGCGCTCGGCGCTGTGGGCGTCATTGTGCTGCTTGTCGTGTGGCTGTTCGTTTGGCCGTTCTGGACCGCTGCCGCGTTACATGCGGAACAGGTCGCGATGCTGAAGCGGCAGGTTCTGACGATGCGCGGTCTGGCTGACGCTGCGCCGCGCTTCGAACAATTGTCGAAGAGGCTGGCTGCCAACCCCGAGATCGCGCAGTTGACCTACGCCGCCCCGCAACCGGCGCTCGCGGTGGCGCAGTTGCAAGGCCAGCTCAGTCAGATTTTCGCCGCCGCCAGCGCGGTCGTGACCACCAGCCAGCCGCTGCCTGAGGAGCGCATTGGTTCGCTCACCAAGATCACCGTCCAATCGACGGTCGAGGCGGAGATCGAAGCCGTCGTCGCGGCGCTGCACGCGATCGATGCGGCACGCCCTCTGCTCAACGTCGAGAAGCTCGTGCTGCGCGATCCCGACGGCGAGTGGGCGGTGAACCCGCAAGCCGCCCAGCCGAACAAGCTGCAGGTCGACATTACCGTCTCGGCCTATATGCGTGTGCCATGACGTTGCTCGGCGAGCTGACACCGGCACGCAAGGTGCTTCTGGGCATAGCTGCGGCGGGGCTTCTGGCCGCGATGGTCGCGTTCGTGCCGTCTCCGTTCGGCCTTTTCGATCTCTTCCAAAAGCCGCCGGTGCCGGAGGTGAAGGCGCCACCCCCGTTGCGGCTGCCGCCCACGCCGCCGCTCGCGAGTTTCGATGCGATTGCGGCGCGTCCGTTGTTCAACGTCGACCGCAAGCCCGATCCGCTACCCCCGCCGCCGGAAGCGGCGAAGCCTGCGATCACGTTGGGCGATCTGACCCAATATCGGGTTGTGGGGACCGTGCGCGACGACCAGCGGCAGCTTGGTCTCGTGCAGAAGTCGGGCGGTTCGCTGCTGACGCTCAAACCCGGTGACACGTTCGAAGGGTGGACGGTCGACAAGATCGACCGGAGCGGAATTGCAATTTCTGGTGGCGGGCGCAAAGAAGTTCTTGCAATTCCTAAAGCGACGAACGCCGCGAAATCTCCCTGAGCGCGAATTTCACACGGCGTGCACTTTGCCATCGCGCGAAACAACTGTGTTGTCGCGCATTTCACTTGCGCGAAGCGCTCGTTTCTTCTTTCGTGCCGCTTTCCGGGTTTGTTGGGTTCGGCGATATGAGTTGGAAGCGCGTCGCGTTGCGGCCGTCCGCGTTGGCTTTGCTTGCGGCGACGCTTGCCGCCTGCGCCGACGACGGCAGCAGGCTTCCCGTGACGACCGCGCCGCCGCCTGCGCCGAACGCCGCGCCGCCGGCGAGCACCGTGATCGACGATCAGACGAACGAGGGTGCCGCGCAGCCGAAGGTTGAGGTGTTCAAGGGCACCGACACGCAGGTGCGCCCCGTGCCGGAGCGCCGCGAGGCGGCTGGCGGCGATTTGGAGCTCGACTTCTCCGACGCCGAAATCAAGGACGTGGTGCGCACCGTCCTGGGCGACATGTTGAAGGTGCCCTATTCGATCGATCCGCAGGTGACGGGCAAGGTCACGCTGCGCACCAGCCGGCCGTTGCGTCGGGTTGATGTGGTGGCGGCGCTCGAGACCGCGCTGAAGGCAAACAATGCCGTGATCGTGCGGGCGGACAATGTCTACAACGTGGTTCCAGCCACGGATGCGCAGAAGCGTATCGACGGGTTCGAGATTTCGGGCACACCGCGGTCGCGTCTGCCGGGTTATGGCGTCGAGATCGTGCCGCTGAAGTTCATCGCCGCGGCCGAGATGAACAAGATTTTGACCCCGATCGCGCCGGCGAACGGCATCATGTCGACCGATCCCGCGCGCAACTTGATCTTCCTGGCGGGCACGCGCCAGGAACGCGCGGCGATGCTAGACACGATCAGGCTCTTCGACGTCGACTACATGAAGGGCATGTCTTATGCGCTGGTGCGGCCGGAACATCTCGACGCGCCGGCGCTGGCGGAGGAATTGAAGAGCGTCTTCAAGACGACGGCCGGTGCCAACGCCGATCTGCTGCGCTTCGTGCCGCTGGCGCGACTCAACACGCTGCTCGTTGTTTCGCCGCGGGCGGCGTATTTGAACGAAGTCGCGAAGTGGGTGGAGCGGCTCGACGTCGTGCAACGCCGGCCGGCGCAAGGTGTTTACTACTACCGCATGCAGAACGCGAAGGCGGAGGACGTCGCCCGGTCGCTCGCGGCGGTTTACGGCAGCGCGGTCAATCTGGGCGCGTCGGATGCGCCGCAACCCGGTGGCGAGCAAGGTCCGGGGCCTGACGGTCAGCCGCCTGCGGCCGAGCAACCTACGCCACCGGCGACGGCGGCGGGGCCCGGGTTTGGTGCGCCGCGCAGTGGGGCGGGCAATGCGAACCTGCAGATCGCGGTCGATGCGGCGAACAACGCGCTGATCGTGCGGGCGGGGGCCAGCGAGTACGCGGCGCTGGAGCGGTTTCTCAAAGAGATCGACATTGCGCCGGATCAGGTGCTGATCGAGCTCACGATCGCGGAGGTGACGCTGAACGACGCGCTGCGCTATGGCGTGGAGTGGTTTTTCCGCAATGCCGACCAGACCTACAATTTCGGGCGCAGTGCGAATCCGTCATCGTCGTTTCCGGGCTTTTCGTTCACGTACACGGTGCCCGACATCGATGTGGTCGTGAACGCGCTCGACAACGTCACCGACGTGCGCGTGATCTCCGCGCCGAAGCTGCTGACGCTCGACAACAAGACGGCGACGCTGCAGGTCGGCGATCAGGTGCCGATCATCACGCAGTCGGCGACCGGCGTGCGCGACGCGAACGACCCCACGATCGTGAACTCGGTGCAGTTCCGCGACACCGGCATCGTGCTGAAAGTGACGCCGCGCATCGGCAAGAGCGGCACGGTGTTTGTGGACGTCGATCAGGAGGTGAGTTCGGCGATCCCGACCACGACGTCGGGCATCGATTCCCCCACGATCCAGCAGCGCAAATTGTCGAACTCAGTCGCGGTGCAAGACGGCGACTCGATCGCGCTGGGCGGGCTGATCCGGCAGAGCGAGACGGTGGGCGAGGGCGGCGTGCCGCTGCTGAAGGACGTGCCGCTGCTCGGCAAGCTGTTTTCGACCACGAGCGAGACCAGCGACCGGACGGAGCTGTTGATCTTCCTGAAGCCGCGGATCATCCGCAGCCCGGCGGCGGCGCGCGAGATCACGGAGTCGCTGCGCCGGGGTTTGCGGGGGTTGGACGCGATGATGACGGACGCGGAGAAGCGGAAGTAGTTAGGACGCCCCGAACTCGTTGCTGAGCGTGTCCAGCGCTTCGCAGTAGGCGCCGAGATCTTTGGCCGTTTCGAATTGCGTCGCGGCGGCGTTCACTTTTTTGACGCGACTGGCGAGTTCCTCCACCGTGATTTTGCCGGAGGCGGCGTCAGCTTGCATAGCGGAGGTGATCTCCGCGACCCGCGCCTCGACGTCGGCGCGCTCGCCGCATGAGCGGCCGCCGCTCACAACCATGGCGACCCCCGCCATGGCGACCGCCGCGATGCCGCCCAGCGCCGCGAGGCGCAGCCTTGGGGTCAGAGCGTTCCATGCGGCGACGATGCGCTGAAGGTCCATGCGCTAGTTGATTGTGACGTTGACGGTGCCGATCGCCGTTCCGCCGTCGCCGTCGGAGAGCGTGTAGGTGAAGCTGTCGGGGCCGGTGTAGCCGGGTGTGGGTTGGTAACTGATTTTGGGGCCATTGAAGTCCGCTATCGTTGCGGTGCCGTGCGCGGGTGTCGACGTGGCGATCATCGTGAGAGGGTCGCCGCCGGGGTCGCTGTCGTTGGCCAGAACGTTGATCCAGACGCCTTGGTTGACATTGGTCGTGGCCGTGTCAGCGGCGGCAACGGGGTTCAGATTTGCCAGCGTCACCGAGATTTCGCCGGATGTGTTCATGCCTTGGCCGTCGGTGACGGTGTAGGCAAGCTTGTCGATCGTGCTGCGCTTGTAAGTGCTGGAATAGGTCACCGACGCACCCCCTTGCACCGCAGTTCCGAAGTCGCCGTTGGAGACGCTAAACAGCGTTAGCGTGTTGCCGTCCGGGTCGCTGTCGTTCGCAAGCGGGCTCACCAGCAACGAGGTTTGATCCTCGGTGAGGGTTACATTGTCCGTGACCGCCAGCGGCGCGCGGTTGACGGTCGTGGCCGAGACGACTTCCTGCGTCCGGTTGCCCGCGGCGTCGTAGACGTAGACGATCTGTTTGCCGTCGTCGTAGCGCACGGAGACGATGCGGCCGAGCGCGTCATAGGTGTAGGCCGCACCGGCGAAAGCGGACACCGCAACCAGGCACGACAGCGGAGCAAGGCAGAACGCCGATACTGAGGACAGGCCCACGCGCATGACGTCATCTCCATGCGAAGTCGATCGACGTACACACTCTATTGCGCTGCGCGACACAAGTGAAGACGAAGCGCCTGCGCGCTCAACAAAATTGTTTGGACGAAGTTGCAGCGATTGCATCTCCCCAATCAAAACGCGAGGGCACACTTGCGATGCGCAGAAACATGATTGACACCGATGAAACATCGCTCATGCTCCGCAAGTGGTGCGACTGGAGACTCGTTGCACTGTTGAGTTACGTGTGATCGCTATTCCTTAAACGTCGAAGGAGAGCTTCTCGTGACGTTGATGCGCTCCTTTGGCAACGACGAACCAGTTTCCCAGTAACCGCCTTGTGCCTTTCACGTTTTGAGCCTCCCCACAGCATGAGCCCCCTCATGATGAAGACCGTTTGCGCCCGGATTCTTGCGGCCTTTGCCATTCTCACTTGTGCGGCGTTTCCCGCCCGCGCCTTGCCCGAGGTTGCCGTCGGCACCGGCTACGCGGTCACGCCCGCGGAGGCATGGACCTATTACCAGGCGCAAGGGGTGACGAGCCCGGCGTGGTCGGAAGATCCGGATATCGACAAGCTCGCCGCTGCGCTCGGCAACGACACAGACCGCATCTACGAGTATGTGCGCAACGAGATCGATGTGATTCCGTTATTCGGCGTGCATGCGGGGGCGCGCGGGGCGCTGATCGATAAGGCGGGCACGCCGTTCGACCAGGCGCAGCTCATGGTCGAGTTGCTGCGTTCGGCCGGCCAGACGGCGACCTATCAGCTCGGCACGATCACGCTGACCGGCACGCAGTTCGACCAGTGGTTCGGGCTGACAAACCCGACGGCCGTCCGCAAGTTGCTGGCTGACGGCGGTACGCCTGCAACCGTGACGGATAACGGCACAACCGTGACCTCCGTCACAATGATGCACGTGTGGGTTCTCACCTCCATCGGCGGCACCACTTACGCGTTCGATCCGGCGTTCAAGGCGCACACGGTGACTGCCGGGATCGACGTCGGCGCGACCATGGGCTTCAACGCCGCCACGTTCTGGTCGAATGCGATTACCGGTGCTTCGACCGCGACGACGAACGGCACGCCGCGCGTGACGGCGCTAAACCGCACCGGCGTGCGGACGAATTTGAATACCTACGCAACCACGCTGCTGAACCATATCAAGACGAATCTGCCGAACGCGGCGATCGAGAACATCATCGGCGGGCGCACGCTGGTGCCGTATGCGGGCGGACCGTTGCGCCAGGCGAGCCTGCCGTATCAGGCGTCGCTTACCACGACGTTCGCGGGCGATCTGCCGCTTTCAATGCGCACGCGCGTGACGTTGTCGTTCGGCGCTTCGGAGATCGTGAATTGGGTTCTGGACGATATCTACGGAAAGCAGATCGTTTTCGTTCCGAACCAGTGGAATCCCCAGCCGCCCACGCCGTCGACCTATACGCTGATGCTCGGAAACGACGTCGTGGGCAGTCCCTACACTGGCGTTGTCGGCGGCGGGACGGTCGCCATCAACAACCCGTATGCCTCCGGCACGGCGGCCGGCGTCGTGAACGGCGCCTACATGGACCGGACCGTGTTCATGGGCAACGCCACCGTCAGCGGCGCAATGCAGGTTGTGATCGCGAGCGGGCGGCCGTCGAGCGATCTTGCGGCGTGGCAGGAGCGCACGCACACCGGAACCGAAGGCGTCACGATCTTCGACTTCACGACGCCGGCGAGCGAGGAGCCCGTTCACACCGCGGTGCCCGCACAAATTGCAACGCGCCGCCGCGTCGGCACGGGCTTCTTGGTTCAATTCGGCGAAATGATCGACCTCCTCGGGGGTGTGTCGAACGCAAAGATCCTTGTGCACGACATCGTGGGCGCGGTGTCGGTCGTGCCGACCTATCAATCCGGTCTTGGGTCCGCACTCGGTCCCGTCGGATCGTCATTCGTCATCACGATGGAACCCGCGATCTCCCCGGTTTCGAAAGTGGGGGACGCGACACTGCGCGATCCCGTCGCGCGGGCGGCGGCGATGATGACCTCGGCGCTTGAAGGGGCAACGACACAGTCGATCACGAATTCGGTGTACCCGGTTTCGGCGGTGGCGCAGCTGGATTGGGGGCAGTTCGGCCCGGCGGCGGCCGATCGGTGGTACTACCACGTCACCGCCGCGAACTTTGCCTGGGTGCAGACGCAGCTTTTGGCGAACTACGAAGGCACGTCGATGGCGGGCTGGGTTCAAAGCTATGTCGACGCCGGCTACACGGTTTTCGTTCCGCGCTCCGCCAATCTCGGTCCGGCACCCGCACAACTTCAGCCGAAGACGAGCATCGACAATCCCGTAGCCCCCGTCACGCATCCGGACCGCGCCGGCGCGCTCATTGCCATTCACCCGGTCACGGGTGCCGTGGCGCATCTTTCGACACGCACTTACGTCGTCGGCAAGGGCGGCGGCGGGTCGGCGGACGTAGAGGTCAATCCTTCACGCATCTTCTCGATCGGCGAGGACTTTCTCGACAAGCAGTATAGTGCGCGCGCCAACGCGGGCAGCGTCGATCTGAAGAACGGCACGCTGACCTACACGCCGCCCGCCGACATCACGGTGGGCAACGGCGGTTATCCCTATAGCCTCTCGTTCCAGCGCAGCTTCCGCTCGGGCGTGCATAACAGCGACGCCGAGGCGGACTTTATCCAAGGCGCCACGGGCCAGGGGAGCGTTCCGCCGCGAACGCGCGATCCGGATTTCGGCTCCTCGGGCTGGACCTCGAGCTTCCACCATTACGCCAACGTCTCGACCAGCGGCGAACAGGTGTTCGGCCGTGACGATCCCAGGGTTGCGGCGCAGACGCTGGCCGTGGCGAAGGTGCTTTCGGCGTCGCTGCAGAACGGGGCGACGAACCTCGAGATGCTGCAGCGCCAGATCGTGGGGGCGTATGCGGCGTTCTGGTGGACGGAAACGTTCACGGAGAACACGCTGACCGTGAACCAGGGTCATGGAAGCCGCAGCTTCACGAAGCTCCACGACGGCACGTTCGTGGCGCGCGGCAGTGCGGAGACGGCGGAGCTGCTGGGCACGCGGGTGACCGTCACGCCGAGTTGGGGCCCTTCGCTGTTCTGGTACCGGCATTGCGCGCGCATCACCGGCGCACAGCGCGAGATCAGCTATTACGGCATTTGGGACGGGACGTTCACGAGCTGCCTCGGCGATGCGAGTCCCAACAACGCTGGCGGGCAAACCCCGCAAGGCGAGATGATGTTCGCGCGGCAGGTGTTTCCGTTCGGGATCACGGTTTCCTGGAACGGCACGACGCGCACGCTCTCGAACAATCTGGGCCGCAGCATCTCGCGCCAGCTCATCTCCGGCATCCAATATTGCGATGTGGCCGGCAACCGTTGCGTCGGCATCGGCACGCAGGGCGACCAATACCAGACCACCGACGCGGTCGGCAACGTTTGGCGCACGGACACCACCGGCGGCCGCTTCAAGGCGTTCGCGCCCACGGCGCCGACCGTGCCGATGGTCGACTACGGCTACGACCCGGGCGCGCCCGGCGCCGTTGCGACGGTGAAAGACGCCGCGGGCAACACGACGCAGTACACGATCACCGCGGGGCGGGCGGCGGCCGTCACCGACGCGCTCGGCAACACGTCGTTCAGCCTGCACGACCGCAACGGCAATCTGGTCAAGACCATCGATCCGCTCGGTCGGGTGAGCCTCACCGAATACGACAATTACCGCCGCAAGTCGAAGGCCACGGCGCCGGAGGGCAACTTCACCACGTGGACGTACGACGCGAAGTCGAACGTGCTCTCGACGACGATGACGCCGAAGCCGGGGTCGCCGCTTGCGGTGAAAACCACGAGCGCCACCTACAACGCGCTTTGCAATCTCGCGGTCACGGAAACGGACGAGCTCAGCCGCGTTACCACCACGGCGCTGAACACGACAACGTGCAAGGCGACCTCTGTGACGCAGCCCGCGGTGGGCGGCGTCTCGCCGGTGACGAGTTACACCTACAACGGTTTCGGCCAGGTGCTGACGAAGACGGACCCCACGGGCCTCGTCACGCAGACGACGTATCACGCCACGAACGGCAATGTGCTCAGTGTGATTCTCAACCCTGGCACCGCGCCGAATATCGCGGCGACCACGACGTTCGCCTACGACACGGCGGCGAACGTGATTCAGATCACCGACCCGCGCGGGTTCGTGCACACCGCGACGTACGATGCGATGCGGCGCTTGACCCAGTACAACGGTCCGACATCGACAAACACTAAGACGAAGTGGACCTACGATGCCGACGGGTTGATCGTGAAGATCGAACGGGCGGCAAATGCGGCGGCCACCGTTTGGACCTCGACGGACTACACCTATTGGCCGACAGCACGCGTGCGCACGATGAGCGACGCGGACGGGCGGGTGACGCGGTACAGCTACGACGCACTGAACCGGCTCAGCGTCGCGACGGACCCCGAAAACCGTCAGACGAAGAAGGTCTACGACGCGGCCGGCCAGACGATCGAGGAGCGCCGTGCGGTTGGCACGCCGCAGGAGCAGGTCTACGCCACGTACAGCTACACGCTCAACGGCAAACAGGCGTGGATCAAAGACGCGAAGAACAATCAAACGACATATGCGTATGACGGCTTCGATCGCCTCTCGCGCACGACGTTCCCGGACGCCACGTTCGAGGACCTGGCCTACGACGCGGTCAGCAACGTCACCTCGAAACTGACCCGCGGCGGGCAGCTGATCCAGCACACCTACGACACGCTGAACCGCATGGCGACGCGGCTCGTGCCGCAGCCGTCGCCCACGCCCGCGATCCTGACCACGTTCACCTATGACCTTGCGGGACGAACGACGGTCGTGAGCGACAACGCCGGGCACAGCCTGACGAACGGGTTCGATACCGCGAAACGCATCGTCTCGGTGACGCAAGCCGCGCCGAACTTCGCCGGCACGCGGGTGATCAGCTACCAACTCGACGCCTCGTCGAACAAAACCCGCGTCACCTACCCGGGCGGCTTCTACGTGCAATACGCGTTCGACGCGATGAACCGCATGACGACGGCGACGGAGAACGGGACGTTCCTGCTTGCGACGTATGTGTGGGACACGCTGAGCCGGCGGACGTCGTTGGTCTATGGCAACGGCGCGAGCCAAGGTTACACCTACTCGAACGCCAACGACATGCTGACGCTCGCCCACACGCTCACGGGCACCAGCAACACCTATACGAACACGTTCACGAAGGCGCACCAGATCGAGAGCGAAACGGCGTCGAACGCCGCGTGGCAGTATCTGCCGGCCGTGTTCCAGACCACCGCCTATGCCGCCGCGAACCCGCTCAATCAGTACACGAACATCACGGTCGGGGCGAACCCGACGCAGACCTTGGGCTACGACGCGAACGGGAACCTGACGAGCGACGGCACGCTCACCTTCGCCTACGACGCGCAGAACATGCTGCGCACCGCGAACAAGAGCGGGATGGCGGCGACCTATGCCTACGATCCGCTCGGCCGGCGGCAGGCCAAGACCGTCAACGCGGTGGTCACCACGTTCCTCTCCGACGGCGACGAGGAGATCGCCGAGTACGACGGCGCGAACGCGCTGCTCCGGCGCTATGTCACCGGCCCCGGCACCGACATGCCGATCGCGATGGTGACGGCGGCGGGCGTGCGCTCGTATTTCCACGCGAACCGGCAGGGCTCGGTGATCGCGATGAGCGCGGCGAACGGCACGATCGCCGAGGGCACCTACACGTACGATGCGTACGGGAACGGCGCGCCGACGACCGGGGTGCCGTTCAAGTACACAGGGCGACGGCTCGATCCGGAAACCGGGCTCTACTACTACCGCGCCAGGTACTATGCGCCCACCATCGGACGGTTCCTGCAGACCGATCCCGTCGGCTACGGCGACGACATGAACCTCTACGGGTATGTCGGCAACGATCCGCTGAACAGCACAGACCCCACCGGCAAGCTCTCGTTCGACGACGCCATCATGGCCTTCGGCAAGGCGGTCGATGCAACGATCGACTCGGCGGTGAAGGACCCTGTCGGCACGGCGCTCGATTTCGTGCCGATCGTGGGCGACATCAAGGGCGCGGTTGAGTTCCTTGAAGAGCCGACCGTCCTGGGGGGCATCGCGGTTGTGGCGAGCGTTGTGCCTGTCGGTGGCGATGCGGTTGCGAAAATATTGCGCGGTGCGGACAAGGCCGCCGACGTGGTGAAAGCAGGCGAGAAGGCGACCGCCAAAGCCGCCGAAGCGACCAAAGCAGCCTCAGCCAGTTCTCAAGTCACCGGAACTACGAACCGTGTTAAGCTACGCAAAGAGGTTCGGGCGGAAATCGAGCGGAACCAGCCGCGTAACGCAAAGGGCCAGATGATTGATCCAAACACAAAAGAGCCACTAAAACCCGGCAAAATCGACACAGGGCACAAGCCTGGCCAGGAATGGCGCACAAGAAAACAGGCTCACGAGGACGCTGGAAGTACACGAAAGGAGGTCATCGAGACCGAAAACGATGCTAGCTTGTATCATCTTGAGGACCAGTCAAGCAATCGAAGCCACAAGAACGAACACAAGTAGGAGACTCGTGTGAAGATTGGATATCTCACAGTAAGCAATCGAGTCATGCGGGACGGGTTGCCGGTTGGCTACCTTTATCGCGAGAAGCCTGATGCATCAGAAGACAGCGGTTGGCGAGTGTTTTCTGGAGACGAGACACAACAGTATGCGAACGATCCGCGAAATTTTGCATTCTACAACGTAACTACACTGTTGGAATTGGAGCCAGTTCTGAAATCTGTCCTTACTCGCGCTTATCCTGTGGCGTTCGAACGGTTGGGTGATAGCGGCGAGTTTGTTGAGGTCGATTTTCCCGAGGATGACTGAGAAGCGTGGAATAGAGGGACGCCATACCTATTTTCGTCGGCGTTGACCGGCGAGCGCTGACTGAGCAGCGCGAGCCGACTCCCATCGCTCGCGAAGCAAGCTTTTCCCGAACCATATCAGTACACGAACATCACCGTCGGGGCGAACCCGACGCAGACCTTGGGCTACGACGCGAACGGCAACCTGACGAGCGACGGCACGCTCACGTTCGCCTACGACGCTGTCCCTACCGAATATTAGAATCTTTCGCGTTCGTGCATCTTCCGTACCGATGATGCAGTCCGCCCAACACGTTGATCGAGATAATCGCTCCGTCACATTCGACAACTCGTCCGTCGGGTGCATCTTTGCCGAGTGAGAGATGCGTGCGGCTCGTGTTGTAGTAGTCGGCGTAGGCGGCAAGTAGGCGTCGCAGATGTGCCTCGTTCCAGACGATGACATGGTCCAGGCATTCGCGGCGGACGGAACCGATCACGCGTTCGACGTAGCCATTTTGCCAGGGGCTGTGCGGGGCGATTGGTCGGTCGCGGATGCCGAAGGCCCTGACGGTCTTACGAAACGCGTCGCCGTACTTGCGGTCATTGTCGCGGATCAGATAACGCGGCGCGGTGTCCCACGGAAATGCTTCGCGGATTTGCTGCGCGAGCCAGAGCGCCGTCGGATGTTCCGTGGCGGTCACGAACACGATGCGCCGCCGGTCGAGCGAGAGAATGATCAGGGCGTAGATCTCGTCGAACAAGGCCGTCCGTACCGAAAGCAAATCGATGGCCGCGACGCCTTCGATTTCGTTGGCTAGGAATGTCCGCCATGAAGGACCTCGATCGTGCGGGCATCGTCGCGGCATATACTGTGTCACCGTGGATTCCGCGATGACGATGCCGAGCTTGCCGAGTTCGCCATGGATGCGGGGCGCGCCCCACAACGGGTTCTCGCGCGCCATGCGCTTGATCAGCGCAATCGTTGCCCGGTCGATGCGGGGCCTGCCCGAGCGACGCGAGCGCCAACGCCAGTACCGGCGAAACCCCTCGCGGTGCCAACGTAGGAGCGTGGCCGGTGTGACCAGCAGGGAGCGTCGTGCCAGCTCTGGCCACAAACGGTAGAGCCAGACCAGGAAAAGCCGGTCGCCGTTCGTCAGTCGAAGGCGTCCGACTCGCCGGCGCAGCACGACGTTCTCGTGCGTGAGCCGAACCACCTCGGCGGTCAGCACGCGATGAGGGCCTAGCAAACCGCCGATGAGGTAGAGAATCAGTGTGATCATCGAGTCGACGAGCGGTGGGCGACCCGTTGTGCTCGCGCAACGCTTGAGGTGGGGGTTTCCACAAAAGTATCACTCCCGCGCGGCAGCGATTTTCCTTGCAAATCGGGGAGATAAGTGATAGATATAATGATACTCCAGACCATGCCCTCGTCAGCGGGTGCCGGTCTCGGCTGCGACTTGACAATTTGATACAGGATCAACGGCGTTTCGCGGGCCAAACCGCGAAGGGTGGGGACACCTTTGCGTCGGTGATGCGCTGAGCCCGCAGCGATCGGTCTCTCCCGCCGGTTGTGCGGCTTCCTTCGACAGAATCTAGGTTTTCTGCCAGTGGCGGCGTGGCCGTCTCCTGGATCGGCTCTGTGAGCTACGGATACCGAACGCATTTCGAACGGATATCTAACGGATAATTCCGCGGAAATCAGCCAAGCTAACGGATATAACGGATTCGATTTTGCATCTCGCTCCGGCAACCACGCGTTGCAGGCGAAAAATAAGCCCAGATTTTTACTGTCCCCGCGAGATTAGCTCCCAAAACCGAGCGCAAGCTACGGGGCGATAGCCAAGCTTTCCGGCTCACGTGAACCGGCACAGTTGGCACACATGTGCCACAGCGCCACTTGTGCCACTCGGCCGTGACGATCCGCGGACGGCGGTGCAGGCGCTTGTGGCGCTCAAGGTGCTGTCGGCGTCGCTGCAGAACGGGGCGGCCGATCTTGAGACGTTGCAGCGCCAGATCGTGGGGGCTTATGCCGCGTTCTGGTGGACGGAGACGCTGGCCGAAAACACGATCACGATCACGCAGGGTCACGGCGCGCGCAGCTTCTTCAAGCTCGCCGACGCGACGTTCGTTTCGCGCGGCAGTGCGGAGACGGCGGAGCTTTTGGGCACGCGCACGGTCGTCACGCCGACGTCGGGGCCGTCGCTCTATTGGTACAATCACTGTGTGCGGATCACGGGCGCGCAGCGCGAGATCTCCTATTACGGTGTTTGGAACGGCGCGTTTACGGCGTGCGCGGGCAACAACGCGACGGAGCCCACGATGCTCTTCGCGCGGCAGACGTTCCCGTTCGGGGTGACGGTCAGCTGGAACAACGCGACGATGACGCTGTCGAACAATCTGGGGCGCAGCGTTCAGGTGCAGGCGACGGCGACCGACATGCGCGCGTGCGATCCGGCGACGAGCCGCTGCGTGCTGTTTCCCTACGATCTGCTGGCGGCGGCGCCGGGCAGCGCGCTGCCGCGGTTCGGCGCCTCGCGGGTGACGGACCTCGTGGGCAACATGTGGACCTACGACTATCTCGGCAAGTTCCAGGCGTTCGCGCCGACGGCGCCGACAGTTGCGATGGTCGATTACGGCTACGACGCGGGCGCGCCCGGCGCGGTTGCGACGGTGAAAGACGCGGCCGGCAACACGACGCAGTACACGATCACCGCGGGGCGGGCGGCGGCCGTCACCGACGCGCTCGGCAACACGTCGTTCAGCCTGCACGACCGCAACGGCAATCTGGTCAAGACCATCGATCCGCTCGGGCGCGTGAGCCTCACCGAATACGACAACTATCGCCGCAAATCGAAGGCGACGGCGCCGGAGGGCAACTTCACGACCTGGACGTACGACGCGAAGTCGAACGTGCTTTCGACGACGATGACGCCGAAGCCGGGGTCGCCGTTGCCGGTGAAGACCACGAGCGCCACTTACGACGCGCTCTGCAATGTGGCGCTGACGAACACGGACGAACTGGGCCGCGTCACGAACACCGTCATCAACCAGACGACGTGCAAGACGACCTCGGTCACGGGGCCGCAGGTGAACCCGCCCGGCAACACGGCGCGGCCGGTGACGAGCTTTACCTACAACGGCTTCGGCCAGGTGCTGACGAAGACGGACCCAACCGGCCTGGTCACGCAGATGACCTATCACGCGACGAACGGGAACCTGCTCAGCGTGATCTTGAACCCGGGCACCTCGCCCAACATCGCGGCGACCACCACGTTCGCCTATGACACGGCCGCCAACATCACGACGCTGACCGATCCGCGCGGGTTCGTGCACACGGCGACCTACGATGCGATGCGGCGGATCACGAGCTATACCGCGCCGACCTCCACCAACGCGAAGACGAAGTGGACCTACGACGCCGACGGCCTCGTCGTGAAGATCGAGCGGGCGAGCAACGCGGCGCAAACCACCTGGGCCACGACGGATTACACCTATTGGCCGACGGGGCGCGTGCGCACGATGAGCGACGCGGACGGGCGGGTCACGCGCTACAGCTACGACGCGCTGAACCGGCTCAGCGTGGCGACGGACCCGGAGAACCGGCAGACCAAGAAAATCTACGACGCGGCAGGCCAGACGATCGAAGACCACCGCGCGGTGGGGACGCCGCAGGTGCAGGTCTACGCGACGTACAGCTACACGGCGAACGGCAAACAGGCGTGGGTCAAAGACGCGAAGCTGAACCAGACGGCGTACACGTATGACGGCTTCGACCGGCTCGACAAAACCACGTTCCCGGACGCGACGTTCGAGCAGCTGAGCTACAACGCGCGCGACAGCGTCACGCAGAAGCGGACGCGCAATGCGCAGTTGATCACGAACGGTTACGACGGGCTCGACCGGGTGATCACCCACACCGTGCCGCAGCCGAACGCGGCGCCGTCGATCGTCACCAGCACCACCTACGATCTCGCGGGTCGCCCGACGGTGGTCAGCGACACCACCGGGCAGAGTCTGACCTACGGGTTCGATACTGCGAAGCGCGTCACGTCGGTGACGCAAGCGGCGCCGAACTTCGCCGGCACGCGGGTGGTCAGCTACCAGCTCGACCTCGCCAGCAACAAGACGCGCACGACGTGGGCGGACGGCTACTACGTCCAGTACGCATACGACGCGCTCAACCGCATGACCACCGCGACCGAGAACGGCACGTTCCTGCTCTCGACGTACATTTACGACACGCTGAGTCGCAGAACGAGTCTGGTCTACGGCAATGGCGCGAGCCAGGGTTACACGTACTCAACGCTCGGCGACATGCTCACGCTCGCGAACACTATGACTGGGGCGAGCAACACCTATACTTCCACCTACACAAACGCCCACCAGATTGCGAGCGAAGCCGCGTCCAACGCCGCGTGGCAGTACTTGCCCGCTGCGTTCCAAACAACAGCCTATGCCGCCGCCAACAATCTGAATCAGTACACAAACGTCACAGTCGGCGCGAACCCGACACAGACGCTCGGTTACGACGCGAACGGCAACCTCACGACTGACGGTGTGTGGACGCTCGCGTACGACGCCGAAAACGTCATGCGCTCATCGGACAAAGTCGGCATGGCGGTCAGCTATGCGCATGATCCGACAGGGCGCAGACAAGCGAAAACGGCGAACAGTGTCACGACCTCGTTCTTGCATGATGGGAACGAAGAAATTGCGGACTACAGCGGCACAACGGTTCTTCGCCGATTCGTCCCGGGCCCTGGTACCGATATGCCGATCGCGATGGTGACGCCTGCGGGCGGCAGCTCGAACACGCGCACGTACTTCCACACGAACCGCCAGGGCTCGACGATCGCCACATCCGCCGACAACGGCACGATGGCCGAAGGTCCGTATGTGTACGACGCGTTCGGCAATGGCGCGCCCACGACCGGCGTCCCATTCAAATACACCGGCCGCAGTCTCGATCCCGAAACCGGCTTCTACTACTACCGCGCCAGATATTACTCGCCGCCACTTGGACGGTTCTTCCAGACGGATCCGGTCGGCTACGACGACAATATGAATGCTTATGCCTACGTTTCGAATGATCCACTTAACAAGACTGATCCGACGGGTCTTCAAGGGGATAAAGCACAGAGTGCGGAAGATCCGGAATGGAAGCGGAAAATTCGTGGAAACCCGCAACGGACCAACGGGCCAAATGGCTCTGCGCATGCCAGACAGTCGATGAGAGAGGCCATAAAGGAGGCAAAGAAGCCAAATATCGAGAGAGTTCATATGAATGAATCGTATCGAACAGTGACAGGAAGTTCTGGGAATTCAGCCGTGTCCAATGCTCAGGGTGATGTTGTCTCAGTGGAGAAACCGAATGCTGAGGGTTCGAGAGGGATTAGAGACGTTGAAGTGCGTTCGCCACAGCAGACGCCACAGGAGCTTCAGAGTCGGTACGATGCTGCGCAGCGAACCCTACCGAAAGGCTATCATCAGGCCGAACCAACTAGAGTGGTAACCGCAAAAGGCGCATCTGCCGCGGCAGCTGGGGAGGCTGCGGTGAGCGCTACCGAGGGGGCGGCCGCAGCTGCGGCGAATACCGCAGGCGGGATGGCCGTTCCGTTGATAGTGCCAGACGCGGCGCTATACTACATAACCTGTCAACCTCCCGCGTGTTCACCAATTTCGTAATCAACGGCGCCGAAGAGGAGCACGAACTGTACGATCATGTTGGAATATACGTGCGTCGTCCTGTTGGCGAATGAACGAGAGGCGGTTTCCTGGCATGACTTGTTGGTCTGTGATACGAGACCGGCAGTCCGCGCCAGACGGGCGGAGGGTACGTAGTGAGAGGCGATTCTGTTGAGGAAACCGCAAGCACGCTGGTTCTGTACGACTGGCAAGGTCAATTGAACCGGCAGCTCTGGCTGCAGATCTGCTTCAATTTCTTCAAGCTCGTTGATGCGGTTCCGAACTACGCGCAGTACGGAATTTCTGATGGCTCTTTTCACAAAGCTAAACCAAAGGGCTTGGCGCAAGTTTTCGAGAAGAAGCGGGTTGGCGCGTGCGATGTTGAGCGGCTGTTGCCGCCTTTTGTTGACGTCACACATTCGGATGTATCGGTTGCATTTGCGGAGCCGGAGGGGGAACGAAAACGCTTGGCGCTCTTTTCGCATCGATCCAAGCATGTTGACGTTGAGTTGTTTGTTGGTGTGGTTCAAGCGTTCGCGGAAATTGCTCAGATCACATATGGGCATGCGTATTTGCGGCCGGCGCGACTGGGCCCGACCATGTACGCGTATGACTTGAATTGCGGGCTCGAGCAGTCGCGGCCCGAGGATCGCGTAGCGCTCGATGAGATGATGAGGTGGCGTGCGGAACGACTTGATTTAACCGCGCAACAAAAGCCAGCATCTTTCCGCCATTTGGTAGGTATGCAGCGCGATGTCTATCCGTTCAACGTACTCACGCTGCCGCATCTGAGATACAATGTTGAAGGTAAGCCGTTTGGCGAATGGGTGGCCTCCGCAGGGGGGCGCGGGAACCTTCACCTCGTGACGAAAGATGTGTGGGTGTGGGTTGTGCCGGAAGTTGATCTTGGTGACGTTAGGGAGCGAATGAGCGCTAGCGGTGCCCTGGTCAGCAAGTGAAACGTCGGGCGAAATGCTTGAAGAGCGAGGATGTGATAGGTATTTCCCAACCTCGACGACTCCCTACGATAGCGGGCAGCGACAATTTCCGCGTTGATTTTCTATTCTCTTAGCTTATTGTTTTCTTTTTCTCTGACTCGCGCAGTCAGCGGCTGCGACTTGAAAATTTGATACGGGATCAACGGCGTTTCGCGGGCCAAACCGCGAAGGGTAGGGACACCTTTGCGTCGGTGATGCGCTGAGCCCGCAGCGATCGGACTCCCCTTCTGGTTGTGCGGCTTTCTTAGATAGAATCTCGGTTTTCTGCGGATTTCGGCACGACTGCCAGCGGCACTGCCTCGTTCCGCAGACGGATACCACACGGGATATCTAACGGATAATTTCGCGGAAATCAGCCAAGCTAACGGGATATAACGGATTCGATTTTGCATCTCATTTCCGCAACTGAACGTTGCAGCCGGAAATAAGCCCAAGTTGTTCTGGTCCCCGCGAGGTTTGCCGCCCAAACCGAGCGGGTGCTTTGGGGCTCGCGAAGCAAGCTTCTAGTAGCCTCGTGTTGCTCGGCCAAACCGGGATTTGGGTGCGCGCCCTTGGCCGTTTTCCCGCCTAACTCTCGGGTACATGGGGTTGTTCGCTAAATTCTGACGCGGGTACCCCCCGCCCCGCCCATGCGCTACGAACACGGTGATCCGCCTTCGCCAAGGCTTCGGCGGACAGGTCAACCAGACGACGTGCAAGACGACCTCGGTCACGGGGCCGCAGGTGAACCCGCCCGGCAACACGGCGCGGCCGGTGACGAGCTTTACCTACAACGGCTTCGGCCAGGTGCTGACGAAGACGGACCCAACCGGCCTGGTCACGCAGATGACCTATCACGCGACGAACGGGAACCTGCTCAGCGTGATCTTGAACCCGGGCACCTCGCCCAACATCGCGGCGACCACCACGTTCGCCTATGACACGGCCGCCAACATCACGACGCTGACCGATCCGCGCGGGTTCGTGCACACGGCGACCTACGATGCGATGCGGCGGATCACGAGCTATACCGCGCCGACCTCCACCAACGCGAAGACGAAGTGGACCTACGACGCCGACGGCCTCGTCGTGAAGATCGAGCGGGCGAGCAACGCGGCGCAAACCACCTGGGCCACGACGGATTACACCTATTGGCCGACGGGGCGCGTGCGCACGATGAGCGACGCGGACGGGCGGGTGACGCGGTACAGCTACGACGCGCTGAACCGGCTCAGCGTGGCGACCGATCCGGAGAACCGGCAGACCAAGAAATCTACGACGCGGCCGGGCAGGTCGGGCCGGTGACGCGGGCTCTGGAAGAGCGCCGGGAAATGCCGGGCGATAGGATGCCGGCGTTGCGCATGGCCTTGAAACGATGTCACACAGAGGCCACACCGTGGCCGTTGCAGCGGTCCCGGCGCTATCGGAATTGCCGGCGATTGGCGACCCTGCGGCACGTGTCGGTGATTCGCCGTTTGGAGGAACTCATGCGTCTATCGATCAGCGCGGCTGTTGTTGCGATCTTTCTCGCGGGTGCGGCGGGGGCGCATGCGGGGACGTATGGCGGCGTGTTCGGCGGGTATGAGGCGTTGGATGTCACGGCGCGCGAGACGACGACGCCGCAGGCTTACGACGGCGACGGCGGTTTGGTCGGACTCCAGATTGGGCACGATTGGCAGGCGGACCGGTGGATCTATGGCGTCGCTGGCGACGTGGCCTACGACTTCGTTCATGCGTCGATCTTTTTCACCGGCGGACCGGTCGTGTTCAAGACGCGGGCCGAATGGGAAGGCTCACTGCGCGCGCGGCTCGGTTATGCGATGGAGGGGTTTACACCCTACGTCACAGGCGGCGTCGCGTACGCGCAGTTCGAGACGAAGTATTCGCAGGTCCTGTTGCCGTTTTTCGTGACGGATCACGACGCGTGGGGATGGACGCTGGGCGCCGGGGCCGAAGTGCCGATCGCGGAGCGGCTGTCGCTTGCCGTCGAGTACCGGTACAGCGACTACGGCTCGAACGGCAGCGCCGCGACGCCGGACGGCCCGCACGAGTTCACGACGGACCGGCTGACTGTCGGGTTGAACTGGGCGCTTTAGTTCCGCCGCGGGATCACCACCGGCAGCGTCTCGTAGCCTTTCACGAACGTCGAGTACGTGCGCTTCGGTTCGGCGGTGACCACGATTTCGGGGAAGCGTTTGAGGATCTCTTCCCAGATGATCGTCAGCTGCAGTTCGGCCACGCGGTTGCCGACGCAGCGGTGGATGCCGAAACCGAACGAGACGTGGTGACGGGCGCGCTCGCGGTCGATGATGTAGTCGTTGGGCTTATCGATCACTTCGTCGTCGCGGTTGCCGGAGACGTACCACATGACGACCTTGTCGCCTTCGCGGATCTTCTTGCCCTCGAACTCGTAGTCCTTGACCGCGGTGCGGCGCATGTGGGCGAGCGGGGTTTGCCAGCGGATCGTTTCCGACACCATGTTCGGGATCAGGCCCGGGTTTGCGCGCAGCTTCGCGTATTGGTCGGGGTTGCGGTTGAGCGCGAGGACGGAGCCCGAGATCGTGTTGCGCGTCGTGTCGTTGCCGCCGACGGTCAAGAGCACCACGTTGCCGAAATATTCGCGCGGGGCCATGTCGCGCGTGTCCGGGTGGTGGGCGAGCATCGAGATCATGTCGGCTTGCGGCGGGGCGTTCACCTTCTCGTTCCACAAGCCGACGAAGTAGGCGTTGTACTCGTCGAAAATCTTCAGCTTCTCTTCGAACGATTCGACGAGGCCGCCCTTTTGCGGGATCGCGGTCACGACGTCGGACCAGTGCGTGATCTGGCGGCGGTCCTTCTGCGGCGCGCCGAACAGCGTCGCCAGCGTCATCGCGGTCAGTTCCTTCGAGACGAGGTCGACCCAGTCGAACTCCTTGCCGATGGGCAGCGCGTCCAAGATGCCGGCGGCGCGTTCGCGGATTTGCGGCGCCATCGCGGCGAGCTGCGCCGGCGCGACCGCGGGCGTCACCGCCTTGCGCTGCACGTCGTGGCGCGGCGGGTCCATGGCGATGAACATCGGCAGCGGTTCGAACGTCGTCGTGCCGCCCGCGATGGTGATGCCGCCGCGGGTGTAGTCGGAGGAGAACGTTTGATGGTTCGTGTCGATGGCCACGATGTCGTTGAACTTCGTGATCGACCAATAGGAGCCGAATTCGCTTTCGGGCGTGAAGTGGACGGGATCTTCTTTGCGCAGGCGCTCGAAGTAGGGCCACATTGCGTCGGCCTGGAACAACGCCGGCTGCGCGGGGTGCAGCGTTTCGAGCGGTTCGGCGTAGGCGGCTTCGCGCGCGGCGCGGATGTCGATGGTGTGGGCGTTCATGGGGCGGGATCTCCGATGCAATAGCGGTTCGCGCGAGTGGACACCCGATTGCGCCGTTGGGCAATGGGTTTGGGGGCGGTCGCGCCGGGTGGCGTTCATGCGGCGGGGTGTGCAACAGTTGGGTTTCCGTCGCGTTTTCTGGGAGGTTTTACGGTGATGGTGCGGGTTTGGCTGACGGTCTTGGTGGCAGCCGCATTGGTTGCGGGCGGCGCGCAGGGCCGCGCCGAAGGCGTCGACGCCTGGGCCGCGACGTCCATGCTCGAAGGGCAGTGGCGCGAGACGAAGGGGACCGCCGTCGTCGACGAAGTGTGGACGAACAACAACGGGAACGTGATCGTGGGTGTGAGCCGTACGGTCGACGGTCTGTCGAACGCGTTCGAGTTCATGCGGATCGAGAACCGGAAAGAAGGCGTCATCTTCATCGCGCAGCCCGGCGGGGAGGAGGCGACGCCGTTCCTGCTTCTCTCGCACGATGCGAACAAGCTGGTGTTCTCCAATCCCGCGAACGACTGGCCGCAGCGGATCGAGTACCGGCGCACGGGTCAAGACACGCTCGAGGCGACGGTGGGGTCGTTCGACGGCAAAGGGAAGAAGCTCGTGTTCAAGTACACGCGCGTGCGGTAGGGGACGCACCGCGTCGGCAAGCTGGCGGACGGGTCGCACAAATCCCAAGCGCGGGTGTCGTTTCCGATCGCGGTTTATGTGTGGGAGGGGTGCGCCGCGCTATGAGCCGATCAAGGCGACGTTCCACACGCGCTCGACGAGCAAATTCTACCGCGACGGCTACGCGGTGGAAGGCTGATTGCTCTCGTGCCAAGACGCGAAGAAAGACCTTCTCACACGATGACACGATGAAACGATGTTCCGGATAACCTTCGCGCCGCAGGCGCATTAAGATGGTCCAATGGCGCGCTGGGCGCGAACTTCATCGTCCCATCGTGTCATCGTGCGAGACAATCTTCCTTTCGCCGTTGGCTCAAACCGGCGCCGGGTTAGAGGACCGGCGCCATGGTTCCGTAGTAGGGGCGGGAGGCGGCGAGGCGCTGTTCCCAGTTCTTGGCGTAGGCGGCGGCCACATCGGGGTGGCCTTTGATCAGCAGCACGTTCTCGGCGTTTTTCTTTTGCGCCGCGTCGGTGAAGTTGAACGAGCCCGTGATCACGGCGTCGCGGTCGATGATCATGACCTTGTTGTGCGCGGAGGCGACGCCGGTGTCGACTTGCGGCAAGATGCGCTCGGCGATCAGGCGCGAGCCGGCGCGGTCGCTCGCACGCTCGTCGCCTCGGTCGAGGATCACGCGCACTTTCACGCCGCGTTTGTGTGCGCGGCCTAACGCTTTGACGAGCGGGCGTGCTTGGAAGCTGTACGCCTGGACCAGGATCTCCGACCTCGCGCCGTCGATCTCCGCCACGATCAAGTCCATGCAGTTTTGGCCCGGCGTGAAGCAGGTTTTGAGTTCCGGCTTCGAGGCGGCTCTCATGACGGGCGCGGCCGCATCTTGCATTGCAAGTTCGGCAGGGGACTCGCTTGCCGGGGTCTCGGTCGCTGTGGCTTGCGTCGCCGCAGTCCGGTCCGGTGCGAATTGCGCAGTCCACGACGTGAGCTTGCCGAAATCGACGAGGCCGGTGCCGACCGCGAGGCCGAGCATGCCGATGCCCGCCACGGCCGTCGCCTTCCAGCGATGCGCGGCGATCAGCGCGAGCGGCGCGCGCGCTTTCGACAGAACGTTTGAAATCGCGGTGGAAAGACCGGATTCCGTTTCTTCCGGCAGTTCCTCCGGCTGATTGCGCTTTTGCGACTTGCTCATCATGCCCCTCCGAACGAATCAATCGCGAGCGAGAAGGATGCGCTCGTCGCGCGCGGAAGTCGTTACCGAGCGCCACGTGCGTGTATTCGCAGCCGCAACGCGCGGCCCGATCTCAAACGAAATACTGCCGTGCCGTATCGTTCTGCGGCACCGCTTCGCCACTGCCACCCGGATATGCGCGCGCGCCGTCGGGGGCGTATTGGAGGATGTAGGCTTTGCGTGTCGCGGTGGTGAGGTTCGGGCCGGTGCGGTGGGGCGTGAGCGACGAGAAGACGACGATGTCGCCGGCTTTGGCTTCGACGGGGATGGCGTCTTTGGGTTCGCGCAAGCACTGCCAGCCGAGCGGGGTTGCTTCGTGGGCGAGCGTGCCTTCGCGGTGCAGGCCGGGGACGACCCAGGGGCAGCCGTTCTCGACCGTCGCGTCAGTGAGTGCGATCCAGCAGGTGAGATATTGCTGCGGCTCGATGTAGGTGTAGCCGTTGTCCTGGTGCCAGGGGAATTCTTCAGGGTTGCCGGGCTTCTTGTAGACCGCTTGATCCCAATAGAGGCGGGGCTTTGGGCCCAGCGTGTCGCGCGCGATTTGGCTGAGCACGGAATGGCGGCTGAAGCGGTTCAGCGCCGGCGACTTTGCGACCAGGTGAATCGTGAACGTGATCGCGTCGGCCTTGGCGATCAGGAACTTGCCGTCGGGTTGCTGTTTGAGCCAGCGTTCGCCTTCGGCTTCGAACGGGTCGATTGCGGCGGTGACAGCCGCGACCTCGTCCGGCGCGAATGCGCGCTCGAAGAGGAAGAAGCCGTCGCGGTCGTACTGCACGGCTTGGGCGGGGGTTAGGAGCGCGTAAGGCGCGGCGGTCGGGCGCCAGGCGAAGTCGCGGTTCAGCGGGTGGAGCTTGGGCATGGCGTGGAGGTTACAACATTTGCGTACGGGTTTGCAGCTAGACCCGCCTCCCCCTTGCGGGGAGGCCAGCGAGGCGAGCGTAGCGATGCCGAGTGGGCGGGGGTGTCAGCGCATGAGGTGTGCTCAGCGCAGACGCGGCTACCCCCACCCACTCAGTCGCGCCTGCGGCGCTCCTGTCGCTGGCCTCCCCGCAAGGGGGAGGCGGGAGGACTTGATTGGCCTTGCGACAATTTCAATCTTTTGGTAATATAAGTTTTGATTTTCTAACCGACTCTAGCTTCCCATGCGTGTTTACGCCTTCGAAATTCCTTCCGGCCCGATGGCCGCTCGCGCGGCGGTTGTGGGGATCATTCGGGCTGATGGCTGGATTTCCGCGGCTTTGACGGGTTGTCACAGACGGATACCTAACGCTTGTCTAACGGATTCCAAACGGATGAATGCGCGGAAAACCGCCGCGCAAACGGATCTAACGGATTCGATTTTGCATCCGGCGGGCGCAACTTCGCGTTGCGGTGGTTTGCGTGTCCTTAACGGGGCTCTGGCACACTGTCCCCAAAAGCCGCCAACAGGGCTTTCAGGGAGACGCAAAATGACGCAACCGCTCAGGATCGACGAGCTCGACCAAAATCTGCGCGCGAAGGGGGCCATCGAGGCCGAACACGCGTTTCAGCTTCGCCGTATGATCTACTCCAAGGGTTCGGTGACGCAGCATGACGCCGAGGTTCTGTTCAAGCTGGATCGCGCGTGCTCGAAGAAGCATCCGGCGTTTGCGGCGCTCTATGTGGAGGCGCTGACCGACTATTTTGTGTGGCAGACGGACCCTAAGGGTTATGTCACGGGGCCCCAAGCGAAGGTCTTGATCGACAACGTCGCCGGCGACGGGCATGTCTCGGCGAAGACGGAGCTTGAGCTGGTGCTCAACGTCGTGCACTGGGCGCGCCAGGTGCCCGGCGATCTCATCGCGCTCGTGCTCGACGCGGTGCGTCAGAGCGTGATGCTGTCGCGCGAGACGGCGGTGGGTGCGAACCGGCCGCAGGCCGCGATCGGCGCGGGCGATGTCGCCATTCTCTCCAAGGCGCTGCATGCGCCGGCCGGCGACGGCAGCCTCTTGATTACGCGGCGCGAGGCGGAGATGCTGTTTACGCTGAACGACGAAACGAAGGCGGGGCACAACGATCCGGCGTGGACGGACTTTTTCGTGCGTGCGATCGCGAACCATCTGCTCAATCCGATGAACCCGCCGGTGGTGCCTTCGCGTGACGAAGCGGTGGCGCGGGAGAAGTGGCTGGATCAGCGCGGTTCGGTGGGTCAGTTGCTCGGCGGCGTTGCGACGGCTTTGGCGCGCGGCAACGTGCCGTTCGCGCAGGTGTGGGAAGAGGTCGATCCGTTCGGCGCCGCAGCGGCGAAGAAAGAAGCTGCGGCCGAGACGAAGGCGGCGGCTGAGCGGTTGGCGCGCGAACAGGTCGATGCGGATGAGGCCAAGTGGGTCGCTTCGCGCATTCTGGCCGACGGTGCGGTGGACGAGAACGAGATGGCGCTGCTGACGTTCTTGAAGACGCACGCGCAGGCGATCGATCCGGCGCTTGAGACGGTGATGAAGCGCGCGGGGCTCTAAAGCTCCGCAGTGTCTCTCGCCGCAGGCGCGTGCTAGAAGCCGGGAAACCGGCTTTCGCAAGGCGATGAGACATGGCGAACTACGACTACGACTTGGTGACGATCGGCGCGGGCTCCGGCGGGGTCCGCGCGACGCGTATGGCGGCGCAGTACGGCGCGCGCGCGGCGGTCGTCGAGGAGTACCGCGTCGGCGGCACCTGCGTCATCCGCGGCTGCGTGCCGAAGAAGCTGATGGTCTATGCGAGCCGGTTCTCGGAAGACTTCGCCGACTCCGCGGGGTTCGGCTGGCACGTGCCGCACGCGACGTTCGATTGGGCGACCTTGATCGCGAACAAGGATCGCGAGATCGCGCGGCTTGAAGGGCTTTACAAGAAGAACCTCGCGGGGGCCGGGGCGACGCTTTTCGAGGACCGCGCGGTGATGCGCGATCCGCATACGGTGCATCTCTTGAAGGCCGACAAGACGATCACGGCGAAGCATGTGCTGATCGCGACGGGCGGGCGGGCTTGGGTGCCGGAGGACGTTGAGGGTAACGATCTCGCGATCACGTCGAATGAGGCGTTTCACCTGAAGGCGTTGCCGAAGTGCGTAATGGTGGTCGGCGGCGGGTACATTGCGGTCGAGTTTGCCGGCATCTTCAAAGGGCTGGGGTCGCGCACGATCTTGGTGCATCACGGCGACGAGATCTTGCGCGGGTTCGATCATGAGATCCGCGAGCGTATGCGGCACGAGTTGCAGAAGCGCGGGATCGACGTGCATCTGAAGTCGGTTGTGGTGTCGATTAAGGCTGAGGCCGGACGTAAGAAGGTGCGGCTCAAGGACGGCACGGAGCACGTCGTCGACGAGGTGATGTTCGCGGTCGGGCGGCGCGCGAATACGGGGGCGCTCGGGCTCGAACATTGCGGCGTGGAATTGACGGATAAACGGGCGGTGAAAGTGGACGCCTATTCGCGCTCGTCGCAGCCGCATATCTACGCGGTCGGCGACGTCACGAACCGCGTGAACTTGACGCCGGTTGCGATCCGCGAAGGCGCGGCGTTTGCCGACACGGTTTTCGCCGACCGGCCGACGGCGGTCGATCACGCGGATATCGCGACGGCGGTGTTCGGAACGCCGGAGATTGGGACCGTGGGGCTGACCGAGGAGCAGGCGCGGGCGGCTCATGCGAAGGTCGATATCTACAAGACGGCGTTCCGGCCGATGCGCGCGACGATGTCGGGACGCGATACGCTGATCTTCATGAAGCTGGTCGTGGACGCGGCGAGCGACCGGGTGCTCGGCTGTCACGTCATGGGTGAGGCTGCTGCCGAGATGATCCAGTGCGTCGCGATCGCGGTGAAGATGAAGGCGACGAAGCGCGATTTCGACGCGACGGTGGCGCTGCATCCCTCCGCCGCGGAAGAGCTGGTGCTTTTGAAGACGAAGTCGTGAGCTACGCGGCGGCGCGCCAGCCCATGATGGCGAGCGCGTTGCCGTCGGGATCCTTGAAGAAGCGGAGCGCGTGTTCTTTGCCCTCCGCGCGCTGCACGACTTCGGCGTCGCGTTCGAACTTGAGGCCGCGGCTGATGAGGGTGGCCTCGGTCGCTTGCCAGTCGCCGGCGTCGAAGTAGATGTAGGTGTTGTTCTGCAGCGGGCCCGTGAACTGGGCGGCGCCGATCATCAGGCGGGTGCCGCCGGCGTCGAAGAAGGCCATGCCCGAAACCTCGAACATCAGTTTGAGGCCGAGCACGTCGCGGTAGAAGGCGACAGCCTTGGGCAAGTCGCGGGTGGAGAGGGCGATTTGAGCGATTTTGCCGAGCGACATCTTGATCCTCCGTTCGATTTCGGTAATAGTTAGCATTGCTAACTAAATATGTAAAGAGGCGGCGTTGAAAAAAAGTACGGGCGAGGCGCACGCAATTGCCGAGCGGGTGCACAGCGTGGCGCTCCGGTTGCTCCGGCGGTTGCGCAAGAGCGACCTCGCGATGGGGCTATCGCCGGCGAAGTCGTCGGCGCTCTCCGTGCTCGTGTTCGGCGGGGCGCAGACGCTGAAGGATCTCGCCGCGGCCGAACAAGTCAAGGCACCGACGATGTCGCGACTGGTTGCGGAATTGGAAGCGGATGGGTTGGCCACGAAGACGATGGACGCGGGCGACCGGCGCGCGCTCAAGATTGCCGCGACGGCGAAAGGCAAAGCGCTGCTTGAGGCGGGCCGCGAACGGCGGCTGGCGGTGCTGGCAAAGCAAGTCGCGGGGCTCAGCGCGGCGGATCAGGAGTTGCTGAAACGCTCTGCGGCGTTGCTCGGGCGGCTGAACGAGGAGGGCTGAAACGCAAACGGCCCGCCGGTTCGGGCGGGCCGCTCGAAAGCGATGGATCTTACGGTGCGCTGCCGCGCGGGACGGTGACGAACGGCACGGACGAACCGGGCACGAACGTGGTCGGCAGTTTGCCGTCCCATTTTTCGGCGGCCGTCAGCGCGACGTAGCCCGGGTTGTCGCGGAGCGCCGCAGCCTTGGCTTGCAGGGCCGCCGCTTCGGCTTCACCGCGCAGGCGGATCGCGTCGGCTTCGGCCTTGGCCGCGGTCACGCGGGCGGTGGCATCGGCCGTCGCTTGAACGACGACGCGCTCGGCGTCGACCTTCTTCTGCTCCAGCTGCTGGCGTGCCGTCTTCACCGCGGCTTCGGCGCTGGCCGCTTGTTCGCGCGCATCTTCGTAAGTCTTCGAGAACTGGATGTTCTCGATCTGCACCCCTTCGATGATGAGGCCTGGCGGCATGTTTTTGCGGACGCTTTCCTCGATCTCCTCGCCGAGCTTCTGGCGCTGGTTCACGATCTCGGCGGCTTCATAACGGCCGAACACTTCTTTGAAGCGCTTGTTGATATTCGGCCGGATGATCGTCTCGAGGAAGCCCTGGCCGTAGCGCGAATAGACCTCGATCGCCTTTTTGCTGTCGACGCTGTAGTTGACCGAGACTTTGTTGTCGGCGGCCTGAATGTCCTTCGAGTAGGAATTCAGCAGTTCGGGGAACGTGAATTTCTGCGTGCGGGTCGGAAGGATGACGACCGACTCCATGAACGGGATGACGATGTTGAAGCCGGGGCTCAACGTATCGACGGCCTGACCCCAGCGCAGCTTGACGCCGACCTCGCCTTCATCGATGGGCGTGTAGCTCATCCAGATGACGATCGCGACGACGGCGGCGATCACGACGGGGATACTCATAAGGCCGCCGAGACCGCCGGGCAGCTGTGGGCGGTTGCCGGAACGCGACGTGAAGATGTTCGACATGGGATCTCTCCTCGATCTCAATGCCCTTCCCCAGTGGGCCGGATAGGGGCCGTGCATGTGGGGGTCAGGGGGTTCGCATTCAATTGTGCACGGGAGGGATGAAATGGTTGATAATAGTTGCAATTGAAACTATGTTGCAGGCGAAGACCGCCTGAAGGGACACGCAAAATGGCCGATTTGTTCGACAATCCAATGGGAACGGACGGGTTCGAATTCATCGAATACACCGCTCCCGATACCGCCGCGCTCGGGCGTTATTTCGAGAGCTTGGGTTTCCGCGCGGTTGCCAAGCACCGTTCGAAGGACGTCACGCTCTACAAGCAGCACGACGTCAACTTCATCGTAAACGCAGAGCCGGAGAGTCACGGCGCGCGGTTCGCGAAGGCGCATGGGCCGTCGGCGTGCGCGATGGCGTTTCGGGTGAAGGACGCGGGCTTCGCCTACAAGCGCGCGATCGAACTCGGTGCGAAGCCGGCCGCCGGCAAGGTCGGGCCGATGGAGCTCAACATTCCGGCGATCGAAGGCATCGGCGGGAGTTTGATCTATTTCGTCGATCGGTACGGGCCGGGTCAGGTTTCGATCTACGACATCGATTTCGTACCCACGGAGGTGACGCTGGGCTTGCGGCACGAGGGCGTGGGGCTGATCGAAGTCGATCACGTGACCCACAACGTCTATCGCGGCAATATGAACGTGTGGGCGGGCTACTATGAGAAGCTCTTCAATTTCCGCGAGATCAAGTACTTCGACATCGAGGGCAAGCTCACCGGGCTGAAGAGCCGGGCGATGACGAGCCCGTGCGGGAAGATCCGCATTCCGATCAACGAGAGCGCCGACGACAAGTCGCAGATCGCGGAGTATCTGAACGAGTACAAGGGCGAGG
>CAZXAQ010000041.1:0-33635 GCA_964638635.1 uncultured Flavobacteriaceae bacterium
TCTCGCAGTGGGAATCGGGCATCGCGCCCCCGGGCCGCGAGAGCCTGGTCGAGCTTGCGAAGCTCTGGCACGTGCCGATCGGCACGCTGATGGGCGATCCGGATCTGAAACCCGGCAAGAAGGGCGCGCATCCGCCGACCGGCATCATGCCGACCGACGTGCCCGTGCAAGGCACCGCGGTGGGCGGGGCGTCCGGCGATTTCCGCTTCAACGGCGAGATCGTCGACTATGTGCGCCGGCCGCCCGGCATCGCGCATATGCGCAACATCTACGCGCTCTGGGTCGCGGGCGATTCCATGGCGCCGTGGAACAAAGACGGCGACTTGATCTACGTCTCCCCTGCCCGCCCCGCCGCGCCCGGCGACTACGTGGTGGTGCAGATGAACGACCAGTCGGACGGCGAACCGGGTGTGGCGATGGTGAAGCAGCTGGTCGGCCGCACGCCGACGCAGCTGAAGCTCGGGCAGTTCAATCCGGAGAAGGAGTTCACCTTGGCGCTCAGCAAGGTGAAGGCGGTGCATCGGGTGTTGACGCTCAGGGAGTTGCTCGGGACTTGAGGGCGCGATCGTAAGGCGGTGCGTTTTCGCAGACGGCGCTCACCCTGGGAGCGCCGGCATCTTGCCGGCTCTTCGTGACGCGTCGATTCAGCAAGAGCCGGCAGGATGCCGGCGCTCCCAGGATAAGCGCGTACTCATAAGCCTCAGAGCGCTCGGTCGTGGCGCTACTTCGTCGAGGGGCCGGCGGCCGGGCGGCCCGCATCGGCCGCGGTGATGTGGAGCAGGCGGTCCTTGAAGGCGAAGTAGAGGTGCAGGTGGCGCATCTCGTTCATGCCGAGGGTGACGTCGTTTTCGCCATCGTCGAAGGGGCCGATGGCGACGGGGACGTTTTCGAAGGTCACACCGGCGATTTCGAGTTTGTCGAACGTGTATTGAAACACGTCGACGTGCTTGCCGGAGGCGACGCGGTGGCTATTGCCGGGGACGACGCCGGGCGTGTCGCGCGTGATGCCGAATTTGCGCTTCGCCAGCTTTGCGCCCATCGACGTCATCGTGGAGCCGGTGTCGAACAGCACGCGCACGCTTTCGCCGTTCAAGTCCGCATCGACGATGGGCGCCTTGGCGAAGGCGTTGCGGCGCATCTCGAGCGTCACCGCTTCATCGGCCCAATAGACGCCCGCGCCTCTGCAATGGTCCGGGCTGAAGAGCGAAATCTTGTTGCCCGCGTTGTCGATTTCGAGATCCATGGCGTTGAACAGGTTCAGCCCCACCGTGGCGCGCCAGCCCGCGGCGGACCGGCCGCCCGTTGAGAAGCCGACCAGGAAATCGAAATTCACATCAAGCTTGACGGGGCCAAGCGCCATCCCGCGAACACGCACCACATCCGACAACGGTTTGCCCGCCCCGTCATACATGCCGCTGACGACGTTGCGGCGTGTGAGTTTGAGTTCGTCCACCAGCTCTTTGTCGATCAAGCTCCAGGCGCCGCCCGTGTCGAGCATGATGCGGAGCGGGCGGTCTTGGATCGCCGCCGGGACTGTGAGCAGAAGGTTTGGCGTTCGCTCAAACGGAATTTCGGCGATTCGCTTCAGCGTGCAGTCTTCGGCGGCGCGCGCCGAAGCCGCCGCAACGAGTAGCAGTCCGATCGACGTCACAATACGCATGCGCGCCCTCAAGAGACTTGTTCCAGCTTTAGCATGAAGCCGGAGCCCCGGCACACACGCCTTTCACGCGAGCCGTCGCCCGTTTCAAGCCGCTCGGTTGCGTCCTTGGACGCCCGGGCCGGCGGGCAATTGTTACTTCGCGCGGTGCTTCGCCGACATCGATGCGCCCATCGGCGAAGGCGAAGTTAAGGTTCAGTTGCTGCAGCTGCGCCTGGCCGAGCGCCGCATGAAGCCTGCCCCGATCCTAGGGCGGGCGTTGACACAGTTTTGACGTAAAGTGTGTGTTGAGATCGCTTTGGGTTGAGGCTGGTTTAAGATGCGCAGACGCATCGTTCTCTCATTGCTTGCACTTGTTTCGGCCGTCGCGTTGGCGGGCGTATTGGTGTGGCCTTGGCCCGCGCCGGGGATCGATTGGCGCACGCCGGTCGACCAGGCCCTGGCCGCGGGCGACTGCAAGAGAGCCGTTGCGATCGCCGATGCGGCGGCCGGCGCCGGCTCGGCCGATGCCTACAAGATGCTGCGTGGTCTCATCGAGGGCGGCAAGTGCGACGGTTACCCGGCCGAACGCGCGGGAAATTACACTTCGTTTGTGAGCCTCAATCGGCAGGCGGGCGCGAGCCCGGATGAGGTCTATGGTCTGAGCGACAACGACCTTGGCTTCGCGCGCCATTCCTACGCGTCGGCGGTGCTTTTCCTTTGCGCGAGCCCTTACGCCGGCTTGCGTCACGTCGACAACGTCGCCCTGTCCGACGCCGTCCCCGAAAGCCGTGGGCCGGTTATGGCATGGCACCGGTTCCGCCGTCAGACCTGCGTTGGCGTTCTGGAGCGTCTCGGGCGGCAACTTGCGGAGGCGGACGATCGGCCCGCGAACGAAGTCGCTTACGCACTTCTTCTCTATCCGCCGGGAAGTGAATCTCGCCAAGCGGGGTTTCTGTTCGCGCGGCTCTTGCTCGAAAAGAAATTCTTCCCGGACCGCATCCGCGACGATGAGGATGTGGTGCGCGCCATGCGGGATCTCGCGTGGCTTCGCCTCGAGAAAGCGGCCGAGGCCGACAATGCCGAGGCCATCCGTTTGATGGTCGCGCTACTGCATGAAGGGCGGTTTCGCGCACGCGACGATGCCGCCGCCTATTTCTGGATCCTGCGCCAACGCAGACTTGGCCTCACCGGCGCGCCGCTGGACGTCGAGATCGAACGCGCGTTGAGCGAGGCCGAGCGGGCGTCGGTGCGGCTTCGCGAAGAGGCGAAGTGGCGCTGGCGTAGCGGCGAAGACCTTGCGGAGCCTGCTTCCTAGCGGTGACGCATCGGGACGAGCCGCCGGCGGCGGCGCCGTTTTGGATAGCGTCCACCAAATCTCAGCGCCACTCGTTGGTCGGCCGCCCAAACTGGCCGCATGTCGCGTTGTATTCGCGCTCAGGCTCGATCAGCTGCACATCGTGTTCGAGAATCTCGGCTTCTGCGCGGCGTTGCTATCTTGTGCGCGCTTGGCTCACGTAGATGCGCCCTTCGGCGAACGCGAAGTGGACGCTCAGTTGCTGCAGCTGCGCTTGGCCGAGCGTGACGTCGGGACCGGGGAGGTCGGTGATGAGGGTGGGGAGGTTTCGGAACGTCACGCCGCCCAGCGTCAGTTCGGCGAAGACGTAGCTCCAGGCTTCAATCGCGGTGCCGGCCGGCGTCGTGAGGCGGCCGGCGCCGGCGACGCCTTCGCTCGAACGGGTCAGGCCGAAATAGTGTTCGGCCCAGCGGCGGTCGACATAAGTTGCGGTCGAGCCGGTGTCGACGAGAACGCGGGCCGGGGCGCCGTCGAGCGTGCCTTCGACGATCGGGAGCCCTGCCCTTTCCGCGGCGTTGCCTTGCATCGTCAGCATTGCCGCACCGCGCGGCGTGCACGTGCCGGGCTTGTGCAGTGCGAGCGTGCGGGCGCCGCCGTCCACCTTGAGATCGAAGCCGCTGAGGACGTTGAGGCCCAGCGTGCCACCGGCGATCGCGTTTTCGCCCAGCCTGTGCATGATCAACGCGGTGTGCGGGCCGCCGAGGCTTGCCGTGCCGAGCGCCATTGCGGGGACAGTGACCTCGCGGTCGAAGGCGATGCCCGCGGCGTCCACCGCCAGCGCGGCGGCGCGCTTCGGTTGCAAGCGGAGTTCGCGCACGAGCGGCTCGGCGATCAGGCTCATCACGCCGCCGGTGTCGACGACGAGCCAGGTCCGGCGGCCGGCGATGCTTCCGGCGACCAGCATGTGGCCGCTGTCGTCCACCTTGAACGGCACGTGCGCGACCGGCGCGTGCGCGCAACGCTCGCCCGCGGTTGCGGCGAGGCTTGCGGCGGCGAGGAGCGCTGTGAAGATCGCAAGGCGCATGCACGTCTCCCAGCGGGTTGGAGACTATAGCGCGTGAACGCGGAATTAGGGGTGCGTGTTTGAGTATGGTGAATCGCGCGGCTTCGTCAGCTTGCGGCTTGCCGCGGTGTCGCGAATTTCATCGCAAAGAATGCGGCGGCGCCCAGCAGGAACGCCACGGCGCCGACGGTGAGCGCGATGTCGTAGCTCTTGGTGAGGTCATGCATCTTGCCGAAGAGGACGAGGCCGGTCGCTGTCGAGAGGGCGCCGGCGGTGGCGATCGCGCCGTAGATGGCGCCGTAGCTTTTGAGGCCGAACGTGCGGCTGACGAAGAAGGCGAGCAAGTCGATTTCCGAGCCCTGCTGCAGACCGATGAGCGCGACGGCGACGGCGGCGAGCGCAAAAGATGGTTCCGGGATCAAGAGCAACAGCGCACCCAGCGCGGGCACGCCGGTCATGACGGCGGCGACGAACGGCGCGGGGACACGATCGAGCGCGACGCCGGTGAGCAGGCGGCCCGTGAGCAAGCCCGCGGAATAGATCGACAGCGCGATGCCGGCCGTGGTTTCGCTCAAACCCTTGTCGGTGATGATCGGCGCGAGCTGGCTGACCACGCCCGAGCCCGGGATGTTGACCGCGACGAGCGCGCCCGCGAGCAGCCAGAACGCCCGGCCGCGCAACGCCTCCTTCAGCGTCACGTCGGCGACCGGCAGCGGGGCGCCGGCGATCGGCAGTTCGGCCTCCTCCGTCACGCGCTGTTCGCGGACGCGGCCGATCAGCGCGAGCGCGAGCGGCAAGCCCACGAACAGCGTCACCAGAATGAGCGCGTAGGCGCCGGAGCGCCAGCCGTAGGTCTCGATCGCGTTTGCGAGGATGGGGGCAACGGCGATCGCGGCGAGCGACGTGCCCGAGGCGGCGACCGCGAGCGCCAAGCCGCGCTGACGGTCGAACACGGCGACGACGGGCCGCGTGTAAACGATCGCGCCCGTGCCGCCGCCGAAGATGCCCGCCACGACGAGCAACGCGACGTAAAGCGCGAACGAACCGTTCATGAGCGTCAAGCCCAGATAGACGAGCGCAACCATCGGCACGCAGACAAGCGCCACCTTGCGAAAGCCCACACGGTCGAGCGCGCGGCCAATGATACCGATCGCCAGCGCGCCCGCGATGAAGGCGGCGGCGCCGGCCAGACTCATGTCGCCGCGGGACCAGCCGAATTCCTGCGTGAAGCTTGTGATGAAGAGGCTGGAGAGCAGCGCGTAGAGCGCGACGCCCGTACCCATGCCGATCGCCGCCCCCGCCACGATGCGCCCGTTCGCGCGCCACTCGGCGATGTCGGCGGCGCTCAGCGGCTTTTGCATGCGTCATCCCCCGTATGATGTGGCGCGTTCGCGGTGTAGAAGTGGGATACCAGAGAGGATTGTCCATGGCCATCCGCACCGCTTTCTTCGCCCTGCTGCTTGCGGCCCTGCCCTTCGGCGCGCTGGCCGAGCCGTACTGGAAGGGCGCGGCATGGTACGTGGTCGCCGACACGATCGTCGGGCCGTTCGTGTGGAAGGGGCCGTACATGTCGAAAGAGGCGTGCGAGGCGGAATTGCCGGCGAACGAGGAGGACGCGGACTATGTGTGCGAATATTTGAGCGAACGGCCGAGCTGGGACGAGTGATGCTGGGGTTTTTGTTTTTGCTGGCGGCGGCCGTGCTGGTCGCGAGCTGGTTCCGCCCGCCGCAAGCGCTCTGGCAGAAGGCGGTGACCTGGGGCGCGGCGCTGCTCCTCGCCGCGGTCCTGGTCGCGTGGGGGATCGAAGCGGTGATGCAGACGCCGGCGGCGTGACGAGGGCGGCTGCGATGCGCCGCAGCGGATGAGATGCTGTACAGAGCAACACGAAGTCCTCGAAGGATGCACGAAGAGCACCAAGAGGGTGGTGGTCGCTGATTGGTGGCGGCTCGGCATTCACTGCTGCAATTTCGGTGCGCTTCGCGCCTACCGCTGGAGGCACCGGCGCGAAGCGCCAATCAGAAGCAAGCCGGGCGCAACGGTCTGCCGATCAGCGCGAGAGTCTTGGTGGCCTTCGTGCATCCTTCGTGGGCTTCGTGTTGCTCTTTACAGCGCCTCCAACGCCTCGCGTCACTAGTTGACCGCTTTGACGAGGGCGCCTTCCTTCAGCAGCCAGTCGTAGGTGGGGCGCCAGCCTTTGCCTTCGAAGAGGACGCCTTCGTCGGCGATCCAGAGGTCGTCGCCGATGCGGGTGTGGGTGTATTTCAGCGCGGCGATGCCGTGCGCGGCGACGGGCTTTACTTCGCCGTCGTCGCTGAGGCCGTTGGCGTTCTTGTCGTGCCAGAGCGCGAGGCCGTCGAGTTCGGCGCCCGAGATGAAGCCGTCGCCGTTGTCGTCGAGCGCGCCCAAGGCGTTGAAGCCGTTGTCCCAGCTCGCGACCCAGGTGACGGAGCCGAAGAGTTGGAAGCCGCTCGCCACGCGGCGCTTGTCCTTCGGGTCCCAGACGAGCCAAGCGGCGTCTTGCGTGAGCCAGCCCGCTTGCATGGGCAGGCCTTGGCCGGAGAAGTCGAAGGACACCTTCGAGGTCCGGTCGACGAGGTCGTCGAACGCGGCGTCGTCGCGCAACGGCACGAAGATCGGCGTCACGTACATGGCCGGCGGCGAGTCGCTCAGGCGCTTCTTCACGCGCGCGATCAGCTTGCGGTCGGTCCAGCGTTTGGCGATGGCGGTGAAGTGTTCGACCGCTTCGCTGACCACGGTGTGGGTTTCCCAGTCGGATTGCTCCACACCGCCGCCGGCGGGCGGGGCCGGGATCAGCGTCAGGCCTTGGATCATCACGTAGCGCAGTTCGCGGCGGGCGGACTTCCAGCGGCCGGCGCGGTCGTAGGCGAAGGCGAGCGCCACACGCGTGCGCAGGTTCTTGGGCTCGAGCGCGCGGGCGCGTTCGTAGGACGCGGTCGCTGCGCGCAAATGCGGGTCGAGGCCGCGGCGTCCGTCGAACGCGCCTGCGGGAACTTCGGGCTTTGGGCCCAACGAATACGTGCGCGCTTCGCAGCGTTCGCCGGGCTTGGCTTCCGGGAAGTTGTCGCGGTTGCCCTTGCCCATCGTTTGCGCGTCGAGTTCGGCGCAGTCGCCGATCTTGCCTTCGGCAATGTCGTTTCCGCGCTCGCGATAGACGGGCAGCGCGGTTGCGCGGCGCAGGTAGGCGAGCAGATGCACGCGGCCGATCGCGCGCGCTTGGGCGGCGGGTTCCAAGCCTTGCGCGTTCTGCTCCAGGTTCTTCAGCAGCCGTTCGAGCGGCACCTCGTCCACCCGGTCGGCCGGTACCATCGCAAAGATGGCAAGGGCCGGGGCGGCGCAAAGCAGCGTTAGGAAAGCGGCAAGCATGATGCGCATGGGTGGCCTCGATTTGCGCGGATTCGCGAAGGTAAACGCAAACGAAGCGTAAAGCGGGCAACGCCGCACTGTCTAACGGTTTTCTTAGAATCCAAGACTAATCTAAGTGCTTGTTCCGGCAATCCGCGCGCCCCATGACCGCCGACGCCTTCAGAGCCACGCAAGAGGCTGAGACCGCGCAGAAGATCGAATGCGAGAAGATTCGCATCGGCTTCGGCAACTGGACGCATTATGCCGACGGCGTGCCGTTCGCGATCAGCCTTGCGGTGTTGATGAGCGGGGCGTGGCCCGCGGTGGGCAGCACGCCGGTGTGGCAAGCCGCGGCATGGGTTTGCGCGACGATGCTGTGGGCCGGCGCGGGGTTGTCGGTCTATCGCTACTTCCGCAAACACGAAGCGAAGCACCCGCTCATCTTCTGGCAACGGCTGATGTTCGCCGTGCGCGTGTCGAACGCCGTCGTGTGGGGCGGCTTTGCCTGGGTGTTCTGGGAACCGGGCAACGCCGTCAATCAGGCGATCGTCTGCACGGTGACGCTGGGCATCGTGGTGTCGACGTTCTTCGCGCTGTCGATGCATTTCCGGCTTCTGTTGGCGGCGCTTGCCGTCAACACGGCGATGCAGTGGAGCGCGTTCGTCTATTACGGCGAGCCGGTCGGGCAGATTTTCGCGGTGCTGTTTCCGCTGTTCGTGGGGTTGCTTGCGAACTACGGGCGCACGGCGACGGCGCGCTATCACGAGGCGCTGCAGCTCAGGTTCGAAAACGAGATGCTGGCCGAGGCGGTCATCCGCGCGAACCGGGCGAAGAGCGACTTCCTGGCCTCGATGAGCCACGAGCTGCGCACACCGCTGAACTCCATCATCGGCTATGCGGATTTGATCCTGCAGCAGACGCACGGCGCCATCGCGCCGGCGCGCTATGCGGGCTATGTCGACGACATCGCGGCGAGCGGCGCGCATTTGCTTCGCATGATCAACGACTTGCTGGACCTCGCCAAGATCGAGTCCGGCAAGCGCGAGTTTCAGGTGGCGCCGGTGAAGCTCTCGGACGTGGCGAAGGAGGCGCTGCGGCTGGTCGAGCCGATGGCGGCGCGCGCGCATGTGAGCTTGATGTACGACGCCAAGCACGACGCGATCGTGCGCGCGGACGAGCGGGCGGTGAAGCAGATGCTGATCAACCTCGTCTCAAACGCGGTGAAGTTCACGCGGCCCGGCGGACTTGCCGTCGTGTTCTGCGAGGTGCAGGCGACGAACCGCGTGATGCTGGGCGTGCGCGACACCGGCATCGGCATGTCGGTCGAGGACCAGCAGAAGGCGCTGGAGCCGTTCGCACAGGTGGGTCCCGCGGAAACGGTGGAAGGCCAAGGCACGGGCCTCGGCCTTCCGATCGTCAAGGGGTTGATCGAGGCCCATCAAGGCACGTTGCGCATCGACAGCACGAAAGGCATCGGCTCCAAGATCTGGGTGGAGTTCCCGGCCGAGCGGCTGATGCGCACGAGCGCGGCGGTGGCGGCGGTGGCTTAACCGCGCGCCGGAACGGCGGAGAGGCCTGCAAGAGCACCACGAAGGCCTCAAAGGATACACGAAGGCCACCAAGACGCTGGTGATGCGGTGATGCTGCGGCTCAATTGCTGACGCGATTTCCTGGCGCTTCGCGCCAAATGATGTCGAGTGTTGCGCTCTCGGCGCGAAGCGCCAATCAGAATCGGCGCGCATCACCGACCTTGGAAGAGCAGGCGTCTTGGTGCGCTTCGTGAATCCTTCGAGGCCTTCGTGGTGCTCTTGCAAGCCTCTCCACAGCCCCAGTGCTTAGAGAGGTTACTCCACGGCCTGGATCGCTGCGCTGTTGGCGACGATCCTTGCCACCAAGGCATCGATTTCTTCGCGGGTGACGTCTTTGTCGCCGATCGCGTCGCTCAGCGAACGATAGGCGTCGTTGACGAGACGGAGGACCTCGGCGCCCGTCGTGATCGCAGCGGGCAGGTTGGCGATGAGTTGGGTGACGAGGCTGACGGCCGCGGCGGCGTTCATGGCGTTTGTCCTTTCAGTTTGGTTTGGGCCTCCGTGATCGCGCTCTTGACGCTTTCGATCGCGATCAGGGCGGCGACGAGCTGGCCGGCGTCGGCCTCGTCGCCGTTCAGCACCGGTGTGGCCGCCGCGATCGCTTTCGTGGCCGCGACTTCGACGGTTTTGATCTTCGCCCAGAGCTTCGCGTCGCGGCAGAGCGGCGCGACGGCCGCCGGCGCTTCGCACGCGGGCAGGCGGGCGTAGATCAGGATCGCTTGCTGTGTGGCCTCGTAAGCCGTGAGCGTAACCTTCGCGGCGCGGCGCGCCTCGCCGTCCGCGTTCAGCGGCTGCAACAGCGCGCAGGCCGCGAGCATGACCGCGATCGTGGACGCGGCGAGTGTGGTGACGATGTGCTTCATGGTTTGGCGCTCCACGAGAGGGCGTTTGCGGCCTTCGCGCGGCCGTACCAGGCGAGCAGCCCGCCCGCGACGTTCGCCGCGCCGGTGATGAGTTCGGCGAGCTGATCCTGCAGCGTGGCGTCGAGCTTGAGACCGCCGAGCGTGGCTAGCCCCGCGAGCAGGGCCACGATCGAGCCCCAGACGGATTTCGACTGCCACCAAGGTTTGGTGCCGTTCATGTGTGTTGTCCTTGTTTTGAAATGCAGAAGGGCGGCGCGCCGTGATGGCGCACCGCCCTCGCCCTTCGTTTCGATGAGACTTAGGCGACGTCGGTGAACGTCACTTCGGGGATCGGGGATTCGCCGACGGTGACCGCTTGGGCCGCGATGTAGCGCACACCCGGGTGCGCGCCGGCGTTGCCGCGGATGAAATCCTTAGCCTCATCGAGGGAGGCGAAGCTGTCCGCGACGCCTTCCCATTCGTCGACATAGTCGCCATCTTCGTCCAGGCGGACGACAAAGAACTTGTTCATGGTGGTTTTCCTTTTCGGTTGAGAGGGTACGGCTTGACGCTGACATGCTGTCCCCGGTGGAGCCGTCACGGTTCGGGGGAAAACTGGTGAGTGAAGATTCCGTGAGTGATGGAGAACGCGGCCCATCAACACGCAAGCGGGGCGGTTCGAAATCTGAGTCCATTGCGCGAAAGCGCGGACCGAAATAGCGTCTGATCGTTTGTAAGCGTATCTCGACTGGAAAGACCGCTATGGCTGATACACCCCGCGATCTTGTTTCGAATGAAATCGGCGCGCTGATCGGAATCCCCATCGAGCCGTGCAGCCGCGCCATTTCGCCCGGCGAGACGATGTTCTTCGATCCCGGACATCCGGAATTGTACTTCTTTCACGGAAAGTCGGCGATGCGTCTGGTCTTCGGCACCCTTTCGCTTCTTGGTCGTGAACGAACGTCCGTTAGCAGTATTTTGGATTTTGCGTGCGGTCATGGTCGCGTCACCCGCTATTTTCGAAGTTGCTTCCCCCATGCTTCGATTGTGGCGAGCGATGTCGACGCGGCCGGCGTGAAGTTTTGCGCGGAAACGTTCGAAGCGGTTCCGCATATTTCGACGAGTGATCGAATTGAGGCGATCAATTTCGAGCGAAGCTTCGATTTGATTTGGGTCGGATCATTGCTCACGCATGTCGATGCTGCCGACTGGCATCGCTTTCTGGCCCTTTGGGAACGCTCGTTGAACCCCGGTGGCATACTGATCTTCACGTATGCGTCAACGTATGTTCGCTATCTTGCGGCAGGCGGAGAGTTTGCCAACTTGGATCAAGCAGCATTGGCGCATGCAACACGCTCTTTCGATGAGAGCGGCTTTGGCTACCTGCCCTACGCGCCTGGCGGCAACTTTGGTCAAACTTTCGCGTCCGAGCCATGGGTGTCGGATTTCATGGCCCGCTATCCAGCGTTACGTAGCGTGTTGCATTTCGAGCGCGGCTGGGGTGCGCGCCAAAATGCTGTTGCTGCGACGCTAGACCGAGTCGCTCAGCTCGTTACCTGACGGCGATAGGGGCTGTGCACGCTCAACCTGCGAGCAAGCGCAGCGCTTCCTGGTATTTCTCGGAGGTCTTTGCCAGCACGTCGGGCGGCAGATGCGGGGCGGGGGCCTTTTTGTTCCAGGGTTGGGTTTCGAGCCAGTCGCGCACGAATTGTTTGTCGAACGAAGGTGGGCTGATGCCCGTGCGGTACTCCGCTCTCGGCCAGAAGCGGGAGGAGTCGGGGGTCAGAACTTCGTCGATCAGGTGCAATTTGCCGGCGTCGTCGGTGCCGAATTCGAACTTCGTGTCGGCGATGATGATGCCGCGCGTCGCGGCGTAGGCGGATGCTTCCTTATAGAGGCGCAGCGACGCGTCGCGCGCGGCGGCGGCGTAATCCGCGCCCACGATCTTTGCGGCTTGCGCAAACGAGATGTTTTCGTCGTGCTCGCCCGCCGGGGCCTTGGTCGCCGGGGTGAAGATCGGTTCGGGGAGCTTCGCCGCCTGCTGCAGCCCGCGCGGCAGTTCGATGCCGCAGATCGTGCCCGCCGCCTGATATTCCTTCCAACCCGAGCCCGCCACGTAGCCGCGGACGACCGCCTCGATCATCAAGGGCTTCAGCCGCTTGACCACCATCGCGCGGCCTTCGACCTGGTTGCGTTCGGCCGGCGCGACGACGGTTTCGGGCGCGATGCCGGTCAGGTGGTTCGCGATGACGTGAGCCAGCCGGTCGAACCAGAAGTGCGAGAGGCGGGTCAGCACCCGCCCCTTCTCAGGGATCGGGTCGGGCAGGATCACGTCGAACGCAGACAGCCGGTCGGTCTGCACCACAAGCAGCTTGTCCGCGCCCACGGCATAAATGTCACGCACCTTGCCCCGGTGAAGGAGCGGGAGAGAGGTCAGGTCGGTTTGCAAAATCGGCGTCATGCGGTGCCAGGGCGGTCAAATTTGCGGTTAAGCTTTCGCGCCGATGCATACGCCAGGCGGGCGGCAATTGCGACAGAGATTCTTGCGCCGCGGAAATGGGACCGTGTATCGTCCGCCGCCTGATTTCGAGCGACGGACATGGGGCACGAAGAAAGCTCTTACATCATCCAGCAGCGCGAGCGCGAAGCGGCCGCACGCGAGGCGCAGGCGCAGATCGATTCCGTCGTGAAGCAGCTGCTTGCGCTGCCCGACGAGCAGTTGCCGCCGGTCTGGATGATGAACAAGATCGGCAGTCATTCGGCGCAGCATTTCAAGAACACGGCGTCTTGGTCGTTCGTCGAATTGGTCCGGCGCGGGAAGCTGTCCTCGCTCTCGCGGGTGATCGACATCGGCAGCGGCTGCGGGCGGCTGGCGATCCCGTTTTCCCTGCTGATCAAGGACGGCGATTATTGCGGCACCGACGTGTTCGACGAGGGCATCGACTGGTGCACGCGGAACATCACGCCGCGGAATCCGAAGTTCAAATTCTTCCTGCAGAAGGTCGAGAACAATTATTACTTCGGCGGCGACATCAAGCCGTCGAGCAGCATCTCGCTCAACTTCGCGCCGAATGGCTCCATCGATTTCGTCTTTGCGATCTCGGTGTTCACGCATTTGGTCGAGGCCGACGCCGCGACCTATTTCCGCGAGATCGCGCGGTGCCTGAAGCCCGACGGCCTGGCCTATCTGACAGCCTTCATCATCGACCGCACGTTTGCGGACTTCGTCAACCGGACCGGCCTTCATACGGGGGTGAAGGAGGTTTCGCCGGGCCACTATCAGGCCTATACGGGCCAGGACTTCTTCGCGGGCTATAGCTTCGACCGGTGGCGCGCATTGATTGAGAACGCGGGGCTCGAGATCAGCGGCTTTGACCCGGGCACATGGGCCGAAAAGCGCGGCGCCTTGCACTATCAAGACACGTTCATCGTGACCAAGCGGTGACGTCGCCCGCGTTCAGAAGTGGCGTGCGCCAAAGGTCGCACGCGCATTGTGTGCGTTAACCGCTGCGTGCGGGGGGCCCACGAGGATTGTTGCGTCCGGAAAAGCCGACCGTGTATCGTCCGGCCCTTCACGGGTCGCAATGTTCTTGATGGTGAGTGGTGATGGGACGCGTTGGATTGATCGCGGGCGCGGTGGTTTTGTGCGCGGTGGCTGCGGGCGCATTCTTCTGGCAGGACATTCTGCGGCTAACCGGAAACGTCTCTGAGGAGCAGCTGGTGAACGACATCAAAAGCGCGGCTGCTGGTGGCGGGTACGCGGTGACGTTTGCTCCCGCCGACGCCGGCAAGTGGCAGGTCGGGGAAGGCCACAAGCTTGAGCGCTTCTCCATCGACAATGGAACGACTGCGTTTGCACGTTTGACGAGTTCTGTTCCGCTCAATGCGGAGACTTGGGAGTGGTCGACTCAAGGTCTCAGCACATTGTTTCCGGTTGCCTTCAACAACAAAACGAATTCCGGCAAGCTGCAGATTGGTGTGATTGCACGCGCGCCGGGAACGAACGCGTCAAAGGCAATCTCGGTCGTCTATGCGACGCAGCAAGCGGGCAATAGCGGCTGGAAGGACATTCCGATCGGTCCCAATTTCCAACTGACGACGTTCGTTTTCGACGTTCCTCCCAGGGACCCTGGCAGCTATACCAAGCAGCCGATCCTCGTCATAAATGCCGACCGCAGTGGCGGCGGAGCGTCCGCCGAGATCCTCGGCATTTACGTCAAGCAGATCGAATAGGCGACCGGATGCCGCTAGAGCGCTTCTTTCGTTATCCCACGACCACGGTCAATTACCTGGTCAACATCTCCGAGCGCTTTCGCTACTGCTACATCAACAATCCGAAATGCGCATCGACGGGTATCCTGCGCGCCCTGCAACGCGCCGAACTCGACGGCGACGAGGCGCGTTTGCCGGATAACGTGCACGATCGGGCCAAGTCGCCATTGCTGAGTTTTGAGAATTGCGCGAGGTCACCCGACGACGTGATCGGTAACTTCTTCGTCTTCTCGTATGTCCGCAATCCGTATTCGCGCGCCCTTTCCGCCTACATCGACAAGATCGAACAAGAAGCGCCGGAACGCGTTCGCTTGCTGCCTACGCTCGGCTTCGCGACGGATAGCAGGCCGAGTTTCCTAGAATTCCTGCTTGCAGTGCAGAAGCAGCGCGATGATTGGCGCGACATCCACTGGGCGACGCAAAGCCGCCTGCTTCAGATCAACAACATCAGCTACAGCTACATCGGCCGGTTTGAGTCCTTCTCGGCGTCGTACCCGCTGTTGCTGGACCGGCTTGGGATTCATAGGAAACACTTCGAAGCCTCCTACGTGCCACGCCACGTGACGCGCGCCAACGAACGCATTGCCGACTATGTCGGGCCGAAGGAGCGCGACCTGATCGCGTCGATCTACTTCTCGGACTTCAGCAACTTCGCCTACGGTCTGGATCCGTACGTCGCCTCGATGTGACCCGGTCGAGACAGGCCTCTATCCGGTAATCGCCGTGAAGACGGGAATGTAGTACGCGGTGGTGCCGATATAGGCCTTGATGAAGCCCGCGCTGTCCCGATTGCTCGCGCCCTTGAACTTGATAGCGCCCACGCCGGTGGAATTCGCCGTGAGGTCGCTTGTGTTTGTCAGCGTTGTCTTACCGGCGGCGCCACCTTGATCGCCGCCGACGCGCAACTCGCCACTCGCGAGTTCAACAACGCCGGCTTGGCTGATGCGCAACCGCTCCGTCACCGTTTGCGCGCCGTCGGCCGTCGTTGCAAAAATCAGGCGACCGGGCATGTCGTTGTTGCCGGGCGTGCCGTCGATCTCCGCGCGGATCAACGCGGCCGGAATGAACTGATCGCCGTCGTCGGCGACGAACCAGTGTTCGCCGACAACATCGTTGTTGGCAACTGCGCCAAATGCGTTGACGGTGCCGGACTTCGATTTGGCCAGTACGGTCTGTGGCGCGCTCGTGCCTGTGGAGGACCAATTCCCCATGAACACGCCCGCAACGGCACTGTTCCGATTGATTTGCACCAAGGGGAACTGCCCGCCCGGTGATGCAAATAGGTTTGGCGAGCCAACGCTGACAAAGCCGTGGATGCCGCTGCTGATGAAGCGGGCAACTTCCAACCCGCCTGCCCCCATAGCTGCGATATCGGACGCGGGTCGGAAAAGCCCAGTATCACGGTCGATCGTGAAGGCCAAACTGGGCGCGCTAAGCGTGCCAGACGGCACAAGGCGCTGCGCGATGGGACCAGTGGCGTCGAGGGTCTCGACGTCAACGCTCTCCACTACGCTGAAGTCGGTTCCGAACAGTATTTGTCCAGTCAACGCTTGAACTGCAACGCGTCCGGTATTGCGCACGCCAGTCGACGCATTCGTGTACCCGGTCTTGCAGTCGTAAATGATCAGGTCGAAGTGCGAACCCGAGAGCCCAACGCCTGCATTGCCGAACTGGACGCCTTTTCCGCCTGTGCCGGAGTAGCCGAGGACTGAGAGGCGCATGTCGCATTGGGGGCCGGCGATTGTGAGGCCGGTGCCGGACGAGCCGTCGCCGATGAGGACGCCGGCGGTGATGCGGTTGGAGCCGCCGGTCGAGAGTACGCCGCTCTTGCCCGTCGCGCCGTCGGTGTTGAAGAGTTTGCTGACGTTGATGGCCGAGCCCGTCAGTTCGATCTGATAGGTGCCGGTGGTGCGGCAGTTGACGTAGCTTTCGATGCAGTCGTAGGTCGTGGCGAAGGATTGGTCGACGAGGCCTTGGCCGTCGTTGTTTTCGCTGGCCAGGTGGCCGAAGCGCATGCGCGTGTTCGCGCTGACGAAGACGCCGCCGGCGGTGTTCGCGTAGACGTGCATGAAGCGGACGTCGCTGGCGCACTGATAGGCGGCGCCGTCGCTTTCGAAGCGCGCGCCCCAGCCCGCGTTTTGGTGCGAGAAGACGGCGAGCCAGACCGCATCCGCGGGCCCGCGATACTGGATGCCGTGCGAGCCGCAGTTTTGGACATCGACGTTCGTGTAGAGGCTTTCGGGTTCGTCCGGATAACTTGCGCTGGTGCTGGCCGCGAAGTGGCCTTCGCTCATCCAGCCGACGCCTTTGATGTTCGTGATGACGACATCCTTGAGCGTGTAGCGCTTGCCGTAGGCGACGAAGCCGTTGCCCGCCGTCTGGTTCGCGGCGTTGCCGTCCAGGCGCAACGCCTCGAGGCCGAAACCGTAGGGCACGCCGTCGGCGACCGCGAACTTGTTCTGGCCCACGAGTGCTGCGTGGTTCGCGGTCTTGATGAAGTCCGCGTTGAGTGCGTTCTTCGCCTTGAGCACGGTCGCGTCGCGCGAGAGGCCGCGCAACAGAACGCGCGCGCGCAGCGTGAGCGTCGCGCCGATCAAGCAGGTGCCGGCCGGGAACTGCACCGTGCCGCCGGTCATCCGGTGGCGTCGGTCGGCAGCAGGTTCAGGTCAACGGCGCTGCCCACGCCAAGCGTTGCGCGGGCGGTTGCCGCGTCGGCGTCGTCGAGCAGCGTGCCGATGAACGAGGAAACCGTCTGAAGCGAAAGACTTGCCGGAACCTTGAGGTCGAAGCCGTCGCCCGTGGCGTTTACCGCGAGCAACTGGTTGGCGACGGCTGCGCGCGGTTCGGGCAAGACGGGGTCGCTCAGCGCCGTGCCGACGGCCAAACGCGGCGTGCGGGCGATGAGCTCGCGCAGCGTTTGGATTTCCGCAGCGAGTTTGTCGAGCTGGCGCTCGACGTTCTCGGCGGCGAAGGCGCCGGAGGCGATGAGGTCCAACTCTTGCGTCAACGGCATGTCGCGCACGATCACGACCGTGTGCCCGGCGGGCGGCGCGTTCGCGAAGACGACGTTGCCGATGTCGGGGTAGGTGACGATGTCGACCGTGTAATCGGCGGTGAGCGTCTGCAGCGTATCGGCGAGCGTCGCGTTGTTGCGGACATAGACTTTGAGGTTCGCGGGTGCCCAGATCTTGAACGCGAACGGGAATATCGTGGTCGATCCGTTCGCGGCGTGGGCGACGCGCGAGGCCGTGGTGGAGAGCGTCATGTGGTGGCTCCAAAAGAAAAAGGGCGCTCGGCGGAGCGCCCTTCGGGGACCGGTGGTTCGTGAATTGGGGTTAGGCGTCGGCGATGCCTTCGGCTTTGACGGCGAAGGCGTGCTCGATCGCGCGCGCCAGCGCCGCGCCGTCGACGGTGCGGTCGAACTCTTGCGTGCGCCGGTCGCGATCGGGCACATCCACGTCGGCGGCCGTGCTCAAGGCGTTGGCGGCGTCGGTATCGGAGAAGCCCGCCCTGCCTGCGGCGGCGAGTTGGTGCGCTTCGCGCACAACGGTCTTGGGCAGCCGCGCGACGAGACCGGCATCCTTTTCTTCCAGCGCCACGACGAACGTGGCGGCGCGCATTGCGCGGGCGGCGTCGCCGGACTTCATGTCCGCCACGATGCGGCGCACGACCGGCGCCGGTAGCGTGCCTGCGGCTGCGGCGAAGGCGACATCGGCGCGGTCGCGACCTTCGTTGCCCACGCGAGCAACAGGATGAAGCGCGGCGTAGGCACCGTCGATGCCTTCCTCATCGAGGTCGCCCATGGGTTCGCCGCGCGCCAAGCGATCTCGCACGGCGGCGACCGTTGCCTTGCGGCGTGCGACGGTCTTCGCGGCCGCCTTGCTTTGCCGGCGCAGCGCGCGCGTGGCGGCGGGACCCAATGTCTCGGATCGCGCCAGCCAAGCAAAGAGCCCGGTTTCGTCGCCGTCGCCCCGTTCGGTGGCCGCAATCGCGTCGGCCGCATCGGCATGCGCACGCATGGCTTCGACGTTGGCGGCGGTCGCGTGGGTATGCTTGCGCTCCTCTGCCGCGGCGGCTGCGTGCTTGGCGAGGACGCGGCGCGTCGCGCGGTCGAGGCCGTATTCGGCGCTCGCCGGGCCTTCGCTCGACTTGAGCAGCGTCGCGGCATGGTCTGGATCGCGGTCGATGAGCGCGAGCAGCGCCGTTTCCGCGATCTCCGGCAAGCGCGCGCGGAAGGCTGCGGCCGCTTTCTCCGGCAGCCGCAACCGGTCGATCGTTTCGCGGGCGGCTTCGGCGTGGGCGGCGAAGTTCTGCGGGGCGGTGTGCGTCGCCTCGATCAGGGTGTCGAGCGTCTTGCCCACTTGCACAACACGGTCGCGGGCGCGGGCCATTGCTTCGAGACGAATGGCGTGGCCGCGTACATCACGCTCCAGCGCCTTCAGGTCCTCGCCCCGTAGCGCGTCGGGCGACGATTTGTATCTCTTCAGCGCGTCGTCCGCACGGGCCACGAAGCCGTTTGCCGGCCGTTCTTCGTCCGCGAACAGTTGGAGCAACTCGGCGCGCGCACGCGCGCGTTCGTGCGACAGCGCGAGGCCCGTGTCGCGTTCGTCGCGGCGGCGCAACGCCTCCTCGCCGGCGCGATCGGCTTTCGCCTTTGCGTCATCGGCCGCTATTGCGCGGCGCGGCGTCGTGGGCACGCGGAAGTCAGACGGGTTCGTGTCGCGCAGCAACATGTGCGGGCAACCTTTCATCACTTGTTGTGTTGGGCGGCCGTTATCGAGGCGTTGAGCCGGAGGCTTGCCGATGAGCTGCCACGGCAGCTCAGCTCTAAGATTCTGCGGAAAGGAACGGAAGTTGCGCCAAAAAGAAAATCAGTGCGAGGCCTGCTAGTTCAAGGGGGAGGATCATGAGGCCGTGCAGAATGTCGCGCACCTTCTGGTCATTCGTTTGGACGACAGTCAGGTCGGAGTTCAAATATCCCTCACCCGGCGGCACATAGAGAGTCTCATACACGGCTAAAGACGTTGCGATCGCGAGAATAACGAATGCGGCAACGAGGCTGACGTTGATCGCTCGCCATACTGCCGGTTTGAACATCGTGTCCCTCGTCACCAGGCTTTGGGTTTATGCTGCAGCGTAGAAGATAGCACTCTTCAGCGCAATGCAGCGTCATCCGATGACGTCGTGCCAGCGCTCGGCTTTGCCCCCTGTTGCCAGGAATTTCTCCGCCTCTTCTTTGGTAAGCGGATCGTAGCGCCGCAGCACAAACGCGACGGCGTCCCCGATGGTCCCGCCAACAAGCCGTTGCCTTGCGAGCGCTTGTGCGCCTATCCAGTTCGACAACAGGTCCTCCTTCTTCCATGCCGAAGGCCAATACTTGGGCCAAATAGTCTGCGCGCCCTCGGTAACAATCCCAAGTATGACGTTGAGCGCAGGGTCGTTCGTTGCCGTCGCGGCACTGATAACATGTTGCAGGTCCACCCAGCCGTAACGCGTCCAAACGTAACGGCCTTTGCCCTTCACTTGCATACCTGCACGTCCCAAAGTGGTGTCCCAGGGGCTCGCTCCGGCGACAGCTTTGTTCACGGTTTCGGCGACATTTCCCGCGCTATAGTCGCCGAACCGCTCTTGGGTATCGCTCTTCTTCAAGCGTTCTCCCGACGTCAGATCTTCGCTCCGACTGTCCGAACCCAACGGGGACCAGTCGGAGCGCGGCGCCGCAGCATTCGTCGGAATGATGGATTCGGGTCGCCGCTCTGCGGCTTCGGCGTCGTATTCGCCGATGCCGTTGGGTTCAATGCCGAACGCGCGACCGACCGCATCGACCACATCATCAAGGCGGACGTGAGTGTCGAAATGATGGCGGCGGGCCTCTTCGAGGACGGGGCTTGCGGAGTCTGCGCCATCGAGGCGCTTCAGTGCCTCGGCGTCGCTGTAACCCGATGCCGTCAGCGCCGTGAAGCGGCGGCCGAAGGCGCGCCGGTCGGCCGGCACCCATGCCGTCAAGGCGCCGGTTTCGTCCGCGTCCTCAAGCATTCGCAGCATCCGCACGCCGGCGGCCCGGGTTGCAGGGTCGCGCGCGCGCAGGCTCTTGAGGATGTGTCCCTGCATCTTTGGCGGGGTCGTGCCTGCGATCATCGCCATGCGGACGCGGCGGCTGATCGCGGTTGTTTCGTCGCTGCCGTCGTTCGCTATGGCTTCGATGTGGGCGTCGAGGCTTTCCAGATTCTCGCCGACCCATTTGACGTTTCGGCCTTCGGCGAGCGCGCTGCCGACGTGGTTGTGGCGTTCGGCGCGGCGCATGGAGGCGGAGCGTGCGTTGTCGACTTCGGCTTCCAAACGGCGGCCGGTCGCATGGTCCACCTTGTACGCGTCGCGCACATGGTTGTACGCCGAAGGCGGCACCCCCACGTCGAAGTTCAGTTTGGCGAGTTCGGCCGTCGTATCGATGGCGAGGCCGATTTGTTCCCGCTCCTGAGCCGCCGTCTGTTCGTGGACTTCGGCTTCGGTCGCGAGTTCGGCTTGGCGCTCCAGCGCTTCACGCAGCGGCTCGCCGATGCCCCACTCGTCTTCGGCGTAACCTTTGCGGCTGCGCAACGTTTCGAGGGCGAGCTTCGGATTCTTCCTGATCAAGCCGAGCAGGTAGGCCTCATTGACGGTCGCCTTTCGCGCCGCGAGCACCTCGTCCTGGTCGGGCAGGTTCTCGCGCAGCGTGCTTGCTCGTCGCGCACCGCGCCAATTTGGTCTGGATCCAAGAAGGCGATTTGGGCCAGCCGGTCGATTGTGGCGTCTGCGATTTCGACGGCACCGGAGGCGCGCGCGACGGCCTCTGCGTTGATACTCATCGGCAGCGCGCCAAGACGCACTTTGGCGTGGCTCTGCTCCATCGCCGCGTGAAGCTTGACCTTCTTGGTTTGCGACATCCAGTATTTGAGACGGTCGGCCAGGCGGATGCTCAACCCCGACGTCAATCCGGGACCGGCGGTGCTGTCGCGTACACTGTCGTCGATGTAAGTCGCGGCGGTGTGGTACAGATCGGCGCCGACCTTGTGCAGCAATTCGGCGTCGTCTTGCGCCTCGCGCTCCTCGAGCGCGCGGGTGGTACTCTTCGATTTGGGAGCACTCGGCGCCGCAGGTTCTGCGAGCGCGGTCGCAATGTCCTCGGCGGCGCTCTCCAACGCGGCGTAGGGGTTGTCGCCGATCTTTATCTCCGGCAGGTCGACGCGTGCGTATTCGACCCCCGGGATGGGGATTTTGATCGTGTTGGGCATCGCAAACGCTCCGTCAGCCGTATTTGATGATGCCTTGCGTCACGGTCGACGCGGCGCCGAGCAACGAACTCGTCAAAGCGTTCCGGCCCGCAGCTTTGGCCGCACGCGCTTGCGCTTCGCCGCGATAGCGCGCGATCAGGCCTTCGTGCTCTTTCACGAGCGCGGGATAGTCGAGGTTGCCGGCCGACTCCGCGATCACGTCGATCATCGAGGCACTGTCGAGTCCGACGCCGCGCTTGCCGAACGCGGCGCGCAAGCTGCCCAACTCACGCTTGTTGGCGTAGCGGATGTTTTCAGTTTCGGCAGCGGCGACCTGCTGCTGATAGATCGCCTCGCGGCGCGCTTGGATCGCGGCTTGCTTGGCGGCTTTCTGCTGATGCAAACCGCCGGCAATCTGCGCGCCGGCCTGAATGCCGACGAGCACCATGGGGTGACACATGGGGGTGTGGTTCCTTTGTCAGGGGTAAACGTGCGCCGTCGGTGCGGCGCGCGATTGTCACTTGCCGGCCGCACGAGGCTTCGGGGGCGTCGGGGTTGGCTGCATCTCGTTTGTGGTCGGAGTAGTTCAGCTCGAGCGAGGGCTCGCTCAAATGCTTCGGGCAAAAGTTCGCCACAATGCGGCGCTGTAGTGGCGCTTGGCACACGCGGGCGCCCATGGTTCGATCGTTTGTCAGGCTCATCGCACTCGCAGCGGCCGCCTTTCAGATTGTGGCGTCTGCGGCTCGCGCTGACGATCTGCTTGATCTCCTAAAGGCACCGAACAAGGTGTTGATGTGCAGCTCAGGCGTCCTAAAGGACGAATCGAACCTCACGATCGGAATGCCAAAGAACCACGGCGACTTCCTGGTGACGCTTGGCCCCATGGAGGGCCAGGCGTTTCCGACCTACGTCGTCTATCCGAAACCGCGCTGGCCGCTGAAGCTTACGGCGGGCGCGTTTCGTCGGCTGTCGGCGTTGACGATGAAAGTCCGCGACATAACCGGAATCTACCTCGCTGTCGAACGGGCGTTTGTTTTGACTGGCACATATAGGGTCGTCGTCGGGTCGAGATTCGACACGCCGAATCCCGTCATCGACGGCTGGTGCGAGGTCTATTTTGAGCGCAAAGAACCCTTCGGTCGCGTTCAGGAACGGACTTCCCAGCCGAACCAAGTGGACGTGGCGTGGAACAAGATGACGTGCAGTCCATCAGCCCTGACTGGGCGGCGCAGTTCGCGTGGGGTTGTGTTCAGGAGGCTGCGGTAGGGATTGCGGATCATGGCACCTGGTCCTTCATCGTACGATTACTCGCCTCTACCCGTCCGCCACCGCGATCTGCGGCATGAGGGAGAGGATGTCGAGGCGCATGGGGTCGGCTTGGACGATGGCGAAGTGCACAATCAAGCATGAGGGGGCGCTTCGTTCCTTCGGGAGCGATGCATCGAGGTGCGATGCGCTATCACAGACTCGAATGCTCGATAGCGGTGAGGGCGGCCTTGAGCGAGGCCGCGTCAGAGGTTGGGGGCAACTTCTTGCGCGACAGAGTCGGATCAAGTGCTTCAACGAGGCCGGAACTCGACGCTGTTTACGAGTTTCGCCCAGTGCAATTTGCGACGGGACTTGAGCGCGGCCATTGCGCTATCCAACGCTTGCCGTTCGCTCGCGAACCCTTCGCGGGCTGCAAGCGGGTCTAAGACGTCAACCTCTTCATCTGCAACGCCGCTCACGGCGCTGAGCGTGAAGCGGCACAACGTGGTGCGAAACACTACCGGGTAGAACGATCTAGGTTTCTCAAGATTGCGGCAGATTCGAACGATGAACTCAACGCCACTGTGGGGGCCGATCGCGGCAAACGTGGCTGTCACCACCGCGACGCGGTGTTGTGGGCGATGCTGGGTCACTTCAGGTCTGTCCCAAGCACATCGCGGTTACCTAACGAACGCGGGATTTGGGCGGCGTGCATTGCTTCAGAAGCTTGTCGACGCGCTTGAGTTCGTTGAGCGACATTGCAATGCCGTCCGGGTCGTCGGAGCTCGCGCCACCCATACGCGCGCTGTTTTCCCCCCACACGTCACCGCACATCGTGCGGAAGCAAAGCGGGGTCAGATGCGCGTTGGGTACTCCCTTTTCGAAACTTCCAACATAGCAGCTAACGTCGTACACTGTCATTTCGACCGCGCACTTGTAGTCCCTCAGAAGTGATACGGCCTTCACGCGATTGGCCATACCATCTGTGCGTTTGCACTCGGCGAGCGCAATGTCGTCCCAGAGTTCGAAGTTGGGTGGCGGGTCGGCGTCCAGGTGAGCGCCAGGGAAGCGCACCTTAGCCGCTTGGATGAGGAGTTCGACACCGCGCTCGAACTCACCGCGCTTTAACGCCGCCACGCCATCGGAAGCGAGACGCTTGAATTCGGCCGTATACGTTTCTTTCTCCGACTGAAGGAGCCCAAACGGTTGAGGAAATACTTCTTCGACCTTGGCACTTTGGGAGACGAAAATGCCTCCACAGAGCAATGCGGCGGCCATGACCAGCGTCGCGCGATAAGCACCCATGCCTTCCCCCCAAGGTCGTCCGCCACGCTGTCTAGGCAAGCATCGTGGCATTTGTTTGACGGTCGGATGGCGCAAACGCTAGTTCACGTAGTCCGGATCTTGAATGAACAATGATGGGTCAACCAAGTAATAGACCGGTCCACCGTTGCGAGGATTAACCGCCCCGGGGATGGGCACCATGATTTGAACATGGGCGTGTACCGGAACCGGCCGCAGTCTCGCGTTGTTGTGGAAATTTTGTTGGGTTCCAATGATCTGGCCCGCGCGAACCGTTTCACCAGGTCGCAGGTAGCGCCGGCCGGCGGGATCGAGCGGCTCTTCAACGTGAATCACGCGAACAATTACGCCGTGGTCCAGCGCAATGTCCATGTAGGGCCACTGACTGCCGGGCAAGGTGCCAAAGCCCACGAGGCGTCCGGTGACCGGTGCGGTGACATATTGATCGGGTTGGGCCATCTGGTCCTGGGCGCCGTGGGGGTAGCGCCTGCCATTGTTCTGCCGCGTCCCGTTGAAACCTCCGCCACCTTGATTGTCCTGACCGCGCGCTACATTGTCGGTCGGATTTCTCCAGTCCAAGCCACCCAAATACGTACGCAAGCCCGGTGACAGACGGTTTGTCGGTGCGAGAAAGTTCCCGCTCTGACTCTCTTGCAACGGCGGATCTCCCGGTTGGGTCGGGAGCAGCGGCTGTTGCCACCAAGGCAGTTGCTGCTGCGGTTGTCCCGGGCCAGGAGGACCGCCAAGCGGGCGGGGCGGTTGATTTGGCTGTCGCGGGGCGGGCGGATGTCCGGGGCGGGGCGGTTGCTGTGGAAAGGGCTGTGGCGGTTGAGCTTGAGCAGTCACAAATGGGGATGGCCGACGGCCGGTCGACCCTTCGTCATCTTGCATGAAATCCGCTGCAGGACTGGCAAGCAATCCAGCAAACTGTTGCATCCCACCCGGCCTTGCGCTCGGATCGAACTTGTTCAGCAAGGCCGACACTGTCGCTTTCTGCTGCTCATGCGGCAGGTTTCTCAGCTCGATCGATTCCGCTTTGACGAACTGCGGCGGCAGCACCGGGTGGGCGTAGAGTGGGACGCCTTGGAGCTTGAATGCGGCCGTCGTGGCATCGACGATGGACTTGGCGGCGGCGCGCAAGCCGGACTCGTCGCCCTGCTCTCTCGCGTCGTTCCAGTTGGCTATCGCTTGATCAATGGCCGGCGAGCGGATTTCTTGTTCGTGCCGCTCGGCGACTTGGTCGTCGCTGGCGAAGATGTCTTCGGGGACGGGGAACAGCGGGCGGCGCAGTTCGCGCGGGGTTGTGTTCAGGAAGCTGCGGTCGGGATTGCGGATCATGGCGTTTGGTCCTTCGTTGTACGATTGCTCTGCCCTACCCGTCCGCGAGCGCGATCTGTGGCATGAGGGAGAGGAGGTCGAGGGGCATGGGGTCGGCTTGGACGATGGCGACGCGGCCGTCGAGGTCGAAGTCGCTCGCTAGATACACGTCGACGTCGCCGCTGCGCATCGGCGGTGAAAAGTCCATGCGATCAGTCTGTTCGCGGCGCACGAGTTCTTCGAGCGTACTTTCGTCGCCGGGGCCGGCGGTGCCGCCGATCGCGTTGTGGACGCGCACCGTCAGGCGCGGGATGCGCTTCGTCTTGCCTTGCGCCGTGCCCATCGAAGGTACGTCGAGGCGGCCGGTGCCATTAGTCCGGCCGATTTTCGGGCAGGCGATACTTGAACCGTTGGAACGGCTTGTGGACGCCCATCTGCCCGTCACCATGTTCACCGTTGGGCGTAAGCAAAGTAAGTGAAATCTGCACGGAGATCGTCTTGCCCCAGGGCAAGTCGGGCAACTTGGCGGCCACCTTCGCCTTCGCGATCTCTCGCATAATGTTTGCGAGGTTCATCGGGATCGCGCGCTTTTCCCGGGCGCGCAGCGTTACACGCGGCTGGTCGAACGCGCGATCTGCGTTCATCCCCGGGAAACATCCGTCACTGCGTGGTTCATTCGGATTGGTGACGCTGAGCTGCCCGCCGTCGCGCGCCGTCAAACGCACAATTGCGCCACCCGGCACGCCGGTCTCGCCAGTATCGCCGAGGAGCTTCGGAGGTTCCGTGAAGAAAATCGCGCACCGGTCGGTGACGTTCGCGATGACAATCGTGGCGACTTCGCCTTTGACATAGAGGCGAAGATCGCGCGCTTCCGCGGGACGCAGACAGTCGCGCGGAGTCGTCGCGGCCGAGGGAGACCACCATGCGAGTAGCGCAGCGGCAACAAACGCTTGCCGAAGTGCGGCCGCACCCCAATCACCTGTGCCGGTAAAGTTGCGTCGTGATTCCGCTCCTGGATCGTCCCTTCGGCGGCCATTGCTCGTTGATGTCCGACTCGAACGGCTTATCTTCCAAACTGCCACGCTTGCCGATGACGCGTACGCCGGTGATCTTGCCAGATGCATCCCGAAATACCTTTGCTACACGCGCTGAATGAACAGGTCTGCCCTGCTTGTCGCGGTAGACAACTATATCGCCCGTTTGCACCATGTTGGAAGTGGGGAGCTTAACATAGTCGTCACGCAGGATGAGATCGGCAAAACCGGGTTCGACCCAGTATCTACCCTCAGCGAATACAAATCCGTGGCAATTGGTGGTCAGACGACCTTCACCTGAGTCGTTTCTGCGCGCCGGAATCGGGGTGCCACGGTCGGTGTAAATTATGCCGTAAGTTACCGGATAGGTCCGCCCCGTCTCAGGTCTTTGAGAGCGTCGCGGCCGCGCGGAGGCCGTGGTCGTCGCCTTGCTCTTTCGCGTCGTTCCAGTTGGCTATCGCTTGATCAATGGCCGGCGAGCGGATTTCTTGTTCGTGCCGCTCGGCGACTTGGTCGTCGCTGGCGAAGATGTCTTCGGGGACGGGGAACAGCGGGCGGCGCAGTTCGCGCGGGGTTGTGTTCAGGAAGCTGCGGTCGGGATTGCGGATCATGGCGTTTGGTCCTTCGTTGTACGATTGCTCTGCCCTACCCGTCCGCGAGCGCGATCTGTGGCATGAGGGAGAGGAGGTCGAGGGGCATGGGGTCGGCTTGGACGATGGCGACGCGGCCGTCGAGGTCGAAGTCGCTCGCTAGATACACGTCGACGTCGCCGCTGCGCATCGGCGGTGAAAAGTCCATGCGATCAGTCTGTTCGCGGCGCACGAGTTCTTCGAGCGTACTTTCGTCGCCGGGGCCGGCGGTGCCGCCGATCGCGTTGTGGACGCGCACCGTCAGGCGCGGGATGCGCTTCGTCTTGCCTTGCGCCGTGCCCATCGACGGTACGTCGAGACGTAGCGTGCGCAAGCGGCTCGTGTAGGCGAGGCCCGCCCAGACGTTCTCCGCCGGTTTGTCGAGCGTGATCTTGCCACCCACAACCTGGCGGTCGGCGTGGAGCGCGCCGTCGGTCACGATCTTCACCGTTTGGCCTTCGAGATGATAGAGGCCCGAGAGCGCACTCGTCGCCGGGCCGCTGTAACGCAATGCACTGTCGAGGAAGCCCATTTGCGACTTGTCCTCGGGGTGCGTGGGCTCAAACGGCGAGGCGAGGAACTCCACGTAGCGCTTCGTCTGACTGTCAATCGTACGGCGCACGATGAGCCAGAGCTCGTCGGTGCGGCCGTCAGATGACGGCATGACGGCGATGCTCTCGACGGCGCCGTTCATCGGATGCTTCGTCCAAGCATAGATTTGCTGATCGCGCCGGTAGGTCAGCGCGATCAGCGTGCCGTCCGAGCGCAGCGCCCAGAGAACCGAAGCCGGGTTCTTCGCCCATGCGATGCGCGTGATCGAGTGCGAGAGCGTCAAGTGCTCGGCGAGTTCGAGCAGATCCATCGAGGTGTAAGAGCCCGCATCCGACTCGTTCACGAGCGCGAAGACCTTGCGGCCCGCGCGATTGACGAACAACGTGTCGACGCCCGCCTTCACCGGCGGCGCGCCGTTCGAGCCTTCGCCCGATTGCGGCACGATGCGCGTGTTCGACGGCGTGATCGGATCGCCGAGGCCGCCGCCGAAGGCTGCGAACTCTTGGCTGAGCGTGCCGATGACGAGATCCGACGCCGAACTCAGCCAGCGGATCGGGTCGGCCTGATTCGCGGCGATGTTGTAGGCGATGGTTTCGTCGTCGCGCGTGCCGGGCAGGAAGTTCGTGTAGTCGCCGGAGGCCGAGGCCCAGAGGCCGAACGGCTGCTGCACCGTGTTCGCGAAGACGAGGCGCTGTTCGTGCAACGCCGCCACGGCCGGATAGCCGCGCGCGAGCGAGAAGGCGCTGTGCGCCCACAGCCACGTCGCGTAACGCCGCACCTGACCGCCCGTCGTCGTACCGGCGGCGACGGAGTTCTCGAGATCGAAGTAGGTCGGGTTGACGTTGATGATCTTCCAGTCGCCGTTGCCCTGCCCCGCGCTCGATATCGAAACGTAGTCGCCCTCGTTGTAACCGTGCGGCGTCGTGAACGTTACGCGGCAGAGACCTGCGTTGTTCGAGATGTTCAAGATGTTCTTCGTGGCGGAGGCGAGACCGTTGCAAAGATAGGTGATGATCTTGCCCGACATGTTCTTCGGGTCGGTGAAGGTGTCGAGGCGCACGACCGCCCAGCGCGAATGCAGATAGCGCCACTTCTTGTAGTTCGTGCCGCTGCCGCCGGCCGGGTTGTCCCAGGCGTCGCCTTCGGTGTGGGAGGGGATGACGCTGCCGGTCGAGCTGCCTGCGCCGGTGTCGACAAGCGAATAGACGTTGCCGTTGCTCGAGACCTGCATGCCGATCGTCGGCGTGATCGCGAGCGTGGACGCCCAAGGACTCACCGCCAGCTGATCGAGATAGATCTCGCGCATGTAGAAATAGCTTCCGGCGTGCGTCGATTGGAAGATCGGCGCCGAAGCCTTTAGCGACACCAACTTGCCGGGTTGATAGCTCCCCTCGAGCAGCGTGCACATGACGCGTACGGATTCGTCGTTGTTCAACGCCGTGAACGGTCCGCGTTCCAATAGGATGGGGCTCAACGTCCAGGCCGTGTGACCCGTGCGCGTCAGCGTGCGCGGGGCGTGGAGCGGGTGGCTGATGAACAGCGTGTCGGCCGACTGCGTCACGACCAAGTCGTTCACCTGCACATCCGTGTAGGGCGTTGCGACCTCATAGATCTTCGCGGCCGTGCCGCCGGACGCGTAGGCGTCATACGTCGAGGCGTCGATGCCCTGCAGCTCAAACGTGTTTGCGGTGGGGTTCGAGACCACGAATTCGCGGTTGTTCACCTGACCCATACCGGCGACGCCAGTGATGACGACGCGATCGTTCGCGGTGAAGCCGTGGGCGGTTGCCGTCACGACGGCAGGGTTCGTTTGGCTGATGGCCGTGATCGTCTTCGTCGAGGACGTGACGGGTGCGTTGTCCTTCCACACGCGTATGTAGGTGTGGCCGAATTCGAGCATATAGGCCTGGACCGTGGAGAACACGAACGGGATCAGACGCGTTTGCTTCAGGTGCTCCTTCACCTCACCCGCGAACCGCGTGCCGTGGCGGCGCATGAGGCCGCCTTCGGGGCGCACGATGAAGTTCTCGATCGCCTCAGCGCCCGAGAGATATTTGGCGAAGTCCGTGCGGCCGTACATGCGCGGGCTGAGTTCGCCCGCCGCGAACGACGGCTGGACTGTTTCGGTGCGCGTCATCATTCACCTCGCCAATCGCGGTATGGCGCGAAGCCGCCGTTCGCGCGCGCGTCGAGCCAGTCGCCACGCGGCAGACGTTCGGGCTGACCTTCCTGCGCGTCGCGGCGGCGCGCTTCGATGAGCTTCGCTTGATAGACCTGCCAGAGGCCTTGGGAGCGCGAGACGCTTTCCGAAAGTTGGACGGCGATGTCCGAGGCGATGCGCGAGGCGAGCGCATCGACGAACAGCGCGTCGAAGCGGGTCGGGTCTGTGACGACGCTCGTGTACTTGATGAAGATGGGATCGCCCATGTCAGTCAAGATTTGACGGCCCTCGACGACCCACTTCTCCGCCTCGCCGTCGAACACGCTGCGTACGATCAGACAGTCGGCCGGCACGTCGTAGGCGTTCGCGTATTCGAACGGAGGCGTTGCCGCGTTCTTCGGCAACTCCGCGCGCTTGGCCGCGAAGTTCCAATCGTAGGCGCGCAGTACGGCGTCGCGCGCGTAAGGGTAGCGCAGCTTGCAGGCGCGCGCGGCCTGGCTCGCCTCGTCGAGCGAGGTGATCTGGGCGCCGCGACCGACGGCGGCGAGCGCCATGTTGCAGATCGCGACTTCGGAATATTCGCCAAGAGTGGGCATGGGTGATCGGCCCTTTCGGTTGAGAGGGTGGAAAGGCGGTGGTTCTGAGAGTTGGTGAGCGCGCCCGCCGGGCTATCGGTTAGCGAACTCGAAGACGCGCACTTCGGATTTTCCCGCAACGGCAAAACGACGGGCAGACTTGGCGTAAGCGATTGCAAATACTTCGTCGATGTCGGATGCCGGCGCCCACTGGTCGGTTTCGCCGGTGCGTAGGTCGAGCATGAAGATCTCTGCATCCACCAAGAGAGCGATCCGCTGCTCGTCGATATACTCAAGACCCCAAGGCGTCTCTCCGGAGGTACCCGGCGTAGAATGCGTAGCGGCATGCGCGCCGGATTCCGTATCGAATATGACCATGCAGTCGGAGCCAATGGCGTCGCATGGGGAGGCGGTGGATTCGCTGTACTTTCTAAATACCGCTGCAAGGCGCGTCTCATCGACCGAAAGCGCCATGGGCGACGCCACAGCGAAGCCCGTCGATACTGGAATGCTCGTCAGCTTGGTCACTTGTCCCTTCGCGAGGTCGACACGAAGCAGAGAGCCCTCTTGTTGCGGTTGATCGATGCCAACGAAGGCCGTGCATGACTTGCCGGCGCCGACAATCGCCTGCGCTTCCTTCGGAAATAACTTGGTGAGATCGGCCCTGATCGAACGGCTACCGGCGTCGATGACCACGACACCCGTGGAAAAGCGAACGAGAACTAGTCCGCATCCCGGGACGACCGTCATCTCCTCGACCATACCCGTCGCAAGCCCAGTCGGCGTCAACGTTGCCAGCATGTCGCCACGACACGAAAACAGCGCCAAGATCTGCGGCTCCTCCACCGTCGCCCGGGGCATTCGTCCTGCCACGCCCAAACCAACGCACGGCTCGCTCAGCAGAGCGATTGTCTTCTTGTCGCCGCCAAAGACGTTGGGTAGCTCTGCAATCTGCTTGCCCGTATCGGCGTCCCAGAGGCGGGTTCCCGAGTAAGATGTCGCTAGAATTTTTCCGTCGGGCGTGAGTGCGGCAGACTTTGTGTATTCGTCGTTCGGTGCGAACCGGGCGACAACGCGCGCGTCACTGGTCCGCCAAACCCAGACGAACCCTGCCGCCAGAATCGCAACCACCAGGGCGACTGCCGCCAGTCGAGACATGCTTGCCTTCGTTTAGTGTGTGTAAGCCGGCGGCGGCAATCGCCTTGACCGGAAGTTTGCTTTGAGAGCTTGACCCAACGGTATGGTGAAATCATGGCGGTGGAAGCTGCGTAGCTTATGGTTCTCATAGTAAAGCTCAGCAAGGCGCTTTTGATCGTCGATAGCCAGGAATCCGTAGCGTCTGGTTTGCTCCTCGAAGCGCCGGATATGGCCCATATAGAGCCCTCCTAACTCTTCCGTATTGCCCAGCACCACCGAACGGCGGCCGTAGACCGCGCCGCGGTGGGGAAAGCCGTCTCCAGCCCGCGCGAAGTTTAGCGTTCGCGTTCGCGCGAATTGATCAAGGTCTTCGGGTACAGTGGGAATCCCGGCGCGACGATTAAGGTGCTCGACAATCGCGTCGCGCGCTCCGAGGGCGGCAAATGTTACGGAGAAGGCCTTCATTCCTTGAAGAGTCGAGTCGCGGTGAGCGAGCGCCAATTGCAGCTGGGCGTATGCACCGCCCAACGAATGGCCCGTCAGAATGACTTGCGCGTTGCGGTGCCCATAGTCGCCCATCCATTTCCAGACGACCTCTCGGAGGAAGTTTTGCGCCGCGTCGAAGGACCTCGGGCTTAGGCCATCGAAGATCGCTTTGTCGGTGAGCGCGTCATTAACCGACAGGCGCGTGCCACGATTGACAACTATGACGGTGTTTGTGTTCCGATTGTAGAGCGCAAGCGCGCCGTATCCATTTTTCGAATCGCGCGCACCGATTCTTTCCCAACCACTATCTGGTTCGAAGAACGCCGGCATGTCTTCAAACGCATCCGGCATTCCAAACCGAATGTCCTTAGAATCTCCAGCGTAACGATCCCAGTATGCGGCATCGCTGAGCATCAACAGGGTCTCTATCGTCAACGAGCCGTGTCGACCCATTTCGAGCAAGTTGAGCGTCGTTTGATTGGTCCGCCAGCCATAGTCGGGGTTGGCCCAATCTCTACGCCGGCGATCGTGAGGACTCGGCTGATCAACAAGGTCTCTCCAACGGTCCTTCCTAAAGCCCATACGGCGGAGGAAGTTGGCCACCCGGTACGGCGCACCTGGCTCAGGCGCGGCCCAATCCCAGGAGGTGGATGGGTTGAATCGATTCTCATCCTGCGCCAGGAAGGACTCTTCTTGCGGACTGAGCGCGACTTTGGTGAGGGGTGTGCTTTGTTCGTCGGGAAAGACTGCGTGCTGGACGGGTGAATCGGCGCCGTTGTCACCGGGGCGTTCCGCGATTGCGTCGAAGTGGTGCGTCTCTCGATCATGCGCGTGCTCGGCGAGTCCCTCGCTAGCGTTGTGGCCGGCGTGCGAGTCCAGTGCCGACGGTGTCTCGCCGAGATCTGAGGTTCGCACTGGCAATTCTTGAGCCGATTCCTGCGGCTTTGCGCCCCGAGGTGACAGCGCGTCATCAATCGGATGCCGACTATGATCCGCCCGCGCCGAATCCGGCTCGCCATGGGAGGTGCGACCCGTCTCCACTGCACGCAACAAGTCGTTCGCCGTGCGCGTTATACGGTCAGGGTCGCCGGAGTGTTTGGCTTCGTCCCAACGCGCGCGAGCGGCCTCGATGGCAGTCGTACCCAGATTCGCGTCCCGAAGCGACGCGCCGCGCTCGCCCTCCTTCGGCGGAATGTAATTGGCGAACAGGCGCTCCTTACGCAGGAACTCGCCGTCTTTGTGGTCCCACATGTCGCGTAGCGTGCGGCTGCCCGCGGCGAGGGCGAAGGTCATGTCGGGGATGAGGGCGAAGTTCTTGCGGGCTTCGCGGTAGAGGTCATCGACGAGCGCCTTTGGCAACAGGATGCGGCCGCGGTTCGCCTTGGTCTTCGGCGGTGTTTCGGTGATCGGCGGCGCGGGCTCTTGCTCGCGCGTCGGCAGCTCCGGTGACAGCGGCGGCAGCTGCGTCGAGGTCGGGGTTGCGGTCTCGTCGCCGCTCATCGGCGGCTTGGTGAGGCTTGGCTGCATGATGCGTCGCTTTCAGCGGGGCTGGTGAAATGACGACGGGGCCCCATTTGGTGGAGCCCCGTTCATTCTTCTGTGCAGCGGGTTAGGTCTGCGCGAAGTAGAGGTCGACGGTGAGCGTGCCGGACGTCGGCAAGTTCGCCGTGCCGATGGTGAGGAAAATCTCCTCGTCGGCCGCGAGTTTGCCGAGGCCGCCGAGGCCTGCCGCGCCGGCGCCGAACAGCGTCGGCGTATCGACCGCGGTGAACGGGTTCGCCGCGCGATACTTACCGGTTGCGCCGGTGACGCCGATTGCGACCGTCGAGGTGCCGAGCGTCACGGTCGACGTGAGCACGCCGAACAGGAACTGCTCGCCCTT
>CAZXAQ010000042.1:0-33056 GCA_964638635.1 uncultured Flavobacteriaceae bacterium
AGCGCACGGACTATTACTTCTGGCTGAACGAGAAGAACACCGAGAAGGTCGTCCGCTACCTCGAGGAAGAGAACAAGTACGCGGCCGAGGTGCTGGCGCCGACGGCCGACCTGCAGAAGACGCTGCGCGAAGAGATTCGGGCGCGGGCCGGGGCGGTGCAGGGAACGCCGCCGTTCAAGGATGGCGGGTATTGGTACTACGAGCGCTACGCGGCGGGGGCCGATTATCCCGTGATCGCGCGGCGCAGGGGTTCGATGGAGGCGCCGGAGGAGATTCTGCTCGACGGGCAGTTGGAGGGGCCGCGCCGGCAGCAGTTCAAGGTGAACAATTACGGTGCCTCGCCGGACGGGAGCATTTTTGCTTATGCCGTCGACTACGCGGGCGACCGTTGGCACAACATCATCTTGCGCGATATGCGCACGGGCGCGGCGCTCCCTGACAAGATCGAATACGCAGCGGCGGACTTCGCGTTCGCAAGCGACAACAAGACGTTGTTTTACCTGAAGCTTCAGGCGGGGACGGCGCGCGCCTACAAGCTGATGCGGCATGTGATCGGGACCGACGCTAAGACCGACAAGGCCGTTTACGAGGAGAAAGATCAGCAGTTCGAGATGGCGCTGAAGCGCTCCAAGGGCGGGCGTGTGCTGCTGCTCACCAGCGACCAGACGAACACGTCTGACGTGCGCATGCTCGATGCCGCGAAGCCAGAAGGCTCGTGGACGGTGATCAAACCGCGCGCGAAGGGCGTGCGGTACTATGCGGAGGAGACGGGGGGCACGCTCTATATCCGCACGAATTTGCAGGCGCCGGACTTCCGGATTGCCAAGGCCGCTTTGGCGACGCCGTCGCAGTGGAGCGAGGTCGTACCAACGCAGGCGGGTGTTTACATCGAGGCGTTCGACATCGTCGCGAGCACGGTTGCGCTGGACGAGTATGCGAAGGGCGGACCGCGCATCCGGCTTGTCGATTTGAAGACGGGGAACGAGAAATATGTGACGCCTGATGCGCCCGCCGGGCATATCGCGTTTGCGGACACGTTCAACTTCCCGGGCTTGCGTAACGTCGACGACAAGGCGACGAGCCTCCGTTACGCGTTTTCATCGCCCGTGCATCCGGACACGATCTACGACTTCGACATCGCGACGGGAACGAAGAAGGTTGTGCAGAAGCTCTCGGTGCCGGGGTTCAATTCGGCGGCCTATGCGATCGAGCGCGTGATGGCGCCCGCGAAGGACGGCAAGCAGATTCCGATCACGTTGGCATACCGGCGCGACAAGTTCGAGCGCGGCAAGAGTCCGGTGCTCGTCTACGGCTATGGCTCGTATGGATCGAGCAACGAGCCGATGTTCAAGACGCGTTGGCCGAGCTTGCTCGACAGGGGATTCGTCATTGCCTACGCGCATGTGCGCGGCGGGCGCGAGTTCGGCGAGGCCTGGTATCAGGACGGCAAGCTTCGGAACAAGAAGAACACGTTCACCGACTTCATCGCGGCGAGCGAGTATCTCGGCGAAGAAGTGGGCGATCCGAAGCGTATGTTCGCGATGGGCCGCAGCGCCGGAGGGTTGCTCATGGGCGCGATCGCGAATATGCGGCCGGAGCTTTACAAGGGCATTGTCGCGGGCGTGCCGTTCGTCGATGTCGTGACGACAATGCTGGACGAGTCCATTCCGCTGACCACGTTCGAGTACGAGGAATGGGGCAACCCGGCCGAGCCCGGCGACTATCAATACATGCTGAGTTATTCGCCGTACGATCAGGTGGACAAGCGCGCCTATCCCGCGATGCTGGTGCTCGCCGGCTATAACGACAGTCAGGTCGGGTATTTCGAGCCTGCGAAGTGGGTGGCGAAGCTTAGGCGGTTGAAGACGGACCAGAACCCGCTGCTCTTCCGCACGAACATGACGGCCGGCCACGCGGGCGACAGCGGGCGTTACGGGCGCGTGGAAGAGGACGCGATGATCGGCGCATTCCTGCTCGATCAGGCGGGGCTGAACCCCGGGAACAAGACGGCGAGTAAGTAGCGGGTTCGCGGATATCCCGGGCCGCGCAGGTTGCGAGCGCTTGACTATTTCATGCGGCGGCAGATGATCTGCGCCTGGGGGCTGGCATCGCAATCTCTCTGACCGGGAGGCAATCTATGCGTAAGCTCGCAGATATTCTGTTCAACCGAAATCCGCTGACGATGCCGCCGTCGACATGCGTCCGCGACGCGTGCCATGCCATGCATGAGACGAACGCCGACTCCGTGCTGGTCACCGACCCGCGGGGGCGCTTGATCGGCATCTTCACTGATCGCGATGCCGTGTGCCGCGTTCTGGCTGCCGGCAAGAACGCCGAGACGACACCGCTCGAAGAGGTCATGACGGCCGATCCCGACACGCTCGCGCCCGACACCAGTGCTATCGAAGCTCTCAGATGGATGTGGGACGGCGGCTACCGCCACATTCCCGTCGTCGAGGGCGGGCGCTTGCTCGGCGTCGTGTCGCGCGCGGATTTCAAGGCGGCCGAGCGCGACCGCCTCGAAGTCGAGCGGGAACTGTGGGAACACATGCGCTGACGCTCATTGGGCCGGCGTGGGCGCGTTCGATAGAAGCGCCGCCTCCAGATGCGCCACGAGTTTCGGCCAGCCGTCGGTGCGGGCGGCGTTGTTGCCGTCGTCGGTGCCGCCGAGGCTGTCGAGGCGGTCGTAGTTTTTGTTCGACTTTTCGACTGGTAGACCCATGACGGCGTGGCCGGCGTCGTTGTAGGCGAGGATCGTGACCGCCGGGCCGCCGTTCGCTTCGGCGCGCGCTTTGACTTGATCGGCCATCGGGCAGGAGGGCCAGAGTGTGTCCATCTTGCCGCAAATCAACAGCACGGGCGCGCGCGTCTTTTCGATCGGAATGATCGCGTCTTGGTGCTTCTGGAGTTCGAGCAGGCTCGCGGCGTAGATGTCGGCGACCGGGCCGCCGTATTCCTTCGGCTGCGCGTAGGGCAGGAAGGGGATCGGCTTGCCGCCGAGGCTCCACGAACCGCCGGGCGGGTTGAAAATCATGTTCATGATGTTCCAGTCGATGCCTTGCCACGCGACGCTTGAGGGCATCGCGGCGACGACCGCGCGCAATTCGGGGTGACGCGTCGCGACGATGAGAGCCGCCTCCGCGCCCTTCGAGCCGCCGACGATGCCGATCCGCGTCGCGTCGACTTCGGGCTGCACTTTCAGCCAAGCGAGTGCGCGATCGAACGTCTCAAGGGGAACAAGTTCGAGCTTCGGCGGCTGATCGGGTGCGGCGAAGTACGAGACGTGAAGGACGGCGAATCCTCGCGCCTGCAGCGCCTTTGCCATGCGGCCGACGCCCGGCCCCAAGCCGCCCTCCGAACCGCCGAGCATCAGGATGCCCGCGCGTTTGCCTTCGCCTTGCGGCGGGTAGTAGTTCGCGAGCAGACCGTTCTCGGTCATGCGGCGGCCCTCCGGTGCGGGATCGGCCACGACGACTTCAGGTGCGAACGGGTTCAAGGCCCAGATTGCGGCAACGCCCGCGACGGCGAGGCCGATCAACACCAGAACCGTGTAGAAGAGAAAACGCAGCACGCGCATGAAGGTCCCCCAAGGTCAAGGACGCAGTCTAGCATGTGGTGCACTGGTTCAGGGAGTCGGTGCGGTTTCGCGGAAACGCACGTCGTTGAAGGCCCAAAGCGCGATGAAGCCGAAAGCGCCGGTGACGTGCCAGAGCGCGTGGAGGCTTAAGAACGGGAACACGATCTTGTCGTTCTTCGCGGTCGCCATTAGTAGGCCCGCTAGGAAGATGCCGGTGACGAGCATGAGCAGCGGCATCGCCTTGGGCGGGATCGCCTTGCGCTTCAGGTAGAAGAGGACGGTCGCCGCGAGCGAGAAGGCGATGAGCCAGGATTGGCCGGGCTTGAAGCCGCCCCAACTCCCGAAGCCAACGAGATAGCCGCCCGCCGTCATGCGGTCGTAGAAGTGCCAGGCGACGCCGATCAGCATTGCGACGGTTGCCGTGGGGCGCGCCCAGCGTTGCGTTTCTTTCGTGTAGAAGTCGGCGAGCACGGCGAGAACGATGCCCCAGGTGACGACGATGTTGGAGCCGGTGTCGAGGAACGCCCAAATCCAACGCTCGAAGATCATCGGATTCGTCTCACCGAAGCCGTGCAGCGTGATCGTGAAGATGCCTGTGATGACGATCAGCCAGTAGACGAACATCCAGCGCGGCGGATGACGGTCGACGAGATAACAGAACGCGAGCGGCAGCAGGCCTGCGAACAACGTCGCAAAACCGGTGATCGTGTTGGCGAGGCCGTAGTTGGGGAGGGTTTCCATCCGTGCCGCTTTGGACCTCGAAATCTCTGAACTACTTTGAGACGAACGTCTTATCCCGCCCGCCTCTCAAGGACGAGCATACGCCAGGCGAGGGCGATGTAGACGACGCCTGCGGTGGCGTCGAGCCAGGCGCGGGTGCGGCGGCTTCGTGCGAAGGATTGTGCGAGATAGCCCGAGGCCAACGACAATGCGCCGAGCCACACGATGCCGATCAAGATGTGGATCGCTGCCAACAGGACGACTTGCAGGGGTACGTTTCCCAACGCCGGACTCGTGAACTGGGGCAGGAAGGCGACGTAGAAGATGCCGACCTTTGGATTGAAAATGTTCGTCAGCGCGGCCCTTTGAAAGGCACTCCACGCGACGGCTTCGCCGCCCGTGACGGCGACCGGCGCGTCCCCGGTCCAGAATGCGCGCAACGCGACCGCTCCAATCCACAGCAGATAGAGTGCGCCCGCCATGCGAAGCGCGTCGAAGGCGATCGGCGAGGCGGCGATGAGGGCCGAGATGCCCAGAGCCGCCATTGCTGCGTGAAGGAGGCAGCCGGCCGAGATTCCGAGTGTCGCCGCCACGCCGGCACGCGGCCCGCCCGACGTGCCGGACGCGAGGACGAACATGGTGTCCGGGCCGGGCGAGAGTGTGAGCGCCGTCGCCGCGGCAAGGTAGGCGATGAGGAGGATCGGATCGAGCGGCATGCTGGTGGGTCTCGTTGGCGAGAGCATATTGAGGTCCGCCGGCAGCGTCCGTCCAGAGTCGCGGTCGGCCTCAACAATTTGTGTGGTCGTCGCGAGGCTGTGCGTGACCTCGACAGGTGCCAGTGCGGTTGTTTTGGGGACATGGTGGACATGGCTTGACTTTTTTGGACTTTTGTTCTATATTTGTTCTTTTCCAAATTACCCCGTGATTTGGGGCAATTTCGGCTGCGACTTGACAATGTGCAGGGTTGGATGCCCCGGGCTGAAGTTCCGGTGAGGCTTGCGGGAGAGGTGCGCTCGTTTTTTTGGCACGGGTTTCTCGCAATGAGCGGCGCGCGGCATGCGTAACAAACAACGGCAAAGTTACGTCAGTGTTACGTCAAGAATGACGGAATGCCGCCGTTGTTACGCTGTTACGGATTCGATTGCGTGCATTTTCCGACTGGCGGATTTCTGCCGTTGGGCGTGAGGTCACATCAGCCCGAGTTGCTTCAGGCTCGTGTGGCCGCCCCGGCCGATGATGAGGTGGTCGTGAACGGCGATGTCGAGCGTCTTGGCGGCGTCGATGATTTGTTTGGTCATTTCGACGTCGCTTGTCGACGGCGTCGGGTCGCCGCTTGGGTGATTGTGGACCAGGATGATGGCGCTGGCGCCGAGTTCGAGGGCGCGTTTGACCACTTCGCGCGGGTAGACCGGCGTGTGGTCGACGGTGCCGCGGTTTTGGACTTCGTCGCGGAGCAGCTTGTTCTTGCGGTCGAGGAACAGGATGCGGAATTGCTCGTTGGTCTCGCCAGTCATCGCGCGCGTGCAGTACGCGACGACGGCGTTCCAAGAGGACAGCACGTCACGTTCTTTGGCTTCTTGCTTTGCGGCGCGCCTAACGAACGCGCTGATGACGGCGATGTGATCTGCGACGGCCGGACCGATATCCGGGATCTTCAGCAAGCGCTCGCGTGGAGCTGAGAAAAGGGCGTTGAGATCGCCGCCGAACTCTTTCAGAAGCTCCTTTGCTGTTTCTTTCACGTCCTTACGTGGAATAACCGCAAACAGCATGAGCTCAACGAGTTCGTAGTCGGGCAAACTGTCCGCGCCTTCGCGAAAACGTTCGCGCAGGCGGTCGCGGTGGCCGAGATAGTGCGGGAGATCGCTCGCGCCTTCGGCCAGACCGCGTCTAGGCATAGGGCGGTTTGTGGCGGCCGGTGGGCGAGGCCGTAAAGATCTCGACGCCGGTGGCGGTGACGCCGACCGTGTGTTCGAATTGGGCCGAGAGCGAACGGTCTTTGGTGACCGCGGTCCAGCCGTCGCTCTTCAGCTTCACGGCGAATTTACCCGCGTTGATCATCGGCTCGACCGTGAAGATCATACCTTCTTTGAAGGCGAGGCCGGTGCCTGCGCGGCCGTAGTGCAGGATGTTCGGCGCGTCGTGGAAGACCTTGCCGACGCCGTGGCCGCAGAAGTCGCGCACGACGGAGTAGGAATGGGCTTCGGCAAAGGACTGGATCGCGTGGCCAACGTCGCCCGTCGTAGCGCCCGGTTTGATTTGGGCGATGCCGCGCATCATCGCTTCGTAGGTGACGTCGACGAGGCGGCGGGCTTTGAGCGCTGGGTCACCCGCGAGGTACATGCGGCTTGTGTCGCCGTGCCAGCCGTCGACGATGGAGGTCACGTCGATGTTCAGGATGTCGCCGTCTTTGAGTTCGCGGTCGCCCGGGATGCCGTGACAGACGACTTCGTTCAGCGAGATGCAGCTCGCGTGGCGGTAGCCGCGGTAGAAGATCGTGGCCGGGATGGCGCCGGCGGCGAGGACGAAGTCGTGGATGCGGTCGTCGAGTTCGCCGGTGGTGACGCCGGGCTTCACGTGATCGGCGATCATGTCGAGGCAGGCGGCGGACAGCTGGCCGGCCTTGCGCATGCCGGCAAAGCCTTCCGGGCCGTGCAGCTTGATCGCGCCGGACGAGCGGTTGTCGTTGAGCGTTGTCGCAGGGACGTAGGTCATCGGGGCGCTTGGTTACACGGCCATGTTATAGGACGCTAGATCAAAGTTGGCTAACGGGCGGTTGAAGATGCAGGAACGCAGGCGCGGGGCCGCGATTTTGGTGATCGGGGACGAGATTCTGTCGGGCCGGACGCAGGATACGAACACCGGCTATATCGCGCGCTGGCTGGCGCAGCTGGGCATCCCGGTGGGCGAGGCGCGGGTGGTCCCGGACATCGAGGCCGAGATCGTCGCCGCCGTCCGGCACCTGAGCGCGCGCTACGACTATGTGTTTTCGACCGGCGGGATCGGGCCGACGCACGACGACATCACCGCCGACTGCATGGCCAAGGCGTTTGAAACGGGGATCGACTTTCACCCGACCGTCTTCGCCGCGATGGCGGCGCGCTATGCGTCGATGAATATCGGGCCGTTCAACGAGGCGCGGCAGAGGATGGCGCGGATTCCCTATGGGGCGAGCCTGATCGCCAATTCGTTGTCCGGTGCGCCAGGGTTTCAACTCGCGAATGTGTTCGTGATGGCGGGCATTCCGGCGGTGATGCAGGCGATGCTCGAGGATGTGCGTGGGCGGCTTGTTGCGGGCAAGGCGCTGAGTTCGGTGACGGTGAGCGCGCATCTGGGTGAAGGGACGATCGCGGCGGGGTTGGCAGCGCTTCAGAAGCAGTATCCGGACATTCCGCTCGGCAGCTATCCGTTCAACAAGGACGGCAAGTTCGGGACCAGTTTGGTCGCGCGCGGGAGCGACGCGGACGTGCTGGCGAAGGTGAAGGAGGGGTTGATTGGGTTGATCCGCGCGGCGGGTGGCGAGCCGATTGAGTGACCCCGCGGGACGGCTTCTGTTTTGGGTCTCATGCGTGCTAAAGCCCGCGTGGCAGGCGATTTGCCCTCTTGGCGGAACTGGTAGACGCAACGGACTTAAAATCCGTCGTTCGCGAGGACGTGCCGGTTCGAGTCCGGCAGAGGGCACCACGCTTCGCCTTCGGCTACGCGTGGCGCGGCCTTCTTAAGCCGCCTTCGCGCGGCGGCCACGGGCGACGGGGACACGGCCCAGGCCGATCTTCTTTGCGAACTGCGAGCGCAGGCGCGCGTAGGCCGGGGCCACCATCGGATAGTCGTGCGGCAGGTCCCACTTCTTGCGATACTCCTCGGGGCTCATGTTGTACTGGGAGCGTAAGTACCGCTTCAGCATGGTCAACTTTTTGCCGTCCTCGAGGCAGATGATGTAGTCGTCGCCGATCGACTTCTTGACGGTGACGGCGGGCTTGCGTTCGGCCTCGGCGACGTGGCCCGCGCCGGTGCCGCTCAGCGCGGTGTGGAACGTCGCGATCAGACCGGCGAGTTCGCTCATCGGGACCTGGTTGCGGCTGACGTAAGAGCAGACGAGGCTCGCGGTCAGCTCGACATAGCGGTCGGTCGTCGAAGCGACGACCTCTTCCTTCTCGGTCTGCTGCTCGCCTTTCGCCTTACGCGCCATCACTACGACTCCAGTTGCTGTACAGTTCGCACGATGACTTACATTCGCAACAATAGACGGAACAGATGGCAAAGGTGGCAAGCTTTTCTATTCACATAAGTCGAGCGGTTAATTGATCCTCATCAATTGGGACGACGGGCAAGTTGCAGGACACCGACGCTACGGCTCGTCGTCGCACGCGAATGCGATTTGTCGGCAGCGGCAGGTTGTGGTCATAGTATCGTGACGCGCGCGGACGCGGCCAAGGAGCACAACGTCAGATGACCACCCCGACGGCGCCGAAGGACCGGATCAAGGCTTCTTGGCTTCTTGCCTATTCGCTCCCGGGATTGCCGATCGCGGCGTTGGGTTTGCCGCTCGCCGTTCATCTCCCGAATTTTTATGCCGTCGAGGTGGGGTTGGGTTACGCGGCGGTCGGTTGGATCTTCGGCGCGGCGCGATTCTTCGACGTCTTTCTGGATCCCGTGATGGGCGTCGTCTCGGACGGCGTGCGCACGCCGTGGGGGCGGCGGCGGATTTGGATGGTGCTGTCGATCCCGGTCATGATCCTGGCCTCGGTGCTCGTTTTCATGCCGAGCCCCGGCGTGTCGTCCACGTTCGTTGTCGCGTCGATCGTACTTCTGTTTGTCGGCTGGACGATGCTGACGATTTCGCATCTTGCCCTGGGCGGGGAACTCAGCAGCGACTATCACGAGCGATCGCGCGTGACCGGCGCGCGCGAGGCGGCGCTTTTGGTCGGTGTGATCGCGGTGCTGTTGCTGCCGGTGTTCATCCAGGCGCAAGGCGGCGATCGGTTTGCCCAGATATCGTCGATGGGCTGGTTCATCATCGTGACGTTGCCGATCTCGGTTGCGATTCTGGCCTTCGTCATCAAGGAGCGCGACGCGCCGCCCGCGGCGCACCTGCCGATCCGTCAGGCGATCGGGGCGCTCGGTCGAAACGTGCCGCTTCGCTACGTGTTGTTCTGCGATCTGATCTCCGGCATTTCCGGCGGCATCGTGGCGACGCTGTTCATCGCGATGGTGGCGGTGGGTCTTGGGCTGCCGAAGCAGGCGAACATGCTTCTGCTCATCTATTTCACGATGGGCATGTTGTTCATTCCGCCCATGATCCGCCTCAGCAAGTATCTGGGCAAGCATCAGACGCTGGCGCTCAGCTGTCTGTTCAACGCGGTCGTCCTGCCGCTCGCGCTTTTGATTCCGAAGGGCGACTTCTGGGCGGCGGCCGTTCTGTTCATTCTTCTTGGCGCGAATATGTCGGTCGGTCCGTTTCTTTATCGCGCGATTATGGCGGATGTCGCCGATCAGGATCATGTCGATACCGGCCGCCCAAGGGCCGGCGTCTTCTTCTCGCTGCTCGCGATGACGAACAAGCTCGGTTACTCGTCGGCGATCGTGTTCTCGTTCGAGTTCCTGGATTGGATCGGGTTTCAGGAAAAGGGCGTGAACAGCGACGAGACCGTGTGGCAGATGATGATGTTCTACGTCGTCCCGGCGACGCTCGTGAACATCCTCGTCACCGCCGTCATGTGGCGCTTCCCGTTGGATGAGGCCAAGCAGAGCGAGTTGCGCCGGCTCATCGAAGAGCGGAGCGTCGCGGGGACCGCGATCGGTGCTCGCGTCGGGCTCACGCTCGAGGACGAGCCCGAACTGCCGGCCACGCCGGCGCCGAAGCCTGCCGAGTAGCGAGTTCGCGATGGCGGTGCTTAGCGTCGACGGCGTCGACATCTTCTACAGCGATCAGGGTGCCGGCGACGGTGTCGTGCTCGTGCATGGATTTGCCGCCAGCACGCAGGAGAATTGGGGCAAAGCCGGGTGGGTCTCGATGCTCACGCGCGCGAACCGGCGGGTGGTGGCGATCGATCTGCGCGGGCATGGGCAGAGTGCGAAGGTCTATGACCCCGCGGCGTACTCGTTGGCCGCGATGGCGGGCGATGTGCTTGCCGTCGTGGAGCACTTGCAGATCAAGAAGCCCGATTTGATCGGGTTTTCGCTGGGGGCGCGCGTCGTTCTGGAGTTGCTGCGGCAGCGCGGCGACCGGTTCTTGCTGGGCGTCTATTGCGGGGTCGGCGAGGTGCTGCTCAATCCGCGGATGGATCGTAATCCCGAGGCGTTCGCGCAAGCGATGGAGGCGGCATCGGCGGATCAGGTCGGCGACGACATGGCGCGGCGGTTTCGAATGTTTGCGGAGGGTCAGGGACAGGACCTGAAAGCGCTCGCCGCGTGCTCGCGCGGGCTGAACGCGAGCGGTGCCGGGTGGACACGCGAGAAGCTGGCGTCGATCAAAAACGAGTCGCTCGTGGTGGCGGGATCGGGCGACGAGTTGGCCGGTTCGCCGGAAGCGCTGGCCGCGTGCTTCCCGAACGCGAAGGCGAAGCGCATTCCGGGTTGCGGGCACATGGACTGCCTGACACAGCCGATGTTCAAAGCGGCGGTGATGGATTTTCTAGCGGGCGTCCCGGATTAGGTTCGCTCAGCAACACCCGCATCCGCCCGCGAGCAGGATGCCGTCTTTGTGGTAGGCGCTGGCGATGGCTGTGCGGGAGAGGTCGCTGCTCTTTTCGAAGTCGGCTTTGGCGGCGGTGCGGAGGTCGGCGCTGGCAAAGAAATCGAGCGTCGTCATCGCGAGCGCTTTGGCGCCATCGACGACGGCTTGGTCGGCGCGGTCGGACTTCGCGTAGGCCGTGAACTCGGCGTTGTGGATGGTCACATTCGCCGGTGAGACCTGGATGATTGGGTGGATCGAGGGGACGCGGTGGCTGACATTGCCCATGTCGGTCGAGCCCGCGAGGCCTGGGGGCAATAACGCGGGATCGAGGAGTTCGCGGCCGAGCGCTTTGGCGTTCGCTTCGTAAGCGTGGGCGAGCGGCCAGTTGGTTTTGAGGTCTAGGCAGTCGACGCGGCCCCACTTGGCTTCGAGGCGCGTGCCGCTGGCGAGGGCGCCGGCTTCGAAGCAGGCTTGCACGCGCTTCTTTAGGGCCGCCAGTTCGACGCCGTTGCGGGCGCGGACGTAGAAGCGGCCGGAGGCTCGTTCCGGCACGATGTTCGGCGCCATGCCGCCTTCGACGATGATGCCGTGGATACGTTCGGTTTGCTGGATGTGCTGGCGCAACTGCGCCAGCGTTTGATACGCGGTGACCAGCGCGTCGAGCGCGTTCAATCCGCGCGCGGGCATGGCGGACGCGTGGGCCGCGCGGCCGTGATAGACGACTTCGACTTCGGCGAGCGCGATCACGGGCATCGTCACCATGTCGAAGCCGGCGGGGTGGACCATCATCGAGGCGTCCACGCCGTCGAAGGCGCCGTGTTGAGCCATCACTTCCTTGCCGCCGCCGCGTTCTTCCGCCGGCGTGCCCATGTAGCGAACGCGGCCGGTGAGTTTGGTGCCCAGTTTGGAGAGACCGAGCGCGGCGCCCAAGCCCGCCGTTGCGATCACGTTGTGGCCGCAGGCGTGACCGATGCCGGGCAGCGCGTCGTATTCGGAGAGCAGGCTCATCACCGGCGCGGTCTTGGGCCCGAACTCGGCGGCGTAGGCGGTGGCGACGCCGTAGGCGCCGCGTTCGACGGTGAGGCCGTGGCCATCGACTGTCTTCGTCAAGAGGGCGGCGGCGAATTTTTCTTCGAACGCGAGTTCGGGGTTCGCGTGGATGGCGTGGCTCGCCGCGATCAGTTCGGGCCGGAGCGCGTCGATGGCGCTGCATACCTCGCGCTTCAAAGTTTCCAGCGACATGGCTTCCGGTTCCTCTATCTTCTGGTAGCCTCGCTTAGAGAGAGGAAGAGGTCAAATGCCCACGTTCACCGTCCCGGGCGGCATTCGCATCGCATATGAGGTGGTGGGCGAGGGGCCGTCCTTCGCCAAGGCGTCGGAGGGCAAGCCTCCGATCGTGCTCGTGCACGGCTTTGCATCGAACCGGGCCACGAATTGGCGGATACCGGGGTGGTACGACACGCTCACGCAAGCCGGGCGGCAGGTGATTGCGCTCGACGTGCGCGGGCATGGCGAGAGCGACAAGCCGCACGATGCCGACGCCTACAACGAGGGCGAACTTGCGTGGGATGTCGAGCGGTTGCTCGACCACCTTGGGCACGCACAGGCCGACGTGATGGGCTACTCCATGGGCGGGTTCATCACGCTCAGGCTGTTGCATGACAATGAGGCGCGCGTGCGACGTGCGGTGATCGCGGGCGTGGGCGAGAACTACTATGGGCGCGGCGTCGTCGAGACGGATGCGATTGCGGCGGGTTTGCGGGCGCTGAGCGCGGCCGACGTCGAGGGTGCCGTGCCGCGGCAGTTCCGCTTGTTCGCCGAGCAGGGCAAAAACGACTTGGAAGCGTTGGCACTTTGCATGACGCGGGAGCGGCGGTCGTTCTCGGCGTCGGAGTTCGAGGAGCTCAACGTGCCAACGCTCGTCGTGGTTGGCGAGAAGGATACGATCACAGGGCCGCCGGGGCCGCTCGCCGCCGCGCTACCGGGGAGTCATACTGTAATCGTGCCGGGACGCGATCATATGACGACCGTTGGCGACAAGATGTACAAGGCGGCGGTGTTGAGCTTCCTCGACTTCTGAAATGAAAAAGCCCCCGCGGTTCGCGCGGGGGCTCGCGTATTCATTCGTCGAGGCGTTAGCCCGGCAAGTTCGCCGTGAGCGACAGGACGACGCCGTCTTCGCAAGCGTCCGACCCGCAGGTGGCGTTGCTGACATCGGTGCCGACCCAGCGCAGATCAACGTCGAAGATGCCCCAGGTCGCCGTCACGCCGAGGTCGTAGAAGAGGTAGTCTGGCAAGGACGCGCTTCTGTCGAGCCACTGGTAGCCAATGTGGCCCGATGCCGCGACGCCGCCGTCAAAGAAGATGAAGCTGTCCGTGATCGGAACGCTTACGCCGCCCGTCAACGCGAGCGCATCGTCGGTCTCACCGAAGTTATCCGGCGTCCAGGCGAGTTCACCCGAGACCGAAGCCTTGCCGAAGTCGTAGCCGAGGTTGGCGATCACCTCGAAATAGTCGTAGTCGGGCGCGGCCGGCGGCGTATCGGCATCGGCATACCAATAGTAAACAGCTTTGATGCCGCCCGACAGCTGCTCGCTGAAGCTGTGATTGTATCCGACCGTCAGGTCTACCTCGATGCTTGAGTCGTACGTTGTCGAGTCGTTGAAGTCGATATTCGACGCCCAAACGTTGGCGAAGAAGCCCGACTCGTGGTCGTACTGAACCCAACCTTGGATCGCCGCGTCGCGATCCGATTGGCTCACGCCACGGAAGCGGTAGTCGCTGGTCAGCGTCACGCCGGCTGTGAACGGGCCCCAGGCGGGTGCTTCGTCCGCTGCGTATGCAGCCGGAACGCTCGCTAATGTCAGGGCGGCGAATACGCCCGCCGTCAGTGCCTTCTTCATACCAAACCTCTTCACACACGGGGTTGCAAACAAACGAGACCGTGTGGGGGCACGCGGCTCGGACTGGTTTCCTTCGCATTAAGTCTTGACCCCGCGATGGTTGACAACGCGTTAACGCGTGTGGAGCGGGGACGAAGCAAGCCCGGCGGGTGCGCTGGAAATGCCACGCTGGCGCGAGTGCTCACCAAGCGGGCAGTTTGCCTGTCGGGCATGCAGGCTCTGCATAGAAAAGGGCGGCCGCACCTCGGTGCAACCGCCCGGACCGATAGGACCGCTTTCCTTGGCTACGGAAGCGTGATGCTTACGGTGCCGACGAAGCCGCTAGTACAGAGGTTCTTGCCGCCGAAGCAGTCGGCCTTCTTGAGGTCCGTGCCAACGTAACGGAGGTCGACTGCGAAGGGTCCGACTTCGACGCCGACGCCGGCATCCCAATAGAGCCAGTCGGGTGTGCCGAAGTTCGCGTTGTCGTCAATCCACTGATGTCCGACGTGACCGCTTGCTGTCAGTGTGTCCCAGACAGGCAACTCGATGCCTGCTGCGATGGCGGTGGCCGAGCCCGTTTCGAAGAAATAGTCGGGGCTGAAGTTCAGCTCTGCCGAGAATGTCGCGCCACCCATTTCGTGGCTCAGTGATGCCTGCAATTCGAAGTAATCGTAACCGGTGACGTACGGACTGTTGGGATAGTAGTAGTACGTCGCTTTGAAGCCGGCCGATGTACCTTCGCCAAGTTCGAGGCCGTAACCGGCATAGATATCAATCTCGAAATCCGTCGATGTGTCGCCAGTGTCGCTGAAGTCGATGTTGGAGGCCCAGACGCCTGCGAAGAAACCGCTGTCAGATGCGTAATCGAACGAGGCCTGGAATGCGGGATCGCGCGAGTTTTGGCTTTGGCCACGGAAGCGGTAGTCGGTCGTCGCGGTCAGTGTGATCGAGATCGGTCCCGCTTCTTCTTCGGCTGCGCTCTCTTCGCCGTCGGCAAGTGCCGGTTGCGTGAAACTCGCGGTCGCGAGCAGGCTTAGCGCCAGAAGCGTTTTTTTCATGCCAGTCCCCCTGCGGCACAAAACGCGGCCGCCCCCTTCGTTATTCAAATCCCGAAAGCGTTTTGTGGCAATGGTTTAGAGGGCGACTCTCGTGTTGTTGAGGCAACACAAATCGAGGATCCGCACGCGTTTCCCTGGGTCTGGCGTCAGGATTGGCGCCGGGTGACCCCCGCTAGGGCCAGGTGGTGGCCCGCGTCGGCCAGGAGGAGTTCGCCGGTGATGTGCCTGGCGCCCTCGCCGCAGAAGAAGGCCACGGCCTCGGCGATGTCTTCGGGCGTGCCGGCGCGGTGGAGGGGTGTCGACTGCTTGTTGTGTTCGACGATGCGGGCGTAGGTCTCCTCGTCGAAGCGGTCGGAGAACCAGCGCGTGCCGACGAAGCCGGGGCAAACGGCATTGACGCGGATCTCGGGCGCCAGCGCGCGGGCGAGCGAGAGCGTCATCGTGTTCAGCGCGCCTTTGGACGCGGCGTAGGCGACGGACGAACCGACGCCCAAGACGCCGGCCACGGACGAGACATTGACGATGCGGCCGAAGCCGCTTTTGCGCAGATGCGGCGTGCAGGCGCGGATCATCTGAAACGAGCCGACGACATTCGTCTTGTAGATGCGCAGGAAGTCATCGCCGGTGAGGCCGTCGAGATTCGCATGATCGGCGAACACGGTGGCGCCCGCGTTGTTCACCAAGATGTCGATGCGGCCCCATTTGTCCGCGACTTGTTTCGCGATGCGGCGGCAGTCGTCGTCGTTGCCGACATCGCCTTGCGCGAGCATGCCTTCGGCGCCTTTGGCCTTGATGGCGGCGAGCGTTTCCTCCGCTTCCTTCAGGCTTTTCGTGTAGTTCACGGCGACGCGAACGCCTTCCTCTGCGAGGCGGAGCGCCACCGCTGCGCCGATGCCGGTGCCGGAGCCCGTGACAATGGCGACGTGGTCTTTCATGTTCATGGGCGGTTCTCCTTATCGGCCTTGGAACTCTGGTTTGCGTTTTTCGCGGAAGGCTTTGCGGCCTTCGGCGTAGTCGGCGCTGGTCATGCAGGCGGCGACGGCGCGGTCGGCTTCGGCGCGGTCGCGCTCGTCGCCCGAGAGTGCCGCGCGGATCGCCTTCTTTGACGCGACGATCGAGAGCGGCGCGTTGGCGGCGAGCATCGTCGTGTAGCCTTTGACGACGTTGTCGAAGTCGGCGACAGGCGCGACCGCTTGGACGATGCCGCGCATCAGCGCTTCGTGGGCGCTGTACACCTTGGCTGTGAACAGCATCTCGGCCGTGAGCGCGGGGCCCAGCTTTGCGACCAAAGCGTCGGTGCCGGGGTAGCCGAGACCGAGCTTCGCCGCGGGGATACAGAATTTGGAATTGTCCGACGCGAGCCGCAGGTCGCAGGTCATGGCGAGCGCCATCCCGCCGCCAAAGCATATCCCTTTGATGGCGGCGATGACCGGCTTCGAACAACGATCGAGGGAAAGGTTCGCCCGGCGGGTTGCCGCGTCGTAGATTTTCGCGCTTTCGTCTGTTGCGCGATGGGCCTCGAACTCCGATATGTCTGCTCCGGCGGCGAATGCTTCGTCGCCTGCGCCCCTAACCACGATGGAGCGGACAGCCGGATCTTTCTCGAATTGCTCAACAAGTCCGGGGATAGCCTGCCACATATCCAGGCTGAGCGCGTTGCGCCGCTCCGGCGCGTTGAGTACGAGTACTCCGGTGGATCCGTGAATTTCGGCGATGAGCTTTGACGTCATGGAAGGCCTAAATACGAGGGTGCTGAAACGGCGCAGGCGAAGCCCGCAGCCGGCGGGGGAGGGCATCAAAATTGTTCTCATCCGCCACGGCAAGCCCGATGTGGCGCCTTCGAAGCGGCTAACCCACCGCAAATTCGAGGATTACATCGAAACCTATGAAAAGGCGGGGCTCGATCCGGACAGCGCGCCGCCCGATTGGCTGGTTGCCTTGGCACGGGAGGCGCGGCGTGTCTACTGCTCCGACCGGCCGCGTGCACGCGAAAGTGCGCGCGCGCTGGCGCCGCATGCGGAACTCGAGTTCAGCCCGCTCTTCATGGAAGCGCAGCTGAAGTCGCCGAAGCTGCCGCTCGTCAAGATGAAGCCGCCGGCGTGGGCGGTGATCGCCAGGCTCGCGTGGCACGCGGGGCATGACGGCGGCATCGAGGACTTTCGCGATGCGAAAGACCGCGCGGCGAAGGCCGTCGACATGCTGTCGGCGGAGGCGCGCGAGAACGGGCTCGCGGTGCTGGTCGCGCACGGATACTTCAACGCGATCGTGGGGCGTGCGCTTTCGAAACGCGGCTGGCGCAAGTTCGGGCGGCACCGCGCGAAGTTCTGGAATGCGGTCGTGTACGAACTCAGTTCGCCGGGCGCATAGAAAGTTCGCCTTACGCCAATTCATTTTGTGATTTCCGCTTCTTCGCGTTAGCGCATCGCTCACCGATACTCGACATCATCGCGTGTCGAGGAGGGGCGGATGGCGGGCGATCTGATGGCGCCGATTGTGGGCGTGACTTTGGAAAAATATGCCGAGCTTGTCGTGGCGACGCGTGGGGCCGCGCGCGACCGGAGCGCGTGTGCGGCGATTGCCGAAGCGCATGGTGTCAGCCGCATCGCGTGGGAGAGCGCGATGCAGGGCTGGGAGACGCGGCTTGCGAGCGACAAGACGCCGGGGGCGCTGCTCGCGACGTACTACGACTTCTATCGCGAGGCGCTGGCGCGGCATGCGCGCACGCAGCTGATCGCGACTTTCAATGCCGCGCGGGCGCGCCGTTAGGGCGCCCACTCTTTCGCAATGGTTTCGAACGCGGGTCGCGGGCGGTCTTCGAGCGGTTCGGCGGGGTGGCCCAGATAGATGAAGCCGGCGATGCGTTCGCCGGCTTTCAGTCCGAGGCCCTCGCGCACGGTTGGATGATACGCGTACCACTCGGTGATCCAGTTCGCGACAAAGCCCATGGCGTGGGCCGCGATGCAGAGCGTTTGGCAGGCGGCGCCGGACGATAGAATTTGCTCCCACTCGGGAATCTGAATCGCTTCGCGCACGCGGCTCACCACGCCGATGATCATGGGTGCGCGGAGGAAGCGGCCGCGCTCTTGCGCGATGCGTTCGACGCCGGCGTCGGGTTCGGCTTGCTTCAGTGCGCGCACGAGCAGCTCGCCGAAGGCCATGCGGGCGTCGTCCTTGAAGATGAGAAAGCGCCAGGGTGTGAGTTTGCCGTGATCGGGCACGCGCGTCGCGGCGCGGATCAGCGTGCGGATTTGCTCGTCGCTGGGGCCGGGGCCCGTCATGCGCTTCGCCGAGCCCGAGCGGCGGCTTAGCAGCAGATCGAGCGTTTGGGGTGCGGCGATATTGAGGTTCGTCATTCCTGCCTCGCGATTTCGCGCGAACGATAGACTAAGGTCGGCGGCGATGAAAACGAGTCTCGCGAAGGTTCCCCGTACGGTTTGGGCGTTGGGGTTTGTGTCGATGTTCATGGACATCTCGTCGGAGATGATCCACGGGCTGCTGCCGGTGTTTTTGACGACCGTGCTGGGCGCCAGCATGTTCACCGTCGGCCTCATCGAGGGAATCGCGGAGTTCACGGCGTCGGCGGTCAAGGTGTTTTCGGGCTGGCTCAGCGACAAGTTGGGCAAGCGCAAGTTGCTGGCTGTTATCGGCTATACGATGGCCGGGTTGACGAAGCCGGTGTTTCCGCTGGCGGTGACGCCGTTCGAGGTGCTGGCGGCGCGGTTCGCCGATCGCGTCGGCAAGGGCATTCGCGGTGCGCCGCGCGATGCGCTGGTCGCAGATGTGACGCCGCCGGAGCTGCGCGGGGCGGCGTATGGCTTGCGGCAGTCGCTCGACACGATCGGTGCGTTCGCCGGGCCACTGATTGCGATTGGTTTGATGTTGCTGCTCGCGGGCGACATGCGCGCGGTGTTTTGGTGGGCGGTGATTCCGGCCGTGATTGCGGTCGCGTTGCTGGTGCTTGGTGTTGAGGATGCGCCGGTTACGGGCAATGGTGCGCGGGCGCCGCTGCAGCTTGCAGATCTCCGGCAGATGGGGCGCGGGTTCTGGGTTGTGGTTGCGATCGGGGCGGTGTTTTCGCTCGCACGATTCAGTGAGGCGTTCTTGATCCTGCGCGGGAGCGAGGTCGGGATATCGGCGGCGTACGTCCCGCTGGTGTTGGTGGCAATGAACGTCGCCTATGCGGCGATCTCCGCGCCTGCCGGTGCTCTGTCGGACCGCCTCGGGCGCAAGCAGCTGCTGGCGTTCGCTCTCGTCATCCTTGTGCTGTCGGATGTCGTGCTGGCGCTCGTGCCGAATGTCGCGGGGCTGATGGCGGGCGCGATGCTCTGGGGTGCGCATATGGGGTTCAGCCAGGGGCTGCTTGCGGCCCTCGTCGCCGATACCGCGCGCGAAGACCTGCGCGGGACGGCATTCGGCGTGTTCAATTTGGTGACGGGTGTGGCGTTGCTCGTCGCCAGTATTGTTGCGGGATCGTTGTGGAATTGGATCGGGGCGGAGGCGACATTTGCGGCTGGCGCCGTTTTTGCGACGGTTTGCTTGGCCGGGCTTATGATGGTCAAGGCGCGTTAACCTGGCGTCACACTTGCTTGATAGGCTCGCGGTAAGACCCCATCTGTATTAAGATGGCTTCCATGGATAAGCGCCCGATGCCCGTCATTGCCGAGAAATTCGCAGTTTGCGACCCGGTGTGGTCCGACCTGCGCGAGGAGGCTATTCGCGCGGCCGCGTCGGAGCCCGCGCTCGCGAGCTTCGTGCACGCGACGATCCTCAATCACGAGCGGTTGGAAGAGGCGCTGACCTATCACCTGGCGCAGAAGCTCGGGAACGACGACGTCGGCGCGATGCAGGTGCGGCAGGTGTTCGATCAGGCATTCGCTGACGAGCCGCAGTTGGGCGATGAAGTGCGGGCGGACTTGTCGGCGGTTTACGAGCGCGATCCGTCGGTGACGACGTATCTGCAGCCCTTCCTGTTCTTCAAAGGCTTCTTGGCGCTGCAGTCGTACCGCGTGATGCACTGGCTCTATAAGAAGGGTCGGGTGACGTTGGCGCAGCATTTCCAGGCCCGCGTATCGGAGGTGTTTGCCCTGGACGTCAATCCGGCGGCGAAAATCGGCCGTGGGGTGATGATCGATCACGGTACCGGTGTCGTGATCGGTGAGACGGCGGTCGTGGAGGACGACGTGTCCATGCTGCACGGCGTGACGCTCGGCGGCACCGGCAAGGAAACCGGCGACCGGCATCCGAAGGTCAGGCGCGGCGTGATGATCGGCGCGAATGCGACCATTCTCGGCAACATCGAAATCGGCGCGAACAGCCGGGTCGGCGCGGGCAGCGTGGTGCTTGCCGATGTGCCGGAGCATTGCACGGTGGCCGGCGTGCCGGCGCGGGTGGTGGGCTGCGCGGGTTGCGAGCAGCCGAGCCACGAGATGAACCAGATCATCGAAGACGTGCCGCTGGATTATCAGATTTAGGCGCTTATCGGGCTTTTGACGGGCGTTAACTCCTCTGGGCGCATGATGCGCTTGGAGGGGAGCCCATGCCTTCGGTCTCGCGAATTTCTATAACATTGACGATCGCGATGCTGCTCGTCGGGATCGGCGGTGCCGCGTATATGGCGGTCGCTCAGACGACGGAGCGCGCCGCGGCATTCGCGCGCGAGGGCCGCATTGTGGAAGGGCGCGTCAAAGACGGCTACGCGGTCCAAACCAACAACGTTATGACCTACGAATTGAGCGCGACTTTCCTCGACGAAAACGGCGCACCGCATAAGTGCTACAGCGCGACGGTTTCGAAGGCGATCGCCGAGCGGGCTGTGCGCCGCGGGAAGGTGCAAATCACCTATCTGCCTTCGCAGCCGTCGACGTGCTATTTCGAAAACGATCGTCCGCGACCGGAGAACAACTACATCTTCGGCTGGATGATGTACCTGGCGTGGGGAGGTGCGGTGCTTGCGATCGGATCGCTCTTCATCAATTTCGGTGGCGGCGATCGCGCGCCGTTACCGCAGGATGCGCCCGCGCGCGCGTCGGGTGCCGCTCGCGGGGGCTTCGGGCGCCGCCAGCGCTAAGCGGTGCTGTTGCGCACCTCGCGCGGGCTTTTGCCGGTCCAGCGTTTGAAGGCGCGGGAGAAGGCGGCGGCTTCGGAGAAACCGACGAGGTAGGCAATTTCGTTGATCGAGACTTTTTTGCCGCTGAGATAGTGCAGCGCGAGTTTGTGGCGCAGTTCGTCGAGCACTTTCTCGAACGTCGTGCCTTCGTCCTTGAGTTTGCGGAACAGCGTTTGGCGGCTCATCGCCATGGTCTCGGCGATTTTGTCCATGCTGGCGTCGCCGGTGTGAAGTTGCGGCATGAGCAGGCTTTCGACGCGACCGCGCGCCGTCTTGGAGTCCTGGAGTTTCTTGAGCAGTTTTTCGGCGTGCTCGCTCAAGATGCCGAAGGCGTAGCGGGGCTGAAGGGCAACCTTCGTCGTCAACCAGGCATAGTCGAGCGCGAGCGCGTTCCTTCCCGCCTCGAATTTCACCGGCACTTGAAAGACGCGGTCGTATTCGGCGCTGTAGGCGGGTGCGGCGTGGGTGACGTGCACTTCCTTGATGAGCGTCGGTGGGCCGATACGGCGGCCGCCGGTGACCAAGCGGGAAAACGCCGACTCGGTGAGTTCCACGAAGTCGTTCGGATTTCGCCGCATGTCGATCAACCAAAGAACTTTGTCGTCGCGCTCCAGCTTGAAGCGATCTCCCTCGCAATCGACCTCGATCACGAGGCCGATGAATCGGTTCAACTGCGTGAAGGAGTCGAGCATTGTCTCGGCCGACAGCATGATGAGGCCTACGATCGAGATCTCTGCGAAATCGTCGACTTCGCCGCTGTGCAGCGCAAAGGCGGGATCGTTCGTCAGCTCCTTTGCTGCGCGCATCAGCGTGACGTAGCTCTCCAGCGGGATGCGGCTGTCTTGATCCTGCAGGACGTCAAGCGTGATGCCCGCGCGGGCCAAGAGGGTTTCTTGGTTCGCCCCTTTTCCAACGGCAAAACGCAGCAATCCGCGCGCGAGGCCGGCCCCGACGGTTCGCTCAGACATGCGCGGTGTTACCTGCGATCATGTTTTTGGTGTCCGGTGTCATGGCGCGTCACGGGCGGAGCGACAATCTCTAGGAGCCTAAGGGACGGCGGTGGCGCTCGCAACGCGGCGGGCGCGTAGATACGCGCGTCCTTATGAGAGATTGGGCATGTCGACACTCTATTTTGGTCCGGAAAGCCCGTTGTGGATGCAAGTCGGCGCGCAAGCGTTGCTCGTTGCGCATATCGGCGGCGGTGGGATGGGGCTTATGTCCGGCACGGTGGCGATGGCGGCGCGCAAGGGCGAATGGCTGCATCGGACCGCGGGGAAAGTCTTTTTCGTCTCGATGATGACGATGGCGGCCGTCGGGGCAGGGGTGGCGCCCTTTCTCGACGACGGTGCGCGGCCCAACACGGTCGCGGCGCTGATGACGCTCTACATGGTGGCGACGGCGTGGGTTGCCGGCCGGCGGGAGCGTGTCGAGGTGGGCCCCTTCTTCGTCGCCGGCTTCGTGGTCGCGGTGCTGGTGGCGGCGGCCGGCGCCGTCTTTGCGATCCAAGCTTCACACAGCCCGACGGGAACGATCGACGATTCGCCGCCGCAGGCGTTCTATGTGTTCATGGCTCTGGGGACGATCGCGGCGCTGTCGGACCTCAAGGTCATCTTGCGCGGCGGCATTTCGGGGGCGCCGCGCGTGGCGCGGCATCTGTGGCGCATGTGCGTGAGTTTCTTCATCGCGGCGGGATCGTTCTTTCTCGGGCAGCCGAAGTTCGTGCCGGCGATCTTGACCGAAACGGGGCTGGTCTTCGCGCCGGTGCTGTTGCCGTTCATGGTGCTGGCGTTTTGGATGATTCGCGTGCGGTTGACTCGCTGGTGGCGGGAGCCGGTTGATGGCACAGTGGCCGTTCACGCGAAGGCGAAGGGGTGATGAAGGCGGCCGTTCTCGATCGTTACGGACCGCCGGAGGTTCTGCGCGTTGCGGATGTTCCCAAGCCGGTGCCCAGGGACAACGAGGTTCTGGTTCGCGTAAGTGCGGCCACGGTGTCGGCGGGCGACGTCCACCTGCGGCAGGCAAAGCCGTTTTTCATACGCTTCGCCTTCGGGTTGTTCCGGCCACGCTTCAGGATACCGGGCTTTACCCTTGCGGGCACGATTGAGGAGACCGGCCGGAGCGTCACGGGCTATCGCAAAGGCGATGCGGTGTTCGGAACGACAGGCATGAAGTTTCGCGCCAACGCCGAGTATGCGTGTGTGACAAGCGGGCAGGCGCTTGCTTTGAAACCTGCGAACGCGACGTTCGAAGAGGCGGCGGCCGTTCCCTTCGGCGGGGTGTCGGCGCTGCACTTCTTGCGACGGGCCGATGTGAAGCCCGGTCAGCGCGTGTTGGTCTACGGTGCGTCGGGGAGCGTGGGCACGGCGATGGTGCAGCTTGCCAAGCACGCCGGCGCGCATGTGACGGGGGTCTGCAGTGCGGCGAATCTCGCGCTCGTCAAATCGTTGGGCGCGGACGATGTCGTCGATTACACGAAGGACGATTTCTCGAAAGGCGGCCGCGCGTACGACGTGGTCGTCGACGTCGTCGGCAAAGCGGGTGTCGGCCGCTTGATGCGTTCGCTGAAGCCGGGCGGCGTGTGCGTTTTCGTGTCCTCGAGTTTGACGATGTATCTCGTTGCCCTGGTTCGCGCCGCGGTCACCGGCCGTGCCCGCATCGTGGGTGGCGTTGCACGGGGGAAGCCCGGCGACCTCGTGTTTCTGAAGGAGCTGGTGGAGGCGGGCCAGTTCAAGTCCGTCATCGACCGCGTCTATCCGCTCGACGAGATCGTTGAAGCGCACCGCTACGCAGAGACGGGCCGGGTGAAGGGCAACGTCGTTATCAAGGTTTGTTGAGTGCCCTCGCCTATGCCGGCATTCGCTGACGCGCGCGTCATCATGGGCTGTTACCTGGGGTCAAGTTATTGGCGCACGGCGTCATGGGTGATCTGAGCGGGCGTTCCTAAATCTCAAGCGCAATTCATTGCTTGGGACGCCGCGATGACCTTCGCAACGCCGGAAGCTGCGTACATCCGTGCCGCGCCGAACGGGTCGATTGCCGACACGAATCTAAAGGCCTCGGCCGGGTTCTGGTTCTTGGTCGCGGCCGCGGGGCAGTGGCTCTTCGTGCTGTTCATTCTGGGCTTCTATGCGAAGCCGACGCTGACGGGCAATTTCGAGGCCTGGGACAAGAACACGTTCCTGACCCACGGCTATGTCGCGGGGGACACGGCCGGGAACCTCGCCTTTGCCTCGCATGTCATGATGGCCGCCGTGATCACGGCGAGCGGGACGTTGCAACTGATCCCGTGGATTCGCGCGCATGGCATCTCGTTTCATCGCTGGAGCGGGCGCGTGTTTATCGTCACCGCGTTCGCCATCAGCCTTGCCGGTCTGTTCATGCATGCGACGCGCGGCGAAAGCCAAGCCACGGACTTGGCTATCACGATCAATGCGGTGCTGTTGATGCTCTGCGCCGGTCAAACGATCGGCTTCGCCCGAGCGGGCGACATCGATGCGCACCGGCGCTGGGCGTTGCGTACCTACATGCTGATGAACGGCGTTTGGTTTCTGCGCGTCGGCATGATGGCGTGGATGATTGGCAAGATTGGGCTGTTTGGCGGTCCCAAAGAGTTCGACGGGAACTTCTTCGCCGTCTGGGGTTACGGCTGTTATCTCGTGCCGCTTGCGGTGCTTGAACTCTATTTCCGGGCGCAGGATCGCGGAGGCGCGGCTGCGAAGGTCGGCGTGGCGGCGCTGCTGGTCGTGCTGACGGTGGCGATGGGCGTCGGGATCGCGGGCGCGACTCTTGGGATCTGGTGGCCGCTCTTGAAGGTCGCGTGAGATGGATATCGCTCTCATCTTCGTTCACGTTACCGCGGGCACGCTGTCGCTCGTCTCCGGCGGCACGGCGATGCTGGTGCGCAAGGGTGAGACGGTTCACCGGCTTGCGGGCAATGTGTTCTTCATTGCGATGTTGGCGATGACGGTGAGCGGCTTCTTCGTCGCCGTCCTGCGCGACCAGCCGTACAACATCTCGGCGTCCACGTTGACGTTCTATCTGATCCTGACGTCGTGGGTTGCGGCGACGCGCAAGGACGGCGAGACCGGCTGGTTCGAGACCATGGCGTTGATCGGTGGTTTAGCCATTGCGGCGAATGCTTACCGGTATACGCAGCTCGGCGGTGACTTGGTGGAGGTTCACTACGTCTTCGGATCGTTTGCGGCGCTCGGTGCGCTGGCAGACTTGAGCGTTATCGTGCGGGGCGGTATTTCCGGGCGGCAGCGCATCGCGCGGCATCTCTGGCGGATGGCACTGGCCTTGCTCATCGCGACCATGGCGTATTTTGTGGGACAGCCGAAGTTTGTGCCGGAGATCCTGCGCGAGACGCGGTTGAACCTCGTGCCCGTGTTCGCGGTTTTGGCGCTGTTGTTGTTTTGGCTGGTTCGGGTGCGGTTTACGCGCTGGTGGAAGGACGCGCCGCAGGTGCCTTGATCTACCGGGTCTCGTGGCGCAGGTCGCGCGGGTTCTTGCCGGTCCAGCGTTTGAAGGCCCGGGAGAAGGCGGCCGGCTCGGAGAAGCCAACGAGGTAGGCGGTTTCGTTGACCGACGTTTTCTTGCCGCTCAGATAGTGTTCGGCCATGCGGCGGCGCAGCTCGTCGAGCAGACGTTCGTAGGTCGTGCCTTCGTCCTTCAGTTTGCGGTAGAGCGTTTTGCGGCTCATCGCCATCTTTCCGGCGATCGCGTCGACGCCGGGGTCGCCTTTGTGCAGGATCGGGATGATCGTGCTTTCGACCAGGGCGCGGACGGTTTTCGTCGCTTCGAGTTCCTTCAACAGTCGCTCCGCGCGGTCGCTCAGGATGCCGAACACGTAGCGGCTCGACCGCGGCGGCATGTGGGCGGGCGACCAACTGGCGTCGAGCAGCAAAGCATTCTTGTTGCTCGCGAACGTCACGGGGATTTGCAGGATCGTATCGTATTCGGCGCTGTAAGCGGGTTTTTGGTGCGTGACGTGGACGGCCTTCACAAAGGATTGTCCACCGCCGAACCGGCGCGCCGAACAGATCATGCGGGCGAAGCTCGACTCCGTCAGTTCGGGGAAGTCGTTCGGGTTCGTGCGGTTGTCGACGAGCCACGTGCCTTCGCCGTTCTCGACAAGTTCGAGGCGATCCTTTCCGCCGGTGTCGACCTCGATCAGCAGGCTCGCAAAACGGTTCACTTGCAGGAACGCGTCGGTCATCGTTTCGGAGGCTTGCGCGATCAGCCCGACGATCGACACGTCGGGCAGGCTAACGGCTTCGCCGAAGTGCAACGCCAGCGCCGGGTCGCCGGCAAGCGCCTGGCCCGCATGCATCAGGGCGCGATAGCTTTCGAGCGGAACGCGATTGTCGGGGTCTTCTAGGTCCACGGGCTTGATCGCCGCGCGCTCCAGCAGGCGGTCACGATCCGCGCCTTTGTCCACGGCCACGTCCAGCAACGCCCTGACCAGACCGGCGGCGACGGTCGGGCCGGCGCGGCTGGGACGGGAGGTCACGTCTTTGGCCTTGGCAGTCATGGGACTCGCGGGGTCGGTTGCCTAGTCTCCCCATAGCGATCCCGGGTGCCCACGGCAATTCCGGGCGAGCGCTTTGGCGAGACTTCAGGGGCGGAAACATGCTTGGACGGATTTTCCCAAGGCTGATCGACAATGTGCACCGCGGTTATGCCGTCGCGATTCTGCTTCTCGCGCTCATTGTGTTAACGAAGCTTGCGATGGCGGGCGCGTCTCTGTTCGACACGAGCGAGATGATTAGGACGGCCGACTCGATCCTGCTTGAGCGTTTCGGTGAGGGCGGCGTCGCGGCTGTCGTGACCGTGACGAAGCTGCTTGGATTGAATCACCTGTTGCTGAATCTGATGGGTTTGATCGTTCTCGTCCGGTATCGCGCGTTGATCCCGTTGACCTACGTGCTGCTCTTGATCGAGCAGCTTGGCCGCAAGGCGGTGGTGTTGATGAATCCGATCGCGCGAACTGGCGAATCCTACCTGCCGGTCGATCCGAATCTTATTCTGACCGCGCTCTTGCTCATCGGCCTTGCCCTTTCGTTGGGTAAGACCGAGGCTGAGCGGGCGCGTGGCGCCGTAACATAACACAAGGGTTCGGGCATGCTGAGACGCATTTTTCCGCAGCAGATCGACAACACCTATCGCGGCTACACGCTCGCGCTATGGCTCTTGGTGCCGATCGTGTTGATGAAGTTGCTGATGGGTGGAAACTCCATCATCAACACGCGCGATGTGATCGAAACTGCCGATAAGATTCCGCTTGGGAGTTACGGGGCCGAAGCGGGTGCGATGATCGTCTTCATGTTCAAGTCGTGGGGGCTCAACCTCGTGCTGCTGAGCCTGCTCGGCGTTCTGGCGTTGATCCGCTACCGAGCCATGGTGCCGCTCGTCTATCTTCTGCTTCTGATCGAAAACGCCGGCCGCAAGGTCTTCACGGCGATCGAGCCGATCCGCGTTGTCTCGAGCGGCGACGGACCGTCGTTCGCTCTTCTGATCAATCTCGGCTTTATCGCGGCGTTGCTGGTCGGATTTGTGTTGTCGATCGGGTCGGCGGATGACGAGGGCGGCAATACGGAGGCCTAGGTTCGTCGCCGCCTCGTGAAGGGCGATCTGGTTTTGCGGAAGCCACGCGACGGCCCACACCGCACTTATTCGGCAGCGGTTTGGCGCTTGCGGTCCAAATTGTTGGAGGGTATTCTCGCTGATATCAATGATATCAAGCAGGAGTCGTCCCGTATGGGACAGATCGTTATTCGCAATATCGATGAGGTGGTGCTGGACGCTTTGCGGCGGCGCGCTGCGGAGTCTGGAACTTCGACCGAGGAGGAGGCGCGCCGCGCTCTCGCCGATTCGGTAGGCCTTAGCCGAGAAGAGGCGTTGCGCCGTCTCGATGCCGTGCGCAAGAAGATTGGCCGCGCGAAAGGGCCGTCGTCGGTCGAGTTGCTCAAACGCGACCGGCGTCGCGACGAGCGGTCGAAGTGACCATAGTCGTCGATGCTAGTGTCGGCCTGAAGTTGGTATTGCCGGAACGGGGGTCCGATGCTGCGCGCGCACTCATCGCTAGCGAGCAATTGATGGTTCCAGACCTGTTCTATGCGGAGTGTGCAAACGTGCTTTGGGTCAAAGCGCGCAAGAAGGACATATCGCCTGGGTTGGCGGCAGCGGGTTTGGCCGCGATATCCGCAATTTCAATGCGACGCATCTCGGTGTTCGGGCACAGCGCTGCAGCGCTCGCACTAGCGCTCGAGTTGGATCGTACGGCTTATGACTGCTTGTACCTTGCAGTCGCTCTTGCGGAGAGGGCGACGTTGGTCACAGCAGACGCCAGCTTCTTCAAGGTTGTTTCGGCGCATTCCGCCTACGGCAGCGCAATCCGGTTGCTTATGTGACCAACAAAAAGGGCCGCCCGATTAGAGCGGCCCTTCCGTGAGATGGGCGATTGCGATCAAGCCCCGATCTTGCGATCCGAAAGTCAGGCAGTCCCCAGAGGTTGCTCCAGCGTCCGTTTGACCTTCAGGCTCTGCATCAGCACCAAGATCTCACTCGACATTGGATCACCTCCTTTCGTTGATGGAACACGAGGTGGTCAGACTTTCATGAGTCTCCCATTCGGTCGAGAGGATTTTTCGATTAACCCAACCGGTCGCGGAGGGCGTACCACGTCAGGGCTAACGCGAGCAGCGGTTTGCGGAAAAGCGTGCCGCCTGGCAGGGCCGGGATTTTCAGGCTGGCGTAAACGTCAAAGCGCGCGGCTTGGCCCGCGATCGCCTCGGCGAGCAACTTTCCGGCCAGTGTTGCGATCGCGACACCCTGGCCGGAGTAACCTTGCGCGAAGTAGGCGTTCGGCGTGAGCCGGCCGAGGTGCGGTAGGCGGGGCATCGTGATCGCGAGCCGTCCGCCCCACGCGTGGTCGATCGCGACGCCTTTCAGCTGCGGGAAGACGCGCTCGATGTGCGGGCGAACGATTTCGGCCACGTTGTCGAGGTCGCGACCGCCGTAGGATTCGCCGCCGCCGAACAGAAGGCGGCCGTCGGCGGTGAGGCGGTAATAGTCGAGCACGAACTTGGTGTCGGCGACGGCCGCGCCTGACGGGATCAGCGCTTTTGCACGTGAATCACCGAGACGCTCCGTCGTCGCGATGTAGTTCGAGATCGGCATGATCGTGCGGGCGAGGTCGCGGTTCAGGGTGCCGAGATATGCGTTGCACGCATACACCACGAACTTTGCAGAAACGCTACCGTGCGCCGTTTCGATCCTGACTGTGTTGCCGCTCTCGATCTTGACCGCCGGCGAATGTTCCAGAATCTCGACGCCTGCTTCGTCGGCGGCGCGGGCGAGACCGAGCGCGTAGTTCAAGGGATGCAAGTGGAAGCTTGCAGTGTCGAGCATGCCTCCCTTGTAGTTGTGGCAGGCGACGATTTCGGCGACCTGTGTTGCGGGCACATACCGCGCGGTCGAATAGTTGTAGCGGCGAGCCAAGAAATCGACATAAGATTCGAACTCGCGGGCGTGGCTATCTCGAACCGCCGCTGTGAAGTGACCCGGTCTCTCGTCGCATTCGATTGCGTTTGATGCGATGAGGGTGCGGACCAGGGACCTTGCCTCAAGCGCGAGGTCCCACAGCGATCGTGCGTGTGCTTCACCATAACGTCGTTCGAGTTCGTCTTGATCGACGCGCTGTCCGGTGATCACCTGGCCGCCATTGCGGCCGGAGGCGCCGAAGCCTGCTGTTTCGGCTTCGAGCACGACGACCTTCATTCCCGCTTTCGCCAGGTGCAGCCCGCACGAGAGGCCCGTGTAGCCGGCGCCGATCACGCACACGTCCGCGTCGCGCGTGCCGTTCAGTTGCGGCCGCGCACGTTGCCCTATCGCGGTCGCGCGATAATATGAGTCGCTTCGCGAAGCAGTCATGCGTCCTTCCCAAGACTAGTTTTGCGAAAACATCAAGAGGGGGCTTGGCTCTTGCCAACGCCAAGAGAAGTATGCGTAGTCGCAAAACGATGATGGAAAAAACCGGCGCTGTGATCGATGCACATGCGACGCATTGGGCTTCTCTCTATCCCGATGCGCCCGACGCCATTCGTGCGCGCATCAAAAGCGTCGTCGCGAACTCGACGATCATCGCGCAAGTCGAACTGCCGGAAGCGCAAGCGATGCCGAACGGCGAGCAAGCCGACACGCTGACCGCGATGGCGGAGGGCGACGGCGACGTCCGGCACATGGTGTTGCTGCTCACGGAGCGCAAGTCGGCGTCGGGGTGCGTGCTCTCGGCGTTTCCGTTTGCGGCGGGTGCGATCGCGCATGCGGTAACGATCGATCAAGTGGCCTCGACCGGTTCGGGCGCGGAAGGGCAAATTCGCGGGCGCACCGAAGACGGCGCTGAGATTTCGTTCTTCGATCCGTTGTTCTTCAAGAACGGCTCCGACTATCAGGTGGGCGAAAGCTATCAGTTTGCGCTCTCCGCGTTCGCCTATTCGCTCAAGCCGTTCGGTCTCAAGGTCGTGCAAGGGGACGATACGATCGCTCTGCGCGACGTGCTGAAGCCGGCGCGGAGCGGCGGCAACGACGACTACGAGTTCCGGGCGACGGTGCAGCACGTCTATCCGATGCGGCTCGACACTGGGACGGTTTATCGCATGCGCGTGACCGTGGCGCGGAACGGGCAAAGCATGGTCGATGTGGCGCTCTATGCGGCCGAACACGTGCTGCCTGCCGGCTACCGGCCCAAGCCTGGGGACGAAATTTCCGGGCGCTTGTGGTTGCAGGGCTATCTGGTCGAGGATTAAGTACGACCAGAACGATTGGAGCCCGAAGGCACGTGGACAAGACAGAAATCCTGCGCGTCGAGAAATATCTCAGGTCGCTGTTCCGCTTGGACACGATCCGCATCGAAGCGCGGCCGAACAAGACCGACTCGGTCGAAGTGATGGTGGGCGACGAGTTCATCGGCGTGATCTTCAAAGACACCGAGGACGGCGAGACCACGTACCACTTCGAAATGGCGATCCTGGAGATGGATCTGCCGCCGGCTTCGGCCGTGCTGAAGAAGTAGACTACTTCACCCGGAAGCCGTCGATCTTCGCCATGATTTTGGCGTCGATTTCTTTCCACTGGGCGAGATAGGCGCGCTTGTATTTGTAGGTGAGGCCGACGCCGTCCTTTAGGCGTGTGACGCGCATGCAGCTCGAGCCGAAATTGCCGGTCGCGGCGGCGTCGCAGCGCATCACGAATTTCGAGCCGTCTTCCAGCGTCGCGGTCAGCCACTCGGTGTTCTCATAGCCGGTGCCGGGATCGAACTTGTAGGTCGTCAGGCCGAACGGGCCTTCGATGCCGTCCGGCGTCGAGGAATAGGGTTTGATGCCGCGCTCGAACTTGTCTTGATAGGTGAGCTTCGCGCGGTCGACGGCGAGCACCAGCTGCACGACGCGCGCGTTGGCGGCGTTGGAGTTGAACTCCTTCGCGTCTTCCTGGCGCCAGCCGGTAAGGTTCGGCAGCAGCGCGTGCATCGGCAGGTCGTCCGCTTCGCCGTCGCTGCGCGAGCGGCGCAGCTTCGTGTAGTTCGCGGGCACGCGGAAGACGGCATTGTCGATGCGGATGTCGGCCGTGCCGGTGTCCGCCGTCGGCCAGGTCGTGTTGCCTTGCAGATCGTCGACGGTCGGCCCGGTAAACAGGATGTAGAAGCCGACGGCGATCAGGCCCGCCACGACAAGGAAGATCGCGGGCAGAATCCAGCTGGAATGAGCGTGGACTTCTCCCCCGAGGGCGGCATCGGCGTCGCGTTGGTCGATCTTCATGCGGGCACTTATCGGCGGGATTGGTTTCCGAATTCTTCAGCGTTGCATTCTCTCAACCGTATCGTGGTCGATCTGCAACAGGTCACTTTCTGAGCGTGCCGTGCCGTCCGGGCCTCCGCAATAGGCGAATGGCGCCTTTGTTGTCGCAAAGCGGGACGGTGGCCCCTGAAAATCCGCCGTTGGCATGCGGGCTGCGTTGGTTGGGCCGACGTCTTCAGAGGTACCTCCCGATGCTCGATCCCGCCCTTACGCTGATCTTCGGACTTGTGATCGGTTTTGCGATCTCCGGGGTCATGTCGAACTTCTTCCAGCTGATGATGAACGGCGCTTCTTTGCTGCATTTTCCGGTGACCTCCGATACGCGGCGGCTGGCGGTCGTTGGGGTCATGCTGCTGGCTGGGCCGCATATTCTGGTCAGGGCCGCCGACCGGTCGCTCAGAGGCGGGGATTGGCCGTTTTCCTATACGGCGGGGTGCTTTGGCCTGGGCCTCGTCTGGTCGTTTGTCCTGGGCTATGCGGCCCTGTTGCTGTTTGTCCTCTAGTGTTCACGAATTGGTGACGTTGGCGTCACTTTGGTCCTTGAAACGCCTGTTTGAAACTCTTATCTCACTTCGCAACTGCAATATGCGTGGCCGAGAGAGAGTTTCCATGTTCAACCGCATCATCAATGGTTTGGTCGTCGTCCTGATGGGCGCCGTTTTGGTGCTCTTCGAACTCGGCCGCGTGCAGCCGGGCGATGCGTTCTTCCTGGCGGCCGCGATCATCGTCGTGTTCACGGGCCAGCAGCTGATCCAGCGCGAGCAGATGGGGCTCACCCAAGCTGCCGCGACGATGTTCACCGAGCCCAAGTCTTGGCGCAGCCGCTCGTCGTTTGCGGCATATTTCGCGTGTCTCGCGCTCGGCACTTTGGTTGCCGTGCAGGCGGTTCTGTTCGCTTAAAGCACGGTCAGCATCGCGGCCACCAGCGGGTGGCGCACGATGTCTCTGTCCTCCAATCTGATCACGGCGATGTCGTCGAGCGCGCTCAAGCGGTCGGCGACTTGGCCGAGGCCGCTCATGCCGGGCAACAGGTCGGTTTGATCCGGGTCGCCCGTCATCACCATCGTCGATTGCCAGCCGAGCCGCGTGAGCAGCATTTTCAGCTGGCCGTAGGTGCAGTTCTGCGCCTCGTCGATGACGATGAAGGCGTTGTTCAGCGTGCGGCCGCGCATATAGGCGAC
>CAZXAQ010000043.1:0-32814 GCA_964638635.1 uncultured Flavobacteriaceae bacterium
CGCCGTCGAAATCATTCCCCTCGAGGTTGTCGTGCGCAACGTCGCCGCCGGTTCGCTGGCGAAACGTCTGGGCCTCGACGAAGGAACGATTCTCCCGCGATCAATCATCGAACTGTTCTACAAGAACGACAAGTTGCATGACCCGATGGTGACCGAGGAGCACATCACCGCTTTCGGCTGGGCGACGCCGCAAGAACTCGACGATGTCACCGCGCTGGCGATCCGAATCAACGACTTCCTCTCAGGGTTGTTCCTTGGTGTGGGGATTAGACTTGTGGATTTCAAATTAGAGTTCGGAAGACAGTGGGATCAGGATATGATGCGTGTCATTCTGGCTGATGAAATCAGTCCGGATTCGATGCGGCTCTGGGACATCAAGACCAACGAGAAGTTGGACAAGGATCGGTTCCGCAGAGATCTGGGCGGTGTGACGGAAGCCTATAGCGAAGTCGCGAGACGTCTTGGTATTTTGACCGAAGTGCAGAATCCGGAAAGAAAGGGGCCGGTGCTCGTCAAATGAAAGCGCGCGTGACAGTGATGTTGAAGTCGGGTGTGCTCGATCCGCAGGGGAAGGCGATCGGACAAGCGCTCGGCCGTTTGGGCTTCGATAACGTCGGCGACGTACGTCAAGGGAAAGTGATCGAGATTGAGCTTGCCGAAACCGATCAGGCGAAGGCACGTTCGAAACTGTCCGAGATGTGCGAGAAGCTTCTCGCCAACACCGTGATCGAGAATTACGCGATTGAATTGAAGTGACGTGCAGAAAGCCGGACGCCGTGGGAAGCGTCCGGCCGGCAGGAAGAATGGGTCAGTAAACACATTGGGTAGGGGCTGATGACGAACTCCATCTTCGTCTTAAGCGTGACGTGCCTTGCGATGTTGGCGGCGCCGCTGGCTACGGCGGCGCCTGCTGCGAGGCCGGCAATCGCGCAATCCGAAGTCAGCGCACGCATGGCGGCGGCAAAAGATCTGCTGGACGCCATGGGCGGCCGCAAGGCGATCACCGAACAGATCGACCGCGTGATCCCGGCACAGATGGCGGCGCTACAAACGCAGTTCCCGAGTCTGACGGGCGACACCCGCCGCATGATCGAACGCTCCATGCGCTTCGAGATGACGCGCGGCGTCGACCAGCTGCTGACGCAGATGGCGGGTGCCTGGGCCCGCCGCTTCAGCGCGGCTGAGCTGCGCGAGATCGCCGCCTTTCACCGCTCGCCGACCGGCAAGCGTCTACGCGCGCAACAAGCGGAACTGCAGCGCGAAGTCTCGGAGATCGGCCGCAACTGGGGCGCCGACATCAGCCGCAAACTGCAGGAACACCTGAACGACTACATGAAACAGCCGCCGGCGCTGACCAGCTAGCATGGAGGCAGGGGGCAAAAAGAGCGGCCCCTTCTTTTCTTTATGAGCGCATCCGACATCTATTGGCCATACGTGGCGATGGCCACCGCGTTTGTGGTGGCGCTGCCGGCGCTCTACTTCGCCCGTCGGCGCCGCTGGACTTGGATTGCGCTGATCGTCGCCCTCGCCAATCTCGTAATCGTTTCTCTGAACGGTGCCGCCCCTATCAGAGGCGCACTCGATCCGAACTACGTCGGCTATGGCTTCGGCTTTCTTGCTGCGGACAAGGGCCTCGCCGTCACCGCGGTCGCCGGTAGCGTCTTGCTCGCCTCTGCACTCAGCGCCTGGATCGCGATGCGCAATCGCCCGGGCGCGGCCATGCTCATCGTCGCCGCGACCGCCGCGTTTCATATCGTCAACGTCGGTTTTCCCCTGCTCGACGGCATTCTGGCCAAGCCGGAAGACATCACGATCCAGTTCGGTGAATACCTCACTGTCCCGTACGTGGTCGCCATTCCGGCCGTCATCGGCGTGATTCTCCTGCCGTTCTTGCTTGGCCTTCCCTGGGCAATTCAACGCACCTTCGAGACGGAATAGCGCGGCCCCCGCCCTCGCCTTTCCCCCCTCAACTCGCTATGTAACCCGCCTCCAAGGCCCTTCGAGGAGAATCACGCCCGTGAAAGCGGCCGTTGTCGTCTTCCCCGCCTCCAATTGCGACCGCGACGTCGCAACCGCCCTCACCCAAGCGAACGGTTCGCCGCCGAAGATGGTCTGGCACCAGGACGCAAGCCTGCCCGACGATCTCGACCTGATCGTGCTGCCCGGCGGCTTCTCCTACGGCGACTATTTGCGCTGCGGCGCGATGGCCGCGCACTCGCCGATCATGCGCGACGTGATTGCCCGCGCGAAGAAGGGCACGCCCGTCCTCGGCATCTGCAACGGCTTCCAAGTCCTCTGCGAGACTGGCCTGCTCCCCGGCGTCCTGATGCGCAACGCGCACCTGAAGTTCGTCTCGCGCGACGTGCACCTGACCGTCGAAGGCGCGAACACGATGTTCACCGCCCGTTACAAGCCCGGTCAGCGCATCAACATCCCTGTTGCCCACGGCGACGGCAACTACTTCGCCGACAAAGCAACGCTCGACCGCCTCGAAGGCGAAGGCCAAGTCGCGTTCCGCTATGTCGAAGGCGAAAACCCGAACGGCGCCGCGCGCAACATCGCCGGCATCTACAATGAGAAACGCACAATCCTCGGCATGATGCCCCACCCCGAACGCCACGCCGACCCGCTGTTGGGCTCGACCGACGGCAAAGCGATCTTCGACAGCTTGGTGAGCGCCCTCTCGTGACCGACACCACCCTCACCCACGCGATCGACCACGGCCTCAGCGAAGACGAGTGGAAACACATTCTGCGCGTCCTGAACCGCGTGCCGAACCTGACCGAACTCGGCATCTTCTCCGTGATGTGGAGCGAGCATTGCTCCTACAAATCCTCGCGCGTCCATCTGAAGAAGCTGCCGACGAGCGCACCCTGGGTCATCCAAGGCCCCGGCGAAAACGCCGGCGTCATCGACATCGGCGACGGCGACGCGATCATCTTCAAGATGGAAAGCCACAACCACCCCTCGTTCATCGAGCCCTATCAGGGCGCGGCAACGGGCGTCGGCGGCATCATGCGCGACGTCTTCACCATGGGCGCCCGCCCGATCGCAATGCTGAACGCGCTCCGCTTCGGCGAACCAAGCCACCCGAAAACGCAGCACCTCGTCTCCGGCGTCGTCGCCGGCATCGGCGGCTACGGCAACTGCATGGGCGTGCCGACCGTCGCTGGCGAAGTGAACTTCCACAAGGCCTACAACGGCAACATCTTGGTCAACGCGATGTGCGTGGGCCTCGCGAAGACAAACAAGATCTTCCTCTCGGCGGCAAAGGGTTCCGGCAACCCCGTCGTCTATGTCGGCTCCAAAACCGGCCGCGACGGCATCCACGGCGCGACGATGGCCTCGGCTGAATTCGACGACGCCTCCGACGAAAAGCGCCCCACCGTACAAGTCGGCGACCCGTTCACCGAAAAGCTGCTGCTCGAAGCCTGCCTCGAACTCATGGCGACTGACGCGATCGTCGGCATCCAAGACATGGGCGCCGCCGGCCTCACCTCGTCCTCCTGCGAGATGGCCGACAAAGGCGGCTCCGGCATCGAACTCGACCTCGACAAAGTACCCTGCCGCGAAAAAGGCATGACGCCCTACGAGATGATGCTCTCCGAAAGCCAGGAGCGCATGCTCATGGTCTTGAAGCCCGGCCGCGAAAAAGAGGCAGAGAAAATCTTCAAGAAATGGGAGCTCGACTTCGCCGTCATCGGCATCACGACCGACACGAAGCGCCTGGTGCTGAAGTTCAAAGGCGAAACCGTCGCCGACATCCCAGTCGCGGCCTTGGCCGACGAAGCGCCACTCTATGAACGCCCGTGGACCGAGCCCGAGCGCCCGAAGCCGCTCGGCGACGTACCCGAACCGAAGTCGATCACCGAGACGCTGGCGAAGCTTGTCGCGACGCCTGATCTCGCAAGCCGCCGCTGGATCTACGAACAATACGACTCGACCGTCATGGCCGACACGGTGCAGCGCCCCGGCGGCGACGCCGCGATCGTGCGCATCCACGGCACGACGAAGGCGATCGCAACGAAGTGCGACGTCACCCCGCGCTACGTCCAAGCCGATCCCTACACCGGCGGCGCGCAAGCCGTCGCCGAAGTCTGGCGCAACTTGACCGCCGTCGGCGCCACCCCACTCGCGATCACCGACAACCTGAACTTCGGCAACCCGCAGCGCCCTGAGATCATGGGCCAATTCGTGCTCGCCGTGCGCGGCATCGGCGACGCCTGCCGCGCGCTCGATTTCCCCGTCGTCTCCGGCAACGTCTCGCTCTACAACGAGACGAACGGCCAAGCGATCCTGCCCACGCCAGCCATCGGCGGCGTCGGCATCATCAAAGACGTGACGAAACACGCGACGATCCCGTTCAAAGCCGCCGGCGAAACGATCCTCGTCATCGGCGAAACCAAGGGCCACCTCGGCCAGTCGATCTACCTGCGCGAAATCCAAGGTCGCGAAGAAGGCGCCGCTCCGCCGCTCGACCTGAGAGTTGAACGCAAGAACGGCGACTTCGTCCGCACGCTGATCGAAGAACGCCGCGTCACCGCCGTCCACGACTGCTCCGACGGCGGCTTGGGCCTAGCGATTGCCGAAATGGCAATGTCCTCCGGCGTCGGCGCGACTGTCGCCGCACCTGCCGGCCTCCCCCGCCACGCCTTCTGGTTCGGCGAGGACCAGTCCCGCTATGTGGTTACCGTGCCCACGTCGGACGCGGACCGCATTCTCTCCGACGCAAAACTCGCAGGCGTTCCGGCCCACAAGCTGGGCACGACCGGCGGCACGATGGTGAAATTCGACGGCGAAGACCCATTCCCAACCGCCCGTCTCCGCGAGGCGCACGAGGCGTGGTTACCACGGCTCATGGCGTCCGGCCTCTGACGTAGCCGTTCAACTGTGGCGTGAAAATGCGCTAAGCTCGGAGCACTCAAACGCTCTGGGGGGAGCCGATGCGCCGCGTTTCCGCGTTACTGTTGTGTTTGTTGCTGACGGCTTGCGTCAGCACCAATGTTGCGAGCCAGCGTTTGCCGGCGGCGCGCCCTGACCTGCAGCCGTTTCAATCGCTCCTCGTCTTCAATTCGGGCATGTCGCTCGCCAACACACAGCGCGTCGAAAACGTGATGTCCGAGGAACTGTCGAAGCTGGGTGTGACCATCTACAAGGGGACGAGCTATCTGCCCTACGACGCTCCGGCAAGAGACGTGGTCGACGTGGCCGAGCGGCTGCGTGTCGACGGCGTTCTGCTCGTCGTCGAGCGCACCAGCAAATACATCAAGAGCTACGTGCCCCCGAGCTACACGCCCGGAACCACGTCGACAAAGGTTCAAGACCTGGGTGACGAAATCCTCGTCACCACGACCACGACGCCCGGAACCTACATCGGCGGGTACAACACCTATTCGCCGTTCGGCCTGTTCGCCGCGCACCTCTTCAACTTCAGGGACGAAGGCGGCTCGGGCAAAGTATGGCTCGCCGACATAAACTCCGGCGGAAACGCAGACGCGACACTCGATCAGGTTTTCGAGGACGTGGCGCGGGAAACCGTGAAGAAACTGCAGGCTGACGGCATGGTGGTACCCCCGCCGAAAAAGTAGTACGCAGTCGTCGCCCTTGCCGATCGCGACCGTGGAGCTAGATTAGAAGCATGCCCATGAATGCCGGCGATATCGAGCGCCTGATCAAAGAAGCGCTCCCCGACGCCAAGGTCACGATCCGCGACCTCGCCGGCGACGGCGACCACTACGCGGCGGAAGTGATCTCGGCCGCCTTCAAAGGCAAGACCCGCGTCCAGCAACACCAAATGGTCTACGCCGCCCTGAAAGGCCGGATGGGCGGCGAACTGCACGCCCTCGCGTTGCAAACGTCCGCCCCTCAATAACTAAGTCGTCATGGCCGGGCTTGACCCGGCCACCCAGGGCCGCGCGAACAAACGCGCGCCGCTGCAACTTCGGAAGCTCAAAAAATCCGGAGACTAGAGCCGGTGACCCTGGGTGGCCGGGACACGCCCGGCCATGACGTTCGTGTTGTTGCGATGGGGAGGCAGACGCGGAAGCTACGCCCTTCCCATCGTCCCGCTCACAAACGCACACAGCTGCTCGAAGTCACGCAGCACCTTCGTCCCGTGCGTCGGATGGCTGAGAAAGAAGCACGTGTTGTACTCCTCGCCCTGTTCGAACCACACTTCCGTCAACTCGCCGCCGCAGAACGGATACGGCCCGTCCTCGCCGACGATCGCGTCGTCGGGGTTGAGGTCCGGATAGGCTTTCTTGAACTCGGCATTGATCGTCATGCGTGGCAACGCTCCCAGCTACTTTCGAATCACGACAGAGATTTACCTCGATTTGCCGCAGTTTCGCGACACCTCATACGTGTCCGTTTCTTGACGCACCGTGCCGCCGACCTTATGTCTTTCGCCGAACAAAGGAATCCGTCCATGTCCGTCGCCGACCGCATCAAAGCCGACATCGCCTCGAACGACATCGTCCTCTACATGAAAGGCACACCCGCGATGCCGCAATGCGGCTTCTCGGCGACGGTCGTGCACATCCTCGACCACGTCGGCGTGAAGTACAAAGGCGTGAACGTCCTCGCCGATCCCGAAATCCGCCAGGGCATCAAAGACTTCTCGAACTGGCCGACGATCCCGCAGCTCTACGTGAAGGGCGAATTCGTCGGCGGCTGCGACATCATCAAAGAGATGTTCGAGAACGGCGAACTCCGCCCGTTCCTGGAAGAACAAGGCATCAAGCCCGAAGCCGCGTGAGCCTCACGCTCAAAGATATCGAAGCGGCCGCGGAGCGCATCCGCGGCCGCGCCGTTCGAACGCCGCTCCTCGAAGCACACGCGGCGAGTGCCCAAACGGGCGCGCGCGTCTTCGTCAAAGCCGAAGTTCTGCAGCGCACTGGCTCGTTCAAGTTCCGCGGCGCGATGAGCCGCATGACGCTGCTCGACGAAGGCGAGCGCAAACGCGGCGTCGTCGCTTACTCTTCCGGCAACCACGCCCAAGCCGTTGCCGCAGCGGCCCGCGAATTGGGGACGAGCGCGGTGATCGTCATGCCGGCCGACGCGCCGAAACTCAAAATCGAAAACACCAAGGGCTACGGCGCCGAGGTCGTGCTCTACGACCGCTTTACCCAAGACCGCGTCGCCATCGGCAAGAAAATCGCCGGCGACCGCGGGCTCACGCTCGTGCCACCGTTCGACGACTTTCGCATCATTGCCGGTCAAGGCACGGCGGGCTTGGAAATTGCGCAAGATGCGAAAGCGATGGGACTGACCTTCGACGCGGTGCTCGTGCCATGTTCGGGCGGCGGCCTGACCGCAGGCATCGCGAGCGCGCTGGCGGAGCTGTCGCCCAACACGCAAGTCTACGGCGTCGAACCGGCTGCGTTCGACGACACCGCCCGCTCGCTTGCCGCAGGAAAGCGCGTCGCGAACACCGCGACCACGGCCTCGCTCTGCGACGCGCTGATGACGGAGATGCCCGGCGAACTTACGTTTCCGATCATCCAGCGTCTGGTGAAAGCGTTGAGCGTCACGGACAACGAAGCGCTTCGCGCCATGGCCCACGCCTTCACCCACCTAAAACTCGTCGCCGAACCCGGCGGCGCCGCAGCCTTTGCCGCGTTGCTCGCCGGCAAGCTCGAAGCGCACGGCAAAACCATCGCCGTCGTCCTTTCCGGCGGCAACGTGGACGCCGAGACGTTCAAGCGCGCATTGTCTCGCTAAATCCGCCCCATCACCGCCGCGACGAACGCCTTTGCTTGGCGCTCGTTCACGCGGCCGAATTCGAACGTGATCAGCCGGTCGCCTTTGAGCACCGCGACGAGCCCCGACGCAGCCTTGCGCCCGTCGAACATCGCGAACGCCTCGTCGCCAAGTCCCGCCATCTCTTTCGCACCGGTCGTGTCGGCCTTCATCTTTGCGTAGTAGGCCGCCGCATCCTTCATGCCGACGACGGGAAGCTCTGCCTCTGACCATACCGAGATCTTCACTTCTTTCTCGCGCTGCGCCGTCGCCCAGATGCAGGATGGCGCCGTCTCCTCGCCCATCAACTCCGGCGGGACAGGCACGCTTGCCTCACCGAGCACGCGCTCGGCTTCCTGAGCCGTCGCCACCTCGCAAGGACCGGCAAACGCGGCGGAAACGGCGGCGGCAAAGACGATCGACATCATGAGGGAATCTCCTTCGGGGCAGCCAAGCGTCGCCCGCCGCCATGGCCGAAAAAAGGCAAAGAAAAAAGGCGGCCGCGAACACCGCTGACCGCCCCGAGTTCTTCGAAACTTCGATGCCTTACCGCGAGTAGAACTCGACGACCAGGTTCGGTTCCATCTTCACCGGATAGGGTACGTCCGAGAGCTTCGGCGTGCGCACGAACTTCGCGGTCAGCTTCGAGTGATCGGCCTCCACATAGTCCGGCACGTCGCGCTCCGGCAGCTGGATCGCAACCGCAACCAGCTCCATGTCGCGCGCCTTATCGCGCACGGAAACGACGTCGCCTTCCTTCACCAGATAGCTCGGGATGTTCACGCGCCGGCCGTTCACGTTGACGTGGCCGTGGTTCACGAACTGGCGCGCCGCAAACACGGTCGGCACGAACTTCGCGCGATAAACAACCGCATCCAAACGCCGCTCGAGCAAACCAATGATGTTCTCGCCCGTATCGCCGCGCTTGCGCTGCGCCTCGGCGTAGATCTTGCGGAACTGCCGCTCCGTGATGTTGCCGTAATAGCCTTTGAGCGTCTGCTTGGCCTTGAGCTGCACGCCGTAGTCGGACGTCTTCGTCTTGCGGCGCTGGCCGTGCTGACCCGGACCGTACTCGCGCTTGTTCTGGGGGCTCTTTGGACGCCCCCACAGATTGTCGCCGATGCGCCGGTCGATCTTGTGCTTGGAACTCTGTCGCTTCGTCATTCGCAATTTTCCTATAAAATCAATACGTTAAGCCTAGGAAATGCTGCCCTCCTCTGCCCCGATAGACCGGGCCGACAGGCGGGGGCTTCCCCGCCACGGGTGCTTCCATTCCGCCGAGATTTCCCAGCGGAGCCGCGCCTTGTAGAGGGCCCCTTAGGGGCTGTCAAACGGGCGATTTGTCCAACCAAGCCCGGATCGTCGCACTCACGAACGCAGGCTTCTCATAGACGATCCAGTGGCTGCCGTCCGGCACGCGCTTGACCTCGACGTTCGCCACCCACCGCTCCAGCCCCTCCACGCATCCCGGCAGCAGCGACGTATCCTGCTCGCCCCAGATCACGAGCGTCGGCACGCGTACCATCAGCGCCCCATCGTCATAAACCTCGGCTTGCATCACCGCGCCCGGCTTCGGCGGATCCATCCGCATCGCACGGTACCAATTGAACATGCCGGTCAGCGCACCGGGCTCGCTCCACGCCTTCACGAACGCCGCGCGATCGGTGGCGCTCAAATGCCCCGCCTCCGCCGTCTTCGCGAGCGACCGCCACAGAAGCGCATAGTCGTTCGCCGCATAGCGCGCCTCCGCCCCCTCGGCGCGCAGCTCGTGAATGTACTGCGAAGCAGCCGCTTGTGCGGGGTTCTTCGCCATCTCGCGCTGAAACGCTCCCGGATGCACGGCGTTGACAATCACCAGCTTGTCGATCAACTCCGGCCGCTTGATCGCAAACGCCCAAGCGAGCGCCCCACCCCAATCATGCGCAATCAGCGTGAATTTCTTCTTGGGCGAAAACTGCGCCGCAAACGCAACGACATCGTCGATCAACCGCTTCGTCCGATACCGCGCGACGTCGGTGGGCTTGGAAGACAAATTGTACCCCGGCAAATCCGGCGCCACGCAGAGATACGTGTCGCCAAGGTCCGCGAGCTGATGCCGCCAAGCATACCAAAACTCCGGAAACCCATGCAGAAAGAGCAGCAGATGCCCATCAGCCGGCCCGCTCGCCGCATAGTGCAACGTCAACTCATTCGCTTTCGTAAATCCGTGCCGTATCAAAGCGCGCACTCTCCCTGGGGGCGCAGGCGTCCCGCCTGCTCTTTTTCCATCCCCATACACTCAGACTCGAACAGAGTCAGCAAGAGCGGGCGAGACGCCCGCGCTCCCAGGACCAGAGCCCGCACCCAAGCGCATGCGCGTACGATCACTCGTCCTTCTTCCGCCGCTTCTTGCCGCCGACCAGCGCCCGCACGATGCCGCGCAGCGTCTGCACTTCCTGATAAGTGAGCCCCGCGCGGTGCCACATGTTGCGCATGTTTTGCACCATGGCCGGCCGCTTGTCCGCGGGGAACAGAAACTCCGCCTTATCGAGTTCGCCCTCGATGTGTTCGAAGAAGCCGATCAGGTCTTCCTTGTTCGCGAGCTTTGACCGCCGATATTTCGCCGGCACTTTGAACTCCGGCTTCTCGTGCGTGCCCTTGAACCACTCGTACGCGACCACAGCCACCGACTGCGCCAAATTCAACGACGCGAATTTCGGGTTCGTGGGAATCGTCAAAATCGCGTCCGCCAAGACAACTTCTTCGTTCGTGAGCCCCATCCGCTCCGCCCCGAACATCACGCCGCACGGCCTGTCTTGGGCGAGCTCCGCCACAAGCTCGACCACCGCCTCATCCGGCGTCGCCACCCGCTTCGCCATCAGCCGGTCGCGTCCCGTCGTCGCGAACACGAGCCCGAGATCGGCGATCGCCTCCTCCATCGTCGCAAACACATGCGCCGTCTCTAGCACGCTGACGGCGCCGACAGCCATCGCCTCGGCCTTCTTGTTCGGCCACGCTTCGCGCGGGTTCACGAGCCTGAGGTCGGTCAGCCCGAAGTTCAGCATCGCGCGCGCGGCGGCGCCGATATTCTCGCCAATCTGGGGATTTGCGAGGATGATGACAGGTGTCTTCATGGCGCCTTGCGCGCCCTTGAGGCCGCCGCTAAACACCAGCGCGAACCGCACATATTCTCAACGGAAAGTTCCATGGCGAAGATCAAGGTGAAGACCCCAGTCGTCGATCTCGACGGCGACGAGATGACCCGCATCATTTGGGATCTCATCAAGAAGAAGCTGATTCTTCCCTATCTCGACATCGACATCAAATACTTCGATCTGGGCATCGAATACCGCGACAAAACGGAAGACAAGGTTACCGTCGAGGCGGCCGAGGCGATCAAACGCTACGGCGTCGGCGTCAAATGCGCGACGATTACGCCGGACGAGGCGCGCGTCAAAGAATTCGGCCTGAAGAAGATGTGGAAGTCGCCGAACGGCACGATCCGCAACATCCTGGACGGCACCGTCTTCCGCGAGCCGATCATCTGCAAGAACGTGCCGCGTTTGGTGCCCGGCTGGACCGACCCGATCGTCGTCGGCCGTCACGCGTTCGGCGACCAATACCGCGCGACCGACTTCGTCGTGCCGGGTAAAGGCAAGCTCACGATCACGTTCACGCCCGAAGGCGGCGGCGCCCCGATCAGCCACGAAGTGTTCAACTTCCCGGGCGGCGGCGTCGCGATGGCGATGTACAACCTCGACGACTCGATCAAGAACTTCGCCCGCTCGTGCTTCAACTACGGCCTCGACCGCGGTTGGCCGGTCTACCTCTCGACCAAGAACACGATCCTGAAAGCCTATGACGGCCGCTTCAAGGATTTGTTCCAAGAAGTCTTCGACGAGGAATTCAAAGCGAAGTTCGACGCCAAGAAGATCGGCTACGAACACCGCCTGATCGACGACATGGTCGCCTCCGCGCTCAAGTGGAGCGGCAAGTTCGTCTGGGCCTGCAAAAACTACGACGGCGACGTGCAGTCGGATTCGGTCGCGCAAGGCTTCGGCTCGCTGGGACTCATGACGAGCGTCCTCCTCACCCCCGACGGCCAAATCATGGAAGCCGAAGCCGCCCACGGCACGGTCACCCGCCACTTCCGCCAATGGCAGAAGGGCGAGCAAACCTCGACGAACTCGATGGCCTCGATCTTCGCCTGGACGCGCGGCCTCATCCACCGCGGCAAACTCGACGCCACACCCGACGTCAGCCACTTCGGCGAAACGCTGGAACGCGTGTGCATCGAAACGGTGGAAGCCGGCGACATGACGAAGGACCTCTCGCTCCTCGTCGGCCCCGACCAAAAGTGGCTCTCCACCGAAGGCTTCCTCGACAAGATCGACGAGAACCTGCGCAAAGCCATGAAGATGTAGCTCGGAATACCGAAGACAGAATACGGGGATCAGAGAGAGTACCTATCTGATCCCTGTACTCCGCATTCCGTTCTCAAGCGCGCTTGCGCGCCACAACCATCATCAAAATCCCGAGCGTCGGCCCGATCAGCCCAAGCAGACTGCCTTCAAACCCAAACGACCCGCCGGTCATCATGTCGGATCCGGAAAACGTCACCGGATGCCATCCGGCGTTGAGGTCGTTGCCGCTGACGTTGATGCCGAGCACCGGCCCCTGCATCACGTTCCAGCCCGCGTGAATTCCGATCGGTAGCCACAACGTGCGCGTGGCGAGATAGGCGAGCGACAACAGCACGCTTGCGAGGAAAATGTTGAGCGCGCCGACCGCCGCCATGTCGCTGTGAATGAGTGCACCCCCGTGCAATGCCGCGAACAGAAGCGACGACACGATCACCGACGCAGCGGTCGAGAACTTGCTCATCAACTCCTGCAGGATGTAGCCCCGCATCATCACCTCCTCGCCCGCGGAGGCCAGCGTCACGCCGAGCGTGGAGACGGCCATCGCCCTCATCGAGAGCGTCGAGAAGTCGGGATTGATCTGTGCCCATCCGGCGAACACCGCCGCCGCCAGGGCGGTCGCGAAGATGAACCCGCCCACCAAGCCGCCCGTCAGAAAATCGGCGATGGACCCTTGGGGCCGAGGCCCCATCGCCATCGGCGACTTGCCGTCGATCAGCCCCATCAACAGCATCGCCGGCACCGACATCGCCAGGAAGTTCACGACGCCGAGTACAAGCATGTCGGGCAGCGGCGCTCCGGCCTGAGCCGTGAGCCAAGGCACCACGAACTCCATCACGCCGGCGGCAATCAACCCCAGCAGAATGAAGTAGAGCACGATCTTGACCGTCGAAATCGCGGCGGCGCGCATCATGACTCTGTCCCCGAACGCAACGCACCGATCCTACCGTCAAATCGGACGCCCGGCGAATCCGGCCCTAAACGATCGGATCGCCCAGCGGGCGATTTGACGGGTGTTGGTCGAGTTCGTCTTCGACGACTTCGGTGGATGCGTCCGCCCACGCCCCGGCGAGCCGCTCCTCCGCGATCTGCAGAATTCGCTCCTTCAGCCCCTCGTCACGGTCAAGCAGATTCTCGAAGTCGAGCGCGTCGATGATCATCATGTGCGTTCGGGTCACGGCCGTCACCGTTCCCATCCGCTTCACCCGCTTGAGTAGCGCCAACTCGCCGAAGAATTCGCCCCCGCCAAGTTTAATGTGCCCGCGCGGCAGCTGGATCTTCACCTCGCCGTCGGCGATGAAGAACATTCCCTCGGCTTCCTCGCCACGCGCGGCAATCACGGTACCCGCCGACACCGCGCGCGTGCGCATGATCTTCATCACCTCCGCGATCGCCGCGGCATCGAGCGCCGAGAACAACGGCACGCGCGCGACCATCCCCCACGTCACGACGAAGTCGCGCCGATGAATTTCGTTCACGAACGCCGTCGCCACGATGCCGATCGGCAGTGCGAACAACCCCAGCCCGCAGATCATGACCACCGCGCCGAACATCTTGCCAAGCGGCGTGACCGGCACAGCGTCGCCGTAGCCGATGGTCGTCAAGGTAGCGAGCGCCCACCACATCGCATCGGGGATCGTACCGAATCGTTCGGGCTGCGCATGGCCTTCGATGACGTGCATGATCGTGCCCGAGAACACGGCGGTGCCCATCATCAGGATCATCGCGCCGACGAGCGCGCGTCGCTCCTCATAGAGCGCGCGTCCCAGCGTCACCATCGCCGGCGAATAGCGCACGAGCTTCAGGAAGCGCAACAGCCGGAACATACGCAAGACGCGCAGGTCCAACCCCGGCATGAAGAACGAGAGATACGATGGCGCGAACGCCAGAAAGTCGATGATCTGCGCAGGCCGGCTGGCGAACGTCACGCGTCCGTAGAACGCGCCCCGATGCCTGATCGCCGGAATCTCGATCGACGCCCACAACCGCACGACATACTCGATCGTGAAGATGATGATGGAGACGAAGTCGAAGATGTAGAACTCCATCTTGAGCGGCTCAAAAATGCTGGGCACGCTCTCCAGGATCACGGCGAGCACGTTCAAGACGATGAGGCCCACCATGAAATCGTCGAAGTAGCGCGCGCCCTTGCTCGAGCCGCCGGCCTCCACGACGATGTAGCACCAGCGCCGCCAACTGATCTTGCCGTCGTCAGCGCGCAGGCTCACGCAGCCGCCTTCATCGCCGCCGCGATCGCGTCAAGTGCCGCTTGCAGCTTCGCGCCGTCCGGCCCGCCGCCTTGCGCCATGTCGGGCCGACCGCCGCCGCCTTTGCCGCCGACCGCTTCGACGCCTTTCTTCAAGAGCTCGACCGCGTTGAAGCGTTTCGCCAAATCTTCGGTCACGCCGACCACAAGCGCGGCTTTGCCCTCAGTCGCCGTCGCAAACGCAATAACGCCGGAACCGACCTGCTGCTTCGCCTGATCGACGAGCGAGCGTAGATCCTTCGGATCGACGCCCTCGACAGCGCGGCCCATATACTTCGCCCCGTTGATCTCGACGGTCTCAGCCGGCGCACCACCACCGCCGCCACCCATCGCAATCTGTCGCCGCGCCTCGGAGAGATCGCGCTCGAGCTTCTTGCGCTCCTCCATGAGCTGCGCAATGCGCTCCGGCAGCTCCGCCGGCGCCGCGCGCATCGCCGACGCGGCTTCGCGCACGAGCTTGTGCTGCTCATTGAGGTAGGCAAGCGCACCCGCGCCGGTCAGCGCCTCGACACGCCGCACGCCCGCCGCGACCGCACTCTCGCCCACAATCTTCATCAACCCGATGTCGCCCAAGCGCCGCACATGCGTGCCGCCGCAGAGCTCGACCGAATAGGTCTTGCCCGCATCGCTGCCCATCGACAGCACGCGCACTTCGTCGCCGTACTTCTCGCCGAACAGCGCCATCGCACCTTGCTCGATCGCCTTCTCCGGAGTCATCAGCCGCGTCACGACATCGTCGTTCGCGCGCACCATGTCGTTGACCAGCGTCTCGATGGCCACCATCTCGGCTTCGCTCACCGCCTTCGGGTGCGAGAAGTCGAAGCGAAGCTTATCGGGCGCGACCAACGACCCCTTCTGCGTCACGTGCGGCCCGAGCACACGGCGCAGCGCCTCGTGCAACAAATGCGTCGCCGAATGGTTCGCCCGTGTCGCTGTCCGGCGCACGCCGTCCACGCGCAGATCGACCACGTCGCCGACCTTCAACGTGCCGCGATTGAGCTTGCCGATGTGCACATGCATGTCGCCGAGCTTCTTCTGCGTGTCGCTCACTGCGAACTCCGCTCCCGACGCCGTGAACATCGCGCCTTCGTCGCCAACCTGGCCGCCGGACTCGCCATAGAACGGCGTTTGGTTCACAACGACCTGGCCCTCGTCGCCCGCGCTTAGCGAGGCAACCGGCTTGCCGCCCTTCACCAGCGCCGTGACAACGCCTTCCGCCGCTTCCGTGTCGTAGCCCAGGAACTCGCTCGCGCCGACTTTTTCTCGGAGCTCGAACCACACGCCTTCGGTCGCGGCCTCGCCGGAGCCCTTCCACGCCGCGCGCGCCTCTTCCTTCTGCTTCGCCATCGCAGCGTCGAAGCCCGCTTTGTCGACGCCGATCCCGCGACCGCGCAGCGCGTCTTCCGTCAGGTCGTACGGAAAGCCGAACGTGTCGTAGAGCTTGAACGCGACGTCGCCGGGCAACGTCTTGCCCTTACCCATGCCGGCCGTCGCTTCGTCGAGCAGCTTCAGCCCGCGCTCCAGCGTCTGGCGGAATTTCGTTTCCTCAAGCTTCAACGCCTCGGTGATCAACGGCTGCGCGCGGCCGAGCTCCGGATAGGCCGCCCCCATCTCGCCGACGAGCAGCGGCACGAGCCGCCACATCAACGGCTCCTTCGCGCCCAGAATATGCGCATGCCGCATCGCGCGCCGCATGATCCGGCGCAGCACGTACCCTCGCCCTTCGTTCGACGGCGTAACACCGTCCGCGATCAAGAACGACGACGCGCGTAAGTGATCTGCGATCACGCGGTGCGACGCCGCATGCGCGCCGTTCGCGTGTTGCCCCGTCGCTTGCGCCGACGCGTCGATCAACCGGCGGAACAGGTCGGTGTCGTAGTTGTCCGTCTTGCCCTGCAGGATCGACGAAATGCGCTCTAACCCCATACCGGTGTCGATCGATGGCTTGGGAAGGGGCACCCGCTCGCCCTTCGACACCTGGTCGAACTGCATGAAGACGAGGTTCCAGAACTCGACGAACCGGTCGCCGTCTTGGTCCGCAGACCCCGGCGGCCCGCCCTGAATCGTGTCGCCGTAATCGTAGAAGATCTCCGAGCACGGCCCGCACGGCCCCGTATCGCCCATCGACCAAAAATTGTCGGAGGTCGGAATCCGGATGATCTTGGACTCGGGAAACCCCGCGATCTTCTTCCAAAGCGCCGCCGCCTCGTCGTCCTCGGAATAGACGGTAACCAGCAACCGCTTCGTGTCGAGCTTGAACTCCTTCGTGATCAGGTTCCACGCCAGCTCGATCGCGACGTCCTTGAAATAGTCGCCGAACGAAAAGTTGCCCAGCATCTCGAAGAACGTGTGATGCCGCGCCGTGTAGCCGACATTGTCGAGGTCGTTGTGCTTGCCGCCCGCGCGCACGCATTTCTGCGACGACGCCGCGCGCGAATAGGGCCGCTTCTCCGCCCCCGTGAACACGTTCTTGAACTGCACCATGCCCGCATTCGTGAACATGAGCGTCGGGTCGTTCCGCGGCACCAGCGGCGAAGACGCCACGGCCTCGTGCCCGTGGCGGACGAAGTAATCGAGAAACGTCGAGCGAATGTCGTTCAGGGCGGTCATCGGCGCACTTCAAGTGTTTGATTGTGCAGGATGTATCGGCCGCCCGCGCACCTGTCCAGGCGACGCAATCCCCCAGTTCGTCATGGCCGGGCAAGCGAAGCGCGACCCGGCCACCCAGGACAACCGCTTGAGCAGCGACACTGGGTGGCCGGTTCAAGCCCGGCCATGACGAACGTTGTGAAAAAAGGACGGCCCGGACCTTGGGGGAAAGGTCCGGGCCTAATCTCTCCACTTTGGGGGGGCACTGAGGGGGTGGAGAGAATTCCGACGTCTGATTGCTGACAGCTGTGAGCTGACCGCTGAAACTGCCTATTCCTCGTCGTCCTCGTCGCTCTTCTCGCCGGCCGTGGCGAGCGCGGTGCCCAGGATGCCGGCATTGGCGCGCACGGCCGCCTCGATCTTGGCCGCGATGTCCGGGTTCTCGGCCAAGAACGCCTTCGCGTTCTCGCGGCCCTGCCCGATCCGCTGGTTGTCGTAGGAGAACCACGACCCCGACTTCTCGACGATCCCGGCCTTCGAGCCCAAATCGATCAACTCGCCCGTCTTCGAAATGCCCGAGCCGTACATGATGTCGAACTCGACCTGGCGGAACGGCGGCGCGACCTTGTTCTTGACCACCTTCACGCGCGTCTGGCTGCCGACCACGTCGTCCTTCTCTTTGATCGCGCCGATGCGGCGAATATCCAAACGCACGGACGAGTAGAATTTCAGCGCATTACCGCCCGTCGTCGTTTCCGGATTGCCGAACATCACGCCGATCTTCATGCGGATCTGATTGATAAAGAGCACGATCGTGTTCGAGCGCGAGATCGAGGCGGTCAGCTTGCGCAACGCCTGGCTCATCAACCGCGCCTGCAGACCGGGGAGCGAATCGCCCATCTCGCCTTCGATTTCGGCCTTCGGCGTCAGCGCCGCGACCGAGTCGATCACCACGATATCGACCGCGCCGGAACGCACCAGCGTATCGGTGATCTCAAGCGCCTGCTCGCCTGTGTCCGGCTGCGACACCAAAAGCTCGCCGATATCGACGCCAAGCTTCTTCGCATAGCCGACATCAAGCGCATGCTCCGCGTCGACGAAGGCGGCGACCCCGCCCAACTTCTGAACTTCCGCCACAATGTGCAGCGCCAGCGTCGTCTTGCCCGAAGACTCCGGCCCGTAAACTTCGATCACCCGGCCGCGCGGCAAGCCGCCAATCCCGAGCGCAATGTCGAGACCCAAAGACCCGGTCGAAACCGACTCGATCTCGGCCACCTTCTGGTTCGCGCCCAGCTTCATCACCGAGCCCTTGCCGAAGGCGCGGTCGATCTGGCTCAACGCCGCTTCCAGTGCTTTCTTACGGTCCATATCGCCCTGCTGTTCTACGACGCGAAGTGCGGTGTTACTCATTGGTCTGGTTCCTTATTTCACTTTGGGGTCTGCGCCTGCAACGCGAGGACATGTACGCCGTTCGTTCTCATTTCGCAATGCATAGTTAAGATATTGAAATATAATAGTTTTTTGACTCAAGTTCAGCCTTAGTTCCCCTTGGAGCTCACAGAAAATATCCCCTTCGACAACGTAGAACAATTAAAGCACACTTCGTCCGCCGAAGCCCCCGCTGTGGAGCGAACCGATGAAAACGAAACCCCTCACCGCCCGCCGCCCGCAAGAGGCCATGGCCCGCTTCGACCGCCTCCTCGCCCACATGGCCCCCAAGGCCGACGCCCAAAAAACCGTCGCCCCCAAACGCACGCCAAAAAGAAACTCGCGCGAAGCCGCGAAGGCGCGAAATAAGAAATCTCACACGATGGCACGATGACACGATGGGATCGCCCGGCGCGTAGCGCCAATCAAACCGTCGATCGCGCGCCTGCGGCGCGCAAGTGCGCACGACACATCGAGCCACCACCATCGTGCCATCGTGTGAGACCTACTTTGCGTCTTCGCGGCTTCGCGTGAGATCTCTCTTCACACCACCGCCGCATAGTGTCGCCGCAACATGAACCCCATCGCCGCCACCGCCGGCAGCGCGAACAACACCACAACGCCGAGCGACACGCCCGCCGACGCAAGCCCCGCCGCGATCACGCACACGCTAAAGCAGCCGACATCCCACCCGCTCTCCGTCGCCATGTGAAACCGGAGCGGACAAGGCGACGCCTTCGCCAAATTGTAGACCGCCGTCATCAGCACCGGCACATAGAAGCACATCGCAAACACACCGAGCACGTTCGCCGCGACCGCCACCGCCGGCGTATCGAGGCTGGTCCCCCGCAACACGATCGCCGCCGCCATCCCCGCGAACACGAACACGACCGCGCGCGCCCCATGCCCGGCGTCGATTCCTTTGCCGAGCAGCAACCCGCCCGCGGCCCCCGCGATCGCGGCCAGCGTCATCGCGCCGCCGAACGCCGCATAGCTCTTGTCGAGCGCTGCGAAGAGCGCGATCCACCACACCAGAATGAACGCACCCGTGAACCACCCGTGCACGACAAAGATGCGCGCCCCGATCATCGCGCGGGCAAACGCCCCCGACACCTCGGCCTTCACGGCCACCGGCGGCAGCGCGAACAACGGCACCACCGCCAGCGCCTGCACGCACCCCGCCGCCGCAAACGTGACGAGCGGCCCGAACGTGACGAGCGCCCACGTCCCCACGACCGGCGCCACGATCCCGATCAGCGCCACGATCGCCTCGCGCGCGCTGATCTGATGCCCGCGATGCTCGCTGTCGCCGAGCGACGCGAAATAGGCGTGATAGCTCGTCCAATAGAACGCATCGCCGACCGCCGAAAACACGCACCGGAGAAGCAGCCCGACCGACACCCCATCGATCCACGCCGCCGCCGGATACTGCGCCGCCAGCAACAGCGTCCCGATGATGAGCGTGGCCTTGACCCCAAACCGCTTCGCCAGCGGCAGCACCAACGGCCGCGAAACGAACCGCCCGAGAACGATCGCGGCCAGCGCCAGCAACGTCTCCGCCAGCGAAAGCCCCGCGCGCAAAAAATAGACGAGCAAAAACGTCCCCGCCCCCGCCGACGCAAACGCCTGAATCGCATAATGCACATTGACGCGGTTGACCGCGCTATTCGCCAAGTAAGCCATGAACCTGCCGTGAGAATGAGGAGAGCACGCGCGAACGCTCGCGAACCCAAGCGGGCTCAAACAAGCCTGGAGCCGATATCAGCTACCGGATGCGAATAACACCACACATGCGGAGGGAATCCCTCTTGCCTCAAGCTTCGACTATGGCGCCGAGTCACACGCCTCGCAAGTGCACGAAAGTCACATCGCCAAATGCGTCTTAATCTCGTGCGCGATCCGCCACGCGGTCTTGTACGTCACCGCCAGCTGCCGCTGCACCTCGCGCGCCGTCATCCGCTTGTGCCCGACGCAATAGAGGAACATCACGTAGAACCAATCCTGCAGCGGCGTGCGCGTCCGCGCGAACGGTGTCCCCGCTTTCGGGTGGATGTGATAGGCGCACCACTGGCACACATAGGCCGGCGCCTTCTTCAGCCGGTGAAACGTCGTCACCCGTCCGCATTTCGGACAAGGCCCCCGCCGCCCGAACCGGACGCTAAGCAAATGGTCGAGACACGCATCCTCGGTCGGAAACCGCTGCGCAAACACGCGGTAGAGCACGGTTTCGGGATCGGGCGCGGTCATCCAAGCACCACGCTATAACGCGATTGGGAATGGGCGCAACACTGCGCTACAGTCGCACTCATGCGCCCCGTAACCCTCGTTTTCCTCATCCTAAACGTCGCCGTTTTCGTGGCCTGGCTCGCCCTTGGCGAAAGCCCCGTCATGGTCGACAATTTTCTGATCAGCGCCGACGCGCTCAAGGCCGGGCGGTGGTGGACGCTGCTAACGTCCGAATTCTCCCACATCCTCTTCATCCACTTCGCTTTGAACATGTACGTGCTGGCGACCTTCGGCCCGATCGTGGAGATGACGATCGGCGCGGGCCGGTACGTCACGTTCTACCTCACCGCGGCGATCGTGGCCTCGCTCGGCCACGCGGCGGTCTCGACGTTTCTGCTCGGCCATCCGGAGCTTCCCGCGCTCGGCGCCTCCGGCGCGCTCTCGGGCGTGATCCTGCTGTTCTCGTTTCTCTATCCCGAGGCGCGCTTGCTGCTGTTCGGGATCATCCCGACGCCGGCACTCGTCGGCGCCGCGATCTTCGTCGGCATCGACCTCATCGGCCTTTTCGCGCAGACGGAAGGCGCCGGCTTACCGATCGGCCACGGCGCGCATCTGGGCGGCGCATTGACGGGGACACTCTACTACTTCCTCGTCATTCGCCCTCTGCTCGTGAGCCGGCGCAGAGGCCCCGTCGACTTCGGCGACGTCGCCACCTGGCGGCGGCGGATCGAAGAACAACACCTCCACGAAATCAGGCGCCGGGAGCGATGAGTTTCTTTCCCTGGGACCGCGGGCATCCTTGCCCGCTCTTGGAATGCACACAACGCACCAGCATTTGCGATTCAGCAAAGAGCGGGCAAGGATGCCCGCGCTCCCAGGAGAGACCAACCACGATGCGCCTCGCGACATTCATCACCGCCCTCCTCCTCGCCACCCTCACCGCCGCCCACGCCGCCGGCCAATCGCTCGCCGACGCGCGCCGCGGCCACGACGCGGGCGTCGTCGCACGCGACCACACTGACGACGCACCGCCGGCCCCACCGCCAAGCACGTTCAACCTCGTCCGCTACCCAGCACCGCCCGGCGACCTCGCGGCCTACCTCACACCGCCGCCAAAGGGCACCGCCAAACGCCCCGCAATCGTCTGGATCAGCGGCGGCGACAGCGCCGCGATCGGCGACATGTGGACCGAGCAAGAGCCCAAGAACGACCAAACCGCCGCCGCGTTCCGCAAAGCCGGCATCGTGCTGATGGTGATCTCGCTGCGCGGCGGCAACGACAACCCCGGCGAACGCGAAGGCCTCTACGGCGAAGTCGACGACGTGAAGGCGGCGGGCGACTACCTCGCGCGCCAGCCCTACGTGGACCCCGCGCGCATCTATCTCGGCGGCCACTCGACCGGCGGCACGCTCACGCTGCTCACGATGGCGGCGACCACACAATTCCGCGCCGCCTTCGCCTTCGGCCCGATGGCAACGCCGAGCCGAACCTACATGGCGGCCTTAGGCGTCCAAGTCGCATCGCAAGAAGACCTCGACCGCCGCGCCCCGATCCGCTTCCTCGGCGCGATCAGCGCGCCGACCTTCATCATCGAAGGCGAAGACGGCAACGCCAAAGCCCTCGCCGCCATGCAAGCGGCCAACACAAACCCGAACGTCCGCTTCCACCTCGTGCCCCGTGCCAGCCACTTCACGGTGCTAGGCCCGGTCAGCGCCATCGTGGCCAAACAGATTGTCAGAGACACCGGCCCGACGCCGGCGATCACACTGAACGACGCTGAGATGGCGGCCCCATTTAAGTTCTAGCCGCACCAGGCGGCCAAGTGATCATCGACGAACTGGATCGCGCCACCCCAAAGGACACCCCGTGAAACCCGCCTACATCCTCATCGATTTCGAAAACGTGCAGCCCGACAAGATCGGCGCGCTCGACACGGGCGCGTTCAAGATCAAAGTATTCGTCGGCGCGAAACAGTCGCGGGTGGCGTTGGGATTGGCGAGCGCGCTGCAGCCGATGGGCAACGCCGTCGAGTACATTCAGGTCGAGGGCAGCGGGCGCAACGCGCTCGATCTGCACATCGCCTATTACATCGGCCGGCTGTCGGTTGAGGAGCCGGGCGCGGTCTTTCACATCGTCTCGAAAGACACGGACTACGACCCGCTGATCGATCATCTGAAGGGCAAGAAGATTCATTGCCACCGCTGGAGCGCGTTCGCCGATATCCCGCACGCGCGCGCCGCGGCGCCGAAAGCGACGCCCGCACCGCGACAGGCCGCAAGGCCGAAACCCGCGCCGAAAACCACGGCGAAGACCCCGCCGGCGACATCGTCCCAAGTCGACGAAATCGTGGACAACCTGCGCAAGCGCGCCCGCGCACGGCCCTCGACGCTGAAAGCGCTGACCAGCACGATCAAATCCCACTTCCGCGGCATCGCCATGACCGACGCAGCAGTCGACGCCATCGTCGAAGCCCTGAAGGAGCGCGGCCTGATCGCGGTGAAGGACGGCAAGGTGGCGTATCAGTTGACGTAGAATCCTGGGAGCACCGGCTTCCAGCCGGCTCTTTAGCCACAAGCGTTCCAGAGCGTCGGCAATCGGGGAATAGGTATCATGTCACCGAATTCCCCCGCACCGGGACGCGCCACAAACTCGCCCCCAAAATCTATCCCCCGTCGAGACAGTCGGAACTTGACTGCGACATTTGTTCATGTTATGTTCTTAGCCCTCAAGCGGCACGGCAACCGCCAGAAGGTGTTTTCAACGCCGAGAGCCACGCGTTCTACCGCGCAGCAGCATTGGCGCGCACACGAAGTCGCGCTCGCAGCGGCGCTAAGCGGCCCCGGATCGCGGCGTCTTCTCCGCCTAACTCTCGGGTACATGGGGTTGTTCGCTCAAATTTTGGCCCCGGTATCCCCCACCGCCGCGATTTCGGGCGCGCGCTCGGCCGGAGGAAGCCAGTGCTGAGGCCGAAGGACAGGCCCTGAACCGCCGCCGTTGCAGCGGTTTGTGCGTGTCCTCGAATTGGTGATTTGCCGCCGAAGACGGGAAATAGACATGCGCGTAAACGCGAACTCACACTTCGCCCAGCACCTCTTTCACCTTGCTCGTCAGCTGCTTCAGGCTGAACGGCTTCGGCAGGAACAGGCAATCCTCCGGCCGGTCGGGCGCGTTGCGGAACGATTCCTCCGCGTAGCCGGAGATGAAGATCACACGCAATTCCGGCATTCGCTTGCGCATCTCATTCACGAGTTCCGGCCCCTCCATCCCCGGCATCACCACATCGGAGATCAGAAGGTCGATCGGCCCGTCGTGCTCGCTCACGAGCTCCAGCGCTTCCTCGCCGCCGCACGCGTCGAGCACTTTGTACCCGCGCATGGTGAGCGCACGCACCGCGAAATCGCGCACCGCATCTTCGTCCTCGACCAGCAGGATCGTGCCGACGCCGGTGAGATCGCGCGCGGCCGGCGCCTTCTCGGGCTCCGGCGCAGCGGCCGCGGCGGGAACATGGCGCGGCAGATAGATGCGGAAGGTCGTGCCTTTGCCGACTTCGGACTCGGGGAAAATGTAGCCGCCGGTCTGCTTCACGATCCCGTACACCGAGGCGAGGCCGAGCCCCGTGCCGTGTCCCTTCTCCTTCGTCGTGAAGAACGGTTCGAAGATCTTGCCGAGGTGCTCCTTCGCAATGCCGAGGCCGGTGTCCTCGACCTCCAGCGTCACGTAGTCGCCCGACGGCATCAACACCTGACCGAACGACATCGTCTCGCCGATCGCAACGTTCGCGCTGCGGATGGTCAACGTGCCGCCGTTCGGCATCGCATCGCGCGCGTTGACGGAGAGGTTCATCAGCGCGTTGCCCACCTGGGTCGGATCGGCGAACACCGGCCAGAGGTCACGCCCGTGCTCGACCTTGAGCTTCACCCGGTCGCCGATCAGGCGGCGCAACGTCACCGACCAATCGGCAACGAGATCCGTCAGGTTGACCACCTCGGGCTCAAGCGTCTGCCGCCGCGAGAACGCCAGCAACTGCCGCACCAGCGACGCCGCACGCAAACCCGTGTTGCGAATGTCGTTCAGGTCGGCGAACGACGGATCGCCCGGCTGATGCCGCTGCAACAGCAATTCCGCATAGCCGTTGATGACGGTGAGCAGGTTGTTGAAGTCGTGCGCGATGCCGCCCGCAAGCTGACCCACGGCCTGCATCTTCTGCGACTGCGCGAACTGCGTCTCCAGCGCCGTCTGCCCGGTCGTGTCGATGAGGTAGACCGCGTAAGCCGGCCCGCCGCCCTCGTTGTTCAAACGGCTCGCAAACAGCTGCGCCGTGCGTTCGTTGCCCGCTTTGAAGCGCACATCGACCGGCGCACGCGAAACTTCGCCGACGGCAAGCGACGTCAGCCGCGCCCGCGTCTCTTGCGCCGTCTGATCGCGCAGAAGATCGAACACCAACTTGTCTTTCAGCTTCTTCGCTTCGCTGCCGATCAGGCTGGCAAACGCGGCGTTCCACTCCGCGATGACGCCATCCTCGCCGACAAGGGCGACGCCCACGGGCGCATCTTGGATGAAACGGGGAATGCGAACGTCGCTGCCAGGCAACAGTTGTTGCTCCAACGGCCGAAGCTGCACCACCACGGACTGCTTCTGCGCGTCGACGCTCTGCAACACAGGCCGGCGCGGCGACGAGTCGGTGATGCGCCAAACCGTGTGCCCCGCACCCGAGATCGGCGCGACGGCGACATGCACCCATTTGCCGGCCACATTCTTGAGCTTGAGCTCCTCTTCGTGCGTCTCTTTCAAGCTCGCCGCGCGCACCAACCGATAGAGCCGTTGCGCGGTCTCATGATCGCCGGAGAAGCCGGCGACCGGCAACACATCGCCGCCCGAAGCGCTATGCCCAAACGTCTTGCGCCAAGCCGGATTCGCATACGCGATCGACCCGTCGGGCGCGGTGATCGAACAGGCGCGCTGATCGGTATCGAGTGCCGCGCCGAACAGACGCGCCGGCGCTTCCGGCGGCACGAGCCGCCCGGACGAAATCGCAAACATCAACCCTGCGCCGCAAAGCGTCAGGCCGACAAGGAACGCGAGACCGCCGAGCCCCGCCGCTTCCGGAAACAGGATGACCGCAATGCCCGCCAGACACGCGAGCCCGAACAACGCCAGCGCCCACTGCGCGCTCGTGAGCCGCCCGCTCAGCGTCCACAGCGGATGCGCGGCCGGCGTGTCGGCGGGCGTTTCGGGAGAGGGCTCAATCGCTGGCTTCATGGACAACGCTCAAACTCGCGCGTTCAAACCGGTGATGAAGTCACGTCGCGCAATGCCGCCGAGCCGCCGCCCAACAAGGCGGATTCCCTGCCCTCGGTCCATGTGTCCCCCGCCGATGCGTTCTTCGCCGCCGGACGCACTTCCGGCGGCGCAAATCAGTCAGCGCATTTTGCCTGATTCGAGGCCCCCGCGAACGTTGATGAGGGGATAATGACCGCACCGTTGGGGACAGCCGAGATCAACTGCTTACCGAGCAAGACTCAGCAATCGTCTTCGGAGCAGGCGACAACATATTGAGGAAATTGAACTTATGCTGCTTCCGACCGGACAACCGCCAGTGTCATCTTCCGGCGACGCTCAAGCGCAAATCGCCTCACGCGTAGAGCGCGACCAGTTCTTCGTCGGTGGCATCCGCCGTCGCGTCGGCTACCGGCGAAAGCTCCGCTTCCAACGCTTCTTTCACCGCATCGAGTTGCGCTTCGTAGGCGATTTGCGTCTCGTTGGGTTCGGCCGGAGCGGACGCCGCGAAGTCTTCCGCACGCACATAGCCGCGCTCGTTCGCGGCCGGATGGCTCGGCATATAGACCTCGCGAAAATCGTAACCAAGTTCGTCGTCGAACAGCGCGATCGGCGCGTCGTAGCCCTGCTCGCGCTGCAGGTTCATCAGATTCAACGCCAACTCGTCGGCGACGTCGCGCATATAGGCGGCTTGCGTCCGCATGTCGGAAACGGCGACCAAGAGCGACTTCAGCGTATCCATGTTCGACCCCATCCCACGCGTCATCGTGCGCGCGTTGTTGGGTCGACTCTGCGCCCGCGACGCTTAAGGCCTGGTGTATACGCCAGGGACTGGAAGCTTAACGAACCGCTAACGCGCGCCGCTCCACCACGATATCGGACACGGAAAGCGCCTCCGCCCGCTCGTCGATCATCTGCTTCAGCCGGTGCGCGATCCGCATCGCCCCGCGCCCGTCGACATTCATGCGCCCCGCAGCACTCATCGCGCGCCGTTGTGGCGCATCGGCCAGAAGGTCGTTCACCACCGCTCCGATCTTCGCCTCGTCCGGCGTATGCAGAGCATAACCCATGCCCGCGCGCTCAAACGCCGAGGCCCGCAACGCGTCGTCGTCGGTGCCGCACAAATAAATCGTGGGGACACCAAGCGCCGCCAACTCATAAGCCGCGGACCCCGTGCCGGTCAGCGCCAAATCCGCCTCGCCCATCAGCTTCGGCAATTCGTTCGCGCTGTGCACGATGGCGGCGGCAGGCGCGATCCGCATGATCTTCGTCTCAAGATCCCGCGGCGCATCGAGGCCGAGCACGACGGTCGTGTTGAACGCCGTCGAAACGCTCGCAAGCGCGCGCACCGCGTCCAGCGTCAACGCACCGGCCGAAACGACAACATGCGCCCGCCCTTCGCGGTGCGCCAACGGCGGGACAACCTCTTGACCGAGCGCCACCCACTCCCACCCGACATGCGGCTCCGCCTCCGCGCCCTCCCAATTGAGCGCGAACACATGCGGCAGAGGGGCGTAGAACGACACGTCGGCCGCAAGCCGCCGCGGCGTCGCATCGTCGACGACGCCAACCAGCACATCGGCCCCGCGCAAGCGCATCACGGAGGTCGCCGACAAGTCGCTCGCAACGTCGAGCATCATCGCAACCGGTTTGTGCGTCTCGGCGAGCGCAAGCAACCAGTCGATCTCGCCCGTCTCGGCAGGCATCGCATCGGCGGCAAATCCCGCCTCACTGACGGCACCGAGCGCAACCTCGTCGCCGCGCACCGCAAAGCGCACCGCAAACCCTTCGCGATCGCTGAGCGCCCGCGCGATGCTCAAGCAGCGCCGCACCCGGCCGAGATCCGCGCGACTGCCGTCGCAGCGCATGATAACCGTTCCGCCCGTCTGCACCCGCAGCTGCGCCGGCGCGTTCAGACCAAGCAGTGCCGGCTCGCGATGGAGCAGCGCGACCAAGTCGGTCAGCGTCGCCTCGCCCGCTTGTGCATGGAGCCGCGCGTAGACCGCCTCGATGAACGTCACGTCGGCCGGTGTGTCGATCGAAAGCCTGGCGCCGTCGAAGCGCCACTTCTCCGGCAAGTCGATCGACGCCACGTTGACGAATTCCGGGTGCAGTTTGAAGTACGCCGTCACATGCTCGCGCGCGACCGGATCCTCGTGCGCCTTGACGACGAGCTTGTCGAGCGCCCAGCGCGACATCACTTCCGCGCCGTCGTGGATCGCACAAAGACCGGGTTTCAGCGTCACGAAATCCGCTTGATGCCTCAGCAATTCGCGAATCAAGTAATCGACATACGCCGCGTCCACCAATGGCGCGTCCGCATTCACCCTGACGATCACGTCGGGATCGATCGTGTACGACGCCAGCGCCATCCGCCCCAGCACGTCGTCTTCCGGACCACGCACGACCCTCGCGCCTTGGGCGGCCGCGTAAGCCGCAAGCGCGTTGTCTGCCGGATCGCGCGTCGTCGCGACGCAGATCGTCTCGATCAGCTCCGACTTCTTCAGCCGATGCAGAATGTGCCACAGCAACGGCTCGCCAACGATCGGCGCCAGCACCTTGCCGGGCAGTCGCGTCGACTTCATCCGCGCCTGCACGACGGCGGCGATGTGCGGCTTCTTCGGCATGGGCGGCGAGCCTCTCAGAAGAGTAAAAACGCGTTAACCAATTCTAAAGGCCCAACCGTTACCAACTTCATAAAGTGCGCTCCGCCCACGCACGCAACTCGCGAGACAAACGAAAACGATGAGCGCCGAAACCAAACCGTTTTTCGTCGTCTCATCGGGCCGCTCCGGAACGGCGATGATGGAGCGTTTGTTCTCCTGTTTCCCGCAAGTCGAGATGCATCACGAGTACATGCTGCATCACATCCAACCCGTTGCGGTGAAGCACTACATGGGAATGGTGGGCTTGGGCGAAGCGCTGCACACGCTGCGCGCCACGCACGCCGCCGCCGTCTACTATAGCGACGCGCCGCTCTGGGGCGACTCGTCCAGCAAACTATCTTGGTTGATCCCCGCGCTCGATCGCTTGTTTCCGAACGCGCACTACATTCATCTCGTGCGCGACGGCCGCAAGGTCGCAAGCTCCTACCTGCACAAGCATGGCGCTGAGTGCTACGACGATCACTCGACCGCGATCATGCAACGCTATTACGATGCGAAGGGCGAACTCCCCGCACCGCCGCCGGAAAAGAAATACTGGTGGCCCTTGCCGCCGCGCGGCCACGCGCAGGAGCACGAGTTCCTGACCTACAACCAGTTCCAGCGCATCGCGTTCCACTGGGGCGAGGTCAACCGCACGATCGTCCACGACCTCGACATGATCCCCGAAACGCGCCGCCACACGGTGCGCCTGGAAGACCTCGCCACCCGCGCCGACGCGCGCCAAGGGCTGCTGAACTTCTTAGGGCTCCCCTGGGACGACCGGATCATGGGCCTGCTCAACCGCCCGCACAACGTCACGCGGCCGGAAGACTATCCGCTCACCAGTGAGCAAACGCAGCAGTTCAATATGATCGCCGGCGACGTCATGGAGATGCTGGGCTATCACCGCCGCGCCGAATACCGCGTCGCATATTAGTCACAGCGCACGCGCACGCATCGCGCCCTAACCGACCTTTAACTAGGCGCGCTCACGCTCGTTCCAACGACAGCGTGGACGACGCCCATGCCTTTGACTTGCGACCTCTGCCGCGGCACCGCGCTTGAGCACGTGTACGCACCGGAACAAGCCGCACGCAGACAAGTGTGGCTCTGCTCGCATTGCGGCCTCCTGCAAAGCGCGCCGCGCACCGTCGCCGCCGCCGTGCAACGCCGCAGCCATCTGCGCCACGCGAAAGGTTTCCGGGCCGAGGCGAACCTCGCGACGCTGCGTCCGTTCCTGAAGAAGGGAGCGCCGCTCCGCGTGCTTGACGTCGGCGCGCATCGCGGCGCCTTCGCGCTGGAACTGAAGGCGGCCTGTCCCAAGGCCACGATCATCGGTATCGAACCGAATGAACGCCTCGTCGCGCCGTGGGCCCACAGACCAGGATTCACCTGGCTCAACGCGCGCTTCGAAGACACACGGCTCGAAGATGAAGGCTTCGATCTCATCTATTCCTGCCACACGCTCGAACGCCTAAAGAGCGCGCGCGAAGCGCTGCTAGCCCACCGCGCGGCGCTCGCGCCCGGCGGCTATCTTTTGCTGGAAGTCCCGAACGTCGCCCGCATTGCCGCCGCCGACATCGTCGACGAGTTCTTCGTCGACAAGCACCTTTATCACTTCTCGCGCCGCACGCTGATCCGCATGCTCGGCGTCTGCGGGCTGCGCGCCGTCGCGATCGCCGACACGCGCGACACGGCGAACCTGACCATCGTCGCGGTGAAAGGCGACGAGCCGCGCCTCGCCGTTCCCGCCGACCCGCAAGAAGTCGAAGCCGCCGCCGCGCTGATCTCGACCTATCAAGCCGCGCGTCTGAAGAACGTGACCGCGCTCGCTGGCGTCGCCCGCGCGATCGACGCCATGGCCCCGCGCAAGGTCGCCGTCTGGGGCGCCGGCCGCCTGCTCGGCAACCTGATCGAAAACGGCGGCCTGAAACCGCAATCGCTCGCCGCCGTCGTCGACAAGAACCTGATCCGCTACACCGGCGAAGTCCACGGCGTCCCCTTATCGCCGCCGGAGATGCTCGCCCGCCTGAAACCCGACATCGTCGTCGTCCTCTCGCGCAGCCTCGAACACGAAATCCGACGCGAAGCCGAAGTTCACGTTCCAAGCGCCGAGGTCATCGCCTACGCCGAGCTTCTGGAACGCGCCAAAGCCCACGCAGCCGCATAGACAAGCACACCCTCCAGGCGAATGCGCTGGCGTCAGGGTTGCCATCGACCCCGCCATGCCTCTAACTAACGGCGGTCTTGGGGGCTTCATGCACGACGACAACGAACCGCTGCCGCAGGCGCGCGCGACGACTTACGTCGTCATCTTAGCGATCCTGATCGGCCTCAGCATGATGGATCGCCAACTGCTGGCCGTCGTCGCCGAACCGATCAAGCACGACTTCAACCTCTCCGACACCGACCTGGGCCTGCTCACCGGCACCGTGTTCGCGGTCATCTTCTCGCTCGCCTCGCTCCCGGTATCATGGGCAGCCGACCGCATCAGCCGCACCGGCATCTTGACCGTATGCGCCACGTTTTGGGCACTCTGCACCGGCGTCGTCGGTGCCGGCACCGCTTACATGCATCTTGCAGCGGCCCGCATCGGTCTCGCAGTCGGCGAAGCGGGCTGCAATCCGTGCGCCCAATCGCTGATCGCCGACTATGTGCCGCCGGAGCGCCGCGGCCGTGCGCTCGCGATCTACGTGATGGGTGGACCCGCAGGCTTGATTGCGGCCGGAACGTTGGGCGGCGCGCTGAACGACGCCTTCGGCTGGCGCGCTGCGTTCTACGTTTTGGGAGGCGTCAGCCTGCTCGCCGCCTTCATCGCGGCCATCACCTTGCCCGAGCCGAAGCGCAAGCGCGGCGTGATCCCAGTGACGATCCACGCCGCCGCAATCGCCGTGCCGCGCGGTTACGGCACGCTCGCGGCCAAGCCCGCGTTTCGCTACTTCATCTTGGGCACCGCCTTCGTCTCGATCGCCATCTACGGCAGCCTCGTTTGGGGCACGACTTATGTGGTGCGCTTCTTCCACTGGACGCCGGGCGAAGCCGGCGCCGTGGTCGGCACACTCGGCGCGGTCGTCAGCCTCGGCGGCACCTGGCTCGGCGGGCGCATGTCGGACTATCTGTCGACACGCAACGCGCGCTGGCTCTTGCTGCTGCCCGCGCTCGGTCTTTTTCTCGCAAGTCCTTGCACCGTAACGGCGGCCTTCGCACCCACGATTGTGTGGCTGTTCGCGGCATCGTCCGGCGAAGCGTTCTTCCGCACGATCACGCTGGCGCCGGCCGCCGCTGCGCTACAGCGCCTCGCACCGAACGACACGCGCGCCCGCGCCGCGGCAACAGCGGGCGTGGTCGGCACATTGGTGGGTCTGGGCGTTGGCCCCGTTCTCGTCGGCGCGATCAGCGACAACCTAGCCCCGCAGGTCGGCCAACACAGCTTGCAATACGGCCTCGCCGCGATGGTGATCCCGCAACTGCTCGCCGCCTATTGCTACTGGCGCGCCAGCCAAACGCTGCACGAAGATTTGGAAGAGTAAGCGGGCACCTCGGCGCTCAACACCAACGCGCTGTCATCCCGGACGCTAGCGCAGCCCGCTGCGAAGCGGCGCGGCGCAGCTTGCGAGCCGGGACCCAGGAGAATCGCATCAGCACATCAATAGCGAAGCTGAAGCGCTCGCGATGTTCTCCTGGGTCCCAGCTCGCGCTTCGCTTGGCCGGGATGACAAGCTTTGTAGAAAAAACGGGGCCGGCAAAAACGCTGCCGGCCCCGCCCCTCGACTACCCCCACCGTGCCGAAGCCGGTCGATGCGCTATTGTTGTTTTTCTTGTGCGCCCGACCGATACGAACAACCGGCAGCTTTTGGTTCCGCTTTTTTAGGCTGCGTTTTCCGCCGGCTGTTCGGAGTCGAAGAGTGTGTGGCACTTGATCAGTGCCTTGTGAGTATGGCCCTGCAACACGTCGCGCGAGATCGACACGCACAGGTTCAACGTCTCGCTGTCGTGAACGTCGCGCATGAACGCCGACATCTCGCTCACGAAGGCGTCGTAGTGGCGCGCAGCATCGTCGCTGCCCTGATAGAGCATCAAAACCGCGTAGTAGATCCGCTTCGCGGGCGTCGTGGCATCCACCGCCGGCAGCATGTCGCGATCGCGCAGCACGGTGACTTGGTTTTCGACGATGAAGCTCGCGGGCTTGTCGCCGTTGATCAGCACCGCGCCGTTCACAACGAACTTTTCACCGGGCTTAAGA